>NZ_JBJDOA010000001.1:0-176212 GCF_044900785.1 Pseudomonas sp. NPDC087358
AGTTGTTAAAGAGCGGTTGGTTAAGATCTTTCGTCTCAACCGAGGCGCGCATTCTACAGCGTCCTCTGTATCTGTCAAGCGGTTATTTTAAGAAGTTTTCAAAGTTTCCTTTGCAACTTCAACCACTTGCGCTTCGTTCGACTTGGCGTCTCACGTCAGCGGGAGGCGAATTCTACAGCGTTACAACTTGCTGTCAACTCCTTTCTCACCGCTGTCGATTCAAGCATCTGAACCGAAGCGCTTCCTCACTGCTTACTTCGTCCAACTCTTTGATTATCAAGGAGTTTTCCGTTTCGTCTGCGCCGGAAGTGGGGCGAATTATAGACAGATCGAGAGAGGCGTCAACAGTTAATTTCGATTTACCCGCATTCTGCCCGCCCTGACAAAATATGAGCACTATATTGCTCATTTACACGTTCTTCAGCATCATGCGCCTGCACCATTCCTTACGCTTATTCACCGGACCTCTATAAAGCAATGAACGCAAAGCAAAGCAGGCTGACCTCCATCGCGCTTCCAGTTGGCATGTTGCTGATTGCCATGGCATCGGTACAGACCGGCGCATCTCTGGCCAAGTCGCTGTTCCCTGTCGTTGGCGCTCAGGGCACCACAACCTTGCGCCTGATTTTCGCCAGCATTCTCATGCTGCTGATCCTGCGCCCTTGGCGCACCACCTTCACCGCCAGCTCGCTGCGCACCGTGCTTATATATGGCATCGCACTGGGCGGGATGAATTTCCTCTTCTATATGGCAATCCGCACGATTCCCTTGGGGATCGGAGTGGCGTTGGAATTCACCGGCCCCCTGGCCGTAGCGCTTTGGCATTCGCGCAAGTTGACGGACTTTATCTGGATCGTTCTGGCGGTCACCGGCCTGGCACTGCTGATACCGATGGGCCAGGCCGACAGCCTGGACCTGACCGGTGCGCTCTATGCACTGGCAGCGGGCGTCTGCTGGGCGGCATACATCCTGTTTGGCCAGAAGGCCGGTGCCGATCACGGAGTACAGACAGCGGCGCTGGGCGTGGTCATCGCGGCCATCTTCATCGCGCCAATCGGCGTGGCACATGCTGGCAGCGCCCTGCTCAACCCTGGGTTGATCCCGGTCGCGCTAGGTGTTGCCATCCTGTCGACCGCGCTGCCCTATACCCTGGAAATGATCGCCCTGACGCGCATGCCGGTTCGCACGTTCGGCACATTGATGAGCATGGAGCCAGCCGTGGGTGCATTGTCCGGCCTGCTGTTTCTCCATGAAACCCTGTTGCCTAGCCAATGGATGGCGATAGCCGCAATCATCGTGGCTTCCGCGGGCGCCACGCTCAGCACCGGTTCTGAGCCTGCCGCTCTGGTGCCTGCCGACTGAGGGGTTTTTCCACCTGGTTACACGATGTCACTGGCATTTGTAACGCCATTGCGCCATGTTTACATCCAAGCCCTCCTCCACTGCGCGGATTCACCTGGACGGGCAAGGTTGTTGGCTTAAGGCAAGCAAGCGAATTCAAGATAGAGACTGAGCGGATGATCCCGATCAGGTAAGGGAATGAATGAAGTACATTTTAATAGTACTGGCAGTCTTGACCGTCACTGGGTGCGCGGCCACTTCCAAACCAGTCATGAGCAAAAGAGGCCTGCACATCAACTGTTCCGGCCTGTCGTCCTCCTGGGACAAATGCTATGAGATGGCCACCGACTCTTGCGAATCAAAGCAGTATCGGGTCATTGCCAAATCAGGCGACGCCGCCGAAGACCCGGGTGACTTCCCACTGGGCCTTAATCCGGCCGGCTACACCAGTCGCAGCATGATCATCATCTGCAAGAAGCCCACCAAGCCCTAGTCTGATCCGCACGGCCCATCGATCTGCTGACACAGCAGATCATGACTGGCCTGTATCACGCGTGCCTGCACCCCAGGCGTCGAGAGCATCCTGGCCACCACCAATGCGCCAATCGACTGGGAGATTGCCGCCCACGCCAACGTATCACTCTCCAGAATCTGCCCCCAGACCCGATGCAATTCACATAGCCAGTGTTCAGCGCGGGAGCGTACGTGCTCATCCGCTCGGGCAATTTCTGCCCCCAACGCCGGGATCGCGCAGCCATCGGCCGGATTCATCACATGGGCCATGTTCAAGTAGTGCCCCAGGCATTTCTTGAGCTTCTCCTTGCTCGACGTCTCACCACAGCCGAGCAATCTGAGGCTGTTCTCCAGCTCACGCTCGATGATGGCGCAAAACAGATCGTCCTTCGATGGGAAGTGGCTGTAGAACGCCCCGCCGGTGAGGCCAATGGCTTTCATCAAGCCATCGACGCCGACGGTAGAGAAACCATTGTGCTTGGCCAAACTGGCGCTGCTGTCCAGCAAGGCCTGGCGGGTCTGTTGTTTATGCTCGGAAGAATAGCGCACGTTTACCTCATTGCCGGTGGCTTGACGCAGCAGGCAGCGTAGCATAACGTCCGTTTGGTTAACGATCGTTTAACTAAAGGAATGACGATGACTGCTGACTCGAATAATAAGAAAGTGGCTCTGGTGGTGGGAGCAGGAGACGCAACCGGCGGTGCCATCGCCAGACGGTTCGCCCGCGAAGGCTATGTGGCTTGCGTCACCCGGCGCAGTGCCGACAAGCTGCAGCCATTGGTTGACGGCATTCGCCTGGAAGGTGGCCAGGCGCACGGTTTCGCCTGCGATGCGCGCAAGGAAGACGAGGTGGTTGCCTTGATCGAACAGATCGAAAACGACATCGGGCCCATCGAAGCCTTTGTCTTCAACATCGGCGCCAACGTGCCCTGCAGTATCCTTGAAGAAACCGCCCGCAAATATTTCAAGATCTGGGAAATGGCCTGTTTCTCCGGATTTCTCAATGCCCGGGAAGTGGCGATCCGCATGGCCCGACGCAAACGCGGGACCATCCTGTTCACTGGCGCGACTGCGGGCCTTCGCGGGGCCGCGAATTTCGCCGCATTCGCCGGCGCCAAACACGGTATCCGCGCCCTCGCCCAAAGCATGGCCCGCGAGCTGGGCCCAATGAACATCCATGTCGCCCACATTGTGGTGGATGGCGCGATCGACACCGACTTCATCCGTACGCAATTCCCCGAACGTTATGCGCTCAAGTCCGAAGACGGCATCCTTGATCCGGAGCATATCGCCGAGAACTATTGGTACCTGCACAGCCAACCCCGCGATGCCTGGACCTTCGAGCTGGACCTGCGCCCGTGGAACGAGCGCTGGTAGCCGGTCCTGCCCAGATAAACCTCTCCCGAATATAAAGAAGAAGGAAGCTGGTGATGAGCAAAGAAGTGGAGTTTTATTTCGACGTGGGCAGCCCGACCAGTTATCTGGCGTTTACCCAATTGAGAAAGATCTGCGAAGAGACCGGCGCCACGCTGATCTATCGCCCCATGTTGCTGGGCGGTGTGTTCAAAGCCACTGGCAACGCATCGCCCAATGAAGTCCCCGCCAAGGCGCGCTATTCGATTACCGACCTGGCGCGCTTCGCCGAGCGTTACGATGTGCCGCTGGTTTTCAATCCGCACTTCCCGATCAATACCCTGAATCTGATGCGAGCGATCACTGCCGTGCAGTCGATTGAACCGCAGCGGTTCCTGGCGTTTCTCGAGCTGACATTCAAGGCGATGTGGATTGACGCCCTCGATCTAAACGACCCGGCGGTGCTCGCTGCTGCATTGAAAAAAGGCGGTTTCGACCCCGCGCAGGTACTGGGATGGGTTAACGATCCGCAGGTCAAGGATGGTCTGAAGAGCGCCACCGAGGCCGCCGTCGCCCGCGGCATCTTTGGCGCCCCCAGCATGTTCGTGGGGGACCAGCTCTACTTCGGCCAGGACCGCGTCGATTTCGTCAGGGATGCGTTGAACGCCTGACGCTCAAAGCGTAAAGGAAATGCCACCACCGCTGCGGACGCGGTGGCAGCCAAAAGCCAACTCAGACAGCGGCCGTGCGGGTTTCCAGCCAGGCCAGTGCCGCACCTTCAAGCAGTGGGCTCAGGCGCTGTCTGACCTGGGCGTGGTAATCGTTCAACCACTCCCGCTCCTCCTGGGTCAGCAGGCCGGTTTCAAGACAACGGGTGTCGATCGGGCACAGGGTCAGGGTTTCGAATTTCAGGAACTCGCCGAATTCAGTCTTGCCCGCCTGCTGGTTGATGACCAGGTTTTCGATACGCACCCCCCACTGGCCGGGGCGATAGGTGCCAGGCTCGATGGAGGTGATCATCCCCGGCTGCATGGCCGTCTGCGGCGTGGCCGGGGCCTGATAGGCAATGACCTGCGGACCTTCATGCACGTTGAGGAAATACCCCACCCCGTGACCGGTGCCATGACCATAGTTCACACCCTCAGCCCAGATGGGCGCGCGAGCGATGGCGTCGAGCAGCGGCGAAAGAATGCCTTGCGGAAAATGTGCGCGAGACAGCGCGATCACACCCTTGAGTACGCGCGTGCAGTCGCGCTTTTGCTCCAGCGTCGGCGTGCCGATCGGAACCATCCGCGTGATATCCGTGGTCCCCCCCAGGTACTGGCCACCGGAATCGATCAGCAGCAGGCCATCGCCTTCGATCTGCGCATGTTCCTGTTCGGTCGCGCGGTAATGCGGCATCGCTCCATTGCCATTGAAACCTGCAATGGTGGCGAAGCTCTGGGAGATATAACCCGGGCGGCGTGCCCGCGCGGCGCTGAGTTTTTCGTCGATGGTCAACTCACTGACCGGTTCATTTCCCAGGGCCGAGTCCAGCCAGGCGAAGAACTCGCACAGCGCCGCCCCGTCCTGCTCCATCGCCTGGCGAATATGCTGGGCGTCGGCAGCGCTTTTCTGCGACTTGAACAACGTGGTCGGGTTCAGGCCCTCCACCAGCGTCACTTCGCTGTCCAGATAGTCGAGTAATCCGCAGGTGACCCGTGCCGGATCCACCAGCAAACGCGCCTCACGGGGGACCTCACGCAGGGCGGCGCCGATGCCGGTGTACTCACGCAAGGTAATGCCTTCGCTCTCCAGGGTTTTACGCAGCGCAGGGTTAACCTTCTGCGGTGCAACAAACAGACTGACGCTGTCTGGTCCGATCAAGGCAAAGGAAATGAACACCGGGTTGTAGGAAACGTCTTCGCCTCGCAGGTTAAACAGCCAGGCGATGTCGTCCAGCGTGGCGAGGAAATGCCAGTCGGCACCGCGCTCGGCAAGTACCCCGCGCAGGCGCGCGAGTTTTTCGGCTCGCAGTTGGGTCGCCTGTGGCGCCACGTGTTCATAAACAGCCTGCGTCGGCAACGCCGGGCGGTCGCTCCACAGTGTCGTCAAAGGATCGAGATCGGTACGCAGCCTGGCGCCCCGGGCATAAAGACTGCTGGCCAGCGTGCGCGAGGACGCCACCGCCAGTACCGCGCCATCCACTGCAACCACTGAATCTGCCTTCGCTTGCTCGGCCAGCCATTCCAGAGGCCCTGGTTGGCCGGGCTGCAACTTGACCAGCTCGATGCCGCTGCCTGCAAGCTCCTTGCTGGCCTGCTCCCAGTAGCGACTGTCCGCCCACAGACCGGCAAAGTCAGCCGTGACAATCAATGTACCCACCGAGCCATGGAAACCGGACAACCACTGCCGCCCTTGCCAGTAGCCCGGTAGATACTCAGATAGATGAGGATCGGCCGATGGCACCAGCCAGGCATCGATACCTTCCTCGCTCATCAGGGCGCGTGCCTGCGCCAGGCGTTGCCCTACCACTCCAGTGGCTGTCGACTGCGTGTTCATTGATTCTCCTGCTGACCCGAAAGATTTGCCCGCACCCGCCAGATAATGGAGGACACGCCGACGGTGAGCAACCACGTGGCGCAATCTCGGTGCCCGGCCCGCATGGCGCAAAGCCGTTGCCGATCAGGTAATGGCGGCCAGCGGACACCGGCCAGTTATGAAAGTTATAGAGCAGCAGATTATTTTATAAAGCGGTTTTCACTCATACTTTGATATCGCAGGCACCGCCGACTAATAGCCCATCTTTATTACACTATGTAGATAGTTTCCGACGACTAACTACACGCTGTTTCCAAGTTCAATTAATGAGCGCCATAAAACCACCTCACCCTCCGAGCGCCCAAGTTCTGGCGTTGGAAAACTGTCTTTTGATGGCTTGCGCCATACCCGCCCCGTTCGTGCATCCCTGTGGAGAAAGCGTCAGCGCACCGTGGCAGCGCATTGATGGTTTTTTGACTGTCTTATAAATCAATAGGTTAGGTCGCTTAAGACTGCTCTTATCAAAAATTTTACAGAATGTTGGCGAAATAATTTGACAGGAACTGCGCCGCCGTCGATATATAGGCATGTCCAATGTTTATCTGTTTTAGCAGCGTAGCCGCAGAGCTGCGCCTAGAAAACATTCGAGCTTTATCACGCTGTACCTGCCAACGAAGTTAATGATCAAAACGGTGTGTTGCTTACGCCGGTGGGCATTTGTTGGCCGTCAGAAAATTTTCAAAATTACTGAAAGTGCTCGGTAGGGCGGTAGCTTTGCCCAACGACTTGAACAAGCGGTTCTGATTCAAGCCGGCAACCGCTCCATCCTCCACTGCGAAAAGAACGGCAGGATCTGCAGATTCGGGCGGTAGCGTGCCTGACCTGCCAATAGCTGACTGCCGAGTCTCTCTCCACTTATTCCGAGGGCGCGATGCAATGCCTTTATCTTTCGACATGGATGAGCAGCTGGTCCAACGCCTGGCTGACGAAATCGATACCAACGGCTTTGCAAGACTCAGCGCTGCGGTGCCTGAAGCGGATCTTCAGCAGCTACGCGCATGGACTGACGAGCAGGCACTCAAGCATCAGGGCGAATACTTCGCCTACCACGGGGAAGCGATGCTGGGCGACAGCCTGTTGGCCAGTTACTGGTCCGACCCGCGATTCAGATCCTTGTTGGCACGCCTTTATAAGCACGCCGCTCACCAGGAAGCGGCCAGCGAGCGAATCTTCCCGGTGCTGCGCTGCGTACAGGGCAATCAGGGCCAACGCGAATCCAACAGTTTTCACTACGACGCGAGCCTGGTGACCGCACTTATCCCCGTGTTCATCCCCACCGAAGGTGAAGAACGCGGCGATTTGATGCTGTTCCCCAACCTTCGTCGCGTGCGCGGCTGGGTGCTGTTCAACGTGATCGAAAAGGCGTTGCTGCAGAACAAGTTCACCCGCAACTGGATCATCAAAGGCATGCAGCGCCAATGGCTCAAGCCTTACATCCTGCGCCTGGAGCCGGGCAACGTTTACTTCTTCTGGGGCTATCGCACGCTGCACGCCAACAAGGCCTGTAGCGCCGACGTCAAACGCGCCACCGCACTGTTTCACTTCGGTGACCCGCATACCGGAAGTCTGGCGACACGCCTGATCCTGAGGATTAACCAGGGCCGGGCACGACGGATGAGTAATAAAGCCGGCAACCAGCCACCCGCTTCAACCCAAGGCTAGTCCGGACCGGATGTTGCGCCCCACTGCCCTAAAGCATTGCGTCAGAAATGGAGACTTCGATGATCAACGTAACCAAGACTTACCTGGGCGATATCGACAAGTTCAAGAATTACGTCGAAGGCATCTATTCGCGCGGCTGGCTGACCAACCATGGTCCGCTGGTGTGTGAACTGGAGCAGCGCCTGAAGGACTACCTGGGCGTCAAACACGTGATTCTTACCAACAACGGCACGCTTGCCCTGCAGGTGGCTTATCGCGCACTGGGCCTGAGCGGCAGCGCGGTCACCACGCCCTTCAGCTTCGTGGCCACCAGCAGCTCGCTGCAATGGGAAGGCATTCGGCCGATCTTCGCCGATATCGACGCCCAGACCTGGAACATCTCGCCCGAGCACATCGAGAGCCGGATCGTCTCGGACACCACTGCCATCGTCGGCACCCATGTCTTCGGCAACCCTTGCGCGGTCGAACGCATCGAAGAAATCGCCCGTCGGCGCAATCTGAAAGTGGTGTACGACGGCGCGCATGCCTTCGCCGTGCGCCACGCCGGGCAGTCGGTGCTCAACTGGGGCGACATCAGCACCTTGAGCTTCCATGCCACCAAGCTGTTTCACACCATTGAAGGCGGCGCCATCATCACCAACGATGACGAACTGGCGCGCCGTGTTCACCTGTTGTGCAACTTCGGCATCGTCGATGTCGACAAGATCGACGGCATCGGTATCAACGCCAAGCTCAACGAGTTTTCCGCTGCGATGGGCCTGTGCATTCTCGACGACATCGAGAACATTCTTCAGGAGCGCGCTGAAATTGCCCACCGCTACACCACGCGCCTGGGCGATTACGTCGACCTGCAGCGCGCCGAGGCCGACAGCCAGCTCAACCACAGCTATTACCCGATTGCCGTCAACGACGAGCAGCAGCTGTTGCGTTTGCGCAGCGCACTGAACACCAATGGCATCAACCCGCGTCGGTACTTCTACCCCTCGCTGGACACCCTGGAATATCTGCAACCCCAGGCGGCGCAAACCGCGTCGCGCTCGCTGAGCGAACGCGTGCTGTGCCTGCCGATCTATCCCGGCCTGCTCAAGGACGATCAGGAGCGGGTCATCAACACCGTGATCGCCGAATGCAGCCTGGGCCGGGCGGTCTATCAGAGCCCCAACCTTGCGCAGGTCATGTAGCGCCGCCACCCGGGAAACACGCTCACGTTTTGGCGAGAAGGACATCTCATGCAGACCAAGCGCTCAGTCATACGCAACACTGCGTTGAGCTATGCAGGACAGGCCTACACCCTGCTGGTGGGCATCCTGATCATGCCGTTCTACCTTGGCCATATGGGCGCCGAGGCCTACGGGCTGATCGGTTTCTTCTCGGTGTTGCAGGCCTGGTTGCAGCTGCTGGACGCCGGCCTGTCGCCCAGTCTGGTACGGGCCGTGGCGCATCAGCAGGGTGCCGACGTCGCGCAGCGTTACACCGGACGCCTGCTGCGATCGTTCGAAATCATCTTCCTGCCGCTGGCCGGGCTATGTTGCGTGGCGATGTATGCCGGCAGTGAATGGATTGCGGTGCGCTGGCTCAACGCCAAAGAGTTGTCGACACAAACCTTGATCGAGTGCATCAGCCTGATGGGCATCGTCATCGCCCTGCGGCTGTATGCGACGCTTTATAAAAGCGGGATTCAGGGCCTGGAGCAACATGCCTGGCTGAACATCGCCAATGTGGTGATTGCAACCGTGCGCTACTTCGGCGGCTTGCTGCTGGTGAGCACGATTTCCAGTGATCCGGTGCTGTTCTTCGAGTTCCAGGTGCTGGTCGGGGTGATCGAGACCCTGATCTTCGCTGCCCGCGCCTACCAGCAGATGCCGACGCCCTCCTGGTGGACGGGCTTTGACTGGCAGCTGGTCAAGCCGATTATCCCGTTCGCGGCGAGCATGTCCGGCACTGCGGTGTTGTGGATCGTACTGACGCAGATCGACAAGGTATTGCTTTCAGAGCTGCTGCCACTCAACGAATACGGCTATTTCTCGCTGGTGGCGTTGATCACCACCGGCATCATGATGTTGAGCAACCCCCTGGCTCAGACGCTGCTGCCGCGCCTGACGGTGCTGATGGCCGAGGGCCGGCGCGACGACATGCACCGGCTGTATCTGGCGGCCAACCGGTTTGTCTGCACGTTTCTGTTTCCGCTGGCGGCGCTGATCGCCCTGCATGCCGACGCGATGGTGTATGCCTGGTCGGGCGACCGGACCGCCGCTGACTGGAGCCGCGCGATTCTGCCGTGGTACGCACTGGGCAGCGCGATCATGGCGGTCAGTGCCTTTCAGTTCTATCTGCAATACGCCTATGGGCAGATGCGCCTGCATGTCTGGTACAGCGTCGTTTCAGCGCTGGTCACGGTGCCGGTGATGTTTCTGGCGATTCATTACGACGGCGCATTCGGTGCCGCCATCGCCTGGCTGGTTCTGCGCGTGGTGTCGTTGGCCATCTGGCCGATGATCGTGCATCAGCGGCTGGCACCGGGGATTCACAGCTTATGGCTGCGCGACATCATCCGCATCAGCGTGATGACCGCCGTGGGCCTGGCGATCAGCGAGCCGCTATTGCGCATGATCGTCAACGAGAGCCGCTTCAACACGTTTCTGGGTCTGGCCGTCAGCGGCCTGATCACGCTGATGGTGGTCGCAGCGAGTTACAAGCCACTGGTGACGAAGATTTCCGTCCTGTTCAGCAAACCGAGTGTTTAACACCCAGTTTCAAAACCGAGAGCCCAGCCATGGATGCTACTAGCAAAAAGACGAGCACCTCGCCGTCCGCCGCACCCCTGGTCAGCATCGTCTGTCCAGCCTACAACCAGGAAGCCTACATCGTTCAGACGCTGGAGGGTTTCCTGATGCAGGAAACGACCTTCGACTTCGAAATCCTGGTCAACGACGACGCTTCCACGGATGGCACAGCCCGCATCATTGCCGATTACGTCGAGCGTTACCCGACCCTGATCCGCGCCTTCTATCACCAGACCAATCAGTATTCGCAAGGCAACCCCTCGGTACCGCGCCTGTTCGGCCAGGCCCGGGGCCGGTATATCGCCTACTGCGAAGCCGACGATTACTGGACCGATCCGCACAAGCTGCAGATCCAGGTGGACTTTCTCGAGGGCCACCCCGATTACGTACTGACCTACCACGACGCCATCCCCTTCGACGTCAACGGCCAGTACCCGATTCAGCTGCAAGGCACGCTACGCGCCGACGCCACCGCGCTGGAGCTGCAGAAAGCGCGGCCGGTCTCGACCCTGACCACGGTGTTTCGCAACGTCTTCGACAGCCTGCCCCAGGAGCTACAGGGCGCGCCGCTCAACGACCTGGTCTGGTGGTCGCTGCTGGGCGCCTACGGCAAGGGCAAGTTCATGGAGCAGATCAAGCCGGCTGCCTATCGACTGCACCCGGGCGGTGTGTTCTCCATGCGCTCGAACAAACGCAAGCTGCACATGGCCCTGCAAACCACCGGCGCGCTGGCCAACTATTACAACCGCCTTGGCAACGAGGCGCTGTATGAGCACTTTCTGATGGAGCTGGTGGGTTACTCACTGTCAGCGATCACTCCCCAGCGCAAGGTGCAGACACTGCTGCAAGTGGCGCGCAACTTCAGCCTGAACATCAGCAAAAGACTGATGACGCCGTTGCGCAAAGGTCATGTTCAGTAACGTTCTGGTGGTCTGCGTCGGCAATATCTGTCGCAGCCCCATGGCCGAAGCCATGTTCCGACAACGGGTACACAACCCTGGCATCACCGTTTCGTCGGCAGGCACTCACGCCATGCTCAGTTCGACCATGGACCCGCTGGCCAGGGCCGTGTTGCACCTCAACGGCGTCGAAGCACAAAAGCATCGAAGTCGGCAGATCGACAGGCAGCTGCTGCATGACGCGGATCTGATCCTGCTCATGGAGCACCGTCAGACGCAAAGCGTACTCAATCTGGCCCCCGAGGTACGCGGCAAGACGTTTCTGATTGGCAAATGGCAACAGGAACTGGAAATAGCCGATCCCTACCGGCGCCCGAAACTAGCCTTTGAACAGACCTACGAGCAGCTTTCGCGTTGCGTCGACGACTGGCTTCCTTATCTTCAGTCAGGAGATCCAAGATAAATGACCGCTATGAACCGTACTTCCCTGGACGAGGTCCAGGACTCCCGGATCGATTTGGCGACTATCTTGCGCACACTTTTCGATCACAAGGGAATGATGGCATCGATTATCGGTGTCTGCGTCCTGATCGGGGTGACCTACGCCGTACTCGCAACGCCGATCTTCCAGGCCAACGCGATGATCCAGATCGAGCCGAAGAAAATCGGCATCGAAGGTCGCACGGAGATCAGCTCCAAGCCACTGTCGGTTTCCCAGGCCACCACCGAGATCGAACTGATCAAATCCCGGGCGGTATTGGGCAAGGTGGTCGAGGACCTCAAGCTCAACATCCTTCAACGGCCCAAGTACGTACCGGGCATCGGCAGCTACATGGCCCGTCGCTTCAAGCCTGGACACGAAGGCGAGATGGCCGCGCCAATGTTCGGCCTGGACAGCTTCGCCTGGGGCGGCGAGAAGATCGACATCTTCCAGCTCGAAGTGCCCGACGCGCTGCTGGGCGAGAGGCTGACCATGGTCATCGACAAGCCCGAGAGCTTCAGCCTGTATGACGACGATCACAACAAGCTGCTCAGCGGCCCGGTCGGTCAGACGGTGGAAGGCAGCGGCGTGAAGATTCAGGTGGCTGCGCTCAATGGCCGTCCTGGCACCGAGTTCATCGTCGTCCGTCAACGCACCCTGACCTCTGCACTGGATTATCAGGATCGCCTGAAAATCCTCGAGGCCGGCAAGGATTCCGGGATCGTCTACCTGTCGATTCAGGACCCGGACCCGGTCTTGGCAAAACGCATCCTCAACGAGGTCAGCCGTCTGTATGTGCGTCAGAACGTCGAACGCAGTTCGGCCGAAGCCGCTCAGCGCCTGGAGTTCCTGCGTTCGCAATTGCCAGCGGTGCGCAAGCAACTGGAGCAATCGGAAATTGCCTTGAACAATTTCCAGATGGGCGCCAAGTCGGTTGACCTGAGTGTCGAGACCAAATCGATCCTCGATCAGGTGGTCAAGCTTGAAGGCACGCTGTCGGATCTGAAGATGAAACGGGTCGACGTCGAACGTCTGTACACCCCGGAGCACCCGACCTATCGCGGTCTGATGACCCAGATCAGCCAGGTTGAAGCGCAGAAAGCGGCGCTGCTGAAGAAAATCGAAACCCTGCCTGCCACGCAACAGGAATTGCTGCGCCTGACCCGTGATATGCAGGTCACTTCGCAGACCTACACCCTGTTGCTGGACAAGAGTCAGGAGCAGGACATTCTTCGGGCGGGCAGCATCGGCAACGTGCGGGTGATCGACAACGCCGACGCCAACGTCGAAGAGCCGGTCAAGCCGATGAAGAAAATCATCGTGCTGGTTGCAGCGCTCGTCGGTCTGCTGCTGGCGGTGGGCACCGTGTTCGTACGCCAGGCGTTCTACCGCGGTGTGGATAACCCGGAAGTGATCGAGAACCTGGGCATGCCGGTTTATGCCTCGCTGCCGTATTCGCGTCAGCAGGAGCGCATGGAAAAGGCCAGCCAAGGCCGCGCCAGCAACAAGGAACCGCGCCTGCTCAGCGTCAGCGCACCGACGGAACTGGCGATCGAGTCGTTGCGCAGCCTGCGCACCAGCCTGCATTTCGCCATGCTCGAAGCACGCAACAACGTGCTGATGATCTCGAGCCCGACGCCGGGTGTGGGCAAGTCGTTCGTTTCCAGCAACCTGGCGGTGATCATTGCCCAGACCGGCAAGCGCGTGCTGTTGATCGACGCCGACATGCGCAAGGGTTACCTGCACAAGGTGTTTAACCTGACGCCCAAGCATGGTCTGTCCGACACCTTGGCCGCGCGGCTCAAGAGCAAGGAAGTGATCAACCACACCGAGGTGCGCAACCTGGACTTCATATCCTGTGGTTTCGCGGCGCCCAACCCCTCGGAGCTGTTGATGCATGACAACTTCAACAAGCTGATCACCGACCTGTCGCCGCTGTATGACCTGGTGATCGTCGACACCCCGCCGATCCTGGCCGTCACCGACGCCACCCTGGTGGGGCGTCAATCGGGCACCTGCCTGCTGGTCACCCGCTTCGGCCTGAGCACGGTCAAGGAAATCGAGGCATGCAAACGCCGGCTGGCGCACAACGGCATCCTCATCAAGGGGGCGATTTTCAACGGCGTACTGCGCAAGGCCTCGACCGCCGACTACGACTGCGCCGCCTACGGGTACGACTACACCACCGTTCGCAAATGAACGGTTCCTGAAGTTCTGAAGTAAAGGAGACGTACATGGCCAGGACCATCGCAGTGATGCAACCCTATCTTTTTCCGTATCTGGGCTACTTTCAGCTCATTGCCGCCGCAGACGTCTTCGTCCTGGGAGACGATCTGCACTATGTGCGTTCGGGCTGGGTCAACCGCAATCGCATCCTGTATCAGGATCAGGCGCGGCTGATCACCTTCCCGCTGAAGAAAGACCGCTTCGAATTGCAGATCAATCAACGGCAACTGTGCGATCACTTCAGCGATGAAGCCGAACGCCTGATTGCCCTGATCACCGAGAGCTACCAGCAGGCGCCCTACTTTGCTCAAGTGATGCCGCTGGTCGAACGCCTGATCCGCTTCCCGCAACAGAACATCGCGCTCTACGCCGAGCATGCAATTCGGGAAATGTGTGCTTATCTACACATCGCCACGCCGATCATGCGCAGTTCCGATTTGATTCTGGGCAAGCCTGTGGACAAACAGGAGCGCATCGTGCGCATCGCTCACACCTTCGAGGCGACGACCTTCGTCACGCCCGAAGGCGGATCGGTGCTGTATGACCGTGACCATTTCGCGCGTAACCGGTTGCTGGTGCGATTCTTCCGCATGGATGCGCTGCAATACCGCCAGTTCAGGCAACCTTTCGTCGCTAATTTATCGATCATCGATGTACTGATGTTCAACTGCGTCGAGCAGGTCCAGCACATGCTGACCCAGTATCAACTGGACAAGAACCCGCCCGCCGCCGAGCCCGGGCTGCTGGCCAGGCTGACGCAACACCCTGAGCCTGTTTCAACCCTGTCGACCCGGATTGCAGTGGAGTGAAGAACTATGTCTCAAGCCGTTAGCCCTTCGAGCAACCCCGCACGCTGGTACCTGATCCAGACCAAACCCCGCCAGGAAGGCCGGGCGCAGGAGCATCTGCAACGCCAACTCTTCGAATGCTACCGTCCGGTCAAGCACGGCGAGAAAAAACGCGGCTCGCGCGGCCCTTGCGAGGAGGAGCTGTTCCCCGGCTACCTGTTCATCCGCATGGACCAGACCAGCGACAACTGGTATCCGATCCGCTCCACCCGGGGGGTGGCGCGCATCGTGACCTTCGGCGGCCTGCCGATTCCGGTCAAGGACGAGCTGATCGTGCAGATTCGCGAGCGCCTGCTGGCAGCGCCGCCCACAGTGGCCTTCGAGCAAGGCGACGCGGTGCGCATCAGCGCAGAAGGCTTCAATGACGTCGAGGCGATTTTCCTCACCGCCGATGGTGATGAGCGCGCGGTGATCCTGCTCAATCTGCTGCACCGCGAGCAGAAAGTGACCTTGCCGGTCAGCAGCCTGACGCGGATGGAAGTGCGGGTTTGATCTGATAGTCCATTGAACTGTATGAGCGTGGCCTGTCGCTGGGCCGCACTCGGACAAGCGGCGGTCAACCCGTCGCGAAATCCGGGAACGGGTTTTACCTGACCCACCGCGTGTCTGGATATTGCTGGCGGTTCCGGCAGATCGCGGGACCCGCCACGCGCCTACAGTGCTACCCCTCTGATATCCCTGAGAGGCTGACGCTTTCAGCCTCTTGAACCCTCTTCGCCCGGAAACTCACCATGACCCCAAAAACGACGCTGGTGACGCTCACCTATGGTGACCGTTTCAATTACCTGCACACGCTGGTCAGCCGTTCGCTGGAAAGCCCGCTGATCGATCGCGTGATCATCGTCAGCAACGCTTCCACCTCGCCGCTGGAAACCTTGCGCCGCACCTGGCCGGATCAGGTCAGTGTGATCTACATGCATCAGAACACCGGCTCCGCACGTGGCTACTCGGTGGGGATCCAGGCCGCGCTGGACGCAGGCGCCGAGCATATCTGGCTGATGGATGACGACAACGCACCGACCATCAATGCGATCGCCACCCTGCATCAGGTGCTGGAAGAACGCAAAGTCATCGATGGCGAAGAAAAGGCCGCCGTGCTGGGCTTTCGTCCGACCCATCAGGCCGATATCGCCGCCGGCGTGCCCAAGCGTTTCGCCATCCAGCGGCGTTCGAGCTTTTTCGGCTTCCACATCGCCCAGCTGCCGTACAAGATCTGGCGCCGCCTGCCCTGGGGCGCGCCGCAGAGCCCGCACAGCAAGCTGGCGATGGTGCAGTTGCCGTTCGCGACCTATGGCGGCCTGCTGGCCCATCGCAATCTGTACCGCAAGATCGGCCTGCCCCTCGATGCCTTGATGCTGTACGCCGACGACAGCGAGTACACCTGGCGCATCACCGCCGGTGGCGGGCGGATCTTCCTGGTGCCCGACGCCGTGCTCGATGACCTGGAGAACTCCTGGAACATCAAGGCGCGCACCAACAACATCTATGAGAGCTTCCTGCTGGGTGGTTCGGACCTGCGCGCCTATTACGGAGCGCGCAACCAGGCCTGGTTCGACAAGAACATCTGGGCCAACTCGTCGCTGCTGTACAGCCTCAATCGCTGGGTGTTTTTCCGCCTGCTCAGACTGATCGCCAAGCGCCGCGGCGCTGAAGAGCGTTTGAGCCTGATCGAAAAAGCCATCCGTGACGGTGAGTCCGGCGTATTGGGTCTGAACCAGTCGTATCCATTATGAAAATCCTCTTCATCAGCAGCCTGTACTCACCCCACATCGGCGGCGGCGCGGAGATCGTTCTGCAACGCACAGTCGAAGGCCTGCAACAGCGCGGCTGCGAGGTCAGCGTGCTGGTCACCGGCCCCGACGCGGGGCTCGCCACCGACAGGGTCAACGGGGTCAAGGTCTACCGGGCCGGCCTGCATAATTTCTACTGGCATTTCGGTGATCAGCGCCCGGGGCGGCTGGCACGCCTGGGCTGGCACCTGCGCGATCGCTACAACGGTGCGATGCGCAGCTACGTCAGGCAGGTGATCAACGACGAGCAACCGCAGTTGGTGGTCTGTCACAACCTGGCCGGCTGGTCGGTGTCGATATGGGACGAGATCACCGCCGCGCAGTTGCCCATCGTTCAGGTGCTGCACGACATGTATCTGATGTGCCCCAGCAGCAACATGTTCAAGAACGGCCAGTGCTGCCAGCAGCAATGCAGCACCTGTCAGTCGTTTCGCAAGGGTCACGATGCGCGTTCGGCGCAAGTGTCGGCGGTGGTCGGGGTCAGCCAGTTCATCCTCGACAAGCTGCAAAAGCGCGGGTATTTCAGCGCCGCCAAGGGCTATGTGGTGCACAACGCCAGCCCGTATGCGGCGGTGTACAACTCGCCGAGCAAGCAACGCGCGCTCGACCCTGTGATGAAAAAGGCGCCGCTGCGTTTCGGCTACATGGGCACGCTGTCCGAACAGAAAGGCGTACGCTGGCTGATCGAACAGTTCCAGCGTCTGCCGTTCGATGCCACCTTGCAGCTGGCCGGGCGCGGACAGACCTGCGACGAGGCTGCCTTCAAAGCCTTGGCCACCTCGCCGAACATCCAGTTTGTCGGCTACCAGAAGCCCGAAGCGTTTTATAGCCAGATCGATGTCGCCGTGGTGCCCTCGTTGTGGAACGAGCCGTTCGGGATGGTCGCCGTCGAGGCCTGCGCGCACTCGATACCGGTGATCGCCAGCCGCATGGGCGGCCTGCCCGAAATCATCCAGGACCCGCTCAATGGTTTGCTGTGCAGCCCAAAGGACCCGGACTCGCTGGGGCAGGCGATGCTCAGACTGCATCAACAGCCCGAGTTGCTCAGCCGCTTGAGCGGCCAGGCGCGGGTCAGTGTCGCGGCGCTGCTGAACCTGGAACTGATGCTCGACAGTTACGAAAGCATCTTTGCCCAGACACTGCTGGACAACGTTGTTCACCGCGACCCCACGGCGTTGCGTTACACGGTCTGAAACCATCCGGCATTGCCTGCGCAACTGCCGAATTCACCTGCCGACGGCCCGAGACCTACCCTGAGCAAGCGCTCCGGACCGTGCCTCTTCATTGAGACAAACCATGACCATCACGCGTCTGACGAGGTTACGACGACCATTGACGGTTCTGCTGCTGGGTGTGTTCATCAGCAGCGCAGGCTTTGCCGACGACTCGTTCATCATCGGGGTCGACACCCACCTGATGAACAAGAGCAGTACGTCGGCCAAAGCGCTGCAGTTGCTCCAGGCGGCTGGCGTGGACTCGGTGCGCGATGACGCGTACTGGTCCAGCGCCGAACCGCGACGCGGCCTGATGAGGATTGAACCGGCCTGGCAGGATTACTTGAGCAAGGCCCAGGAGCACCATTTGCGACCTTTGCTGGTGCTCGGTTACGGCAACCCGTTCTACGACAACTACGCCAAACCGCGTAAACCCATCGTGCGTGACGCATACGGCAATTACGTCAGCTTCGTCACTCGCCAACTCACCGACAGCGTGGACTTCTACGAAATCTGGAACGAATGGGACAAGGAAAACCCCGTCGACCCGGCCTTTGCCAAGGACTACAGCGGCTTGGTGGAAGAGGCCGCCAGGCGCATCCGCAACAACCCGCGGCCCATGGTGATCCTGGCCGGCGCCGTTACCAGTCAAGGCATGGACTTGGGATTCGCCGACCGACTGGTGGAGTCGGGAATCCTCAACCATGTCGACGGCCTGTCGCTGCACCCCTATGTGCACTGCCGCGCCGACGAGCGCAACACCCCGGAAAACTGGATCGCCTGGCTTCGGCGAATCAGCGAAGACCTCAAGGACAAGACTCGAAACAAGACCGCCGTGCCGCTGTACCTGACCGAAATGGGCTGGCCCAGCAACACCGGCCGCTGCGGTGGCGATGAGAAGACCCAGGCAGCGTTCCTGGCGCGCAGTTTCTTTCTGGCGCAGACCATGTCCAACATCAAGGGCATGTGGTGGAACGGCTTGCTCAACGATGGCCCTGACAACGGCGACCCCGAGCAGAATTTCGGCCTGCTCAACCAGGACCTGAGCATCAAACAGGCTTACCTGACACTCAAGGCGATCAGCCCGACACTGCATCAGTTCCGCTACGACGCCGAGAAAAGCCGTGAAACCGACTCGCAATACCTGCTGCGCTTTGCCCGAGGTTCGGAGCAGATCATGGTCGCCTGGAGCGCCGGATTTCCCCGATCGATCAAGGTCGACGCCAGCAGCGTGCTGCACGGCAACGTGCAATACATCGACACCCGTGAGCCGCAGAACGGTCTGGTCGACAGCGGCATCCCGTGGAACTGCGACGAAGGCCGCTGCTCGGCGCAAGTGCCGATCGATGACTTCCCGAAAATAATAAGCCTGGGCACGCGCCCTGCCCTGTTCGCCTTGCCCTGATTCATCTCTGCACGTTTTTCATGTCCGCAGGCAGAGCGCCCGTTCATTCGGGGCGCTCGCGGACGATGCGTACGGCCCCTTCATCTCTTCACAGGTCGACCACAATGATTGTGATCAATGCACGTTTTCTCACTCAAGAATTGCGCGGCGTTCAACGCTTCGCAGAGCAGACCTGTCTGGCGCTCAAGCAACTGCGTGACGACGTTGTCTTCGTCGCCCCCCACGGCATCAAGATGCACGACAGCGCCCGCGTGCTGGACGTGCAATGCATCGGCCGCCACAGCGGGCACCTGTGGGAACAGCTGGACCTGCCGCTGTATCTGCGTCGTCAGGGCAACCCGCTGCTGGTGTCGCTGTGCAGTACGGCGCCGTTGCTCTATGGCAACCAGATTGCCACGCACCACGACGTCACCTATGTACGCCATCCGCAAAGCTACACGCGGATGTTTCGCCTGCTGTACCGGACCATGACGCCGATCATGCTGTCGCGGATCAAGGCGTTGCTGACCGTCAGCACCTTTTCCCGGGGCGAGATTTCGCAGTTCTACAACTACCCGGAAAAGAAGATTTTCGTGGTGCCCAATGCCGTGAGCGGCGCCTTTCAACCCGGTCCGCCGCTCAAGGATCAGGCGCAATACCTGCTGGCGGTGTCCTCACCCAGCGCGCACAAGAACTTCAGCCGGATGATCCAGGCGTTTCTGCTGCTGCGCGGCCACGATGACCTGCAACTGCACATCGTCGGCGGTGCCAGCGGCATCTTTGCCGATGACAGCCTGCAGCGTCTGGCCAGTCGCGATCCACGCATTCGTTTCCTCGGTCGCTTGAGCGATGACGAACTGATCGCGCAATACCAGGGGGCCACGGCGTTCGTGTTCCCTTCGCTGTACGAAGGTTTCGGCATTCCGCCGCTGGAGGCCCAGGCCTGCGGTTGCCCGGTACTGGCAGCCAACGCGGCATCGATTCCGGAAGTGCTGCAGGCCAGCGCCTTGTACTTCGACCCGATGGATGTCAGCCACATGGCTTCGGCCATGGAACGCATCCTCACCGATCTGCCGTTGCGTCAGTCGCTGCGACGGCGCGGCCTGAACAACGTTGCGCGGTTTTCCTGGGACGAGTCGGCGCGCCGTGTTTCACAACGCATCGACGTACTGCTCAACCAACCCAATGACCGTCGCGCCAGCACCGGCACTGATGCGCTGCGTCGTGAATCGTCCAGCAAGCTGTGAGGCTCGCCCATGAAACGTTTGGCCTATCTCGACGCGCTGCGCGGTATCGCCGCCCTGATGGTGGTATTCACCCACTTATATGGGCCGCTGATTGGCAATGCCTGGGTCTTCGAGTTCCTGATCGACCCCGGCAAGCTGGGGGTGCTGTGGTTTTTCATGATCAGCGGCGTGGTCATTCCCTACAGCCTCAAGCCTGGCCCTGACGGCGCACGGCGCTTTCTGATCTCACGCTTCATGCGCCTGTATCCGGCCTACTGGCTGTCGCTGCTGGTGTTTGTACTGATGCTCGGGCTGACCGGCGCGCCGCTGCCATCGGTGGCACAGATCGTCGCCAACCTGACGATGGTGCAGGCGGCGCTGGGCTTCGACGATGTGGTCGGGCTGTACTGGACGCTGTTCATCGAGCTGGTGTTCTACGGACTGTGCCTGGCGCTGTTCATTGGCGGCAAGCTTTACGACCAGACCTTTCGCGCCCGCTGCTCGCTGCTGTTCCTGCTCATGGCGCTGGCCATGGGTGTGGTCCGCGCGCTGACCGAACGCAAACTGCCGGTGGCCTTGCCGCTGGCGCTGTCGCTGATGTTCTTCGGCTCGATCTGGCGCCAATGGCTGCTGGCCGAGCACAGCGCGCAGTTGACACGCAATCTGAAGACCCTGCTGATCGCCTTCGCCGTGCTGCTGCCGCCGACATTGATCATGGCCTACAACACGGACATGGGCACCGCCGAGGCGTGGAGCCGTTACTGCTTCACCTACGCCCTGGCCATCGGCAGCTTCCTGTTGCTGACCCGTAGCGTGCGCCTGGATCACCCGCTCCTGGTGTGGCTGGGCGCGGTGAGTTACTCGCTGTACCTGCTGCACCCGTCGATGTTGATGCTCAGCGAGTTTGTGCTGAGCCGCACCGGCGCCTCGCCGCTGATCATCGCGGTGCTGGCCACGGCCCTGACGCTGGGCGCCGCCCACCTGTGTTTCCGCTACATCGAGGCACCCTTTATTCAGCTTGGAAAACGCCTCAACAATCGCAGGGCGAAAACGCAATCGGTAAGCGTTTGAAGTAGCCCCTGCGTAAATACAGCCGCTTTGAGGAAATCCTCGCGAGCTTTGCTCGACCTGCCGGATCTTCCTTGAGCCGTTACAGCAGAGAATTCCAATGAAAATAGCAATCGTCCACGACTGGCTGGTGACATTCGCCGGCGCCGAAAAGGTGCTGGCATCGCTGATCAATATCTGGCCGGAGGCGGATCTGTTCTCCGTCATCGACTTCCTCAGTGACCACGACCGCGCGCAACTGGGCGGCAAGGTGGCCACCACCACGTTCATTCAGCGCCTGCCCAAAGCCAGGACCCGCTATCAGCGTTACCTGCCGCTGATGCCCATGGCCATCGAGCAACTGGACCTGTCCGGCTACGACCTGATCATCAGCAGCAGCCATGCCGTGGCCAAAGGCGTGCTGTGCGGGCCTGACCAGTTGCACATCAGCTACGTGCACTCGCCGATTCGCTATGCCTGGGACCTGCAGCACCAGTATCTCAAAGAAGCCAATATGAGCAGCGGCCTCAAGGGCAAACTGGCGCGCATGGTGCTGCACTACATGCGCATGTGGGACCAGCGCACGGCGGCCGGCGTCGATGACTTCATCGCCAACTCGCACTTCATCGGCGCGCGCATCACCAAGTCGTATCGGCGCGAATCGACGGTCATCTACCCGCCGGTGGATACCCGGGGTTTCACACTTCAAGAACACAAACAGGACTACTACTTCACCGCGTCACGCATGGTGCCCTACAAGCGCATGCCGATGATCATCGAAGCCTTCGCCGCGATGCCGGACAAGCGCCTGGTAGTGATTGGCGACGGTCCGGAAATGGACAAGGCCAAGGCCATTGCCGCCACTGCGCCGAATGTCACCCTGCTCGGTTATCAACCGTTCGCGGTGTTGCAGGAGCACATGCGCAACGCCAAGGCGTTCGTGTTCGCCGCCGAGGAGGATTTCGGCATCAGCCCGGTGGAGGCGC
This sequence comes from Pseudomonas sp. NPDC087358, assembly GCF_044900785.1. NCBI lineage: Bacteria > Pseudomonadati > Pseudomonadota > Gammaproteobacteria > Pseudomonadales > Pseudomonadaceae > Pseudomonas > Pseudomonas sp. NPDC087358. The sequence goes on from NZ_JBJDOA010000001.1 coordinate 22,334, forward strand.
AGGCCTGCGGCACGCCAGTGATCGCCTTCGGCAAGGGCGGTGTGCTGGAGACCGTGTGTGGACTGGATCACCCGCAACCGACCGGGGTGTTCTATCCGGAGCAAAGCATGGCGTCACTGACCGAGGCGATCGCAACCTTCGAGGCGGCCAGTGCGCGCATTACTCCTCAAGCCTGTCGCGCCAACGCCGAGCGTTTCAGCCAGGCGCGCTTCGAGCAGGAAATGCGCCAGTTCGTCGAACTGCGCCTGAGCGCCTCGCGCCACGCCCGTCAACCCTTGCACTACCGGGCGCCACAGGTGCCGCCGAGCCTGGTCGCATCGACAATGGTCCCCAGCGATTTATCCGCCCGCGTTGTTCCGATCAAATCCGTCTGAGCGAGCACAGAACATGAGCACACCTCTTCGCGGCATCTTGCATGCTCATCAATCGTCGTTATCGGTTGCCCACCGATTACTGGACCTGGCCGTTATCGTGCTGGGCGGCTATTGCCAGAATTTCCTGACCGATGCGCCGATGACCGCAGAAGCCTGGAGCCAGATCCTGCTGGCGGTGCTGGTGTTTCACTGGCTGGGCGAATACCACCAGCTGTACGGTTCCTGGCGTGGCGAGCGGATCATTCGCGAGCTGATAAAAGTCGCCAATTACTGGGGGCTGACGTTTGTCGTCCTGCTGTCGGCCGACTACCTGTTGCTCAACCATGCCGACCTGCCGGACAACGGCCAGATGACCTGGTTTGCCGGGGTGCTGGTTGCCCTGTGTGGCTATCGACTGGCGATTCGCAGCCTGCTTCACACCCTGCGCAGCCGTGGTTTCAACACCCGCCGCGTGGCGATCGTCGGCACCGGCCAGTGTGGCGAACGGCTGGCGATGTCCATCGACAGCGCGCCGTGGATGGGCCTGGACCTGTTGGGTTTTTATGACGAGGTTCCCGAGCAGATGGATCTGGCGCGCATCGGCCGGCGGATTCCGGTGCTCGGCGATCTTGACCAACTGGTCGCCGATGCCCGCGACGGCAAGATCGACAAGGTCTACATCACCTTGACCCTGGGCGCGCAGGCGCGTCTGCAGGCGTTGATCAAAGGCCTGAGCGACACCACCGCCTCGGTCTACGTGATCCCGGATGTGTTCATGTTCGAACTGCTGCACGCACGCAGCGAAAGCATCAACGGGCTGCCGAGCATCAGCATTTTCGACTCGCCCATGGACGGCGCCTGGAGCATGGTCAAGCGCGTCGAGGACATCGTGCTGTCGAGCCTGATCCTGGCCATGATCGCCCTGCCGCTGATGCTGATCGCCATCGCGATCAAGTTCACCTCGCCCGGGCCGGTCCTGTTTCGCCAGCGCCGTTACGGGCTGGACGGCCGGCCGATCATGGTCTGGAAATTCCGCAGCATGAGCGTGCAGGAGAACGGCGAAGTGGTCACCCAGGCCACGCGCAATGACAGCCGCGTCACCCCGCTGGGGGCGTTCATGCGCCGCACCTCGCTGGACGAGCTGCCGCAGTTTTTCAACGTGCTGCGCGGCGAGATGTCGATCGTCGGCCCTCGCCCCCACGCCGTGGCGCACAACGAGCAATACCGCAAGCAGGTGTCCGGCTACATGTTGCGGCACAAGGTCAAGCCGGGCATCACCGGGTGGGCACAGATCAATGGCTGGCGCGGCGAGACCGACACGCTGGACAAGATGCAGAAGCGCGTGGAATTCGACCTGCAGTACATCGAGCACTGGTCGGTCTGGCTGGACCTGAAAATCATCCTGCTGACGCTGTTCAAAGGCTTCGTCAACAAAAACGCGTTCTAGAAGAAAAAACAGGCTGCCAATAACAACATATATGGCCGATGGCTACTAAGCTCGGCGGGAGGTGCATGGGTGTATGAGCGGATGAATCCGAAGTTCGGTGTGGGTAAGGGATGCAACGAAATCACTGCGGTGCCAGTACGCACCTTTTAGGATTAGAAGGAACATTCATATGAAAGTAACGTTAGCGGTAGTGCTGCTTTCCAGTCTGGCTTTGCAAGGCTGCGCATTCGCCCCCGGTCAATACATGTCTCTGAGCGATGTCACCGACAAGGACCCGGATGGTCCCGAGGTCACACTCGTCAATATCACCCCGACCACCCTGGCCCAGCAGCAGAAAACCGCTGCTGCCCAGGCCAAGCCGTTGCCACCTGAGCTGATGAACTACAAGACTCCGGAATACATCGTCGGCCCAGGTGACGCCTTGCTGGTGACCGTGTTCGAACACCCCGAGCTGACCGCTCCTGGCTCTCAGGAACAGCTCGACGCCAACAGCCGCGAAGTGCTCAACGACGGGACTGTATTCTTCCCCTATGTAGGCCGTGTTCAAGCCGCCGGCAAGACCGTCTCGCAGATTCGTGAACAACTGCGCATGGGCTTGCTGCCGCAATACACCGAGGTCAAGGTCGACGTCAAAGTGCTGCGTTACAACAGCCAGCGCATCCTGCTCTCGGGTGCGTTCAAGGCGCCGGGGCCACAACCGATCACCAACATCCCGCTGAGCCTGGTTCAGGCCATCAGCCAGGCCGGTCTGGACCTGACCGACGCCAACCTCGCCGGGTTGACGCTGCGTCGTGACGGCAAGGACTACGTCATCGATGTCGACTCGCTCAACCGCAAGGACTCGCAATTGAGCAAGATCTACCTCAAGGACGGCGACTACCTGCATTTGAACAGCAACTCCAAGAACAAGATCTACGTGCTGGGTGAAGTCTTGAACCCGCAAGTGATCTCCTTCAGCACCACCAGCGTCACCCTGCTCGAAGCCCTCGGCACCTCGGGCGGCTTGAGCCCGGAAGCGGCTGATGGCGAGGCGGTGTACGTGATTCGCGCGCAGGATGCGACGCACTCGGCAACCGTTTACCACCTCAATGCCAAGAAGCCTACCGCCTACACCCTGGCCAAGGGCTTCGAACTGGCGGCACAGGACGTGGTATTCGTCGGCCCTGCCAACATCACCCGTTGGAGCCGTTACGTCAGCCAGCTGCTGGGTTCGAACAACCTCGTCCAGACAGGTGCGATGTTCAGGCACTAAGCGCAGCCTTGAGCTGCAAGCTTCAAGCGGCAAGTCAAAGGCAACAGAAAAATCCTCGCGGCGTCTGCCTGCGGGGATTTTTTTTGCCTGGGGTTTGGGTTGTGATCGTCTGAAAGCTGGACACCATCCTCTTTAGCAGTCCGGCTTGCCGGGGCTGGCGATCTTGCGCACGTCACCGCCGGCAAGCCGGACTGCTACACGGCCCCCGCGTCAACAGTCCAATGGCCTGAGCGAAGTGTTGCGCCACAGACAGCCGATCAACACTTGCAAGCATTCGAATCAGTTTCTGCAAGCGCGCCAGGCACCCCGTACCTCCCTCCCGTCACCAGATTCATTAGGCCGTCCATTTATCGGCAACGCTGGCACGCATGCTGCTTTGAAGCTGTCACAGGGTCTATCCACCCACTCAATTTCGCGTCGAACGCGACCTGCAGGTGCGCTTCGCACCCCGGGTGTCGACCCCAAGGAATCACAGCATGTTGGTAGTTTCAATTTCCGGTAGCCCCTCGACCCGCTCACGCTCCGGCGTGGTGTTGAAACATGCGGCGCAATGGCTGGCCGAGCATGGTGTCAGCGTCAACGCCGTGCGCATTCAGGACTTCAACGCCGAGGATCTGTTGTACGCCCGTTTCGACAGCCCGCAGGTGGTGGCCTTTATCGAGGCCGTGGCCAGGGCCGATGGCCTGCTGATCGGTACCCCTGTTTACAAAGCATCGTTTTCCGGAGCGTTGAAGACCATGCTGGACCTGCTGCCAGAGCGTTCGCTGCACGGCAAGGTGGTCCTGCCGCTGGCCACTGGCGGCAGCATCGCCCACATGCTGGCGGTCGATTACGCACTCAAGCCGGTGCTGTCGGCGCTCAAATGCCAGGAAGTGCTGCACGGCGTGTTCGCTATCGACAGCCAGATCAGCTACGGCGAAAACCAGTTGGGGGGTGACCTGGACGAATTGCTGACCCAGCGCCTGCATGACGGGCTGGATCATTTCCTGCTGGGGCTGCAACACCGCACCAACGCACGGCACAAGGAAGCGGGCGGGCATCTGAAACTGGCGCTGTAGCAAGACCTTTGCGCCGTAGCCTTCCAGCTTGCCGGCGGTAGCGATCTTGAACCCGTTACTGCCGGCAGGCCGGCTGCTCCAACAGCGGGTCAGCGCCAGTCAATGCTCAAGCAACGGATACAACCACAGCACCGGCAATGCCGGCATTACCCGGTTGAACTGATCGACCTTAGATCTGACGCGCTTTCGACGGCACGCTGACCTCGGCGTTGAACTCACCGCGGTTGTCGAATTCGTGCGCCTGTTGCAGCTGCGGCTGGGCCATCAGCTGGTTTCTGCGCACCTGGTATTCGTCATAGGACAGGCCACGACGGTTGAGGTCTTCGAGGGCCAACTGGTGGGTTTCTTCAGCGGTGTAAGGGCGCAATTCGGGATGATTGCCAGCGGCGCAACCGGAGACGACGGCGACTGAAAGCAACATGGCAAGGGCAACAAGACGGTTCATGAGAGCCTCCAATCTGGCTCGTTTCTGGGATGAGTCAAGGCTACGCCCCGGCCCTTGCCAGCAGAAATCAGTCGTCTTGATAGTCGGTATCGGATCCGTCGCAGTCTCGCAGTATCTGAATCACTTGCCAGCGCCTGTAGGAGCGAGCTTGCCCCCGCGAGCGGCGGGGAACCCGTCGTAAAATCCGGCCACAGGATCCGCGTGATGCACCGCGTTTAATGCATCACGACGACTGCGTCGCTGCTCGCCCGGATGCGGCTCAGAGGCAAGCCCGCTCCCACAGGGAACAGATGCCAGCGGCGCTACCGGATCAAGTCAGCCAGTGCCACAACAGCAAGGTGCCGATCAGCCCCACCACCGAGACAATGGTCTGCAACACCGACCACACCCAGATCGTCTGCTTGAGTTGCAGGCCGAAATATTCGCGGACCATCCAGAAGCCTGCATCGTTGACGTGGCAGAAGAACACCGAGCCGGCACCGATGACCAGCGCCACCAGAGATGCCTCGACCGGCGCAAGGCCGGCCATCATCGGCGCCAGGATGCCCGCCGTAGTGGTGGTCGCCACGGTCGCCGAACCGGTTGCCTGACGCAGCGCCACGGCAATCAGCCAGGCCAGCAGCAGATACGGCATGTGCGCGCCTTCGGCCACCTTGCTGATGGTCTGGCTGACACCGGCGTCCAGCAGCGTCTGCTTGAGGCCGCCACCGGCGCCGATGGTCAGCAACAGCACGGCAATCGGCGCCAGGCTTTTGCGCAACGTGGCGCCGACGTGCTCGCGGGAAATGCCATTGGCCCAGCCCAGGCACACGGTTGCCGCCAGTACTGCAATGCCCAGTGCAACCAGGGGTTCGCCGAGAAACTTCAGGGTCAACGCGATGTTGCTTTCCGGCTCCAGGGCGATCTTGGCCAAGGTGCTGCCGAGCATCAGAATCACCGGCAGCAGGATGATCAGCAGCGAAATGCCGAAGCCTGGCTGGCGCGCGACGTCGGCCTTGGCCGAGAACAGCTCACCCAGCTCGGCGGGCGCTTCGATGTGCAGGCGCCTGGACAGCCAATTGCCGTACAGGGGACCGGCCAGAATCACTGCCGGAACGGCGATGCAAAAGCCCAGCAGCATGGTCAGCCCGAGGTCGGCGTGCAGCGCGCTGACCGCAATCAGTGGTCCCGGATGCGGCGGCATCAAGGCGTGCAGCGTGGTCATGCCGGCCAGTGCCGGGATCGCGATCTTCAACAGCGGCTGGTTGGACTGGCGGGCCATGACAAAGATGATCGGCACCATCATCACCAGGCCCACTTCAAAGAACAACGGCAGGCCGATGACCATCGCCACCAGGGCCATGACCCAGGGCAACCGCTTGCCCTTGCCCAGCCCCAGCAAGGTGGAGGCAATGCGATCCGCGGCCCCCGACTCGGCCATCATGGCCCCCAGCATCGCACCGAGTGCGATGATGATCCCGGCCTCGCCGAGAATCCCGCCCGCGCCCTTGCTGAACGCTTTGGCAACGCCTTCCGCTGGCAACCCCGCGCCGATCCCTGCAATGAAAGTCCCCACCAGAATCGACAGAAACGGCGGCAGTCTGGTGACGCTGATCAGCACGATAATCGTGGCAATAGCGATCAGGCAGCAGATGATCAGGCGAGTGTCATGAAACACCCACGCAGCAGACGACAAATCCAAAGCTCAACCCCTTATCGTTCGATTCTTATTGAAAGATGATCTGAAACAATTTGTTTCAGATGACCGAACGATACCGGATGCGGCAAGACGTCGCAGCGGTTTTTTCACAGAAAGTGGCCGAAACGACCTGTCATTCATCCATTCATCTAAATGAATCAGGCCGCTCGCTCACAACGCGCTCTGCTGAGCACATTCGATCAACACATCGCGCAATGCCTGCGCCGCCGCCGACAGTTTGTGATCGGCCAGGGTCATCAGGCCGATCCGCCGCTCGATGCGCGGGCCTTCCAGGGCGATACAGCGTGCGCCCAGCTCCTCCATTTGCCGGATACACAGGGACGGCACCGCGCTGACCCCCAAACCGTTGGCGACCATGCGCCCGACGGTCGACAGCTGATGGCTTTCGAACGCGACCGACAGCTTGCCGTGTTGAGTCTGCAGGTCCTGCTCCAGCAGCAAGCGCACCGCCGAAGGCCGTTGCAGGGTGATGAAGTCGTGATGCAGCAACTCATCCCAGCTCACCTCGCCGCGCTCGGCCAACGGCGAATCCATGGGCACCACGGCGACGAAACGGTCCATGTAGAACGGGGTGAAGGTCAGGTTGTGACTGGCCTGGGGCTCAAAACCGATACCCAGCTCCACGCGCCGATGATCTACCATCTCCAGCACCTGTTCGTTGATCACATCGTGCACCGCCACGTTGACCCGCGGATAACGCTGGCGAAACACCTTCAGCGCGACCGGCAACAGATTGCCGGCGAAGGATGGCATGGCCGCGATGGAGACCTTGCCCATCTGCAGGGTGAATCGCTGGCGCAGCAGTTCCTCGGCATTGTCCCAGTCGGCCAGCAGTTGCCGGGCCAAGGGCAACAGGGCCTCGCCCTCCGGCGTGAGGCTGACGGTGCGGGTGGTGCGCATCAGCAACTGCCCGCCCAGGTCCTCCTCCAGCGCCTTGATGGTCAGGCTCAGGGCTGGCTGCGACAGGTGCAGGCGCTCCCCCGCCTGGGCAAAGCTCAGGCACTGGGCAACGGCGAGAAACGCGCGAAGCTGCTTCACGTTCATATATTTGGATTACTTATCAATCTATGAGAAAAACAAAATTAACAAATCACTGGGTGCGAGAGAAGATGCGAGCAACGCTCCCCGACGAATAATTGTCGGACACAACTACAACGAAGGCGGGATATCACCATGGCCGGACTCGACAAGCGAGTTGCAACATACGAACAAGCCCTAGCCGGGCTGACTGACAACATGACGGTACTGTCCGGTGGTTTCGGTCTGTGCGGTATTCCGGAAAACCTGATTGCCGAGATCAAGCGTCTGGGCGTCAAGGGCCTGACCGTCGTTTCCAACAACTGCGGCGTCGATGGTTTCGGCCTGGGCGTGCTGTTGGAAGACCGGCAGATCCGCAAGATGATCGCCTCTTATGTCGGCGAGAACGCCCTGTTCGAACGTCAGCTGCTCAGCGGCGAACTTGAAGTCGAACTCACCCCGCAAGGCACCCTGGCCGAGAAAATGCGCGCCGGCGGTGCCGGCATCCCCGCCTTCTACACGGCCACCGGATACGGCACCCCCGTCGCCGAAGGCAAGGAAACCCGCCAATTCAACGGCCGCAACGTGATTCTTGAAGAAGCCATCACCGGCGACTTCGCGATCGTCAAGGGCTGGAAAGCCGACCATTTCGGCAACGTGGTCTATCGCCATACCGCGCAGAACTTCAACCCGGTAGTCGCCACCGCCGGCAGAATCACCGTGGTCGAAGTCGAGGAGATCGTCGAGCCGGGCGTGCTGCTGCCGACCGAAATCCACACGCCCGGCATTTATGTGGACCGCGTGATCCTCGGCACTTTCGAGAAGCGCATCGAGCAGCGTACGGTCAAGAAAGCCTGACGCTCGGTCAATCCTCCATCGAAACTCCGTTGTAACAGTCCGGCTCGCCGGCGGTGAGGTTCCCCGCAACACCACCGCCAGCAAGCCGGACTGCAACAAGATCGGCCACCGGACAATAAAAGAGACCCAAGATCATGGCACTCTCCCGCGAACAAATGGCACAGCGCGTTGCGCGCGAACTGCAAGACGGCTTTTACGTGAACCTGGGCATCGGCATTCCGACCCTGGTCGCCAACTACGTCCCTGATGACATCGACGTCATGCTGCAATCGGAAAACGGCCTGCTCGGCATGGGTGAGTTCCCGACCGAAGCGACCATCGACGCTGACATGATCAACGCCGGCAAGCAAACCGTGACCGCGCGCAAAGGTGCGTCGATCTTCTCTTCGGCCGAATCGTTCGCGATGATCCGTGGCGGGCATGTCGACCTCACGGTGCTGGGCGCGTTCGAAGTCGACGTCGAGGGCAACATCGCCTCGTGGATGATTCCGGGCAAGCTGGTCAAGGGCATGGGCGGCGCGATGGACCTGGTGGCCGGTGCCGAGAACATCATCGTCACCATGACCCACGCTTCCAAGGACGGCGAGTCCAAGCTGCTGTCGCGCTGCAGCCTGCCGCTGACCGGCGCCGGTTGCATCAAGAAAGTGCTGACCGACCTTGCCTACCTTGAGATCGAAAACGGTGCGTTCATCCTGCGTGAGACCGCTCCAGGGGTCAGCGTCGAGGAAATCATCGCCAAGACCGCTGGCAAGCTGATCGTGCCGGATGATGTGGTTGAGATGACGTTCTGAACAACAGCAGACCCTTGTAGGAGCCGGCTTGCTCAGAGCAAACGACATCTACCTCTGTAGGAGTGAGCTTGCTCGCGATTCACGGTAAATCAGTCACCTACGCAGTGCCAGAAAAGTCGTATCGCGAGCAAGCTCACTCCTACAGGGTATTCGCCACATCAGCGTCATTTCGTTATGCCAGCCTGCCCCTTCAGCGATGGAGGGGCTTTGCTGTATCTAGCGCCGTAGTTTTTTGCATCACTGCCAACACTAAAAACAGCTATTCAAATAGCACCTGAACAATAACTCCAAGAGGTAGAAACAACGTGGCCGCCGAAATCGAAGAAAGCCGCTCCGCCCGATTTGCCCTGCGCTGCGCCAAATGGGCAGAACGCTGGTTCCCCGACTCGTGGGTGTTCGCTGCCCTGGCCGTGGTCATCGTCACGCTGGCCACGCTGGCCATCGGCGCAAAACCGGCCGACACCGCCAAAGCCTTCGGCGATGGTTTCTGGAGCCTGATCCCCTTCACCATGCAAATGGCCTTCGTGGTCATCGGCGGCTATGTCGTCGCCAGCTCGCCACCTGCGGTCAAGCTGATCGACCGCCTGGCACGCATCCCCAAAAACGGTCGCTCGGCGGTCGCCTGGGTAGCGCTGATTTCCATGGTTGCCTCGCTGCTCAACTGGGGCCTGTCGCTGGTGTTCGGCGGCTTGCTGGTACGTGCCCTGGCGCGTCGTACCGATCTGAAAATGGACTACCGCGCAGCCGGCGCCGCCGCCTACCTGGGTCTGGGCGCCGTATGGGCACTGGGGCTGTCGTCGTCGGCTGCACAACTGCAAGCCAACCCGGCCAGCCTGCCACCGTCGATCCTGGCGATCACCGGCATGATCCCCTTCACCCAGACCATCTTCCTCTGGCAGTCGGGGGTCATGCTCCTGGCGTTGGTGGTGATCTCGATCATCGTCGCCTACGCCACCGCACCCGGCCCGGCCAATGCCCGTGACGCCAAGGAATGTGGCGTCGATCCGGCGTTCAGCCTGCCGCCGTTGCCACCGCGCACCCGCCCGGGCGAGTGGCTGGAATACAGCCCGCTGCTGATCATCCTGATGGTCGTGCTGGCGTCCGGCTGGTTGTACAACGAGTTCAGCACCAAGCCTGCGATCACCGCGATTTCCGGCCTGAACACTTACAACTTCCTGTTCATCATGGTCGGCGCACTGCTGCACTGGCGTCCACGCAGCTTCCTGGATGCGGTTGCCCGGGCGGTGCCAACCACCACCGGTGTGCTGATCCAGTTCCCGCTGTACGGATCGATCGCAGCCTTGCTGACCACGGTCAAGGGCGGTGATGCACAGACCGTGGCGCATCACATCTCGACCTTCTTCACCAGCATTGCCTCCCACGACACCTATGCCCTGCTGATGGGCGTGTACTCGGCGATTCTCGGCTTTTTCATTCCGTCCGGTGGCGGCAAATGGATCATCGAGGCGCCGTACGTGATGCAGGTCGCCAACGACCTGAAATATCACCTGGGCTGGGCGGTACAGATCTACAACGCCGCCGAAGCCTTGCCGAACCTGATCAACCCGTTCTACATGCTGCCGCTGCTCGGCGTGCTGGGGCTCAAGGCGCGTGATTTGATCGGCTTCTCGTTCGTGCAGTTGCTGGTGCACACGCCGCTGGTGTTGTTCCTGCTGTGGGCCTTGGGTACGACGCTGGCGTACATCCCGCCGGTCTTGCCATAACAAGGTCCGGGCCTGTGTAGCAACAGGGCTCGCTGGTGGTCACGGAGCTGATCCGTCGCCGCCGGCAAAGCCATCGCCACCCCTGATGTGCGGCTGCGCAGGAGCACGAACGTTTGTAACCAACCGCGCTGCCGCGCACAATCGCCTCCCCTCGTGACGCGGCAGACCGACCTCCATGAAAAACATCGCCTACTTTGCCTTCGCCCTGCTGGGGCTGATCTGGGGCACCAACTTCATGTTCATGAAGTGGGCGGTGGAGTGGATTTCCCCGGCGCAGATTGTCCTGCTGCGCTCATTCTTCGGCTTCCTGCCGATCCTGGTGTACGCGCTGGCAACCCGGGCGCTGAGCTGGCGCCACGTTCGCCACATCCACCATTTTCTGGTCATGGCACTGCTCGCCACCGCGGTCTACTACTACCTCTACGCCCAGGGCACCACCTTGTTGCTGTCCAGCGTGGCCGGGCTGCTGAGCGGGGTCATTCCGCTGTTTACCTTCGGTTGCGCGTTTTTGTTCCTGCGTGAAGAGAAACTCAACGCGCGGATGACCGCCGGCGTGGTGCTGGGCTTTGTCGGTGTGTTGCTCATCGCCCGCCCGTGGGCCACTGGCGATGCGGCGATTTCTGCGCAAGGGGTGATGTACATGATGCTCGGCTCGCTCAGCATCGGCTGCTCGTTCGTCTATGCCAGGCGTTTCCTGACCGGCCTGAACATCTCGGCGGTGGCGCTGTGCACCTACCAGATCGGCCTGGCGCTGTTGATCCTGCTGGCAGTCACCGACCGCACTGGCATGCAACACATCACCCAAAGCCCGAAAGCCATGCTCGGTGTGTCTCTGGGACTGGGTCTGTCGGGCACCGGCGTGGCGTACATCCTGTACTACTTCATCGTCGAGCGACTGGGCGCGGTGGTCGCGGCTTCGGCGACCTATATCCCGCCGGTGATCGCGCTGCTGATCGGCATTTTCGTCGCCGGCGAGCCGGTGCACGCCCTGGATGTGCTGGCGATCGCAGCGATTCTCGGCGGCGTGTTCGTATTGCAGAGCGGTCGACGGGTGGCCGCCCGGCAAGTGGCGGCGAAGGGCGCGGCTGGCGCCGACTGATGCACGACTCACGGGTATCAGACGCTCCTCCCCCGGTCGCCTATGCCCTGTAGCAGTCCGGTTTGCCGGCGCCGACATGTTGCAGATCGCTACCGCCGCAAGCCGGACTGCTACCGGTGTTCAACCTGGGCTCGCGGATCAGACGCCATCAATGCCCTCATACTCCCCCGCCGCCACGTCGATCAGCGCCTTGCGTAACTCAAGGCAGCGCTCACTGCCATAGCTGTCCTCGAAACTGGCCTGGGCCTGCTGCCACAGCGGTTGCGTCTCCAGCAATTTGTCCATGCCGGCCTGCGTCAGGCTCACCAGACGGCTGCGTTTGTCGGCCGGATCGACCCGCACCGATACCCAGCCTTCGCGCTCAAGCGGCTTGAGATTTTGCGCCAGCGCCGAACGGTCGATCAGCAGCGTCGCCGCCAGCTCTGACATGCTGGACACCTGGCTGCGGGCAATCTGCATCAGGATCGAACGTTGCGTGGAACGCAGCCCGGCGGGCGCCAGCAACGCGTCGTAGAGCAGGGTGATACGCCGCGTGGCCTTGCGCAGATGAGTGGCATGACAGACCACCTGCGGCGGGATGTGCAGGCCCTGCGGTATCGTCACCCTGGCTGTTTGTGTGTCGCTCATATCCCCTCCTGCGAGGACGCTGCGCTCGGTTCAAACCCGAGGCCAGCGGTCCATTGATCAAATAAGTCTTGACCAATGCTGGCATATCCCCGCAAATTGAAATAGGAGCATATACCTCTAATTTATTTCGCGCACCTCTTCGAGACCCGGACATGACCACCGAACACGCATCCCCAGCCGACGGCCTGCAGCGATTCCTGATCCTGCTGTGCGTGTCGATTCCCTCGTTCATGATCAATCTGGACTCCAATATCGTCGCGGTCTCGCTGTCTTCGATCGCGCATTCGCTGCATGCCGATTTTGCCGATATCGAATGGGTGATCAGCGCCTACACGCTGACCTTCGCATCTTGCGTCATGCCGGCCGGAGCGCTGGCTGACCGCTACGGGCGCAAACGCATGCTGGTCATCGGTCTGGCGCTGTTCACTGCCGCCTCGCTGATGTGCGGCGCGGCGGGCAGCGTCGGACTGCTCAACAGCGCCCGGGCGCTGCAAGGGGTGGGCGCTGCGATTCTGTTGAGTTCGGCGCTGGCGACTTTGTCCCACACGTTCCGTGGCGCGCATCGGGCGCGGGCGTTTGCCTTCTGGGGATCGGTGATCGGCATCGCCACCTCGCTGGGCCCGGTGGTGGGCGGGTTCATCACTGAGCATTTCGGCTGGCAATGGGTGTTCTACATCAACGTGCCCATTGGCGCCGCGATGATCGCGCTGACGCTGTATGCGGTGCAGGAATCGAGCGATCCCCATGCGCGCAAGGTCGACGTACCGGGTTCGCTGACCTTCTCCAGCAGCCTGTTCCTGGTCACTCTGGCGCTGATCACCGGCAACCACGAAGGCTGGAGCAGCCCGCGCATCCTCACGGAGTTCGCCTGCTCGGCTGTGCTGTTGGGCCTGTTTCTGCTGGTCGAATCCAGGCAACAACGACCGATGCTGGACCTGAGTTTCTTCCGCCGTGCGACTTACATCGGCGCCAACATCGCGGGCCTGGCGTATGCCGCCGCCTTGCTGACGATGTTCACCTATTTGCCGATCTACTTTCAGAGCGGCCTTGGCCTGAGCCCGCAAAAAGCCGGACTGCTGATGCTGCCCATTGCCGTGCCGCTGTTCATCGTGCCGCGCATCGTCGCCAGCTACCTGACCCATCGCTTCAGCGGCCGCGCCTTACTGACCTTCGGCCTTGCGACCATTGGCCTGGGCCTGCTGTGGCTGAGCGCACATGCGTTGCGCCTGGACTACAACTCGATGGTTGCCGGCCTGCTGATCGCGGGCATTGGCGCGGGCATCCTCAACGGCGAAACCGCCAAGGTCAGCATGTCGGTGATCCCGCCAGAGCGTGCCGGCATGGCCTCGGGCATCTCTGGGACGGTGCGCTTCAGCGGCATTGTGGTGGGGTTCGCGGCGCTGGGGGCGATTCTGTTTTATCGGGTTGCGGCCACCCTCGGCGCTGGTTTACCGGCCGACTCCACGATAGACCCGCTGGCGCTGACCCGCAGAATTGCGGCGGGCGACCTGTCCGGCGGCGGGCAAGGGCTGGCCAGCGGCGTCGATGTCCAGGCTCTGGCACTGCACAGTTTTGCCAGCGGCTTTCAGGCGATTCTGTTGGTAGGCGCAGGCGTTGCCCTGCTCGCCTCCTTGCTGGTGTGGCTGCTGGTGCGCAGCGTCGATACCGCGCCGACGCCGCGCCACAGCAAGCCCCTCAGCGCGCCAACACCTCAGGCGCAATAACGGTAGTCACGCTCGACCCTGCTGACCCGCGTCGTGCAGTGGCGGTACCAGGTCGAGCGGCCGCGCTGGCGTATCGTCCGGTGCTCGGGATGTTCTTTCCAGGCCAGGATCGCCGCTTCACTGGCCCAGTACGACACCGTGATGCCCAGGCCGTCGTCTCCCCGGGCAGACTCCACACCGAGAAAGCCCGGTTGCTCGGCCACCAGTTCGAGCATGCGCTTTGCAGCCTTCTGGTAACCGTCTGCGTCCTGCGCGGTGCGCGTCGAGGTGAACACCACGGCGTAGTACGGGACAGCGAAAGTAGCGGCCATCATCGTGAAGACTCCGCTTGCTGCGCACAGGCCTCAATGAAAGCCTTGACCAAGGGCGGTGTGCGGCCCTCCAGCGCGGCGCGTTCGGGCTGGAACAGCGTGGCGACGAAGAACCGATGGCCGCTCAGCTCCATGGCCCGGACTTCATCGTCCTGATCGTAGCCACACGCCTTCAGCGGCCCGGCGAATATCTGGGCCTGCAATTCCTTGCGCAACCCATACCGGCAACGATAACGCTCCTGGGTCTCCAGCGCCCCGTAAGCCTGGGCAATACGCGATCCGGGCAGTAGACGAATCGGCGCGAAGGCTTCCACCAACGAGCAACTCAGCGCGGTGATGATCGCCCGCGGCGCATCCGGTGCGGTTTCGCCATGTTCGGCATCCGCCCAGCCCAAGTGATTTCGTGCGTACTCCAGCACCGCGTGCTGATAGCCGCCGCACGTCCCCAGGAAAGCGACGCCGCGCTCACGGGCAAAGCGGATCGCTGTCAGCGCGCCATCCATATCCCGATAAGGGCTGGCCGGGACACACCAGATGCCATCGAAGGCTTGCAAGCACGCCCCGTTGCCGACCTTCGTGGTGGCCAGCCACTGCAACTCAACGTTGATCCCGGTCTCACTGGCCACCCGATCGACTGCCACGGGTATCGCCTGATGCGCCGGCACGTCCGGGTCATAATCGCCGACCAATGCCACGCGGATTGCCTGTGTGTGCTTCATGCCTGCTCCCTGATATCAAAACGCTTTGCGATAGGTCCGGTGCCGACTATAAACTTGTCGTCGCGCAATCAGAATTGGCGTTATCGCAAGAGATCAATGCAGCCATGCAATACCGAATCAATCATTCCGACCTCGCACTGATCATCGCGCTGGTACGCGGCAAAAGCCTGCCGCGTGCGGCTGAACTGCTCAAGGTCGACGTCTCCACGGTATTTCGCGCGGTGCGACGGCTGGAAGCTTCGGTCGGCACCGCGCTGTTTGACAAGAGTCGTAGCGGCTATCAGCCAACCAGCGCCGCCCTGGCCCTTGCGCAGCAGGCCGAGAGCGCCGAACAGGCCCTGGCGCTGGCGCAGATCAGTCTGGAACAGGGCCAACAGATTGTCAGCGGCACGGTGCGCCTGACCTGCACCGAGGCGGTGCTACAGAATCTCTTGCTGCCCGCGCTGACGCGCTTCATGCCTGACTATCCGGGGCTGAAGCTGGAACTCAACACCTCCAGCGCTTTCGCCAACCTCAGCCGTCGCGACGCCGACATCGCCCTGCGCCTGACCAACAGCCCGCCTGAGCATCTGGTAGGCACGCGCTTGGGTACGGTGTCCTATCGGCTATGCGCCAGCGAGAGTTATCTGCACCGTCGCCAGCATCTGCCGCTTGAAAGCATGGAGTGGATCGCGCCGGACGATTTCTTGCCCGACCACCCCACCGTCATCTGGCGCCGGCAACAGTGGCCCGGGGTCAACCTTGCGTATCGCTGCAGCTCGATGCTGGCGGTGGCACAACTGGTGCGGGCCGGGATGGGCGTGGCGGCTTTGCCGGATTTCATGCTGCAGGAGGGTGAGTTGCAGCACCTGAGCGAACCGCTGCAGGGCTACGACACGGCCTTGTGGCTGCTGACCCGGCCTGATTGCCGGGCATTGCGCTCGGTGTCGGCGCTGTTCAGCGAGCTGACGCGCGCCATCAGGCTGACCTGAAGCCAGGTCAGCTCGGTCGCCACAACCGCTCGCCGTTGACTTCGACAACACCGCTGGCCGGCTCCCTTGCGGTCCGGCGCACGATCATCTTGCCTGGCAACACTTCCTGAATCGCCGAGATCCCGGGGTCTGCCAGTTGCGCGCAGATGATGTTCACCGCGCGGCCGATCATCTCGGCCAGCGGTTGCTCGAAGGTGGTCAGGCCGAAGATCGGCCACTGCCCTTGCGGCAAGTCGTCGAAGCCGACGATCGAGACGTCCCTGCCCGGTTGCATGCCGCGCTCATGACAAGCGTTGATCGCCGCCAGCGCCATCAGATCGTTGGCGCAGAAGATTGCGTCCGGGGGCAGATCCAGGTCGAGCAAGCGACGGGTCGCCGCGATCGCCCCATCAAAGGTGTAATCGCCGACCTCGCGCAGCGGCAGCGGCCGGCCCTGCTCTTGCAGATAGCCGGTGAAGCCTGCCTCGCGGTCGCGGTTGGTGGATGAGCTCTGTTTACCGGCGACGAACGCCAGGCGCTGATGACCGCCGGCCAGCAAAAAGCGCGCAATGGTGCGGCTACCGGTGAGGTTGTCGCTGGTCACGCTGGAAACCGAGGTGCTGTCATTGGTGCGGTTGAACAGCACCACCGGCAGGCCAATGGTCCGGCATTCTTCGGCGAAGCGCGATGACAGGCTGGCAGAGACCAGCACCAGACCGTCGATCTGGTAGCGCAGGATTTCTTCGAGCACCGGATCGGAATCTTCGTTGTTGGCCATGGAGAACAGCAGGATGCGATAGCCCAATTGCTCGAAGGCCGCCGACAGCGACTCCAGCACCCGCGCATAGAACGGGTTGGCCATGCCCGGAATGGCCACGCCGATCAGACTGGAGCGACGGGTGATCAACGAGCGGGCCAGCAGATTGGGCCGGTAGCCGAGACTGGCCGCCGCCTCCTCGACCTTGCGCCGGGTATCGGGGGAGACGCTGGCGCCCTTGGTGAACGTGCGCGACACCGCCGACTGGGAAACCCCCGCCAGCCTGGCCACATCATGGGCCGTCACCGGACGCCGCCCTCGCTCCGTGATCTCTGACATATCGCCGTGCCTTGAAAAAGAAAATGATCATACCTGCCAATCGCTTAAGCGACATCCGCCGCATGTAATTCGTCTCTGGCGCCCTGGTGGGGCTTTGCAATCGGCAAATCATGGATTAACATCGGCGCCATTGCATACGTATGCAAACCTCCACAACCCAATAAGAACAACCTCGCAGGAGAACACCGTGGCTAAGTGGCTCAAACAAGGCGCCGAAGCAGAAGTCATCAAAAGCGCTGCCCGTGAAGTACGTGACACCGTCGAAAACCTGTTGGCCGACATCGAGGCGCGCGGCGATACCGCGGTTCGTGAGCTGGCCATCCGTTTCGACAAAATGGACCGCGATGACTACCGCCTCAGCGATGCTGAAATCCAGGCGTGCATGAATCAGCTCAGCGACCGCGACCTCAAGGACATCGAGTTCGCCCAGACCCAGGTGCGCAACTTCGCCCAGCATCAGCGCAACTCCATGGTCGACGTGGAAGTCGAGACCCTGCCAGGGGTGATTCTTGGCCACAAACACATTCCGGTGAACGCCGCAGGTTGCTACGTGCCCGGCGGCAAATACCCGCTGCTGGCATCGGCGCACATGTCGGTGATCACCGCCAAGGTCGCCGGTGTACCGCGCATCATCACCTGCGCCCCGCCGTTCCATGGCAAGCCGGCCCCGGCCATCGTCGCCGCGCAGCACATGGCCGGTGCCAACGAGATCTACTGCCTGGGCGGCATTCAGGCGATCGGCGCCATGGCCCTGGGCACCAAGTCCATCGCTCAGGTGGACATGCTGGTCGGTCCGGGCAACGCCTTCGTCGCTGAAGCCAAGCGCCAGTTGTTCGGCCGCGTGGGCATCGACCTGTTCGCCGGCCCCACCGAAACCCTGGTGATCGCCGATGACAGCGTCGACGGTGAACTGTGCGCCACCGACCTGCTGGGTCAGGCCGAGCACGGCCCGGATTCACCGGCGATCCTGCTGACCACTTCCGAGAAGCTGGCCCGCGACACCCTGGCCGAGATCGAGCGCCTGCTGCAGATCCTGCCGACCGCCGATATCGCCCGTCGCGCCTGGGAAAGCTTCGGCGAGGTCATCGTTGCCGAGGACGAGCAGGAAATGCTCGAGATCGCCAACGAACTGGCGTTCGAACACGTGCAGGTGATGACCCGTGACCCGGACTTCTTCCTCGACAACATGCGCAATTTCGGCGCGCTGTTCCTGGGTCCGCGGACCAACGTCTCGTTCGGCGACAAGGTGATTGGCACTAATCACACCCTGCCGACCAAAAAAGCGGCGCGTTACACCGGCGGTTTGTGGGTCGGCAAGTTCATCAAGACCTGCACCTACCAGAAGGTCACCACCGACGAAGCCTCGTCGATGATCGGCGAATACTGCTCGCGCCTGTGTGCGCTGGAAGGCTTCGCCGGGCATGGCGAACAGGCCAACATCCGTGTGCGCCGCTATGGCCACAAGGACGTGCCTTACGCCGGTGCCGCCCAGTAAGCAGCAGTTCTTTGCGGGACAGGGCATGCGGCAACAGCGCGCGCCCGATAATAAAAACAATCAACCGACTGCGAGCTGACTGTCGCGCCCGATGAGGCGTGACGGCTGCTCGCAGCGCCGCTCCGAAGGATTTCCTCATGAGTGTTGTCATCGCCGTGCTGGCGCTGTGCGTTCTGATGCTGGCTGCGTACCGAGGCTACAGCGTTATCATCTTCGCCCCGCTGGCCGCCCTGGGCGCGGTGCTGCTGACCGACCCGACCGCTGTGGCTCCGGTGTTCAGCGACCTGTTCATGGACAAAATGGTCGGCTTCATCAAACTCTACTTTCCGGTGTTCCTGCTCGGTGCCGTGTTCGGCAAGCTGATCGAGCTGTCGGGCTTTTCCCGCTCCATCGTCAAATCGGTCATCGGCCTGCTGGGGAGCAGTCAGGTGATTCTGGTGATCGTGCTGGTCTGCGCGCTGCTGACCTACGGCGGCGTTTCGTTGTTCGTGGTGGTGTTCGCGGTGTACCCGTTCGCCGCGGAGATGTTCCGCCAGGGCAATATCCCCAAGCGCCTGATGCCGGCCACCATCGCCTTGGGCGCGTTCACTTTCACCATGGACGCCATGCCGGGTACTCCGCAGATCCAGAACATCATTCCCACCACCTTCTTCGGCACCAATTCCTGGGCCGCGCCGTGGCTGGGTTTGCTGGGCTCATTGTTCGTACTGACCTGCGGCATGGTCTATCTGGAGTATCAACGGCGCAAGGCGGCGCGAGCCGGTGAAGGCTACGGCACCCAGCTGCGCAACGAGCCGGAGACCCCGGAGCAGATCGCGCTGCCCAACCCCCTGATCGCGTTGCTGCCGCTGGTGCTGGTGGGCGTGATGAACCTGTTGTTCACCAAATGGATTCCCGGCTGGTACGGCGCCTCGTACGGCATTCACCTGCCGGGCCTGAAGATGCCGATTCAGACCGACGTCGCCAAGCTGACGGCGATCTGGGCGGTACAGGCGGCGCTATTGGTTGGCATCATCACGGTGCTGGTGTTCTCCTTCCGCACCGTGGCCAGCAAGTTGGCCGATGGCAGCAAGACAGCGGTGGGCGGCGCAATGCTGGCAACCTTGAATACCGCATCCGAATATGGTTTTGGTGCGGTGATCGCTGCGTTGCCGGGTTTTCTGGTGGTCGTTGATGGCCTCAAGGCGATTCCCAACCCGCTGATCAATCAGGCGATCACCATCAACATCCTGGCGGGGATAACCGGCTCGTCTTCGGGCGGCATGAGCATCGCCCTGGCGGCGATGTCCGAGACCTTCATCTCGGCGGCCAACGCCGCGCATATCCCCATGGAAGTGATGCACCGGGTGGCCTCGATGGCCGCCGGCGGCATGGACACACTGCCGCACAACGGCGCGGTGATTACCTTGCTGGCGGTCACCGGCCTGACTCACCGTGAGGCCTACAAGGACATCTTCGGCATGACCATCTTCAAGGTGCTGGCGGCGTTTTTCGTGATCGGGGTGTACTACACGACGGGGCTGGTGTGAGTTATTCGCCCCTGTAGCAGCACGGCTTGCCGGCGGTGGCCATTTCACCGACGCCACCGCCGGCAAGCCGTACGGCTACAGAGGCGGTATCAGCGAGTTCACGGCGCGGGACTGGCGCCTGAATTGACCCGGCGGCACGCCGTGGGCCTTGCTGAAACGCCGGGAGAAATAAGCCTCATCGGCGAATCCACAGACTTGGGCGATGTGACTCAGCGGCTTGTTGCCGTTCATCAAGTGCGTGCGCGCAAGGCGCATGCGTCGTTCGACAACCAGCTCGGAAAACGTGCTGCCGGTTTCCTTGCGCAGCAGGTGGGTCAGGTAGTTGGGCGACAGGAACGCTGCGGCGGCCGCATCGGTCAGGGTCAGGCCCGGATCGGCAATGTGCTCGCGGATGTAACCCATCACCCGGCCCATGGCATCGCGTCGCCCTCGCCGCTCGGCCTTGTTCGCTGACAACGCCAGCAACTGCGGTTCGAATCGATTGCACACGGTGCCGATCAATTGCAGCAGGTAGCCGCGCAGGATCGAGCCCGAGCCTAGGTGGCGGGCCTGATCCGCCGCACGCATCTGCGTCAACAGCATCGACACCTCGGCGAACTCGGCATCATCGAGGGTGAAGTCCAGGTGCTCCTGGAACCGGAACGGCGCCAGCTCCGGCGCCTCGGCCAGCGACACATCCTCAAGGTCCATCGGATCGCACTGCAAACGCGGCAGGACAAACTCCTGGGAGAAATTGATCAGCACGAAACTGCCGTCCTCAGGGTGCGCAATCACGTGCAGGCGATGGGGCAGGATGAACGCCAGGGTGTTGCGCGGGAACGGCCGGATCGCCCCGCCGATGTGCTGCACGGTGTCGCCGCCCAGGTTGATCTGGATCTGGAAGTATTCGTGGCGATGGGGCGAAGTCAGTGCCGGGCGTGCCGATTTGTCACGGATGTAGAAATCCATGCGGTCGCTGCGCTGCTGCATGCCATAGGTGTGGATACGGGGGACGTTGGCCATCGGATGAAGCCTGAAAAAGTCTGCAAGCTACAAGTTTCAGGCTGCAAGCCGAAGGCCGCAAGTCAAAAGCCACTTTGCGCGGGCTTTCAACTGGCGGCTGGTGGCGTGTGGCTCAACCGATGGTCACCGTCAGCTCAGCGATGCCTTCGATGCCGGCAGTGACCACATCACCGCGTCGCAGCGCGCCAACGCCTGCGGGGGTGCCGGTATAGATCAGGTCGCCAGCTTTGACGCCGACCGACTGCGACAGGTAGGCAATCACGTCCCTGACCGCCCAGATCTGGTCAGCCAGATCGCCACGCTGGCGGGTCTGGCCGTTGACGTCGAGCCAGATGGAGCCGCTGTCCGGGTGCCCGATCTGGCTCGCCGGCAACAGCGCGGTAGCCGGCGCGGACGCATCGAACGCCTTGGCCCATTCCCAGGGACGCCCCATTTTCTTGGCTTGCGCCTGCAAGTCGCGGCGCGTCAGGTCCAGGCCCACCCCATAGCCCCAGACATGACTCAGCGCGTCTTCGGGGCTGATGTCCACGCCGTCCTTGCCAATGGCCACCACCAGTTCGATCTCGTGATGCAGGTCTTCGGTCAGCGGCGGGTAAGCGATCTGCCCCTCTGCGGGAACCACGGCATCGGCCGGCTTCATGAAGAAGAACGGCGGCTCGCGATCAGGATCGTGGCCCATCTCACGGGCGTGATCGGAGTAGTTGCGACCGACGCAGAATACGCGGCGGATGGGGAAACGGCTGGAGGTACCCGCCACTGCCAGCGATGGCGTGGCGACCGGTGCTATGACGAATTCGCTCATGGTCCTGTCCTCTGATGAAGGGTGATCGACATGGGCACAGTGTGCGCGAATCGCTGTCGACAGAATTGGACAGAACCGGTCAGCTATTGGACGAAACAACGATCGTCAGCGAACCGCGGCTGGCCATGCTCTGTAGCAGTCCGGCTTGCCCGCAGCGGCGCCCTGACAATCGCCACCGGCTTCGCCCCGGATCGCAAGCAAGCTTGCTCCTGCAGCCTGCGGCCAGCATCAGGAGCAAAGCGCGCCCGATCGATCAATCAACCACGCCCGACAAACGGCATGCTGCTGGCCATCACGGTCATGTTCAGCACGTTGGCCGACAGCGGCAGGCTGGCCATGTAGCTGACGGCATCCGCCACATGCTGCACGTCCATCGTCGGTTCCACCTGCAACTGGCCGCTGGGCTGCAGCACGCCCTTGGTCATGCGGTCGGTCATTTCGGTCAGGGCGTTGCCGATGTCGATCTGACCGCAGGCGATGTTGTACTGCCGACCATCCAGCGAGGTGCTTTTGGTCAGGCCCAGCACCGCGTGCTTGCTGGAGGTGTAGGGCGAACTGAACAGCCGTGGGGTGTGTGCCGAAATCGAGCCGTTGTTAATGATCCTTCCGCCCTGGGGCACCTGCCGACGCATCAGCCCGAACGCTGCCCGCACGCACAGGAACATACCGGTCACGTTGGTATCGATGACGTTCTTCCACTGCTCGACCGACAACTCATCCATCGGCACCGCGGGCGCGCCGATGCCTGCGTTGTTGAACGAGACGTCAAGACGGCCATAGGTGCTCTCGATCTGCACAAACAGCGCCTCGACGCTGGCGGCATCGCGGACATCGGTAGACACCGCAAGCGCCTGCTGACCGGCCGCTTGCGCCTGTTCGGCCAGTGCCTGCAGCGGTTCCAGGCGACGTCCGGCCAGCACCACGGCATAGCCATCCTTGAGCAATTGCAAGGCGACGGCGCGACCAATGCCACTGCCGGCGCCGGTGACCAGCGCGACTTTCAGGGTGGACGATGAAGACATGTGGGGGGTTCCTTTTTTGTTAGAGGTCGTCAGTTGACATGGCGATCATCCATGTAGGTTCGGGACTGGGTGACGGTTAACCATAAACCGGCGTCAACACCGGCAGACCTGCATAGAACGCCGTCAGGTTGTCGGCGACCTTCTGCACCGTGTCCCGTGATGCTTCTGGCGACAGACCGGCCAGATGCGGCGTCAATACCACGTTGTTCAGGCTTTTCAGGGCGTCGGGCACCTGCGGCTCGTCGTCGAACACATCCAGCGCCGCGCCTGCCAGACGCTCATGCTGCAAGGCGTCGATCAGCGCGTCGGTGTCCACCACACTGGCCCTTGCGATGTTGACCAGATAGCCGCTGGCTCCCAGTGCGTGGAGGGCGGCCTTGTCGATCAGATGCCGGGTGCCGCTGCCACCGGGCGTCGCCACGATCAGGAAGTCGGACTCGGCGGCCAGCGCCAGCGGCGTCGCGCAATAATGAAAATCCACATCCGCACGGGGCGAACGGCTGTGGTAGTTGATCGCCATGTCGAAGCCCAGCGCCCGCTTGGCGATCGCCATGCCCACCGCCCCCAACCCGAGAATGCCGATGCGTTTGTTGGCGAAGGAAGGACACGTGACCTTGCGCCACTCACCGCGGCGCACCGAAGCATGGGCCTGGGGAATATCGCGCACCATCGACAGCAGCAGCGCCATCGCGTGATCGGCCACTGTCGGCGCGTTGACCCCGGCGCCATTGGTCACGGTGATCCCCCGCGCCTGCGCAGCCGGCAGATCCACGCGCTCGTAACCGGCGCCAATCACGCAGATGATGCCCAGCTTCGGCAGCGCCGCCATTTCTTCGGCAGTGAAACCCAACGGGCCGCGCGTCAGCACCGCATCGATCTCCGCCCCGCCTGTCGCCACCGCTTGCGCCCGCATGGCCGGTGTCGGCGCCAGAATCAGACGAAACCCGCCCTCCTCCAGAATCGGCAGGTACTTGTTCACGCTTTCGACCAACACTAGCACCGTCTTCGTCATCGTCATTGCGCCCCGGATAAATTCGATGGGCAGACAGTAGCGCGAGTTAGAGCGGTTTTCACCCCTGAAAACGATTTCCCCCACGCTTCTTGGCGCTGTACATCGCTTCGTCGGCGTGGCGGAACAGGTGTGACAGGTCGGTGGCGTTTTCAGGGTAGTTGGCGATGCCGATGCTCGGCAGGATCTGCCAGTCCTGGCCTCTGAGGACCATGGGCACGTTCAGGGTCTTGCAGATTTTTTCGGCGACCCTGGCCGAGTCTTCGACGTGATTGATCCGGTCAAGCAGAATCACGAACTCATCGCCACCGATGCGAGCCACGGTGTCGGTTTCGCGCACGCACTGTTTCAAACGATGGGCGACTTCCTGTAACAGCAGATCCCCCGCGGCGTGGCCCAGGCTGTCGTTGACCAGCTTGAACTTGTCCAGGTCAAGGTAAAGCAGCGCCAGGCGCCCCTTGCTTTTTTTCGCCCGTTCAAGGGACTGCAACAGTCGCTCCTGCAGCAGCATGCGGTTGGGCAACTGGGTCAATTGATCGTACTGGGCCATGCTTTTGAGACGATCGTAGAGTTGCTTGCGCTCGATGGCGGCAGCGACTTGGGTGGAGACGAACTGCAGCAGCTCCCGGTCCCGATGATCGAAGGGCGGACACGCCGCATCGCTCTTGACCAACAACGCACCGATGATGCCGTGCTGGGTTTCCAGCGGCGTCGCCAGCCAGGACAAGCCGTCGCTGCCCAACATGAGCCTGAGATACTCGGGAGCGGCGTCAACGGCGTCCTGCTGTTGATTCGAAGCCGCCAGCAGCATGGTGCGGCCGCTGCCGACGACTTCCGTCGCCAGGGCGTCGGCCATGGGCTGTTGCAGCGTGGGGTCCAGCTCGTCGACGTGGTAAGGGAAGTTCAACAGGCCGCTGTATTTGTCGCGCAGGCCCACGAAAAAATTCTTCGCCGGCAACAGCTCGCCGATGATGCCGTGGATTTCCTTGAACAAGGCCGGCAGATCACTGGCCACATGGGCCGCTTCCGAGATGCTGAACAACGCCGTGCGCATCGATTCGGAACGTTTGCGCTCGGTGATGTCCCGAGCCACGGCGATGCGCAGGCTGTCCACCTGCGACCAGCGCGCCGACCACATGATGTGCACGATGCGGCCGTCCTTGCGCACGTAGCGGTTTTCGAAACCCAGGTTGGGCTGTCCGGCCATGATGTCGCTGGCCGCAGCCAGCGTGCGCTCACGGTCATCAGGGTGCACCAGCTCGATCATCCTGCGGCCAATCAGCTCCTGGGCCGTGTAGCCAAAGATCCGCTCGCAGGCTGCGCTGACAAAAACGTAGCGGCCTTCCACGTCAACGACACAGATGGCGTCCAGCAACATGTCGACGAAGCCTACCAACGCCGCGTAAGTGTTTGTTTCCATACTCAAAAAAGACGCCTGTAGAAAGAAACGTTTACCCACCCGACCCTCAAGCGTCATGAAAACCCGCGAAACTGCAGGCCATAGTGCCCAAACCTGTGACGTGCGGCCATCCATCGATTGAACAGCCCCTCATAACGACGTTTTTTTTCCAGCTGCGACAGACCGGTTGCCGGCACCGGATGTGGGTGTTTATGGTCTGACCGCTGCGCCGGGACAGACCGTTGCGGCAAACAGCTGACGCGCAGCGGTTATTTTTTACCGCCTCATGAATCAATCATGCACATAAGGAATGTCATCACCATGCTCAAAGGAATTTCCAGAACGTTGGGTAGCGCCGCGCTGGCCGGCGTCATGCTGTCATCGGGATTCGCCTCGGCCGCCAACGAGCCGGGCAAGGCGCTTGCAGCGAAGATCGGCGTGCCCTGGCCTGCTGTCATCGCCCACCGTGGCGCCTCGTTCGACGCACCGGAAGAGACCATACCGTCCTATACCCTGGCCCGCGAGCTGGGTGCCGACTACCTGGAAATGGACATTCAGCGGACCAGGGACGGTGTACTCATCGCCTTGCATGACGACACCCTGGAACGCACCAGCAACGTCGCCGAGGTCTACCCCAGCCGCGTCAAAGACCCCCTGAGCAGTTTCACCCTGGCAGAAATCAAGGCACTGGACGCAGGCTCCTGGTTCAACAAGACTCATCCGGATCGTGCCCGTGCCAGCTACAAAGGGTTGAAGATCCTGACGCTGGATGAAGTCATCGACATCGCCGAAGGCGGCAAGAACAAGCCGGGGCTGTACATCGAGACCAAGGTGCCGTCGCAGTTCCCGGGTATCGAAGAGGATCTGCAGAAGAAGCTGCAACAGCGCGGTTGGCTCAGTCAGCGCCCTGCGGCCGAAAAAGGACACGTGAACGTGGCGCACATGCCAGGGCGCGTGGTGCTGCAGACCTTTGAGAAGCCAAGCCTTGAGCTGCTGCAAAAATACATGCCCGATACGCCCAAGGTGTTGCTGTTGTGGTTGGGTGACGGTTCGATCGCAGCGGCGTCGGACACCACGTTCAAGGACTCCGGCGCCAAGGACAAGGCCAGCTTTTATGCCAGCCAGAAGGTCAAGTCCAAGGAAGAGTTCGCCGCCTGGATAGATTGGGCCAAGGCCCATGGTGCGGTCGGTACCGGCCCCGCTTCAGCCTTGAAGAACGGTGGCGAGCAAAGCTACATGGACCTGGTGCAGCCGTGGATGAACAAGATGGCCCACGATCGCGGCATGATCGTTCACCCGTACACGGTGGATGATGCAGTGGATTTCAAGGCAATCAGCGGGCACGGGGTGGACGGGTTCTTCACCAACCGGGCTTCGGAGCTGCTGAAGTTCTACGGCCGGCCATCGAGCGAGAGCATGGATTCGATCTTGAAGCGGATCGGCTACTAGGATCGACGCACACCTTGTAGGAGTGAGCTTGCTCGCGTCATTTTGTCAGGCGATAAATATGCCTCGGACAAACAGCATCGCGAGCAAGCTCACTCCTGCACAGGGTTTTCACCGTCTCAGGGTTTACGCAAGCTCGGCAACCACCGCGGCCAGGGCTTTGGCCGGGTCAGCCGCCTGGCTGATCGGGCGGCCGATGACCAGGTAATCGGAGCCGGCGTCCAGCGCCTGACGCGGGGTCAGGATGCGCCGCTGGTCGTCCTGCGCGCTGCCGGCCGGACGGATGCCCGGGGTCACCAGCTGCAACGACGGATGCGCGGCCTTCAGCGCCTGGGCTTCCAGTGCCGAACATACCAGCCCGTCCATACCGGCTTTCTCGGCCAGTGCGGCCAGACGCAGCACTTGCTCCTGGGGTTCGATATCCAGGCCGATGCCTGCCAGGTCCTCGCGCTCCATGCTGGTCAGCACGGTCACACCGATGAGCAATGGCTTGGTACCGCTGCGCTGATCCAGCACGTCACGGCAGGCCGCCATCATCCGCAGGCCACCGGAACAATGCACATTGACCATCCACACGCCCATCTCGGCAGCAGCCTTGACCGCCATCGCCGTGGTATTGGGAATGTCGTGGAATTTGAGGTCCAGGAAGACTTCGAAGCCCTTGTCGTTCAAGGTTTCGACGATGCCCGAGGCGCTGCTGGTGAACAACTCCTTGCCCACCTTGACCCGGCAGAGCCTGGGGTCCAGCTGATCGGCCAGTTTCAACGCGGCTTCGCGGGTCGGGAAATCCAGGGCGACGATGATAGGGGTCTGGCAGGCGGACATGAGCGGGTTCTCTGGCAAGTCAAATCGGCGCGCATTGTAGCTGAACATCCCGCAGGGCGGGACCCGGTGATCGGCAAACTGTGCATAAACGCCTTGTGGCGCAGGCTGTGCCGGTAGCGATCTCAAAGGCGCCACCGCGAGCAAGCAGGACCGCTATATAGGCGCTCACCGCACCCACAGCATGCGATGCGCACAGCGATCGCGCACGATCCCCGCTCATTCTCCGAACAAGCATTCTGTACACGACCACTTTACGAACATTACGACATATCCGCCGCCCACTGGCACGACCACTGCACAGCGCTCTGTCCCGATGATCCAATCAATCCAGGGAGTGACGCATGAATACGCAACTCAAGCCCACGCTGGGCACGCTGCATTTATGGGGGATCGCTGTCGGTCTGGTGATTTCCGGCGAATATTTCGGCTGGAGTTACGGCTGGGGCGTGGCCGGGACGCTGGGCTTTCTGGTGACATCGCTGATGGTGGCGGCCATGTACACCTGCTTCATCTTCAGCTTCACCGAGCTGACCACCGCCATCCCGCATGCCGGCGGCCCCTTCGCCTACAGCCGCCGGGCGTTTGGTGAAAAAGGCGGTTTGATCGCAGGCCTGGCCACGCTGATCGAATTCGTCTTCGCGCCCCCCGCCATCGCCCTGGCCATCGGTGCATACCTGAATGTGCAGTTTCCGGCCCTTGACCCCAAACACGCAGCCGTCGGGGCTTATATCGTGTTCATGACCCTGAACATCCTCGGGGTGAAGCTGGCCGCGACGTTCGAGTTGGTGGTCTGTGTGCTGGCGGTGCTGGAGCTGTTGGTGTTCATGGGCGTGGTTGCGCCGGCGTTCAGCTTCAGTAATTTTGCACTCAACGGCTGGGCCGGTTCCGACAGCTTCGGGGCGCCGGCGGTTGCCGGGATGTTCGCCGCGATTCCGTTCGCGATCTGGTTCTTCCTGGCCATCGAAGGCGCGGCCATGGCGGCCGAAGAGGCCAAGGACCCCAAACGCACCATTCCCAAGGCTTACATCAGCGGCATCATCACGCTGGTATTGCTGGCGATGGGGGTGATGTTCTTCGCCGGCGGCGTGGGCGACTGGAAAGCCCTGTCGAACATCAACGATCCGCTGCCCCAGGCCATGAAAGCGGTGGTCGGCGAAAGCTCCGGCTGGCTGCACATGCTGGTATGGATCGGCCTGTTCGGCCTGGTGGCCAGCTTTCATGGCATCATCCTGGGTTATTCGCGGCAGTTCTTCGCCTTGGCCCGAGCCGGTTATCTGCCCGCCTCACTGGCAAAACTGTCACGCTTCCAGACCCCGCATCGGGCGATCATCGCCGGTGGCCTGATCGGTATCGCGGCGATCTACAGCGACGGCCTGATCAATCTCAGTGGCATGACCCTGACGGCGGCGATGATCACCATGGCGGTGTTCGGCGCCATCGTCATGTACATCATGAGCATGTTGAGCCTGTTCAAGCTGCGCAAGACCGAACCGCTGCTGGAGCGGACCTTCCGTGCGCCCGGTTATCCGATCGTGCCGGGCATCGCCCTGGTCCTGGCGGTGGTCTGCCTGATCGCCATGGCCTGGTTCAATGCCTTGATCGGCCTGATCTTCCTGGCCTTCATGGCGGTGGGCTTCATCTACTTCGCCCTGACCGGGCATGCGCGCCTGGCGGCGCCGGCTGACTCGATGCTGACCGGGGTTTGAAACGCATGCATGCCCTGTAGCAGCGCAGCTTGCCGGCGGTGACACCCGGCAGATTGCCAACGCCGGCGAGCCGCACTGCTACAGACACCATGAAAGCCAGCAGCGAAGGGTCAATCAACGATCCCTCACCCAGCCGGCATCTCCTACAATGGAACCACTGAGCGGCGCCGCTGCTCAAACCGGTATCACAATAAGGAGAGAGCCTCATGCCCTGGTATGCCTGGTTGATTCTGGTAGTTGCAATTGGCTCGATCGTCGGTGGTCTGCTGATGCTCAAGGATTCAGCGAAAAAACTGCCCCTGACCGAAGAACAGCTCAAGCGCGTCCATGAGCGCAACGCTGAAATGGACGCCAAGGAAGCGCGGGACCGTTGATGTCACCGGGCGGTGGAAAACACCATCGCCCGCCTTATCCCTTTCACTCAATCCCGACCGTCATCCAGCGCAATCGCGTGGTGACTGGCCTGCGGCGTCACCGCGATACGAAAAGGCTGGAAGATCCTGAACATCTGCCCGTTCTCTCGCAGTTGCCTGAGCAGTTCGCCGAATTGCTCAGCGCTGATCGGCGCGCCCGGGCGCAGCAGCGCAAAGTGACGATAGACCTGATCGACCCGTTCGGAGACCAGAAACTGATCGGCATCCCTGGGGTTGGCGGCCATGAACGTACTCAGGTAGGAGCGCGTGACCAGCGCGATGTCCGCCCGGTCGCGCAGCACCATCAGCAGGTTGCTGTCGTGGGAGTAAGTCAGCGTGGCGTTGTAATTGCGGGTGAGAAAGCCGGGGTCGGCGTTGAATCTGGCGAACGCGTAGTGATACCCGCTGAACAACGCCAGACGCTTGCCGTGAAGATCATCGAAGTAGTCCTGGTTGCGACCCTGAACCCGATGAGTGACGAAAACCTCGGCATCTTCCAGGCCCATGTCGACATCCTCGTGGGCAATGTCCTTCCAGCCCCAGGCGGGGTTCTCGAAGATGGCCATGTCAAAACGCGCCTGCTGGAAATCGCGGAAGCGACGCGGGATCGAAGTGGGCACCATTTCAAAACGGTAGTCGCTTTGCATGGCATTGAGCGCGCTGATCATCTGCGGCAGCAGACCCGTGTCTTCGCCGCGCTCAGGGCGAATGGTGTACGGCGGAAAGTGCGCCGCGCCAATTCGCACGACCTGCAGCGCGCTCGCGCTACCGGCCCACAGCAGGGTCATTGCCAACAGCAGCGTTCTAAAAGCCATACGCACCGGCGTAGACATCAACACAAAGCACCTCTGGCGAATCGGAGTACGGGTAAGCTATGCGTTTGCACACCATTAGACAACGGTCAAACCAAGCAAAAAACCGGCTTTAACCTCAGCCGCTGTTCTTGAGCAGCAAAACCAGGGCTTGGTCGGCCAGCTGATCCAGGGTCATGCTGCCGTCGGCGCGGAACCAGGTCGTGGTCCAGGACAACGCGCCGGTGAGCAAGCGTCGGGTGACGAATACATCGCCCTCCAGCAGCCCGCAGTCCTTGGCTTCTGTAAGAACTTGCAGCCAAAGCTGCTCGTAGGCCTCGCGCAGGACGAGAATCTTCGTCTGCCCTTGCGCTGATAACGAACGCCACTCGTAGATCATTACCGCCATCGCCTCGCCGGTACCGCCCATGATCGACTGCAGCTCACAGGTGATCAGCGCCAGTACGCGCTGGCGCACGTCGCGGGTCTGCGCCAGTGCTGCACGCATCAGCTCGGTGTTATAGATGGCGGTCTGTTCCATCACCGAGCAGAGGATTTCGTCTTTGCTGCGAAAGTGGTGGAAGATGCTGCCGGACTGAATCCCCACCGCCGCTGCCAGATCGCGCACCGTGGTGCGTTCGTAGCCTTTGTGGCGGAACAGGTGGGCGGCGACTTGCAGCAGCTTGCCGCGGGCACTGTGCGGATCGGTCATCAAGCCGCGGCTGATCAGTTCGCCCATGACCGTCGAGCTATTGGGTTCGTCCACAGCGCGCTCCCTGAAACCCCTGAAAAATTTGCTTACAAACGCGATGGGCTGCGCGGCAATTTATGCCGAGCGCGCCAACCAAGCAAGCGCTTGGGGCAACATTCGAACCCCTGATGCAATAAATTTCTGCCCGACGGCAAACCATCGTCGGGCCTGCGAGTCCCACCCATGTGTCGCGGGCAATTGCCGGGTTGGACGCAATGGACTGAATATGGCTAGGCTCCATGACGGTGCCACGGTTTGAAACTGGAGTTCGATATGCCCCATTGGTTGGTGATAGATCTGGAGGCCACCACCGACGAGGGCGGATGGCCAGTGGCAGAAATGGAGATCATTGAGATTGGCGCCTGCGTGGTCAATTCCGACGGCCGTGAAATCGATCACTTCGAACGCCTGGTGCGCCCGGCGCGCAGACCGCTGCTGACGCCCTTCTGCCGGGAGCTGACGCACATTCAACAGGCTCAGATCGATAGCGCCTTGGCACTGACCACGATCTGGCCGCAGTTCGAGCGCTGGCTCAGCCACCATCGCACGCGTCTGGTGGGCTGGGTGAGCTGGGGCGACTACGACCGGCAGCAATTTGAAGTGCAGTGGCAGCAACACCAGTTGACCAGCGCACTGCAAACCCTGGCACACATCAACCTCAAGCAGCGCTTCGCCCAGGCCCGGCAACTGCAAAAACCCTGTGGGCTCAACACCGCCCTGCAGCTGGCGGGGATGCATTTCAGTGGGCAGCAACATCGGGCGCTGACCGATGCGCGCAACACCGCGCGGTTGCTTCCGCTGGTGATTCCTGCCTGAACATGACGCATTTATCAAAGCGGATGACGGCCTTTTGTACGTTGGGCATACTGTCCGACCTTTTTCAGCCCTTTCCCAGGAGATCAGCCATGTTCAAGGTCAACGAGTATTTCGACGGTACCGTCAAATCCATCGCCTTCCAGCAAGCCGAAGGCGCGGCCACCATCGGCGTCATGGCCCCAGGAACTTACAACTTCGGTACGGCTGATCGCGAAGTCATGCACGTGGTCTATGGTTCGCTGCAGGTCAAGCTGCCAAACAGCGAGACATGGGAAGCTTTCAAGGCGGGTAATCAGTTTCGCGTCCCGGCCGACAGCAAGTTCGAGGTAAAGGTAGAGGTAGAGACCGCTTATCTGTGCGAATACCGCAAGGACTGATCGGAAAAACGGCGCCTACGGGCGCCGTTTTCATGTCTTCAAGCTCCAGGTTTTAGCCGCAGGGCCTGGCGACGGTGGCGCCCATCGGGTCGCTGGCGCCGACAAACCCGACTGCTACAGTTGGCTCGCATTACCCCGCCTGCTCCTCCCCGACATTGAACTGCAAGGCTGCCAATCTGGCGTACAGCGGATTGCTGGCAACCAGTTGCCGATGGGTCCCCACCGCCACCAACCGGCCTTGATCCATCACTGCAATGCGATCGGCGTTCTGGACCGTTGCCAGCCGATGAGCGATCACCAGCGTGGTACGCCCCTGCATGAGGGTCGGCAATGCCTGCTGGATCAGATGTTCACTCTGCGCATCCAGCGCACTGGTGGCTTCGTCGAGTAACAGAATCGGTGCATCGGCCAGCAGTGCCCGGGCAATCGCCAGACGCTGGCGCTGGCCGCCGGACAGACCCAGCCCGCCATCGCCCAGATGCGTCTGATAGCCCTGAGGCAGAAGCTCGATGAACTCATGGGCATGGGCAATGCGTGCCGCCGCCTGCACTTGCTCCATGCTGGCCGAGGGATTGCCATAGCGGATGTTGTCCTCGACGCTGCCGAAAAACAGCGCAGGGGTTTGCGCAACCCAGGCGAAACAGCGCCGCAGGTCCAGCGGATCGAGTCGTTCCACTGGCAGCCCTTCGACCAGAATCCGTCCCTGCTGCGGATCATAGAAACGCAGCAGCAAATCAAACAGCGTCGACTTGCCGGCGCCCGACGGGCCCACCAGCGCCAGCGTTTCGCCGGGCTCGATGGTCAAGGTCAGATCCTCGACAGCGTTACGCTCAGGCCGCGATGGGTAGGCAAAGCTCAGGTTTTCCAGCGCCAGCCGGCCGCTGATCCGCGCCGGCAGGGTCAACAGATCGCTGCTCGGCGGGGTGATTTCGCTGCGCGCCTGCAACAGTTCGGTGATGCGCTCGGCCGCGCCGGCAGCCCGCTGCAGCTCGCCAATCACCTCACTGAGGGTGCCGAACGCGCTGCCGACGATCAGGCTGTAGAAGACGAACGCGGCCAGCTCGCCACCTGAAATACGCCCGGCAATGACATCCATGCCGCCGACCCAGAGCATCACCGCTACTGCCCCCAGCACCAGCACAATCACCAGAGTAATCAACCAGGAGCGCTGCAGAATCCGCTTGCGCGCCGTCTCGAATGCACTTTCGGCGGTCTGCGAAAAGCGCTGGCGATCCTGCTCCTGATGGTTATAGGCCTGCACCGTCTTGATCTGGCCCAGCGCTTCAGAGACATAGCTGCCGACATCCGCCACCCGATCCTGGCTTTCCCGCGACAGACTGCGCACCCGGCGTCCGAAGATCAGGATCGGCGCGACCACCAGCGGCAACGCCACCACTACAATGCTGGTCAGTTTGGGATTGGTGAAAAACAGCAGGATCACCCCGCCAATGACCATCAGCGCATTGCGCAGGAACATCGACAGCGACGATCCGATCACCGATTGCAGCAAGGTGGTGTCGGCGGTCAGGCGTGACTGGATTTCCGAGCTGCGATTGTTCTCGTAGAAACCCGGATGCAGGCTGACCAGATGATCGAACACCTGTTTGCGCAGATCGGCCACGACCCGCTCGCCGATCCACGACACCAGGTAGAACCGCGCAAAGGTTCCTATCGCCAACGCTATGATCAGCGCCATGAACAGGGCAATGGTTTCATTGAGCAGGGTCGGCGAACGGGTCATGAAACCCTGATCGACCATCAGCCGGATGCCCTGGCCCATGGACAAGGTGATCGCCGCCGTGACGATCAACGCCAGCAGCGCGCCGATGGCCTGTTTGCGATAAGGCGCGATCATCCGCAGCGCCAGACGGAGGGCATGGCGCTGACGCCCGGAAAACACTGAAGCCATGAAATACACCTGTTGGCTGACTCAAGCGCAGAGCCTACACCGGCGCTTGCATGCACGCTCGTCGTCTTTTGCTGAACTCAGAGGCCATTGGCCAGTCAGTTCATGGGTATCCACGCGGCAGGTGAACGCGCGTTATGACAGTCAGCAGGGACGATTAGAGTGGATCGGTCTAACAGGCAGCTGGCGACATTGCTCGTGATCTGTTGGACTGAATCAACGCTGGAGGCGTACAGGAATGTCACGGTGCGTTCATCCGGCGTGGATAAACTCAGAACGCACACCCTGATGAGAGGAGACAGGCATGAGCTTGCAAAACAGCAGCAATCAAGAACCCGTCGTCCGGCCCCAACCCGAGTTTCAACTGGGCGGTGCCATTCTCGATAAACACGGGAAGGAAATCCTGATTACTGAAGAGATGGTTCAGGCCGCATGTCAGGAATGCGACAAGTACTGGGTCAAACCCGAACAACAAGACTGATGAGCAGACTCACTTGAAACCCGGCACTCGATGCCGGGTTTTTTATGCGCGCAGCATTCACATCCTGCAACACACGCAACGCCAGCCGCCGTTGTGCATCCACCCCAGCTGCGATTACGTCCCTGGCTCTCACCCGTCAAATGACGCAATCCAGGGAAGACTCGTTATGTCCGCTACACACTACGCTTATACGCCCAGGGAACTGGACGCCGTCTATAGCCAACTGGAAGCCTCCCTGTTCAGGGTCAGGCAAGACATCGGCGAGGATGGCATGCCGGCGCCGAAAATCCTGGTGGTCGCCGGGGTCCAGGGCTCGGGCAAGACCTACATGCTCAATCACACGCTGTTGAAGGATCCGCGCTACGCCAACTACGTGCGTCTGTACGACGAACACTTGCGCCAATTGCACCCGCGTTACGCCGAGTTCGCCGACCAGGACGTGACCAGCCGCTACAAACACACCGAGACCTTCATCTGGGAGCTGTGCAGCCGCATCTTTACCCACGCGCACCAGAACAAGTTCAACATCGTCATGGAGACGGCGCTGGACACCAAGGCGTTCGCCAGCGTCATCTCGGGTCAGGAGCTGGCCGATTACCAGTTCGACGTGCGCCTGATCGGCTGCAAGAAAGACTTCGTCCATCTGTCGACCATCGACCGCGCACTCAATGCGCTGGAAGCCGGGACCCTGGAGCGTTTCGTCGACATCGCCACCATCGAGACCAGCATCGACAACGCCGAGGCGATTCTCAACGCGTTCGAGGCCGCTTGCATGCGGGTCAGCGGATCGACCATCAGCATGTATGAACGAGGATTTGGCGAACTGCGCAATCGCCGGAAACTGTGCAGCAGTCGCTGCGAGCGGATCGACACACTCACCCCGCACGTCTTCACCGATGAAACCGGCGCGGCGATCACCGTGCAGGAACAGACCCATCGCATCGAGCGCAGCGAGCAATCGCCCGTGCCGTGCACCTTCGCCAGTTTCATCGCGCTGACGCAGGCCCCTGTCAGCGCTGCGCGGGACCGTGAGCAAGCCTGGCAGCAAGCCTACGGCGCCCTGGCCCGCATGCGGCGATTCTGGAAAGAAGTCCCGCCGCGTCTGCCTGATACCTTGTGGAGTTACATCAAGAAGTACACCGAGTGACTCAATCGCCGACCGATACCGCGCCCAGCGCCTGAATAATCTGCTGCAAAGGCGCCGACTGGCCATTGATGCTCACGCGCAGGCCTTCGATTTCCCGGCGTGGCGGGTAATGCTTGCGCAGGGCATCGAAGGCCAGTCGCTGGCTCGACGAGTCGCCCACCAGACTGCGACGAAAATCCGCGTCATCACGACGCGGATCGTAGACACCCCGGCACAGCATGTTCAGCGCCCAGGCCGGGTCGGTCGCAGCGTCCAGTGCAACCTGGGCCAGCCATGGCTTTGGCAACAGGTCTTCAAGGGCAATAGTCGCTGGCTGATCAAGAAATGCACACAACGCCTGATAGATCTGTGCCGTGCCGCGCTGGCGGCCGTCCAGGCTGTAGCCGGCGATGTGTGGGGTACCGATCACGCACAGCTCGGCCAGTTCGACGTCCACCAGCGGCTCTTTTTCCCAGACATCCAGCACCGCCTGCAAATCCTCGCGTTCGAGCAGGACCTCACGCAGGGCGGTGTTATCCACCACCGGTCCGCGGGCTGCGTTGATCAGCCAGGCGCCGTGCCTGAGCTGCTGCAGACGCGCGCGATCCAGCAGGTGCCAGGTCGCCAGCTCGCCGCTCTTGCTCAAGGGGGTGTGCAGGCTGATGACGTCGCAGCGGGCGATGATCTCATCGAGGCTGACGTAATCACCGCCTTCTGCAGACTGTCGTGGCGGATCGCAGACCAGTACATTCCAGCCCAGGCCACGCAACACGCTGATCAGCCGACCACCTACCTGCCCCGCCCCGACCACGCCGTAGGTGCGTTGGGTGAGGTCGGCGCCTTCGATTTCAGCCAGCGTCAACAGGCTGCCGAGCACGTAATCGACAACGCCCCGAGCATTGCAGCCAGGGGCGCTGGACCACTGGATGCCCGCCTCGTTGAAGTAGTCCAGGTCCAGATGATCGGTGCCGATGGTGCAGGTGCCGACGAAACGCACCGGGCTGCCTTCGAGCAGCTGGCGATTGACCTGGGTCACCGAGCGCACCAGCAGAATGTCGGCATCGGCCACGGCGGCGCGGTCCAGAGTGCGTCCCGGATAACGCCGGATGTCGCCAAAGCCGGCAAAGAAGGCGTCGAGCAGTGGAATGTTTTCGTCAGCAACTATGCGCATGATGGGCTCCCTGAAGTCGCGGCAGTGTAGAGCCTGCCGCGCGGCGGGACCAGCGCGGTGCAGCGGCGCACCGGGATCGGCGCGACTCAGGCCGGCTTCTTGCGAATCCAGTACAGGTACACGCCATCGGCGGCCTGTCTGCCAACCAGTTCGTGGTCTAGGAAGACGCAGAATTTGGGAATGTCGCGCTCGGTCGAGGGGTCGGTGGCGATGACCTTGAGCAAACCACCGGCAGGCAGGTCACGCACCTTCTGGTGCAGCATCATCACAGGTTCCGGGCAGTTGAGGCCGGTCGCGTCGAGGACGGCATCAACGGCAAGGGTTTCGATGGGATCAGACATGTCGCGCTCCAAAAACTGGCGGGCATTGTCGCCTAAATAGCAACAGGCGCCAATATTATCGGTCCCGAAGCTGACTTCGATACGCCGTTGCACGAGCCCTGTAGCCGTCCGGCTTGGCGGCGGAAACGATCGGGAGGGCGTCACCGCCGGCAAGCCGTGCGGCGACAGCCGCTACCCGGTGATATTTGCCATCACACGCCATCAACCTTCCCCATAACCTGCGGTCAACTACGCTGCTGCTTGAAGCCTTTGTAGGATTCTGCGACATCTTGGCGGTTGGTGATGCACGACCCGGCACGTATGATCCTTGACATTTATTCGCAGATTAGAAGCCTATGTCCCTGATAGTTCTACTGCTTCTGCCTTTCATAGGCAGCTGTCTGGCGGCCCTTTTGCCGCACAACGCCCGCAACAGTGAATCCATTCTGGCTGGCCTGATCGCCCTCATCGGCGCGATACAGGTGGCCTTCTGGTATCCGCAGATCGCGCATGGCGGGGTCATCCGCGAGGAATTTTTCTGGATACCCAGCCTGGGCCTGAACTTCGTCCTGCGCCTGGATGGCTTTGCCTGGCTGTTTTCGATGCTGGTGCTGGGCATTGGCACCCTGGTGTCGCTGTACGCGCGCTACTACATGTCGCCGGCCGACCCGGTGCCGCGCTTCTTCTCCTTTTTCCTGGCGTTCATGGGCGCGATGCTCGGGCTGGTCATGTCCGGCAACCTGATCCAGATCGTGTTCTTCTGGGAGCTGACCAGCGTCTTTTCTTTCCTGCTGATCGGCTACTGGCACCACCGCGCCGACGCCAGACGCGGCGCCTACATGGCGCTGATGGTCACTGGCGCCGGTGGTCTGGCGTTACTGGTCGGGATGATGCTGCTCGGCCATGTGGTCGGCAGTTATGACCTGGACCGGGTGCTGGCTTCGGGCGATGCGATTCGCGCCCACGCCTTGTATCCGGTGTTGCTGACCCTGATTCTGATCGGCGCGCTGAGCAAAAGCGCGCAGTTCCCCTTCCACTTCTGGCTGCCCCACGCCATGGCGGCGCCAACGCCGGTGTCGGCCTATCTGCACTCGGCGACCATGGTCAAGGCCGGCGTGTTCCTGTTGGCGCGGTTCTGGCCAGCGCTATCGGGCAGCGAGCAATGGTTCTGGATCGTCAGCGGTGCCGGGGCATGCACCCTGGTAATCGGCGCCTATTCGGCCATTTTCCAGACCGACCTCAAGGGCCTGCTGGCCTATTCGACCATCAGCCATCTGGGTCTGATCACTCTGTTATTAGGCCTGAACAGCCCGCTGGCGGCCGTCGCGGCGGTGTTCCACATCCTCAACCATGCCACGTTCAAGGCCTCGCTGTTCATGGCCGCCGGGATCATCGACCACGAGAGCGGCACCCGCGACATCCGCAAACTCAGTGGCCTGATCAAGCTGATGCCCTACACCGCCACCCTGGCCATGGTCGCCAGCGCGGCGATGGCAGGCGTTCCGCTGCTCAATGGCTTCCTGTCCAAGGAAATGTTCTTTGCCGAGACCGTATTCATCACCTCCACCGCCTGGGTCGAAGCCGCGCTACCGGTGATCGCCACGGTGGCCGGGACCTTCAGCGTCGCCTACTCGCTGCGTTTCACCGTGGACGTGTTCTTCGGCCCCAGAGCCACCGACCTGCCGCACACCCCCCATGAGCCGCCGCGCTGGATGCGGGTGCCGGTCGAACTGCTGGTGCTGGCTTGCCTGATCGTCGGTATCTTTCCGGCGCTGTCGGTCGGCCCGCTGCTGGCTGCCGCCGCGCAACCGGTGGTCGGCGGCACCCTGCCCGAGTACAGCCTGGCGATCTGGCACGGCTGGAACGCACCGATGATCATGAGCCTGATCGCCATGGCTGCCGGCATCGTCCTTTATCTGTTACTGCGCGCAGGCTTCAAGCGCGAGCGCTTCAACGGGCCGCCACTGATCTGGCGACTCAACGGCAAGCGCCTGTTCGAACGGGTGCTGGTCAGCAAAATGCGTGGCGCACGCGCCCTGGAAGGCCTGCTGACGACCCGCCGCCTGCAAGCGCAGTTGTTCCTGATGGTGTTCGTCGCGCTGATTGCAGGCTTCGTGCCAATGTACGACAGCGGCCTGAGCTTTGGCGACCGCCCGAAGATTCCAGGCTCCGGAGTGTTCGTCATGCTTTGGCTGATCGCCATTGCCTGTGCCCTGGGCGCTGCCTGGCAAGCCAAATACCACCGTCTGGCAGCGGTGACCATGGTCGGCGTCTGCGGCCTGATGACGTGCGTGACGTTCGTCTGGTTCTCGGCGCCGGACCTGGCCCTGACCCAGCTGGCGGTCGAGGTCGTCACCACCGTACTGATCCTGCTGGGGCTGCGCTGGCTGCCACGGCGTAACGAAGATGTCGCGGTGCCTGCGCGCTCGCGCAATCGCGCCAGAGCCCGCCGGGTGCGCGACTTCATCCTCGCGGTGGCGGTCGGCGGCGGCATGGCCCTGTTGTCATACGCCATGCTCACGCGCCCGACGCCGAACGCCATTTCCGAGTTCTACCTCAGCCGGGCACTGGCCCAGGGCGGCGGCACCAACGCGGTCAACGTGATGCTGGTGGATTTTCGCGGCTTCGACACCTTTGGCGAAATCACCGTTCTTGCCGTGGTCGCCCTCACCGTATTCGCCCTGCTGCGGCGTTTCCGCCCGCCCAGGGAAAGCATCGCATCGCCGGCCCAGCAGCGCCTGCTGGCACGCGATGTAGTGACTGACCTGGTCAACCCGCGACATGCCACCGATACCGCCCTGGGCTTCATGATGGTGCCGGCGGTGCTGGTTCGCCTGCTGCTGCCGGTGGCCTTCGTGGTCTCGATGTACCTGTTCATGCGCGGTCACAACCAGCCAGGTGGCGGCTTCGTCGCAGGGCTGGTGATGTCGGTGGCGTTCATCCTGCAGTACATGGTCGCCGGGACTCAGTGGGTCGAGGCCCACATGAGTCTGCGCCCGTTGCGCTGGATGGGCACCGGGCTGTTCTTCGCCCTGGCCACGGGGCTGGGCTCCATGGCCCTGGGTTACCCG
The DNA here is from genome assembly GCF_044900785.1 of Pseudomonas sp. NPDC087358. Lineage (NCBI taxonomy): Bacteria > Pseudomonadati > Pseudomonadota > Gammaproteobacteria > Pseudomonadales > Pseudomonadaceae > Pseudomonas > Pseudomonas sp. NPDC087358. The sequence goes on from NZ_JBJDOA010000001.1 coordinate 62,962, forward strand.
TTCATGACCACTCACACGGCGCACCTGCACCTGCCGCTGCTCGGCGAGGTGCACGTGGCCAGCGCGCTGTTCTTTGATATCGGCGTGTACGCCGTGGTGGTCGGATCGACGCTGCTGATCCTCACGGCCCTGGCCCACCAGTCAGTGCGCAGCCATCGCCCGACCTCACTGCCGCAACCGATCGAGCCATTGCCGGGCAGTCCCGCCAGCCCCGCTACTTCACAAGGAGCCATCTGATGGAAGAAGTCATTGCCATTGCCATCGGCGTGCTCGCCGCTTCCGGCGTGTGGCTGATCCTGCGCCCACGGACCTTTCAGGTGGTCATGGGCCTGTGCCTGCTGTCCTATGGCGTCAACCTGTTCATCTTCAGCATGGGCAGCCTGTTCATCGGCAAAGAGCCGATCATCAAGGACGGCGTGCCGCAGGACCTGCTCAACTACACCGACCCGCTGCCACAGGCACTGGTGCTCACGGCGATCGTCATCAGCTTTGCCATGACCGCGCTGTTTCTGGTGGTGCTGCTGGCCTCCCGCGGCCTGACCGGCAACGACCATGTCGACGGTCGGGAGAGCAGTGAATGAGTGTGATGAACCAACTGATCATCGCGCCGATCCTGCTGCCGGTACTGACCGCCGCATTGATGCTCTGGCTGGGTGAAAAACACCGGCCGCTGAAAGCGCGCATCAACCTGTTGTCCACGGCATTGGGGCTGGCCATTGCCGTCACCTTGATGCTCTGGGTGCAGAAGACCGGCACCACGGGCTCCATCGGCGTGTACCTGCCGGGCAATTGGGAGTCGCCGTTCGGCATCGTGCTGGTGATCGATCACCTCTCGGCGCTGATGCTGGTGCTGACCGGTATCGTCGCTTTCTGCGCGCTGCTGTTCGCCCTGGCGCGCTGGGATCGTGCCGGTGCCAGCTTCCATGCGCTGTTCCAGATTCAACTGATGGGCCTGTACGGCGCCTTCCTGACCGCCGATCTGTTCAACCTGTTCGTGTTCTTCGAAGTCCTGCTGGCAGCCTCCTACGGGCTGATGCTGCATGGCTCGGGCCGGGCACGGGTCTCGGCCGGTCTGCATTACATCACCATCAACCTGCTGGCCTCCTCGCTGTTTCTGATTGGCGCGGCGCTGATCTATGGCGTCACCGGCACGCTGAACCTGGCCGATCTGGCGGTCAAGATCCCCCAGGTCCCGCAAGCCGACCTCGGCCTGCTGCATGCGGGGGCGGCGATTCTCGCGGTGGCGTTCCTGGCCAAGGCCGGCATGTGGCCGTTGAACTTCTGGCTGGTGCCGGCCTACTCCGCGGCCAGCGCACCGGTGGCGGCGCTCTTTGCGCTAATGACCAAAGTCGGCGCCTATACCCTGCTTCGGCTGTGGACACTGCTGTTCTCAGGTCAGGCAGGTGCGTCGGCGTTTTTTGGCGGCGACTGGCTGATCTGGGGCGGCATGGCAACGCTGGCCGTGGCGGCCATTTCCATCGTTGCTGCGCAACGCCTGGAGCGCATGGCCAGTCTGAGCATTCTGGTCTCGGCAGGCATCCTGCTGTCGGCCATCGGCTTTGGCCAGCCAAGCCTGACCGCGGGCGCACTGTTCTATCTGGTCAGCTCGACCCTGGCCTTGAGCGCCTTGTTTCTGCTGGCCGAACTGGTGGAGCGTTCTCGGTCCGCCAACGAGATCCCACTGGAAGAGGACGCCGATCAATTGCCCAAGACCATGGAGTCACTGCACCCGGTGCCGGGCACCAACCTGGATGACCAGCAAAAAGCCGTGGTCGGCCAGGTGATTCCCTGGACCATGGCCTTCCTGGGCTTGAGCTTCATTGCCTGTGCGCTGCTGATCATCGGCATGCCACCGTTGTCGGGGTTCCTCGGCAAGCTGACGCTGATCAGCGCCCTGCTCAACCCGTTGGGCCTGGATGTGGCGAAAGACGAAGCCATTCGTGCCGACAGCTGGACGCTGGTGGCGCTGTTGATTCTCTCGGGGCTGGCCTCGCTGTTCGCCTTCGTGCGGGTCGGCATCAAGCGTTTCTGGACGCCGCAGGAGCGTCCGTCTCCCCTGCTGCGCCGCAACGAATGCATCCCCATCGCCCTGCTGCTGTGCGCCTGTATCGTGCTCACATTCAAGGCCCAGGCGCTGCTGCGCTACACCCAGGACACCGCCCAGGCGTTGCATGATCCGCAGCAATACGTGTTGTCGGTGAACGCCGCCCGACCTGTCCCCGGGCCGACCACCAGCGCCGAGGAGCTACAGCCATGACGCGCCTGTTGCCTGCGCCGCTGTTGTCCCTGTCGCTGTGGGCGCTGTGGCTTTTACTCAACCTGTCGCTCAGTGCCGGCAACCTGTTGCTCGGCGCGATGCTGGGCTTGCTCGCGCCGATCATGTTCGCCCCGCTGCGGCCACTGCCCGTGCGCATCGGCAAACCCTGGCTTGCGGTCAGACTGTTCTTTCTAGTCGGGCGCGATGTGCTGGTGTCGAACCTGACAGTGGCCTGGGGCGTGTTGCGCGCCGGTCAGCGAGCACCCCGCTCGGTCTTCATCAAGATCCCGCTGGACCTGCACGATGCCCATGGGCTGGCGGCGCTGGCGATGATCTGCACGGTGATACCCGGTACCGTGTGGTCGGAACTGGCGCTGGACCGCAGCGTGTTGTTGATGCACGTCTTCGATCTGGACGACGAAGCGCAATTCATCGAGCACTTCAAAGGGACTTACGAACGCCCGCTGATGGAGATTTTCCAATGAGCCCGCTGCTTGCCAACGCGATCCTGCTCAGCCTGTCGCTGTTCACCCTGGCGATGATCCTGACCCTGATCCGCCTGTTCAAAGGCCCCTCGGCCCAGGATCGGGTATTGGCGCTGGATTACCTTTACATCCTGGCGATGCTGATGATGCTGGTGCTGGGCGTTCGCTACGCCAGCGACACCTATTTCGAAGCGGCGCTGTTGATTGCCCTGTTCGGCTTCGTCGGCTCATTCGCCCTGGCCAAGTTCCTGCTACGCGGGGAGGTGATCGAATGAATTCTCTGCATGTCCTGCCGTTCTGGGTCGAGGTACTGACCGCCCTCCTGCTGGTGCTGAGCAGCCTGTTCGCGCTGATCGGCGCGCTGGGGCTGTTGCGCATGAAGGACTTTTTCCAGCGTATGCACCCGCCTGCACTGGCCTCGACCCTCGGGGCCTGGTGCGTGGCGCTGGCGTCGATCGTCTATTTCTCGGCCATGAAGGGCGCCCCGGTGCTGCATGCCTGGCTGGTTCCGGTGCTGCTGGCAATCACGGTGCCGGTGACCACGTTACTGCTGGCGCGCACCGGGCTGTTCCGCAAGCGCATGGCCGGCGACGCCAACGTGCCCGCCGAAGTCAGCGAAGGGCGCCATGAGGGTCACTGAATGCACGGCCCCGGATGCAGGCTGGGCGCTCGCCGGCCTGCGGTTTACTCGCTGGCCTTGAACGTCAGTTCGCCCTTGCGCCACTTGGCGGCCTTGGCCGTCGCGCTCTTGAGCACTTTGCTCAAATCCTGCTGAATCTGGTCGTGGGCGGCGAACACCATCACCACGCTGTGCGACTCCTTGAACACAACGCCGTGTCCTTCAGGCACATCGACAAAGGCATATTCGCCCAGGCCATAGACGGTGATCTTGATGTCACGAAACTTGATTTCGAACTTGCCGCCTTCACGACTTGGCAAGACCGCGGCGCGAAAATGATCGCCGACCTTGAGCTCCAGACGAGGCTTGTCATCAACCACCAGCGCGGTCTCGGTGTCGATTTCCGACATGTAGATGCCTTCAGGTGACTGCTCGATGACGTAAACGAAACGTGCCTGGAACTGCTTCACCAACTTCGCGCGCAAATCCCCGAGCACGAATAACGCATGGGTATCCAGATTACTTACTGCCAATGTACAAACTCCCAACCTGATATGAACTCGCCCGGCCGCTGGGCCAGGCAAGGAAAAGACAAGAAAACAGTACGTTCCGGGTGCCGGACATGGGCACAAGCGTGGATTCTACCGGCTCAGAGTCTATACGGGATATATGCCTTTCGTCCGTTATGTGGCGGATTTTGTACGCCGGGGTCATGACTGCCTGTGCCCGCCCGACTGAAGGACCGGCAACGCCAACGCTAACGCCACGCAACTGCCTAGAACTCTTGAGCCTGTGCTGCACTCAGATGCAACACAGGTTTGCTAACCGATAACGCCAACTCGGGTCCTCGACCCGCCAGGGAGACATGATGGAAATCACCACACCGACGCTCGCCACGCTGTTCGAGCAACTGGGGCTCGATTCGGATCAGGCCAGCATTGATGCATTTATCACCGCTCACCCTCTGCCCGACGAGGTGAAGCTATCGGATGCAGATTTCTGGAGCCCGCAACAAAAGAGCTTGCTGAAAGAAGAACTGCATGTGGACGCCGAATGGGCGCCGGTGGTCGACGAGCTCAATGCGGCGTTGCATGAAAAAAAATAATGAACAGCATCACCTGAAACAACAATGGCGGCCCTGAACAGGCCGCCATTTGACTAATGGGGGTATCCCGGCTGGCTCATGTTGGGAAAGCGTTGACGCCCTTCCCGCCCCGGAGCATGTACAAAGAGCCGGTCCACCAGGGTACCGCTGCGACCCAGCGTGCTGTTCCAGTGCGCCGAACAATGGATGTAACGCCGATAGAGCATTTTCAGCTCGTCCGGCGACAGCGCGCTGCCCTCGCCTCGCGCATAAGCCACCAGCTTGACGGCGACCACCCGCAGCTCGGGAGGCAGACTCAGATCCCCTGAATCGCATACTGCAAGAAACGGCGCGCCCTCATCGCAGGCCAGCGCATGCATCACGCGCAGGTAGATGCGCGAAAGATGGCCGAACACCCGCCGCTCCAGCCTCACGCTTGCCACCACGGTCTTCATGGCGTGGCCCCGCTGGCTCATGCGCTCGATGCCTTCGATGCCCATCGAGGCGCTGTCATCCTGAGGGTCTATCCAGCGCTGCGCGTCCAGCTCGAGCATCTCGGCCTGGGTCTGCTGCCATGCGTCAGTGGCGTATGAAGGCGTATCGGCGCTCACCAGGCTTCGTCGGGGTCGGGTCAATGCAACCTTCTCCACAGCTTGCGGGTGATAGCCGCCACCAATGTCCGAGTGGCTGCCCGGAAGCACGATTTCCCGTGTCCAGTGAGGTGCGACGCTGTTCAGGGCGAAGTTGCGACGATACTCATCGGCCGCCACCAGGTGCAGCACTTGCTGCGCACACCCAGGAGGTAAAAACAGATTGACCCGTGAGTTGACCGAATCGCGCACATTACCCAGATCGGAGATGCCTCCCACTGCCGCCACCGTATCGAACAGTCCGATGACCTTGAGCCGCACACAGCCGTTGGCCCAGGAAAACTCCGCAGCCAGGGGCAACTTCTGCGGATCAAGTAACGGGCCGAGTGCGCCTCGGGATTGCTTGAGTACTTCATTGGCCAGATGACGGGCCGATGCGGCGCCGCGACTGAACCCGAACAGATCAAGTTCCAGCGCGGTGATGACGCAGCCCGGATTAAGGCTCTGAAACTTGCCCAGTATGTTACTTATCTTCTTTACGCTTCTGCTTACTTTCGCCAGGACACCGGTATTGCCGCGGCCAAAGCCCTGCCCGGACAAGCGCGAGTCCCGACCGCCAGACGTAGTACCCACGCCGCTGACATAAACCGCCTGGTAAACCTTCAGGCCGCTGCCGTCATTACTGGCCACGGCCTGGTGCCGATAAAGACTGGCCAGTCGAGCGATATTGGTCAGATCGTTGCTGTAACTGCTGGTGGGGTCAGAATGTCGGCCGGCGCATTCCTTGATGTGGGCGCGGTGGTAAACCTGCGCCATCGCTTGGCAATCAGCGCCAATCTGGCTGTTGATCCGGTTATTCCCCGTGCCATCGAAGAAGACGCCGATGCGCACAGTGACGCCCAGTGCACTGGCGGCGCAGCCTGATACTTTATTCAAAGGGAGTGCTGTCATATGTATCACCTGTGAGTCGCGACTTATAGCCTGAATATTTATTTACATATCAGGCCAAACAACTCACAGAATGCTCGCAGCTAGGACTTCGTCAACGGCAAAACTATAACTTCAGAAACTTCCCACCAAAAGATCAGACCTATACGTTTGCAGGCACCTTACTTCCCACAACTCCACGTCCTATTTCCCAAAAGCAACGAAATAATTAAATAACTATTTATCAAGAAAACGATAACTAATTATTACCCATGTTTTTTCCCATGGGCACACAATAGTCCGGGCCTGTTTTCATCCAGGCCCGGTCTAGCACTATTTCCAGGGGCTCATCGGGGTTTATTGCCATCGCTCTGCGGCTTGTAACCAAGTCGCAAACCGCCCCAGTGCCGGCCCTTGACCATGATCGGGACTGACAGATCGTGCATCAGCTCCCCGGTGTCACGCGTATAGGTCTGCAGCAGGACAGGCTGTTGATGGCTGCCGCAGCGAATGCCGGTGCGGTCATCGAATTTGCGCTTGGTGCGGTTGTGCACCGTGTCAATGGCCGGGTCCCCCGTCAGCGCGCGACTGAACGCCTGATTGTGGGTCGGCACATAGCCCTGTTGCGTGCAGGCGATGGCGAACACCAGGCCCTCGTGACGCGCCAGCAGCGGCTCCTGAATCGCCGGAAGCGCCTGATCGGTGTAGCGGTCGAAACGCGTCTGATACTTGACCGGCGAGGTGTTGCCGATTGGCTGGTAAGTGCGGTCGAACAGGTCTTCCAGGCTGACCCGGCGCTGCTCGATATCCTGCTCGAACTTCTGTGCAATCTGGCTGGCGCCCTCGAGCGCCAGGTCGTAGATGCGCTGGTGATAATCATCCAGCCCGACCTGCGCCAGACGCTCGCTGATGGTTTCAGCCTGCCCCTCCATTTGCACCGCAGACTGGGCCAGGCGGCGAGTCTGATCATCGCTGATCGCCAGATCGCTGCGCATCTGTTCCACGGCCACGAACAGGCTGCTCAGTTGCTGCTGATTGGTCTGGGCACCGAGGGCGATTTCACTGACCTGCCCCTCGACTCCGGCCGCCAGTTGCGCGATGTTCGCCAATTGCCGCCCGGTCAGCTCCACTTGCTCCACGCCGCCGTTGAGGTCGCCGGACAACTGGCGAATCTGCTCCACCACCTGGGCGGTCCGCTGCTGAATGTCGGCGACCATCTGCCCGACTTCGCCGGTGGCCGTCGCCGTGCGTCCGGCCAGCCCCCGCACCTCATCAGCGACCACCGCAAAGCCCCGACCATGCTCACCGGCGCGAGCGGCTTCGATGGCCGCGTTGAGCGCCAGCAGATTAGTCTGGCTGGCGATCGATTGAATCACCGCCGTCACCCGTTGAATGTCTTCACTGCGCTGGCTGAGCGCTTCGATCAGTTGCCGGCTGTTGTCGGCGCGTTCGCTGAGCTGGTGCATCAGGGTGATTGATTGGTGGAGCACGGTCAGCCCGGCGTCACTGCTTTGCCGCGCCTGACTGGCTGCGCCCAGGGCTTGCTGGCTGAGCGACGAGGTGGCGCGTTCGGTGGCGATCATCACGTCGGCGCTGCTGACGATCTGGTCGGCGGCATCGACCTGAGATTGCAGCCTGGTCGCCAGCTGCCTGACCGAATACGCCACCGCCGCGGCGGACAACGCGTTATGGCTGGTGCTGCGGGACAGATCGCGGGTCAGCGCGGCGAGCGCATCGTCCTGCCGGTCCAGCGGCAACGGGAGCGCCCGGGAAGTCAGCAGCCGAGGCAACCACAGCGTCAGCAGGCCCAGCGGCAGGCACAGATAGACCGACAAATCGCTCCAAGCCATGGCCAGGAACAGCAGGCACAGCGCAGCACTTTGCAGCAACACGCTCAGCCAACGCGAGGGAGTTGCAGGTGCCAGGGCGTCAGGCGATTGCAGTTGTGCGGGGAGCGTTCCTGTGTAACTTCCTTTAGCAGCCATATCCTGTGACCCACCCTGCTTATCATTATTTTGAAAGCATTAAACGTCAGATAGCGGCCATGCGCCATGCGTCGTTGGTGGTAGTCGGTCGGGTTTATGACAGTCGGTCAGGCGCGTGCGGGGCACAAAGTGCAGACGACAAAAGGCCCGACCGCCTGTACAAGGCGGTCGGGCCCGGTCGATCACGCCTGACGCTGGTGGCGGTCGATCTGTTCGTGGCGTTCCTGGGCTTCGATGCAGTACTTGGTGGTCGGGCTGATCAGCAGACGCTTCAGACCAATAGGCTCACCACTGTCTTCGCACCAGCCAAAGGTGTCTTCGGCGATGCGGCTCAGGGCCATTTCCAGCTGCGGAAGCATGCGCTGATCGCGGTCGATCACGTTGACCAGCCAGTGACGCTCTTCTTCGACGGAAGCTGCGTCAGCGGGATCAGCCGGGGTGTCCAGGCTTTCGATAGCGATACGGCTCTGCTCGATGCGCTCGTGGATTTCCACTTTCATGGCTTGCAGCAGCTCGACGAAGAATGCGTGTTGCTCCGCGTTCATGTAGTCATCGGCCGGCATCGCCAGCAACTTTTCCTTGGTCATTGATTTCTCTATAAAAAAACGTGCATTAAGGCGAATCGAGGGAGCGCCTTGGCCCGATCGTAAAAGCGCCGTAGTCTCCAAGCGCCACCTGGCACTCAATTTACGAGGGGCGGCAGTCTAAGGCCGGTGTTCGTACTCGGCAACATAATTGAACAAGATTCGCTCAACAAGCCGCTGAAACCGCGCTGGCATTGAGTCAAACGGCTGTTTCAACCTGTTTCCGACGCAGTCTTCGCCTGACCCTTTCGCAACCAGGCCCCCCTTGCGCCAGGCGCATGATCTGTAGGAGTGAGCCTGCTCGCGGCGGGCTGGCCAGGCAACGCAAAGGCAAACGGCCTGAAGACGCTGTCTGACCGACTATTGGCCCCTGGGTTCAAACCGCGGGAAAACAAAAAGGGCCTGAAACCAGGCCCTTTCGATATTCATCGAACCCTCAGCGCTTGAGCTTGCGCTTGTTGCGGTATTGGTCGATGACCACCGCGACGACGATGATCAGCCCTTTGATGATGTCTTGTACATAGGCATCGACCCCCACGAAGGTAAAGCCGCTGGCCATGACCCCTAGAATCAGCGCACCGATCACTGTACCGGTGATGCGGCCCACGCCGCCCGCAAGGCTGGTGCCGCCGATGACCGCCGCGGCGATGGCGTCAAGCTCGTAGGACACGCCCATCCCGGCTTGCCCGGTGGCCGCCCGTGCCGAGGCAACCACACCGGCAAGGCCTGCCAGCAGTCCGGCGATGCTGTAGACGATCACCAGATGGCGCTTGACGTTGATTCCGGAGGTACGCGCGGCCTGCATGTTGCCGCCGATGGCATAGGTGTATTTGCCGTACTTGGTGTAACGCAGGGCAATGTGAAAAATCAGCGCCACGACCAGAAAGATGATCACCGGCATCGCGCCCTGACCGATGGCGGTGTAGGAATCGTTGAGCATGCTCACGGGTTGGCCACCGGTGTAGAAGCGTGCCAGGCCGCGGGCGGACACCATCATGCCCAAGGTGGCGATGAATGGCGGAATCCCGGTGATGGCGATGATGCTGCCGTTGATTGCCCCGGCCAACAACCCGACCCCAAGCCCGGCCAGCACGGGAAGCCACACCGGCAGGTCGGTCAGCGACGGGAACACCGCACGCGTATAGTCGGACGACTGTGCAAGGCTGGCCGCGACCATCGCCGACAACGCCAGCACCGAGCCTGAGGACAGATCGATACCGGTGGTGATGATCACCTGGGTCACGCCGATGGCAATCATGCCGATGATCGACACCTGCAGGATCATCAGCACCAGACGCTGGGAATTCATCAGAAAACTCTGGTCGCGCACGACCCAGCCAAACACTTCAAAGATCAGGGCGATGCCGATCAGCACCAGGAAGATGCTCAGTTCCGTCGGCAACCGGCGCTTGTGTTTGCTCGGTACCATAGCCGGCTTGTTTTCCAGTATCGCGTTCATTTTCATACCTGCCTCTTATTCTTGTTTCGACCCTGATCGGGTGTTCGGCAACCGGGCCGTCAGTGGACGGAATGTCCCGATGCCAGATGCATGACCCGCTCCTGAGTCGCGTCAGCGCGGTCCAGGGTGCCCATCATTTCGCCTTCGTGCATGACCATCACCCGGTCGCTCATGCCCAGCACTTCCGGCAGTTCCGAGGAGATCATGATCACCGCCATGCCTTCGCTGGCCAGCAGGGAAATAAGCCGATAGATCTCGGCCTTGGCGCCAACGTCGATGCCGCGCGTCGGCTCATCGAGGATCAGCACCCGCGGATTGGTCATCAGCCAGCGCGCCAGCAAGGCTTTCTGCTGGTTGCCGCCGGACAGGGTGTCAATGCACTGCTCCAGCGACGGCGTCTTGACCCGCAGCTTCTTGCACATGTCTTCACACAAGGCGCGCAAGGCCTTCTGATGCACGAAGCCGTTGCCGACGTAATGCGGCAGCACCGCCATTTCCATGTTTTCCAACACCGACAGGCAAGGGAACAGGCCGCTGAGCTTGCGATCTTCGGTGAGCAGGGCAAAACCCTTCTCGATGGCGAAATGCGGGTCGGTGACCTTGATCGGCGCGCCGTCCAGGAAGATTTCACCGCCGGTACAGGGGGTGATGCCGAAAATCGTCTCGGCGATGTTGGTGCGGCCCGAGCCCATGAGCCCGGCGATACCTAGCACTTCACCGGCATGCAGGTCGAAGGAAACCCCCTCGAATACGCCGCTTAACGACAGATCACGCACCGACAGCATCAGCTCGCCGATCGGCTTGTCGCGCTGCGGAAACAACTGGTTCAGTTCACGACCGACCATCATCGAGATCAGGCTGTCGCCGTCCATGCTGTCGGCGCGCTGCAGGCCGATATAAGCGCCGTCGCGAAACACTGCCACTTCGTCGGCGATGGCGAACACTTCATTCATCTTGTGGGTGATGTAGATAATGCCCTTACCCTGCGAGCGCAGGTCGGCAATGATCGAAAACAGATGAGCGACCTCCTTCTCGGTGATGGCCGACGTCGGCTCATCCATGATCAACACGTCGGAGTCGTAGGAAACCGCCTTGGCAATCTCGACCATCTGCCGCTCGGCGATGCTCAAGTTGCCGACATGCTCCTCAGGGTCCAGGTTGATGCGCAGACGTTCCAGCAGTTCGGCGGTGCAGCGATGCATGGCGCGGTGATCGACCATGTGCAGGCCGTTGAGCTGCTCACGACCGATCCAGATGTTCTCGGCGATGGTCATGTGCGGCATCAGGTTGAGTTCCTGGTGAATCATCGCGATGCCCGATTGCAGCGCCGCCAGCGGTGTGTCGAACACCACCGGCTTGCCGCGCAGACGTATCTCGCCGGTGTCGGGCTGGTAGATGCCTGCGATGATCTTCATCAGGGTGGACTTGCCGGCGCCGTTTTCGCCCATCAACGCCAGCACGCTGCCGGGACGCACGCGCAGTTCCACATTGTCCAGCGCCACCACGCCAGGAAAACCTTTGCTGATATTGGTGATTTCCAGCAGATAAGGATGCTCGGCAGCGTTTGCCGCAAGATCGGGCAGCGCCTCGGTGTTGGCAGGGGTCGAAGCAGTAGCTGAAGCGAACATGGTCACAGGCTCCTCAAGTGACGGCGGAGCAGAGGCGCGTTGGCCGACCTCTGCGTCCTGTCAGTTGTCGTGATGTGAACGTTATTTGAAGGTGCTGACGTTGTCCGGGGTGATCAGGCGAAACGGAATCACGATCGCCTGTTCAGGCAGGGTTTGCTTTTTCGCCATTTTCACCGCAGCGTCGATCGAACCCTCGCCCTGGCCTTTGGCGTCCTGGAATACCGAGACCGTGAGCTCGCCCTTCTTCACCGCGCTCAAGCCGTCCGGGGTACCGTCGACGCCTGCGACCAGCACATCGCCCTGCTTCTTACCGGCCTGTTTCAAAGCCATGGCCGCACCGATGGCCATTTCGTCATTGTTGGACACCACCGCACTGAAGTCGCGGCCCTGGGTCAGCCAGTTGTTGGTAATGTCCATGCCTTTCTGCCGTCCCCAGGCGCCTTCCTGTTCTTCGGCGACCTTGATGCCGGGGTATTTCTTCAGCGTGTCCTTGACCCCTTCGGTGCGGTCGCGGGTCGAGTTGTTCGACAGCTCACCGAGCAGAATCACGATGGTGCCCTTGCCATCCATCTTCTTGGCCAGGTACTCCATCTGCATGCGCCCCGCTTCCTTGTCATCGGAGGTTACCGAGGCAACCCCTGCCGGCAGTTTCGGATCATCCGGGCGGCGGTTGACGTAGACCAGGGGAATGCCCGCTGCGATGGCCGCTTTGGTGATGCCGGCCGTGGCGGCGGTATCCACCGGATTGACGATCAGCGCGTCGACCTTTTTACCAATCAACTCCTGTACCTGATCGAGCTGTTTGTTCACATCGTTACGACCGTCGACGAACTGCAGATCGACGCCGCCCATGGCGCTGGCTTTCTTGCCCATGTCTTCGCGCATGTAGGTCAGGTAGGTGTCATCGAACTGCGACATGGCCACGCCGATCTTCAGGTCGGCGGCCAGGACCGCGCCGCTGCTGAGCATCAGGGCCAGTGCCAGGGAGGTAAAACGGAGCTTGGTATTCATGAACGGTCTTTCTCCAAATTCTTGTTGTTGTAGTGAATTGGCTAACGACTGCTGGTGTTTACAGAGCTGCTGGTTGATCCACGGGTGTTTGCTGAGCTGAAAAATGCGGATTGGAAAAGTGCGCAACCGACGCTCCCGCCGAACCGCAGACCATGACCCCGTGGCTTTGCACGCACAACACGTGGGCGACGGTTTCCAGGGCTCGGTCCAGGGCAGTGGCGGTCAGGGGTTTAAGGCGCGAGGCAACGCAAGAGGGGGCGAGAAGAGAAGCTAACGCGGATCGGCAAGCCTGGGCGGCATGTTTGAAAATGTTCATCGACGGTACCTGTCTACTATGGCTTTCTTGTTTTTGTGTCGTTCGTCCCGCCTGTTGTCGAAAGCTGCGACAGCAGGCCCGGACGTCGATAGTCGGCAACCTGGAAATGACTCTATTGGAAAATAATTTCTACTTCAACCGATTTTAGAATTTATTTCTATTTTTCATTTCTGTTTTTGACCCAGACGTTCAAAGGCGAGCGGAACGCAGGAATTGCGGCCCAGATATGCCTACTGTAGGGGCCGGCTTGCTGGCTCGCAGAGGATGCCAGTGGGTGTCAGTTACAACGCCACCACCCTGCCCTCCAGTGCACTGACCCGCGCCGCATCCAGCACGTTGGCCGATGCCACGGCATCCCTGGCGTCCACCGGATTGCGGCCTTTGCTGACCACCGCTTCCTGCAACTGGCGATAGAACTCCGGCCAGCAGCCGCGCTCAGACGGCACCCGCTCGCGGTGCTCGCCCTGTTCGAACCAGCCCCAGCGCCGGTGCTCTTCGACGCCCCAGCGCTCGCCTTCGGATTTGGGCGAAAGCCCTTTGAGCGCTGCATCCTCCTGCCCGTCCAGGCCATCAACGGTATAGCAGCCCTGCGCACCATTGACGCGAAAACGTGGGCCCTGGGCGTTTTGCAGGCAGTTGCCCCACAGGTGCGAGGTCACGCCGCTGGTATGAATCAACGAAACGAAGAAGCCGTGATCGACCTTCTTGTCAGGGCTTGCGAACTCGAGCTCGGCGTACACCCGCTTGACCGGTCCGAACAGCACCAGTGCCTGATCCACCAGATGGCTGCCCAGATCACGCAGAATCCCGCCCCCGCTTTCCTTGCCAACCGAGGAGGGCGAATAGCGCTCGACCCGCGATTCGAAGCGGGTGATCTGGCCAAGCACGCCCTGCTCGATCAGCTTGCGCACCGTGAGGAAATCCGAATCCCAGCGTCGGTTCTGGTACACGCTCAGCAATACGCCACGGCGTTCGGCGGCGTCCACCAGTTCCTGCGCCTGCCTGGCATCAGCGGCGAACGGCTTGTCGCTGACTACCGCCACGCCCAGTTCGATGGCTTCCAGGATCAATGCGCGACGCGAGGCCAGCGGGGTGGAGATCACCACGGCATCGACACCGGCGGCGACCATCTCGGCCAGGCTGTCGAACGCCGCGACCCTGGGGTAATCGTTGCTCAAATCCTGACGCCGCTCGGCAGAGCGCGTCACCACCCCGGCAAAGGTAGCGCCGTTCATGCTGGCCAGCAGCGGCGCATGAAAGTAGCGCCCGCCCTTGCCGTAGCCGATGAGTCCGATTTTCATGAGGTTCTCCTGTGAAAAATCCTGTGGTGCCTGGCGCCACGGGACGATCTATCTGTGCAGAAAGAATGCGGTCCCCTGTAGGAGTGAGCTTGCTCGCGATAGCCATCCGCCGGACGCATCCCGGTATCTGACATACCGTAATCGCGAGCAAGCTCACGCCTGCAAGGTTTGCAGTGATCAATATGTGCGGGCCTTGGCCAGCATCGCTTTCTGCTGCTCATACGCCTGGGCGGTGCCGCCGGCGGTAGACACTCCAGCCAGACCCACGCGCCACCACGACAGGTAGCCATGGATCATGGTCTTGGGCAGGACCTTGATGTCGATCAGGGTCGAGACCGTCTGCCTGCGCGCGTCCGTCAATGCCGCTTGCAGCGCCTCGACGGTGCTGACCTTATAGGTCTTGCAACCATAGGCCGCCGCGCTCATGGCGAAATCCACCGGCACCAGGTCGCCGTCCAGCCGTCCGCTCTCGGGATTGCGGAAACGGAATTCGGTGCCGAAGCTGCCCATGCCGTTGCCCATCTGCAGGTTATTGATGCAGCCGAAGGCCATGTTATCCAGCAGCACCACGTTGATCTTGCGCCGCTCCTGAATCGAGGTTGCCAGCTCCGAGTGCAGCATCATGTACGAACCGTCGCCGACCAGGGCGTAGACCTCGCGCTCGGGCGCTGCCAGCTTCGCCCCCAGCGCCGCGTTGACCTCATAGCCCATGCACGAGTAGCCGTACTCGACGTGATAACTGTCGACGCTGGTACTGCGCCACGCCCGTTGCAAATCGCCTGGCAGGCTGCCGGCGGCGGCGACGATCACCGCATCGCTGGGCAACTGCTGATTGAGCACGCCCAGCACCCGACTCTGGGTCAGGCAGGAGCCGGTCATCTCGATGAAATCGCGCAGCACCTGTGGGTCCAGATGACCGCTGACCTCCGGTTCGAAATCCTCGGTCTGGTAGTCGACGGCGTACAGCCGATCCACCTCGGCATCCAGCGCCGCTCGTGCCTGCTTCGGCGCCTGGCCCCACTGGCTGCGATATTCCCCCAGCCCCTCGCTGAGCGACTGCAACGCCAGTTGCGCATCGGCCAGCACCTGCACGCCATCGAGCTTCTGCACATCGAAGGCGCCGACGTTGAGGTTGAGGAACTGCACCTCCGGGTTCTGAAACAGCGATTTGGAACCGGTGGTGAAGTCGCTGTAGCGGGTGCCGACGCCGATGATCAGGTCGGCCTCGCGGGCCAAAGTGTTGGCGGCCAACGAACCGGTCTCACCAATGCCGCCCATGTTCAACGGATGCGCCGAAACAATCGCGCTCTTGCCGGCCTGGGTTTCGCTGAAAGGGATATCAAAGCGTTCGGCAAAGGCTTGCAGCTGCGCGGCTGCGCCGGAATAACGCACCCCGCCGCCGCAGATCAGCAACGGTTTGCGCTTGCCCTTGAGCAGCGCCAGAGCGTCCTTGAGCATGGCCTGGGTGGGCGGCCGACGGTCGATGCGGTGCACGCGCTTTTGCAGGAATGAATCGGGGTAATCGTAGGCCTCGCCCTGTACATCCTGGGGCAGTGCCAGGGTCACCGCACCGGTTTCGGCGGGGTCGGTGAGCACGCGCATGGCATTGAGCGCCGCGCTCATCAATTGCTCGGGGCGGTTGATACGGTCCCAGTATTTGCTGACGGCCTTGAACGCATCGTTGGTGCTGATGCTCAGGTCGTGGAACTGCTCGATCTGCTGCAATACCGGATCAGGCTGACGGCTGGCGTAGACGTCACCCGGCAGCAGCAACAGCGGAATACGGTTGGCCGAGGCGGTGGCGGCGGCGGTGATCATGTTCGCCGCACCCGGCCCGACCGAGGAGGTGCAGGCGTAGATCTTGCGCCGCAGGTGCTGCTTGGCAAAACCCATGGCCGCGTGGCACATGCCCTGTTCGTTGCGGCCCTGATGCACGATCAGCTCGCCACTGTCCTGCTCCAGCGCCTGCCCCAGGCCCAGCACGTTGCCGTGGCCAAAAATAGTGAACACCCCGGCGACGAACTTGCTCTGCACGCCGTCGACTTCGACGTACTGGTTATCGAGAAACTTCACCAGGGCCTGGGCCATGGTCAATCGTGTCGTGGTCATGCTTGCACCTGGCTCTTGTAGGTGAGGACGCATAGTAGGGATCGGCATTTTTTGTAGGAGTGAGCTTGCTCGCGATGACGACGGTACATCCGGCGCCTTTCTATCGCCTGGTCATCCTCAATCGCGAGCAAGCTCACGCCTACAGGTTGGGCTGCGGCGCCAGTTCCTATTTCGCCGTCGGCATACTGAACTCCGCGCCCTTGACGATGCTGTCCGGCCAGCGCTGCATCACGCTCTTGTAACGGCTGTAAAACCGCAGGCCTTCTTCGCCATAGGCATGGTGGTCGCCGAACAGCGAACGCTTCCAGCCGCCGAACGAATGCCAGGCCATCGGCACCGGGATCGGCACGTTGATGCCGACCATGCCGACCTTGATGTTGCGGGCAAAGGCACGAGCGATGCCGCCATCGCTGGTGAAGCACGACACGCCGTTGCCGAACTCATGGGCGTTGATCAGCTCAACCGCGGTGGAGAAATCGGGCACATGCACGATACCCAGCACCGGGCCGAAGATTTCTTCCTTATAGATAGTCATCTGGGGCGTGACCTCATCGAACAACGTGGCGCCGACGAAGAACCCGCGCTCGGCACCCGGCACCGTGAAGTTGCGGCCATCGACGATCAGCTTCGCGCCCTCTTTCACGCCCTGATCGATATAACCCTCGACCTTGGCCTTGTGCACGGCGGTGACCAGCGGGCCCATGTCCGAGTCGGCATTCATGCCGTTGCCGACCTTGAGCGAATCGATGCGCGGCAGCAGCTTGTCGATCAGTTTCTGGCCGACATCGCCCACCACCACGGCGATGGAGATCGCCATGCAGCGCTCACCCGCCGAACCGTAGGCCGCACCGATCAAGGCGTCGGCGGCTTGATCGAGGTCGGCATCGGGCATCACGATCATGTGATTCTTCGCCCCGCCGAGCGCCTGCACCCGCTTGCCGTGTGCGGTGCCCTGCTGATGGATGTATTCGGCAATCGGCGTCGAACCGACAAAGGAAATCGCCTCGATGCCTTTGTGTTGCAGCAACGCATCGACAGCCACCTTGTCGCCCTGCACCACGTTGAAGACGCCGTCGGGCAGACCCGCCTGCTTGAGCAGACGCGCCATCAGCAGGCTGGCCGAAGGGTCACGCTCGGACGGTTTGAGAATGAAGCAGTTACCGGTCACCAGCGCCATGGGAATCATCCACAGCGGCACCATGACCGGGAAATTGAACGGGGTCACGCCTGCGCAGACGCCCAGCGGTTGACGCAGGTTCCAGTTGTCGATGCCGCCGCCGATGTTGTCGCTGAAATCGCTTTTCAACAGGCTCGGTGCGCCACAGGCGAATTCGACGATTTCGATCCCGCGCACCACTTCGCCCCTGGCATCGGAGAACACCTTGCCGTGTTCGCGGCAAATGATCTCGGCCAGTTCATCGTGGTGCTGATCGAGCAGTTCCTTGAACTTGAACATCACCCGCGCACGACGCAGCGACGACTGATCGGCCCATGCCGGGAACGCGGCCTGGGCAGCGGCGACGGCCTCATCGACAGTCGTAGGTTCGGCCAGCGCGACACGCGCCTGCACCGCGCCGGTGGCCGGGTTGAACACATCACTGAAACGCTCGCTGGCGTCGTGCCGCTGGCCATTGATGAAGTGGCCGATAATCGGGGCGTTGCTCATTGCAGAACTCCTTGCGAAATAGTTGTGCGTCCGTAGCAGCACGGCTTGCCGGCGGCAGCGGTGGGCGTAGGCCGACATGGTGTGTCAGCGCCGGGATTCACAGATCCATCAACCATTGATGCTGCGGATCGTTGTGAAATTGCCAGGCGCGTTTGGGGCCGGCCATCACGTTCAGGTAATAGGATTCGTACCCGTAGGGCACGCTGACCGGGTGGTAACCCTTGGGCACCGTCACCAGATCGTTGTTTTCCACGGCCATGGCCTGATCGATGCTGCGATCGTCGGTGTAGACCCGCTGAAAAACGAAGCCCTGGGGCGGATTGACCTGATGGTAATAGGTCTCCTCCAGAAAGCTTTCATGAGGCAAGTCGTCCTTGTCGTGCTTGTGCGGCGGGTAGCTGGAGGAATGCCCCGAAGGCGTTCGCACCTCGACCACCAGCAGCGAATGAGCAGGTTCAGTGTCCGGCAGAATGTCGCAAACATAGCGGGTGTTGGCCGCCTTACCGCGCACACTGCGCTTCATGCTCTGGGGCTCGATCAGGCGGGCCGGCAAATTCCCGGCCCGATTGCCCGGCGCGGCACAGACCGCGATTTGCACCGCGCTCAAAGCGACGACCTGAGCCTGGCTGCCCGGCGGCAGATACACGGCAAAGGGTGATTTGTCTTCGAATACCGACTGCCGATCACCGATGTTTTCCCAGTTGAAACTGCCCTGCCCCGGCGCCTCGCCGCTGACGCTGACCCGGCCGCTGAGCAGCACCAGGCACAGCTCCTTGTCCCCGGCGTTGACCGGCAGGCGCTCGCCAACCGTCAAGCGATGCGCGGAAAACCCGACGTACTCCAGCACGCCTTCGCCCAGGGCCACGACATCGCGGCCCTGGGCCTTGCTTTTGACCAGCAGATTCATGTTCACAGGCTCCTTCGGGCGGGCTGTTGCAGGGCAGTGCTCTGTTCTTGCGCAGCTGCCAGCAGGTTGCGCAGGGTTTCATAACCTTTCTTGGCGTAGGCATAGCTCGGTGCCACGGCCGGGTCTTGCTCGGCCTCGACCACCAGCCAGCCCTGGTAACCTGCGCTAATCAAGACTTCCAGCAACGCGGCGAAATCGATGTCGCCATCGCCCGGCACGGTGAAGGTGCCATTGACGATGCAATCGGGAAAGCTCCACAGGTTGTTGCGCGCCAGCTGCACCACCGCTTTGCGTACGTCCTTGAAGTGCACGTGGCAGACACGCTCGATGTGCTTGCGCAGCACCTGCAGCGGCTCGCCCCCGCCCATGTAGCAGTGGCCCGAATCGAACAGCAGACCGACTTCGCTGCCCGTACGCGCCATCAGCTGATCGATGTCCTCCGGCGACTCGACGTAAGCCCCCATATGGTGGTGATACGCCAGACGCACGCCCTGGGACAAGGTGAAACGCGCAAGCTCGGTGAGTTTGTCCGCGTACTCCTGCCATGCGCTGTCGCTGTGAAAACGCGGCCGCTCGACCAGACGAATGCGCTGGCCCTGAATCGAGTCGGCGACCTCGCCATACACCAGCACGTTGGCGCCGTTGTACTTGAGCAGCTCGACGTGGCTGGCAATGGCTTCGATCTCTTCGGCCACCGAGCGGCTGGCCAGACGGCTCGAATACCAACCCGAAACCAGCGCCAGATCGTAAGGCCGCAGGACATCGGCAACGCCCTTGGCGTCCTTGGGAAACTTGCCGTTGAGTTCGAAACCTTCGTAGCCGATTTCCTTGCCTTCGCTGAGCGCGGTGCTCAGTGGTGTTTCACCGCCCAACGCGGGCAGGTCGTCGTTGCTCCAGGAAATCGGGTTGATGCCAATTCGGATTGCGGAAGCGGGCATGGCTGCACCTTTATTGTTTTCTTCGCTTTGAATGTGTTTCACGTGTCTGGTTGCTTCAGCCCCGCGCTTCGCGCCAGGACTCGATCAGAAAGCCAAAGGTGCTCTGCACCCGGCTGATCAGCCCGGCATCGTCGATCTCACCTTGCAACCAGGCGCGGCTGGGCTCGTGAAAAATCGTGCGACCCACCGCGAAACCCCGGCAGCTGGTGCTTCTGGCGGCCTCGCGAAAACCGGCGGCAAGCTGTTCGGCCGGCGCATTAAGCCCCAGCAGAACCACGCCACGGCAGTACGGATCACGCTCCTGAATCAGCGCGTCCAGTTGCTCCCAGACCTGCGCCGGTTGCGATTCAATCTTCCACCAGGCGGGATAGATACCCAGGTTGTACAGGCGTTTGAGCGCCCGGTAGATCACATCCGGATGGGTCGAGGGGTGATCCTTGGGCGGGATGACCTCCAGCAACAATTCATGGCCGCTGGCCTGGGACGCCTGATACAGCCCCATCAGCTGCGCTTCCTGCTCCAGGCGCAGCATCGGTTCGTCATCGGGGTGGTACTGCACCAGACACTTGATGATCTGCTCCTTCGGCCAGGTCTGCAGATTGCTGCCGATGGAGCGCCCATGCTCGAACGCCAACGGCCGCGAGCCCTGCACTTCCACTGGCCGCGCGATCCACCAGCCACGGCCGGTGGCGGCGTTCAGCGAATCCTGACCGAAACGCTGATCGGCCAACAGCCCGACATCGGCTTCGATGCCGCGTTTTTTCAGGTCAGCCTCGACCCGCTGGACCGCCGTTATGAACAGCTGCTTGAGCTGACCGATACATGCCAGGTCACGACCGGCCTTCTGCGCAAGCTCCACCAGTTGCCCACGGTGGTCGAAGGCGAAAACGAACAGTTGCCGCCACTCCTTGCGCGGCACGCTGACCTGATGCAGACGTTGCAGCACCAGGTCCTGGTCGGGACGGGTGATCGGCACTGGACTGTTGAACAGGTATTCCAGCTCCACCAAGGTCGGCATCGCCGGAGCGCAGGCATGCCGTGAAACCACCAGGCCGCCGCAGGCATTGGCCAGCTGACAGCAGCGCTCGTCGCTCTCGTCGTTGAGCCAGCCTTTGAGAAAGCCAGACATGAACGCATCGCCCGCGCCCAGCACATTGAGGACTTCCACGCGCACGCCGGGATAAATCGCGCCATCTTCCAGGCGGGCAGGAATCGCTCCATGAATCACCGTGCAACCTTGTGGTCCCAGTTTGACCACCAGCGTCGCTGCGCTGAGCTCGCGCACCTTGCGCAACGCCGCCAGCAGATCGGTGCCGCCCCCGGCGATGAGGAATTCTTCTTCTGTGCCGACGATCAGATCGAAGCGCGGCAGAATGCGCTGCACGTGCTGGCTGACGTTCTGGTCGGCGACGAAACGGGTTTCGCCGTCAGCCTTGCCGGCCAGCCCCCAGAGCACCGGACGATAGTCGATGTCCAGTACGCACCTGACGTTGTGCTGCCGGGCGTAGTCCAGTGCCTGGCTGCTGGCCTTGAATACCGGGTCGGTGGAAAAGTGGGTACCGGTGATCAGCAGTGCCTTGCTTGAGGCAATCTGCGCCGGGTCGATGTCTTCGGCTTGCAGCGCCATGTCGGCGCAGTTCTCCCGGTAGAACACCAGCGGGAAACTTTCACGATCCTTGATGCCCAGCAGCACCATGCCGGTCAGGCGTTCGGCATCGACCTTGATCCCGCTGACATCGCAGCCTTCGCGGGCAAGAGACTCAACCAGAAAACGGCCCATCTGATCGTCGCCGACGCGGGTCAGCATGGCGGACTTGACGCCCAGCCGTGCGGTGCCGAATGCGATGTTGGCGGAGGACCCGCCCAGGTATTTGGCGAAACTGCTGACGTCTTCCAGGCGCGCCCCGATCTGCTGCGCGTAGAGATCAACGCCCAGACGTCCGAGACAAACCACGTCCAACGGACGTCCACTGGCGAAACGAGTCTGGCCCATGCCGGCTCCTCTTATTCTTATTAAGCCCTGGCTCAGACACGGCTGCCTGACGCCTGTTCGTGGATGCAGACTAGATCGGCACGAGACAAGGAGCAATGGTTTTTTCTAAATTTTTTTCATGTGGAATATTTTTTCCACTTTGCGCAAAGCCTGGCACTTCATGCTAAACAGGCAGGATATAAAGACGAAGCGCGTTAAACTGCGCGCCTGGCCGCCGCCGTAGTGAAGGGTCGACAGACCGTACCGGTAGCAGTCCGGCTTGCCGACGTTGGCGGCGCCCGACTCGCCACCGCCGGCGAGCCGGACTGCTACCGGGGCCAGGCGTTGCAACAGGTTGTTCGTTCAGATCGATGAGCGCGCGAAGTCGGCACCGGGCCCAGCGCGCCTTATAACAAAAGCCAGAGGATTCACGCGTATGCCCAGCACCGATCAGCCTACCTTGCCAGACAGCGGCGCCGAGGCTGCGTCTTCGCAAACCGTCGCTCCGGACAGCGCCGAGGCCCTGCTCAAGCTGATCACTGCCGAATACGAAAGCCTGCCGCGCCAGCTCAAGCGCATCGCCAGTTACATGAGCCAGCAGAGCGACCGGATCATGGTCGATCGCATCAGCGACATCGCCCGTGAATGCGAAGTCCATCCCTCGGCCATCGTGCGGTTTTCCCAGCGTTTCGGCTTCAGCGGGTTCAGCGAGATGCAGGCCCTGTTTCGCGAGGCCTACACCCACAAAGCCAGCCCGGTTCAGAACTACCAGCAGCGTATCCGCAGCATGATCGCCAACAAGTCGCAGAAAGCCAGCGGCGGTGACCTGGCGCGCGAGTGTGTGAACGCAACGCTCTCAGGCCTTGAGCGCCTGGCGCTGGAACTGGACGACGAAGCCTTCGACAAAGCCGTGGACCTGGTGGTCAACGCCGACAACATCTATGTGGTCGGCGTGCGTCGCTCGTTTGCAGTGGCCGATTACCTGGTCTACAACCTGCAGCACACCAACAAGCGCATCCACCTGATTTCCGGCCTTGGCGGCAGCTACCGCGAGCAGATGCGCAGCGTGCGCGCCAACGATCTGGTGATTGCCATCAGCTTCACTCCTTATGGCAAGGAAACCCAGCACTGCCTGCGTATTGCCCAGCATCATCAGGCCAAGACCCTGATCATCACCGACAGCAACCTGTCGCCGCTGGCCAAACGCGCCAACTCGGTGCTGTTGGTCAATGAGGGCAGTTCGTTCGCCTTCCGCTCGCTGAGTGCCACGCTGTGTCTGTGTCAGGCGCTGTTCATTGCCGTGGCGTATCGCCTGGAGTTGAAGGTCGACGAGATGTCGGAGCAGGTGGGCTTCGACGATTGATCTGGGGCTTATGTGCTCAGACTTGCCGCTTTTCACAAACAGCGCAATACCTGTCACAGCCGCTTGATGGCGAAGGCGGCGTATCAAACAACACTTCTGTAATTGCTCAGACAACCCGCCGCCAAGCCGGCGCGTTCAGAGGCGACGCACGGAAAAACCTGTACAAAACCGACGAGCTGTACAAGATATTTATAGCTTTTTGATATCACCTTTGTGATGATCTCTGCGCTGCAATAGGAAATTGCAGCCGAGCATTACCGCTCTTGAGGCCAGGGAACGGGAATTTCTGTCCACCTGCCTGAGCCGCCCTCATGTTTTTCGACTCGTCCAAGAACAAAGTCATTCAAGATCTGCAGTTGACCGTCGCCCATCAGGCCAGCCTGCTGGAAGCCATCAACCGCTCGATGGCCAGCATCGAGTTCGATCTCAATGGAGTCGTGCTCAGCGCCAACGACAACTTTTTCCAGGCCATGCGCTATCGCCCCGAGCAGGTGCTGGGCAAAGAGCACCGCATGTTCTGCACCGTCGACCACGCGCGCAGCGCCGACTACGCGCAGTTATGGTCGCGCCTGCGCAATGGCGAGTTCGTCGCGCAGACCTTCCAGCGCGTGGCCGGCGATGGCAGCACGGTGTGGCTGCAGGCCAGTTACAACCCCATCAGGAATGCCGACGGCAAAGTGGTGAAGATCGTCAAATATGCGATGGACGTGACGCACAAGGTTCACGCCGAAAACGAAACCCGCAACAAGCTGCAAGCCATAGACCGCGCCATGGCGGTGATCGAATTCGATCTCGATGGCCGCATCATCGCCGCCAACGACAACCTGCTGCGCTTGATGGGCTACAGCCGTCAGGAGCTGCTGGGCAAGAATCACAAGCTGCTGTGCCCGGCGGAGCTGGCCAACGGCTCGGAATACCAGGACTTCTGGCGCCGGCTGAACAAGGGCGAGTTCTTCGGCGGCCAGTTCAAGCGCGTCGGCAAGCATGGCCAGACACTCTGGCTGGAGGCCTCCTACAACCCGGTCTACGACGCCGACGGCAAGCTGTGCAAAGTGGTGAAATACGCCTCCGACGTCACCGCGCGCATCGAGCAACACGAGCAGGACTCACACAGTGCCGCCCAGGCTTATCACATCTCGGTGCAGACTCAGAAGGTGGCCGAGCGAGGTACGCTGGTGATCCAGCAGGCGGCGACGGAAATGCGTGAGATCTCGCGCAACATCGAGGATTCGTCGCGCATCATCGGCCAGTTGGGTGAACGCTCGGAACAGATCACCGCCATCGTCAACACCATCCACAGCATCGCCGACCAGACCAACCTGCTGGCCCTCAACGCCGCCATCGAAGCAGCGCGTGCCGGTGACCAGGGGCGCGGATTCGCCGTGGTCGCCGATGAAGTGCGGCAGCTGGCCGGGCGCACCAGCCGCTCGACCCAGGAAATTTCCGAGATGATCCAGCTGATCCAGACCGAAACCCGGCAGGCGATCGTCAGCATGGACAACACCCGCACCAACGCCGCCAAAGGCGTGGATCTTGCCGACCAGGCAGGCTCGGCGATCGTGCAGATCAGCAGCGGCACCCATGAGGCCGTCGAAGCCGTGCGGATGTTCGCCGCCAAGGATTGAGGGCCGCGCCGATCAGCCGCGTTCAACCCGGTCCACTGTAGGAGCCGGCTTGCTGGCGAAAGCGCCAGGGCAGTCGACATCGATGCTACCTGGCCCACCGCGTTCGCCAGCAAGCCCACGCCTACAGGGTTCAGAAGTTTCGTCAGCGGGCGATTGACTCAGCCCAGACGCGCCTCATTCTTGCTGCGCATGGCCTTGGCGCGTTTTTCCAGGACCAGGTACACCACCACCGCCAGCAGCAACGGGATGAGGAAGTAGATCACCCGGTAGCCGATCAACGCCGCCAGCAACTGGCCCTTGCTGAACTGGTGCTGCATCAGCGTAATGAACACGGTTTCCAGCACCCCCAGTCCGGCGGGAATATGGGCAATGACCCCGGCGATACTGCTGATCAGCAAGATCCCCAGCACCGCCGGATAAAAGGCTTTTTCCGGCAGCAGTACGAAGATCAGCAGCGCCATCAGGCCCCAGTTCAATGCCCCGAGACACGCCTGGCGCAAGGCTTGATTAAGCGACGGCAGGACCAGTTGCTGCTTGCGAATGGTCCAGGTCCGCCGCCGGGAAAAGCGACACGCCAGAAAGTAGCTAAAGCACACCGCCAGCAGTACAAAGCCAATCAGTTGCAGGGTGGTGTCGCCGATCTTCCAGCCGTCGGGCAAATCGATGAAACGACCGGCGAAGACAAATCCGGCCAGCAACATATACCCCAGCCAGTTGGTGATCAGGCTCAGGCTCAGAATCCGGGTGATGGTCGGCACGTCCAGCCCCAGCCGTGAATACAGCCGATAACGCAAAGCGATGCCACCGACCCATGAACTGAGGTTGAGGTTGAACGCGTAACAGACGAAGGTCACCGGCACGATCTGCGCCACGGACAACTTGTGTTCGGTATACCTGCGCGCCAGCACGTCGAATCCGCAGTAGGTCAGATAGCTGGCCAGCGCAATCACGAAGCCCAGCGCCAGGGTGCTCAGCTTGTACGATTCCAGTGCGTGACTGACCTCGTTCCAGTCCAGATTCTTCATCACCGTGAACAGCAACACCGGCACGGCGATGAAGAAAAACAGGGTGAAGCCACGCTTGGCCCATTTCAGCCAGGCGCCGTGTTTGCTGGCGTTCGACGGCTTGTCCTGGCTGGCAGACGTTTGCGATACCCCGCTCATAGCGACTTCTCCTGGTCAGGCGACAACTCATGCTTGAGGACTTCAGCTTCGGGAACCGCGTCCGGCGCGCGCACCGGCTTCAGGCGCGGCCCATGCACCGGAAACAGTCCGGCGATTGCCGGAAAATGGCGCAGGAAGTGAAAACTGAGAAAGATCATCGGCGCCCGCCACCACTGCCCCTTCGCCAGCCCCTTGAGGTTGACCTGCTTGCTGTGGGCGGCCGCCAGTTCCTGTAAATGTTCGTGAAGCTGCTGATTGAGGGCATGGTCCCGAATGAACAGATTGGCCTCCAGGTTCAACGCCAGGCTCAACGGGTCCAGGTTGCTCGAACCCACGGTGGACCATTCATGGTCGATCAGCGCGACCTTGCCATGCAGTGCTCGCTGTTTGTATTCGTGAATCACTACCCCTTCGCGCAACAACCAGGTGTAGGTCAGGCGAGAACACACGCGCACGAACGGCATGTCAGGCTGACCTTGCAGGATCAGCGTGACCTTCACCCCGCGGCGGGCAGCGTTGCGCAGTTCGCGCAGAAAACGATAGCTGGGGAAGAAATAGGCGTTGGCGATGGTAATGCGCTGAGTCGCGTTGCGCATGGCCAGCAAGTACTGTTCTTCGATGTCGGTGGTGTGACGGCGGTTGTCGCGCTCGGCCAGCAGCATGCGGGCGCTGCCGGCTTGACGGGTGGCCACCTTGAGCGGGGTGAACCTCTCGCGCAGCGCAGGCCCGAGCATGTTCAGCGTCGAGCGGTAGATGTCAGCGACAATCGGCCCGCGCACCAGCACTGCATAGTCCTGCTTGGCGGTGATGCCGGTATCGGCCATGTGGTCGACGCTGTAATTGATGCCGCCCATGAAGGCCAGTTCGGCATCGATCACCACCACCTTGCGATGCAGGCGACGAAACAGGTTGGTGCGCATGCCCATGAGCTTGGGGCGCGGGTCGAACAGCTGGATCTGCACGCCGACTTCGAGCATTTGCGCGATGAACGCCGTGCTCAGATCGCTGGTGCCGTAGTCATCGACCGTGATCACCACGCGCACGCCGCGGCTGGCAGCTTCGATCACGGCTTGTTGCAGGCCCTCGCCCACCCGGTCCTCGAAGATGATGAAGGTCTCGATCAAGACCTCATGGCGTGCCTCACGGATACGCTCGAAGACCTTGCTGAAAAAGTCCTCGCCATTGATCAGCAACTCCACCGAATTACCGTCCTGCCAGATGCCGCATTGATCGCTGAACGCCTTCATAGGGTGACCTCCACCGCCAACGGCGCATGATCGGAAAGGTGCGACCAGGGCCGGTTGGACAGCACCCTGGGTGCGCCGATTTTCACGTTACGCACGTAAATACGGTCCAGGCGCAGCAACGGCAGACGCGCCGGGAAGCTCTTCGCCGGGCGGCCGAAGGATTCGACGAACACCTCGCGCAATCCTGCCGGTGCCAGTAACCCATCGGCCTTTTGCCGCCAATCGTTGAAGTCACCGGCGATGATCACCGGCGCCTGCGGCGGCAGCCGGCCCACCAGACCGGCCAATAACGACAACTGCTGCTGGCGATGCATTTCCTTGAGTCCCAGGTGCACACAGATGGCGTGAACCTCACCGAACCCCGGCACCTGCAGGACGCAGTGCAACAGCCCGCGTTGCTCGGTGCCAAGGATCGAAATGTCGAGGTTTTCGTGACGCACGATCGGATACTTCGACAGCAGTGCGTTGCCATGATGGCCGTGGGGATACACCGCATTGCGCCCGTAGGCGAAGTCCTTCCACATGCTGTCGGCGAGAAACTCATATTGCGAGGTGGTCGGCCAGTTCTTGACGTTCTGCGCATGGTTCTGATGCTCGCCGTGGACCTCCTGCAAGAACACCACGTCCGCCGAGACACTGCGCACCGCGTCGCGCAACTCGGGCAGGATGAAACGCCGATTGAAAATGCCGAAGCCCATGTGCATGTTCATGGTCAATACATTGAGCGTGATCGCAGCCGATGCACGCTGGCGTTGGCTGGCAATGTCCTCGGGAATAAGGGCGCTGGTCAAAAGCTCACTCCTTGCAGATCGCCGGGGGCCACTTCCAGGTCATCGGCCAGCTCGAAACGTTCGAGCAGCTTGCGGGCGTCATAGGGCGCGTGGACCTTGATGTCGTTGTCGAAATAGCAGTAAACGTCTCGAGACTTGCGCGGCCTGGGGGGTTTGGCGCCGGTCAGGTGCGCATCCTTGGGTTGGGTGCCCTGGCGCCACAGGTCGATGCGGTCCCCCCAGCGTTTGAGTGCCGCAGGCGTATAGCCGCTGGCGTACAACTCTTCGGCACCGTGCAGTCGCAGATAGACAAAGTCTGCGCTGAGGTCTTCCAGATACGGCCATTTGCCTGCCGTGTCGGCGACCACCAGCGCGACTTTGTATTTGCGCAGCAGTGCGACGAATTCCGGGACGGCGAAGCTCTCGTGGCGAATTTCCACGGCATGCCGCAACCGGAGCCTGGCCGGGATATCCAGGTAGCCCGGCTTTTCCAGACGCGCAGCGCACTGTTTGGCGCAGGCCTTGGCGGCTTTTCCGTCATGCGGCAGCAACTGCAGAAACGCCTCGAACTTCTCGGGGTTGAATTTGAAATTCGGCGGAAACTGCCAGAGGATCGGCCCCAGCTTGTCCCTGAGCTTGAACACGCCGGAGGCAAAGAAGTTGGCCAGCGGTTCGGCCACATCGTTCAAGCGTTTGATATGGGTGATGTAGCGCGGCCCCTTGACGCTGAAGACAAAGTCCTTGGGTGTGTCGGCATACCACCGAGCGTAGAGATCCGGCGACTGCAGAGAGTAGAACGAGCCATTGATCTCAATGCTGTTCACCGCTCTGGAGGCGAATTTCAATTCGTTTTTCTGGGCCAGACCTTTCGGGTAGAAATCACCGCGCCACGGCACATAGCGCCAGCCCGAGATGCCGATACGGATATCGCTCATGCAAGTGCTCTCTGTGCTTGCCGTCACGACCGGTGTCGTGACAGCCCTGAACAAGAGATATGAAGCTTGAGAGCGAGGCAGGTTCCCTGGTTTTTTGCCGACAGTTACCAGGCGTTGTCAGGTGGATTTCTTTCAGCGCCACGCAGGCGGGAACCACAGCGCGAGCGTCAGAATTGCGCCACGGCGCGCTTGGCCTTTTCACGGGCACCGCAGACGTTCATCTGGCACCAGCGACGTCGGCCGTTCTTCGAAGTGTCGATGAACAGCCAGTCGCAGTCTGGGGTATCACAGGCCTTCAGGCGGCCGAGATCGACAGAGGTGAGCAGCGCCGAGGCCTGAACCGCCAGGCGTGCGATGAAACCGGCGGTCATGGCTTGCAGCGTCTGGCATGGGCGCCAGCACCAGATCACGCCAAAGGGCGTCGGCACCAGCACGCGTTGATCAGCGGTGCTGGCCAGCAGCTGATTGAGTGCATCGAGCTGTGCGGCATCCACCGGATCGCCCAGCGCCAATGGCAAAAACAAGCGGTACAGAGACTCACGAAAGCCGATCAACTCGTTGAATGCACTCACCGTGTGCCACGAAGCACCGCGCACCAGTTGTACGAGCTGCTCATGCTCGTGCGCCTCGATCAAACCGGCATGCAGGAACCAGTGCACGATGTCTTCAAGGTTCGACAATTTGTCGAGCACCTCGTGCACCGCCGTGCCGGGGCGGCGACCGTCGCAGGTGTTCAGGTAATCGAGCACCCCCATGCCACCGACCAAGCGGATCGAATTGATTTTAATCTGACCCAAAGACATTGCACCCCCAAGACATCAAAGCAAAAGCTCAATGATGGCAGAGATGGGCGAATTCGCCGGACTTTCAGACAGCCGCGAATGATCGGCTAGAACCCGTCCGGTTCAGCCGTGGCTACAGGCCTCTGAACTGCCGCAGCCAGTGGTCGATCATCTGCGCGGCAGCACACGCACTGACCTGATCGTTGTGAATATGCAACTCGGGACAGACTGGGGGTTCATACGGCGAATCCACCCCGGTGAACCCGCAGATTTCACCCTGTCTGGCCCGGCGGTACAGGCCCTTGGGGTCCCGGGCTTCGGCCACCGCCAGCGGCACGTCGACGAACACTTCGACAAAACGCTCGATGCCGATGATCGAGCGGGCGTGGTGCCGCGCAGCGCGGGTCGGTGAAATCAATGCCACCAGCACGGTCAGCCCGGCATCGGCCATCAACGCGGCGACCTGCGCTACGCGTCGCACGTTTTCCTCCCGGTCAGCGGCCGAAAACCCCAGATCCCGGCACAGACCGGTACGCAGTGAATCACCGTCAAGGATACAAGTCCTCAGCCCGCGTTCCCCCAGGAGCGGGTTGAGGCTGTCGACGATGGTCGACTTGCCCGCAGCGGAGAGCCCGGTCAGCCACACCACCTGAGGGGCCGGCTGCTCCTGAGGCAGTGCGGTGGGACTGAAGGGATGGGCAAACAGGTTGTCGTGCCCCGCCTGGGGCTGCCTTTGGAGGTTCATTGAAAGCTCTTCCTTGAGTCGTCAGGCCTGGGCCTGGTGAATGATGAAGTCAGCGCGCAGCGGGTCATAGACGCTTTTGAAGTCGCCAAAGCTTTTTTGCGCCACGAACCCTGCCGACTCCATCTCGCCGCGAAGCTTGCCCGGCAGCACGGGGAATACCCGCAAACGGTAGCGGGCACCGTCGGCGAAGGTGTAAACGAATTCGCAGAGTGAATCGTTCAGCTCGCCCAGCGTCACGCTGGCGGTCTTGCCACAGTAGTAATAGCGCCCGGACGATGAGAAGTTGCCATGCAGGATCGCTTGAAAATTGCGCTGGTCAAGCAGCAACAGGCCGCCTGGCCTGAGCAGGCTGCGAAACCGTTTCAACACCTCGATGCGCTCCCGCTCATCGAAGACGTGACACAGCGAACTGCCCAGGCACAGCACTGCGTCAAAGGTGCCCAGTTGCCGCGGATCGAGGTCGCGCCAGTCACGACACACCACCGGAATGTCCAGGCCGCGGATGGCGAAGTTGGCCTTGGCCCGCGTCACCATGGTCGGGCTGCCATCGCAGGCCGTCACATTAAAACCGGCCTTGCGCAGCTGCACGGCATGAAACCCGCTGCCGGTGGCCGCGTCGAACAGACGGCAAACGCCGGCTCGCAATAACAGGTCAGTGAAAAACTGCCCCTCTCCCGCCGCGCGCTTGTCCCAGTCGATCAGCTCATCCCAGCGGCTGACAAAATCGTTGCAGTACTGGGCGGCGTAATCCTGATCGGCAGGATCAGGGCTTATTTCAGGCGAACAGACGCTGTTCAAGGCCATGGTCGCAGGCTCCGTGCAGGTGAGTAGAACGGGTAAATTCCTGATATTTGCGCCCCAGTTCCAGGGCATGCCCGGCGGCGTCCTGAACCCTCATTGCGGACATCGAAAAGCCCAGCAAGCGCTGCATGACGTTCATCTGTGGGCGCCCGAAAACCACGGTACCGTCGGCCAGAATCGCCTCGATGCCGTCCTGGCACTGGCCCTTCTCGTTAAGGTCAATGGCGACTTCGCGCTTTACGCTGTAGGGCAGGTCCAGCAGCACCTTGCCCATCCCCACCTTGACCGGATAGCCGCCCGGCAGGCCATGGGGCCCCGGGGCATGCACGTGAACCTCCGTATCGGCGTACAGGTTCTCGATCACCGTGACAGCCGACATGGCCGTCAGGTACTGACCGTCCATGCCACCCTTGCGCCGGAACTCGGTGGCAACGCCGGCGAAGATCTTTTCATCGAGGAACTCACCGGTGAGTTCCTGGCCATTGACCCAATAGGTCAGGTTATGCAGCTCTTGCAACGGCGGCAGCCCCTCGCGCGGCACGTAGTGACTGAAATAATGCTGTCCGATCAGCTTGACCCGCACCTGCAGCGGCTCGCAGCGCGCCAGGCGGGCGATGGCGCAGCGGGTTGCCGGAATCAGGTTGGCGACATTGCCGACCCCGACATCCGGCGCCATGCCGACCTTGTACAGCACGGCATTCACGGCATCGGGAAAGGCGGCGTTGACCACCAGGGATTTCGGACAGGACTGTAAGACGGCCCGCATGAGGGCATAGGCCGGCGCCAGATGCATGGGCAGCCAGGGCCCCAACTGCGCCTGGTCCAGGGCGTCGAATTTGGCTTTCGGCAGCTGGGTGATGACCCGCCAGGACTGCAGCGAGGCGCAGTTGACGATAATGTCCGGCTTGATCCGTGCCAGCGTCTGCGCGTTGCGCTCGATCGCCGCCTCGGTCAGGTCCATTTCCCAGGGCTGGACCTGTGCAGCGACATCCTGCTGCAACGCGGCCAGGCGGACCAGGTTGCACAGGCGCGTGGTTTGCTCCAGATCGCGACTGGCGACATGAAATTCGAACCGGTTGCGCGGCACCAGAATCTGCAGAATCTGCAGGCAAAGATTGCCGCCGCCAACGATAAGCAGTTTTCTACGTTGCATCAGCTTGTCTCCTGAAAAGTATCTGTACAGCCCGCCAACTAGCGCGGATAGGCGCCGTTATCGACAGCAATGACCTTTCCGGTCAGGTGGCGGCTCTGGTCCGAGAGCAGGAATATGATCACGCCGGCGACGCCCTCAGGCTCGATGGGTTCCTTGAGCACTTCCTGGCGTTCGTATTCCTGGCGCCGATACTCGGGAATGCGGTCGTGAATGGAGGTGTTTCGAACCAGCGCCGGCGAAACCGCGTTGACCCGCACCCGTGGCGCGAAATTCCAGGCGTTGGCCTTGGTCAGGCCGATCACCCCCGCCTTGGTGGCGCCATACAGGGCGTCCATGCTGCCGACCTCTCCGGCCACCGACGTGACGTTGATGATGCTGCGCGGCTGCGGCGCATGGGGCTCTCGCAAGGCGAAGTCCTTGGACAGATAGATCAGCGACTTGAGGTTCACGGCCCACATCTCGTCCATCTCGCGATCGCTGTACTGGTAGACGCTCTTGCCGTGATACAGGCCTGCGTTATTGATCAGCCCATGCAGGGAGCGGTGTTTGTGCACCTCGTACAGATCGCCGATGAAGGATCGATAGACGTGCGCTTGCGAGAAGTCCGCCGGATGGGTTTCCAGTTGGTGCACCGGCAGATTCTTCTGCAGATCCTTCAGGCCATCTGTGTCCTTGTCCGCTGCGATGACGTAAAACCCGGCCTCCACACAAGCGATCGTGGTGGCTTTGCCGATGCCGTTGGCAGCGCCTGTGATGACGATCTTTTTCATGAATGCTCCTGCTGGACGAATTGATTCATGCGCTCGTAGAACGGTCGATGGGCCTGGTAATAGGCCATCAGATGAGGGTGCGCGGTGAGCTGCTGCTCATCGAAGTCGGCGGACGCGGGGAGGATCCGCGTGCTCAACTCCGCCTCCGTGTGCCAGCTGCGCCAGGCCTGCCATTGCACTGGGCAAGACGCCTCCCAGCTCAACGCCTGGGGTAGAAACTCCAGCTGCAGGTGATCACAAAGCCTGCGCAGCGTCTGCTGCGGACGATTGGCCAGGTCATCGCCGTTGATCACATGGGGGGTCTTGCCGGTGAGCCGGGTGACCAGGCAGAAAATCTCGTACATGGCCTTGTGGCCGATCGCCTGCAACGGCATCTGCGCGAACATTGCGTGATGCGAGACGATGGCCCGCGCCGGCTCGCGAATGATGAACACATTCTGCTGCTCGAGCAGAAACTCAGGATCGGCCTTCAACTCATCGAGGCAGTGGTAACACATGTCCTTGTGGAACACCGAGCGCGTCTGGCGAGCGTCGCGCAGCAGCGCCTTGACGCCCTCGTAGGTCCGCGGCAGGCCACAATCCAGATTGTCGTGAGGAATCGCCGACTGTTCATCGAATGCCATGTGCGCGAAGGGTTCGTGGAAAACCTCGAAGTCTCCGCGCTCGATGAACACCCGTTCCAGCACCGTCGAGCGCGAGCGAGGATGGGCCCAGAGGGCAATCATGCGGTTCATGACCAATGCTCCATCGGCGCATCACTGGCCGGGGGTATCACCGGCCTGGCGGCTCCATCGCCTGTCTGCTGGACAAAGGCGGACAAACGCTGCGTCCCTTCGCGGGCGTCATTGCTGGCGGTAATGAAAGCCGGCTGCGAAGCGAAATCGGCCGGTGCCAGATCACCCTCGAAGTACGCCTGATTGAAATACGGTATGGCCATCAGCCTGTTCAGCACCCGCTTGGGCACTTGTACCCAGCCGTTGGCGGGAACCACCGGCCGCCCCTGCTGCTGGCTGCGAATCAGGAATTCGATGATCTGCGGCGTCAATGTGTACAAGGTGCAGTCGGCGCCGGTGCGCTGCAGATGCCAGCAGTGCTCGCGGCCCTGTACATCGGTATCGATCTTCAGGCTGCACAAGAGCAGACGAGCCGGCGTTGGTCGGCGCCGCAGCAAGGCCTGGATCGCCTGATAGACCAGGATCTCCGCCCAACGTCGGTCAGCCGCGGTCAGGCATAAGCGGCGCTGCGAGGCCTGCCGCGCAAACTCTTCCTGTGCGCCCAGACGGCCGATCATGAAACTGATGACATAACGCGCCCGTTCGGTGCTCACGCCCTGAAGTTGCGCGCGCAAACGCCCGTCATGGATGGCTTTGAGACAAGCCGCCGCTTGAGAAACGCTGAAGCAGAAGGTGTTATTGATCGAGCATCCCTTGGCCACCAGCTGCTCGATGGCCCGATACCCTTGTTCGCTGCCGGGCACCTTGATCATGACGTTGGGCGCCAGCCTGGCCAGTTGCAGCCCGCGGGCCACCAGCGCCCGTTCGTCCATGTCCTCGCCACCCTCGATCTGTGCCGACAGCCAGCCGAGCGTGCGCCGCGAAGAGATCCACAGCGGGTGAAGCTGCCGGGCGCCCTCGACAATCACCTGATCGTACAGGCGCCGCGCCCGCTCGGCTTCTGTCAGGCGGCCCGAAAGGGAAGTTAAATAGTCAGACCATTGATGTGGACTTTCCAATACAGCCTGCGCAACTAACCTAGGGTTGGTAGTTGCACCGCTCATCCCGACCTGGCTTTGCGAAAAGTTATCAGGCAGCAGCGCCTCGATAAACTCGAACAGCTGCGGGTACTTGCTGATCATGTGACTTTTGAAACGCGCAAAGGCTGTCGGGGAAGAATCCCACCAAACCTCGGAGTCCATGTTTTTCTGTTTTAGCGAGCGAGTGAAGCCGGGGACGTCCATATGTAGAGTCCTGTGAGCAGAGTTTCATCCGATTAAAACGAAGGTCCCGGTGAAGCCGAGCAAAATGCCAGTCGGTTCAGACTGATAGCCAGAAGCTTGAGCCGTCCGCCGTAAAGATGGATCCAATCGAATTGCCTGTCAAACTCATTTTGATGGTTTGGTAATCACGATTGGTTATATGCGAATTATTTTTATAACCTTAAATACTTATCTTAAATCGCTCCTCGGTCGAATATATTCAAATGAGGGAAGCATAACTATCTCTGTCCGAATGCGGATATAGGACAACTGACGATAATGTGAAAAGTTAACACCCTCCAACATTTATACAGCAATTATTCAAACTACTCAGGAGACTTACGACAACTTATAACATATGAATATTGTCGGACAAGAATTGCCCGACAAGTTAATAAGTGTCTGTCGCAGGAGTTTCAGCCAGAGGCGAGCCGATACCTGACGGCACGCAAATTGAATATCGACGTTGAGATTTTCCCGGACCTGCGCTAATTATCCGTGTTCATAATGCCAAGCCTGTGCAAACGAGGCGACGAAACCAAGACCGAGGAGCCTGACCGTGATGACCCCTTCCGACACCGAACGCTACAGCTACAAGGCCCGCTGGCTTCACTGGGTGATGGCTGGCCTGATCGTGCTGGCCTACGCGCTGATCCTCAGCCGCAGCCTGTTCGCCAAGGGCACCGACCTGCGAACCCTGGTGGTGCAGACGCATTTCTGGGTAGGGCTCCTGGTCTTGCTCATGGCCTTTGTGCGCCTGGCAGAGCGCCATCGGCATACGCCGCCAGGGATCACCCCGCCGCTGCAGGGTGCCTTGCGTCTGGCCGCCACCCTGTCGCATTACGCACTGTATGCGTTTCTCTTCGTGCAGCCGCTGCTGGGCGTGTTCACGGTGCTGCTGGAACGCGGCGGGCTGCCCGTCCCGCTGACCTCGCTGAGCATTCCTGCACCGTTCGATATCTCAAAGGACACTGCCCAGACCCTGGAGCACCTGCACGTGCTGCTGGGTACGATCTTTTACTACGTCATTGGCCTGCACGTTGTCGCTGCGGTCTGGCATCACTTCGTGCGCAGGGACAACACCGTACGACGCATGGTCTAGGGCCAGCGTCCGGGCGCCTGGCCACTCATCTCAGGGATGCTGCTGATCAATCGTGCCGTCCACCGGGTCGGCCGGCACCGGGCCGTCCTGGCTGGTGTCGATGCTGACCACCACTGACATGCCGGGACGCAGCCGCTGGAGATCATCCTGATCGTTGTCGACGGTGATACGTACCGGGATCCGCTGGGCGATCTTGACGAAGTTGCCGGTGGCGTTGTCGGCCGGCAACAGGCTGAACTCAGAGCCCGCCGCAGGCGAGATACGCTGCACCCGACCACGCATCCTGCGGTCCTCCAGCGCGTCGACGGTGAAGGTCACCGGCTGGCCAAGGCGCACGTTGGCCATCTGGGTTTCCTTCATGTTGGCGATGATCCAGCGCGCACGCGGCACCAGCGCCATCAGTTGGGCACCGGAGTTCACATAGGCGCCCAGGCGCGTACCGATCTGCCCCAGTTGACCATCGCGCGGCGCGGTGATCCGGGTATTGCTCAGATCGATGCGCGCAAGCTCGATGCTCGCTTCGGCGTTCTTCACCGAAGCCTGCAGCGATCCACGGTTGACGATCACGGTCTGCAAATCCTGCCGGGCGATCTCCAGCGTGGCACGCGCCTCGGCCAGGGCAGCGCGGGCCTGGGCATCGGCGGCGCGGGTCACGTCCAGTTCGCTCTTGGACACCGATCCGTCGCTCACCAGCGCCGAGTTGCGGCGCAGATCAGCCGCGGCTTTCTCCGCCTGGGCCTGGGCGTTGGCCACGCTCGCCTGACGCTGCACGATGGTGGCCTCGGCACTGCGGCGCTGCTGCAGGTTGTTGTCCAGTGCAGCCTTCTGAATGCCCAGCTGCGCCAGCCCCTGATCCAGATGCTGCTGGTAGATCCGGTCGTCGATGCGTACCAGCAAATCGCCCTCCTTGACCCACTGGAAGTCCTGAACCGGCACCTCATAGACATAGCCGCTCAACTGCGGCCCGATGATTGTGGTCTGGCCTCTGACCAAGGCGTTCTCGGTGCTTTCGATGGGGCTGCTGAACGGCGGCAACTGCCAGGCGTAGAGCACGATCAGCACCCCCGCCAGCGCGATGCCGCCAAACAGGATCGAAGACACCAGGCGAACGCGTGCCGAGCGCGGTTGCGTGGTGGCCGGCATCGCTGCAGGCGCCGGTGCAGGCCCTGTCGCTGCATGGGGCGCGACCGATGGATTGGCGGATGCAGAGCCTGAAGGCTTGTCAGCAGGTTTTTCGGGTTCTGTCATGAAGGTTGAGCGCCAGAAGGTTGGACGGGGGATGCCAGGGGTGTGGTCGGCGTGAATGGCGCAACCGGTTCAGTGGTGATCCACAACCAGGTCGCACGGCTGGTGATCCAGATCATGGTCAGCACCGCGATCAACGCAATGAGCATGAACACATCGTTATAGGCCAGGGTGTTAGCCTCGCGCGTGGCTGCGGTGGCGAGCGCGCGGATACCCTGACTGGTGCGCGATGAGGGATCGGCAATCGCGGAAATATAGGCGCCGCTTGAGCTCTGCAAGCGCGACTGCACCTGCGGGTCGAGCAGGGTCACGTGCTCGACGATGTGCGCTGAATGGAATTTCTCGCGCCAGACCTGAAAAGTCCCCAGCAGGGCCGAGCCGATCAGGCTGCCGACGTTCTGGGTGATCCCGAACATCACCGAGAAGCTGACCATGTTGCGCGGGTTGCCGATCACCCCGCTCATACCCAGCACCAGGGTCGGACCGAGAAAGAACGTCCCGCCAAACGCCAGCAGGAACTGACTGAAATACATCTGCGGGCCACGGGTCAGGCTGGTGGAAAAACTGTCCATGGTCGAACCGATGGCCATCAACGCCAGGGAAATGATCAGCGGTTTGAACAGGTGCTGCGGGTTGATCGTCATCGCGCTCACCGCAAGCCCCGCGACACTGCCCAGCAACATGAAAAAATACAGCGTGTGCAGCTGCTCGGTGCCCTGATTCATGCCTTGCAGAAACCCCACCGCCCCCGTCGATTGCTCCGAGAGCACGATGCGGGTCAGCAGCACGCCCAAGGCAAAGCGGATCATCCGCCCACTGCCCAGCCAGCGGGTGATCAATAGCGGGCGGGTGCGGTTATGCTCGATGGCCAGCCCGCTGAAAATCAGGGCGATGGAGGACGCCA
This sequence comes from Pseudomonas sp. NPDC087358, assembly GCF_044900785.1. Classification (NCBI taxonomy): domain Bacteria; kingdom Pseudomonadati; phylum Pseudomonadota; class Gammaproteobacteria; order Pseudomonadales; family Pseudomonadaceae; genus Pseudomonas; species Pseudomonas sp. NPDC087358. The sequence goes on from NZ_JBJDOA010000001.1 coordinate 101,380, forward strand.
GGGCAACGCCGATCCAGGGTTCCTCCAGCCACCACTCGATGCGCCCCAGCGACAAGGCCGCGCAGAGTGCGGCAAAGCCTGAGGCGAGCAAAGCGAAGGTCAGGAAGTCGAGCTTTTCGAATGCCTTGAAACGATCACCCGGCGGCAGCTTGAGGATCAGCACACAGCCAAGCGACAACAGGCACATGCCCAACTCGAACAGGTACAAGCCGCGCCATTCGGCGATCTGCAGCAGGTCTTCAGAGACCAGCCGCGCCAGGGGCGTGGCCAACTGCGCGGTGCCCAGGCCCAACACCAATGCCTTCATTCGCCACTTCTGCGGGAACGCCTGGATCATGTAATACAGGCCCAGCGAACTGAGCGCCGCACCGACCATGCCGTGCGCGGCACGCACGGCGACGGCCGAGGTGATGTCATTGACGAACAGATGGGCAAAGGTCACCAGGGCGTAGAGGACCAGGAAAACCTCGGTGAACGCACGCAGGCCGAACTGCTGGCGGAATTTGACCAGCAGCAGGTTCATGGAGACATTGGTCATGACATAAGCCGCCGGCAACCAGGCGATTTCTGCCTGAGTGGCGCCGAGCGCGCCTTGCAGATATTGCAGATTGGCCACCACCAGCGCATTGCCCAGCCCGCCGGTCAACGCGACGATAATGCCGACGATGGCAAACGCCAGCCGCTTGGAGGTCGGGTGCAGCGGCGTCGAAGGCGAACCCGGCAACGTTGGCCGTTCGTGGGGAGCCCAGTCATGGGGTGTGTACTTGTCGTTCATCGAGCAGACCTGATGGATGCTGTCCTGAGACCATGATCCGAACAATATTACTCACCCCCCGCGGGTGCCTGTAGACGATTCGGCTTTTTATTTTCGGATAAGCGTGAGGATAGGCGTCAGTGGAAGGACGGTAAGTCACCCTGCCATGCTGCAAGCTTGCTTCTGCCCAAAGGGCGTAGAAGCAGAATGGGGGCGGCGCCTGCTTTTGATTCTGCCCGAAGGGCCTAAGAGCAGAATGGAGCGCGGGGAACTGTTTTGATTCTGCCCGAAGGGCCTAAAAGCAGAATGGAGTGCGGCGAACTGCTTTTGATTCTGCCCGGAGGGCGTGGGAGCAAGCTTGCTCGCGATCTGGCGCGAAGCGGCAGTTAACCCTGACAACGCGGTCCGCCTGACCCAGCCGAGGCGTCTGCTTCTACTGCCGGTGCCCGGCAGATCGCCGGCAAGCCAGCCTCCCACGCCCTCCGGGCAGAATCAAAAGCCATGCCGCAATCCTGATTCTGCCCGAAGGGCCCAAGAGCAGAATGGAGTGCCGCGAACTGCTTTTGATTCTGCCCGAAGGGCCTAAGAGCAGAATGGAGTGCGGCGAACTGCTTTTGATTCTGCCCGAAGGGCGTGGGAGCAAGCTTGCTCGCGATCTGGCGCGAAGCGGCAGTGAACCCTGACAACGCGGTCCGCCTGACCCAGCCGAGGCGTCTGCTTCTACTGCCGGTGCCCGGCAGATCGCCGGAAGCCAGCCTCCCACGCCCTCCGGGCAGAATCAAAAGCCATGCCGCCATCCTGATTCTGCCCGAAGGGCGTAAGAGCAAAACGGAGTGCGGCGAACTGTTTTGATTCTGCCCGAAGGGCCTAAAAGCAGAGTGGAGTGCGGCGAACTGCTTTTGATTCTGCCCGAAGGGCGTGGGAGGCTGGCTTGCTCGCGATCTGGCGCGAAGCGGCAGTTAACCCTGACAACGCGGTCCGCCTGACCCAGCCGAGGCGTCTGTTTCTACTGCCGGTGCCCGGCAGATCGCCGGCAAGCCAGGCTCCCACGCCCTCCGGGCAGAATCAAAAGCCATGCCGCAATCCTGATTCTGCCCGAAGGGTGTAAGAGCAGAATGGAGTGCCGCGAACTAATTTTGATTCTGCCCGAAGGGCGCAAGAGCAGAATGGAGTGCGGCGAACTGCTTTTGATTCTGCCCGAAGGGCGTGGGAGCAAGCTTGCTCGCGATCTGGCGCGAAGCGGCAGCAAACCCTGCCAACGCGGTCTGCCCGACCCAGCCGAGGTGCCCGCTCATGCAGTCCGAGTCAGACGCGGAGCCCTGCGTCGTTCAGCAGGGCTCCATCCGCGACGCCTTCACCCGATCATCTTCAACTCCGGCTCTTGCTCCATTTTCGTATCGACCGCGTGAATACTCGCCTGGCGATGTTTGAGCATGGCCCCGGAGCGGCCGTTGAAGACGGCGTTGATCTCCGACAGGATGGACAATGCCACGCTGTCCGGGCTGTCACCGCCGACATCCAGGCCAACCGGAAAATGCAGATGGTTGAAGGCCTCACCTTCACTCAGCTGCGCTGGCAATTCGTCGAGCAGGCGCTCGGTGCGGCTGCGCGGCCCGAGCTGGCCGATGTAGCGCGGCGCGCACTGCAACACCTGGCCTAACCAGTGTCGGTCCTGGCTCAGGCTATGGGTCATCACCACGACGGCTGCGTCTTCGACCATCGCAGCCAGCTCAGGCATAGGCTCCAGCGGCGCCGCCAACACCCGATCCGCATCGGGAAAACGCTGCGCCCGGGCAAAGTGCGGGCGGGCGTCGATCAGCGTGATATGCCAGCCCTGCAAACGCGCCATGCCGACCAGCGGCGAAGCATCATGACCGGCACCGAACACCACCAGTCGACGAGGCGCGGGTATGTACTCAAGGAGCACTTCGACCCCTGCACCCGCCACGTCATAGGTTCGTGTGGCAGAGCGACGGGCCTGGAGCACTGCCTGCAAGTCATCGGCGATCGTCGTCGCCAGCCAGCGCTCGCGTAGCTGTATGTCCAGGCCACTGCAAGGTCCAAGCCCGACCCGCTCGCCTGTCGAGACATGGCGCTCGTTGTGCGAGCCGATCACCGTCGCCAGCGCAGCTCCCTTGCCGCTGGCCTTGACCTCACGCAGCAGGTTCACCACCAGGCTCGCGGTCTGGGGCCGCACCCGTTCGAACAGAATATGCACGGTGCCATTGCAGCCCAGGCCGAAACTCAACTCGGCCTCCTCCAGCTCATCGTCGTCCTCGCCCGTGCTGTAGCTGCGGATCGACGGTTTGCCGCTGGCGGTCAACCACCAGGCCTTTTTACTGACATCGCTTTCCAGGCAGCCACCACTGACCGTACCCGCGGCCTCGCCCAACTGGGCGATCACCATGCGCGCCCCGGGACGTCGATAGGCCGAGCCTTCGACCTTGACCACCGTGGCGATCACCGCTTCCTGCTGCTCGGCATAGCTGCGATCGAGCATCCCGAGCAGACTGGATAGATCATTCATTAGCGCCCCCGGCATCCGGCTCATTCATCTGGTTCATCCACTGTTCATGCAAAAGGCACCGAGGCATCGGCCATCCGTGCCTTTATTGCTGACTGCCGACCGCGCCCGAGGTTCAGGCCTTGAGCAGCTGTGGGTCGACCGGTAACTCGTAAATGCGTTTGCCGGTGGCCGCAGCCAGCGCATTGACCAGCGCTCACCAACGGCGCCTGATCCATCGTTTGGCGCTGATCAGCAGCGCTGTTGGCAGACGCGCCGATTGAGCGTAGAACAGAGCGTTCGCCACAATACGGTCGTCCGTATTCTGCGCGTCTACACTGCGTTTTTTTCTCTGCCGGTCAGCCTGCCCGTCGCAGGCGACCGGGCTTGTCGGTTTCTTCAGCCCAACAGGATGACCCGTCATGAAAATCCCAGGTCCCGATCACCCCATCACCATCACCCCGCTCAACGCCCGCGTGACCGTGCAGTTCAATGGCGTGCGCATTGCGCAAAGCGACAAGGCGCTGGAACTCAAGGAGGCGCAGTACCCGCCGGTTATCTATGTGCCCCGGTCGGATATTTCGATTGAACATTACGATAGAACCGAACATCGAACCCATTGCCCCTATAAGGGCGATGCCAGCTATTTCAGCCTCAACGCCGATGGGAAAACAGCGGCCAATGCGGTCTGGACCTACGAGGACGCCTATCCGTCGGTCAAGGAAATCGAAGGTCATGTCGCGTTCTATGCTGACAAGGTGACCATCGAAGTCCACTGATGCTCAAGCCCTCTGCGCGCACGGCGGCATCGTTTGACGCTTTCGCTACACGACGTTCGGGCCGCAACGCTGTTGTTGCGGCCCGGTCATGAGAAGAACGCAGAAAAGCCGTACCGCCTGGCTGCATTGAGACAGCCTACCGGGCGTCGGCAAGATCCGGAGAAGACCCGATGACGCGCCATTCACGCCAGCTACGCGAGACACCTGCCAACAACGACCTGAGCAAGCGCTATCAAGGCGTTCGCAACCGCACCGAGCATCTGGTCGAGCCGCTCAGTGCCGAGGACATGGTCGTGCAGTCGATGCCCGACGCCAGCCCGGCAAAATGGCACATGGCGCACACCACCTGGTTCTTCGAGACTTTCCTGCTGGTGCCCAATCTTGCCGATTACACGCCGTTCGATCCCGCGTTCGGTTATCTCTTCAACTCCTATTACGAAGCCGTCGGGCCGCGCCATCCACGTCCGCAACGGGGCTTGATGACGCGCCCCAGCGTTGACCAGGTGCTGGCCTATCGCAGGCATGTAGACGAGCACATGATCGCGCTGATGATGACCCGTCTGTCCGATGAGGTATCGAGCCTGATCGAACTGGGCCTGGCCCATGAAGAGCAGCATCAGGAATTGCTGCTGATGGACATCCTGCATCTGTTCAGCCTGTCATCGCTCAAGCCGGCCTACGACCTGCGCTGGCCTGACGATGTGCCCGGTCGTCGCGGGCAGTTCAAGCCATTGAGCGCGGGGCTGACGAAAATCGGCCATGGCGCCAAGACGTTCGCCTTCGACCATGAAGGCCCGCGTCATACCACCTATCTGCAATCGTTCGAAATCAGCGATCGGCTGGTCACCAACGGCGAGTGGCTGAGTTTCATTGCCGATGGCGGCTATCACACGGCCGCGCTGTGGCTCTCCGAAGGCTGGACGCTGGTGCAGGAAAACGGCTGGAACTCGCCGATGTACTGGCAGCATGACGAAAACGGCTGGAAACGCATGAGCCTGCGCGGACTCGAGGCCATAGACCCGGCCGCGCCGGTGACCCATATCAGCTATTACGAAGCAGCCGCCTTTGCCCTCTGGGCCGACGCCCGGCTGCCCACCGAGGCGGAATGGGAAGCGGCCGCCCGCGCCGGTCTGCTGGAACAGGTCGATGACGTCGCCTGGCAATGGACGCAAAGCGCCTTCAGCGCCTATCCCGGCTTCCAACCCTCGGCGGGCGCTGTGGGCGAGTACAACGGCAAATTCATGGTCAATCAGATGGTTTTGCGCGGCGGCGCCAGCGTGACTTCGCCTGACCATTGCCGAGTGACCTACCGTAATTTCTTTCACGCGGAAAAACGCTGGGTGGTCTCGGGCCTGCGCCTTGCCCGCGACAGCCGTCAACCTGGGGTGGTCAACCCCAATGACAGCGAGTTTGCCCGTGACGTGCTGGCCGGCCTGTCCGCGCCGGTGAAAACGCTGTCGCCCAAATATTTCTACGATGCCGCCGGTTCCGACCTGTTCGAAGCCATCTGCGAAACCGCCGAGTATTACCCCACGCGTGCCGAAACAGGGCTGCTCAAGAGCATCGCGGGTCAGATTGCAGCGTCGATTCCCGAGGGGGCGGCGTTGGTGGAATTCGGCAGCGGCGCCAGCGAAAAGACCCGTCTGGTGCTCGACGCTGCACCTCATATCGCGGTGTACGTGCCGATCGACATCAGCGCCACCGCCCTGAACAAGGCCGCCCAATCCCTGAGCCAGCAATATCCCAAGCTGGTGGTTGCGCCGCAGGTGGGCGACTTCACCCGGGTGCTGACCTTGCCCAGGCAAGCCAACGGCCACGTGCGCGTGGGGTTCTTCCCCGGCTCGACCATCGGCAACTTCACCCACGAAGAAGCGGTGGACTTTCTCCATTCGGCGCACGATGTGCTGGGTAAAAATGCGCATTTCATCGTCGGAGTGGACATGGTCAAGGACGCCGCGACACTGGTGGCGGCCTATGACGATGCCGAGGGGGTGACCGCACGGTTCAACAAGAACCTGCTGACCCGTATCAACCGTGAGCTCAATGCCAACTTCAACGTCGATGCATTCAGCCATCTGGCGGTCTGGAATGCCGAGCAGGGGCGCATGGAGATGCATCTGGTCAGCGAGGTGGAACAAGTGGTGAAGATCGCCGGAAACAGCTTCCACTTTGCCGCCGCAGAGCGACTGCACACTGAGAACTCGCACAAATTCACGGTGGAATCGTTTACCGAACTGGCCGCCCGGGCCGGATGGACGGTGAGCCAGTACTGGATCAGCGAAGCGCCACAAACGGCCTTGTTCAGTTTGCAGGCGTAGCTGCAACACCGCGAGCTGCAGGGTTTACCAAGGATGTGTGAAGCTGGCGGGCCGGGGATTGTGATGTGCCATCCCTGGCATGCCTCATTCCCCAGCACGCCCGTGCTCACGGCCTTCGGTCAGAAGCAAAAATCAGTGCGCGCCACAGACCCTTAGCAAGCTCAGCGACGCAAGCGAAGCCAACCTGCTAACGTCCATCCGCTTCAGCGCAGACTCAATATGTACGGGCATATCAACCATCCATGGCCAAACCATCGCATCGTGAAAAAATACTCACCGAAGGATTGAAGGTTGTTCATGAACGCGGTTTTGCAGGCGCCAGTGTGCGCGATATCGTGCAGGCCGCCGGTGTTCCGCAAGGCTCATTCACCAATCACTTCGTGTCCAAGGAGGCATTCGGCCTGGAGATCATCGATCTCTACTTCCAGGGCACCCGACAAATGGTCAGTCAGACCCTGCTCGATGACCGGCTGGGGCCGATTGCACGCGTGCTGGCCTACATCGATTTTCACAAGGGCGCGCTGCAATGCGCGGTCAACAAGGGTTGTCTGTTCGGCAACTTCACCGCTGAAAGTACCGAGCACAGCGAACCGATACGCGCCCGGCTGGTGGAAATCTACGCTTGGTTGAGCGACATCATCTGCAATTGCCTCGATGAGGCCATCACCACCGGCGAGCTGCCTGAAGGCTACAACAGTCGCCAGGTGGCGCTGTTCATCGTCGGCTCCCTGCAGGGCGCGGTGCTGCTGGCCAAAGCCCAGCGCAACACAGCGGCACTGGACAGCTTTTCTGCTGTTCTGACCAGCAGCGTCTTGCGCTGAGAGCGACGCCCCATTTTCCGGGTGAGCACACGATCTGAGCCGGCTTGCTGGCGAAGGCGTCAGGTCAGGCGTATCGATGTCACTGACTTTAAAAGGTCATGTAGGAGCAGGCTCGTCCCGCGAGCAGCGGGAAACCCGTGGTGAATTGGGTGCACGCGGTCTGTCTGGCCCACCGCATCGGCCGTGGTAAGCCGCCAGTGTCGCGACTGGGCTGGCGAAAGCGGCAGACCATTCGCATCGATACCGGCTGCCACACCGCCATGCAAAGTTGCAGACCCGCCCTGCATGATTCTTCATTGTCATTTGCAAAATCGCGCTGTTAGCATCGCGGCTGAACCTCACGGAGTGCGGCTTCTTCATGGCCGCCTGAACGAGCAAGAATAAAAAGCCACAGGGAGTCAGCGATGACGGCACAGGTAGTATCGGCCAAGTCTTCAGGTCAGGAACCGACCTGCGACAGCGTTCAGTCCGAAGTACGCAATCATATTGGCCACATCACCCTCAATCGCCCACAGGGGCTCAATGCCATCGATCTGGACATGGTCCGGCAGCTGCAACAGCAACTGGACGCATGGGCAGGCGATGACAAGGTTCACGCCGTGGTGCTGCGCGGTGCCGGGGAAAAGGCCTTTTGCGCCGGTGGTGATATCCGCTCGCTGTACGAGAGCTTCAGCAGCGGCCAGACCCAGCACCAGGATTTCTTCGTCGAAGAGTACGCCCTGGACCTGACCCTCCATCATTACCGCAAACCGGTCATGGCGCTGATGGACGGCTTCGTCCTGGGTGGCGGTATGGGCCTGGCCCAAGGCGTTGACCTGCGGGTCGTGACCGAACGCAGCCGGCTGGCGATGCCTGAGGTTGCCATCGGCTATTTTCCAGACGTCGGTGGCAGTTACTTTCTGCCCAGGGTGCCCGGTGAGCTGGGTATCTACCTGGGGGTGACCGGGGTCCAGATTCAGGCCGCCGATGCGCTCTACTGCGGCCTGGCCGACTGGTACCTGCAAAGCGCGCGGGTGGAGGATCTGGACCGCCAGCTCGACACCCTGAAATGGACCCTGACCCCGCTCAAGGATCTGCAAGGCGTACTGGCCAGGCTTGCCGTCCAGCAGTTGCCGGCCCCGCCCCTGGAGAAGCTGCGTCCGGCCATCGATCACTTCTTTGCCCTGCCGGATATCCCAAGCATCATCGAACAGCTGCTGGAAGTGAACGTCAACGACACCCATGGCTGGGCCGTGGACACTGCCCACCTGATGAAAACCCGTTCCCCGCTGGCCATGGCGGTGACCCTGGAAATGCTGCGCCGTGGCCGCCACCTGCCGCTGGAAGCCTGTTTCGACCTGGAGTTGCATCTGGATCGACAATGGTTCGAACGCGGTGACCTGATCGAAGGCGTACGCGCCCTGATCGTTGATAAAGACAAGAAACCGCAATGGAACCCGTCCACCGTCGAGGCACTGGATGCCGAGCACGTGGCGAGTTTCTTCAGCGGTCATGAGGCCTGACCCATGCAAGACCTTGAACTGAGCGAAGAACAGATCATGATTCGCGACATGGCGCGCGAGTTTGCCCGCAACGAAATCGCACCGCATGCCCACGCCTGGGAACAGGCCGGCTGGATCGACGACGCCCTGGTCGGCAAGCTCGGCGAGCTGGGCCTGTTGGGCATGATCGTCCCGGAACACTGGGGCGGCACCTACATCGACTACGTGGCTTACGCCTTGGCGGTTGAAGAAATCTCTGCCGCCGATGCGGCCACCGGCACCTTGATGAGCGTGCACAGCTCGGTGGGCTGCGGCCCGGTGCTGAACTACGGCAGCGAGGATCAGAAACAGCAGTGGCTGGAAAAGCTTGCCAGCGGCAAGGCCATCGGTTGCTTCTGCCTGACCGAACCCCAGGCCGGTTCAGAAGCCCACAACCTGCGTACCCGCGCCGAACTCAAGGATGGGCACTGGGTGCTCAACGGCGCCAAACAGTTCGTCAGCAATGGCAAGCGCGCACAACTGGCGATCGTCTTTGCGGTCACCGACCCCGAGTTGGGCAAGAAAGGTCTGTCGGCATTCCTGGTGCCCACCGACAACCCCGGCTATCGCGTTGATCGCATGGAACACAAGATGGGCATTCGCGCCTCGGACACCTGTGCGGTGACCTTGAGCGATTGCCGCATTCCCGAAGCCAACCTGCTGGGCGAGCGCGGCAAGGGCCTGGCCATCGCGCTGTCCAATCTGGAAGGCGGTCGCATCGGCATTGCCGCCCAGGCCCTGGGCATCGCCCGTGCCGCATTCGAAGCGGCGCTGGGGTATGCCCGCGAGCGGGTGCAGTTCGACAAGCCGATCATCGAACACCAGAGCGTGTCCAATCTGCTGGCCGACATGCACACCCGGATCAACGCCTCGCGCCTGCTGGTCCTGCACGCCGCACGCCTGCGCACGGCGGGCAGGCCCTGCCTGTCGGAAGCCTCCCAGGCCAAGTTGTTCGCCTCGGAAATGGCCGAGTGGGTGTGCTCCAAAGCGATGCAGATCCACGGCGGCTACGGCTACCTGGAAGACTACCCGGTGGAAAAATACTACCGCGACGCGCGCATCACCCAGATCTACGAAGGCTCCAGCGAAATCCAGCGTCTGCTGATCGCCCGCGAGCTGCGCCACTACTCCCTGTAGCGCCGCACGCTGCCGAGCCCGTCACGGGTTCGGCAGGCGCAGATTGTGCCGTCCCAGGCGCAGGATCAGCAGGGTCAGGGAGTCGGCATTCTTGAGCATCACCCGGCTGCGCTTGTGCACGTTGGCGAGAAACGCGTCCCGTGCGTCGTCCAGGTTAGTGGTCTTGGTCAGGCGCAAGATAGCGTCGAAGCCGTGGTCCTCATCGGCTTCGAGGTCCCGCCACTGACCGTCTTCGATCACCTTGAACAGGGTGTTTCTGTCGCTGTCATGGGACAGCCGACGTTCCTGCAGGCCCGCAACGTAGTCCCGCAGCCCGACATTGGAGGCGGTATTCTCCTCCAGCAGATCCGGGTACGGCGCCATGGCCTCCAGGTAGGCGATGTCGTAGGTATCGAGCACCTGGTGCGACAGTTCGTGCATCAGGTTGGCAGCCTGATAGTGAACCGCCGCCTCGAACCCTTGTGCAGCGGCCTCAGGCCTCAGGGCAAAGGCCGGCACGTTGAAGAAGCGGTCTGTCAGGAACACCCGGCGCTTGGGATCGGACTTGATGACGAAGGCCACCACCGTCTCGCGGCCCGGCAGACTGGTCCCCACCACGAAGCGCGGGGAGAGGAAGGGCGACAGGTCCATCACGGCATCGAACATCGATTTGATCGCGCTTTTGACTTCCGCCAACAGGACCTGGTCAGGGCGGGCGGTGCCGAAGAAATCGCCGATGATACGGCTGACACGCGGATCCAGCACGGCGCCACGCCCACGAATATGCAGGTTGTCCAGGCAGTTCTGCAGGTAGCGTCGGGCCTGCAAATGCGCCTGACCGATGCGCCGGGCGCGGTCGCGATACAGCAGGCGAATCTGCGTCATGCCGCTGGCTTCAATGATCAGAAGGTCTTCGGCACTGCGCTTGGCCCCGGCGGCATTGAATTTGGTGAGCAGACCGCCGCCACCCTTGAGGCCCAGGTTCAGGTCCAGTTGCCAACGCTGATTGCTGTCGAGTTTCAAGCGCGGGCCGGGGGTGCCGTCCGCACCGACGATAGTCAATCTACCTTCATCGGGAACGCCCTCCACCCGATAGACCTTGCCGTCCACCACCGCGTAGGGCACATCGGTGCTGTCCATATAGAGGTTGAGCAAGTCGTCATGACGCATGCCGGCAAGGGCGACATCCCTGGCCTCCAGGTTGCGCAGCTGCATACGCTGTTCGGCGCTCAGGCCGCCGCTGCGCCAGGTGAACGCCAAGGGCGGTTCGTCCCGCAGCCCTGGCGCATTCTCGGGCTCGGAGCTGCCTCGCTCGTCCCCTGCCCGTTCCTCGCTTGCCTGACGTCGGGCCGTGACCATGCTCCCCAGTGCCGCAGTGAATTCGGACAGTGCCTCGCCCCAACGATGCCCCGAGGCCGACAGCGCGGAAGCCCGAAACAGCGTGTGGCTCTGCCAGAGCATCACCAATGCGCCGAGTTTGCCGGGCAGCATCACCAGGGTCTGCTCCAGCCCCAGGGTCGCCAGAAACGCCCTGCCCGCCCGATCGACCTGTTCATTGGTCACGACGTTGGAAACCCCCATATCCAGCAGCAGTTTAATCGTGCCCTCGAACAGAAACTGCAGGGCATTGCCCTTGACTTCGCTGACCCCCAAGGTGACCGGCCCGGGCCTGCGCAGTGGGACGTCGAAGTCGAACAGCCCGACCGACGACGCCAGGTGCGGCTCGACGAACCCGCCATTGGCATAGCGCCGATGCACTTCCGGCTCCAGACGGTCGAGCAGCAGTTGCCCAAGCATTTCGTCGGTGCGGATGGCCTCCATCAATGCCGCGCGATTGGCGTATTGGCGAAAGGTGAAGGGCGAATGAAAGATCGCGTACAGGATCACCGGCCCTGCCTCGGGATCCGCCGGGCCAATCAGGTATACCCCGGACACCGTGTCCGCAGGCATGCCGGGGTCGGCCACCAGTTGCAATGGGCTGAGGATCACCTTCACACCGTCGACCGGCTCGCGGGCGATGCCGTCGGGCATGTCGAAGACAAACGCCAGATACACATATCCGGCGGCGCTCAAGGCACCTTTGAGCTTTTCCGGAAACGCCAGTGCCAGCAGCACCCCGGGCAGGCGCTCGACAAACAGCTGCTTGCGCTCGGCGTAGTGCGTGGCGTCCGGGGAGAATGCCTTGCGCAGGATCGTCGTATAACCGGCCCCTACATCCAGCCGCCTGACCAGCTGGCGCAGGTAGTCCGGGGTCAATGCCCCCAGCGCTTGCGCATGCTCCACGGACTCCACGCTCAGGGCGGCGGTCTGCTGGTTGCCGAAACGGCTGATCGCGTAGTCGGTCAGCGATCCGCTGTGCACGGACGCTGCGGCCGCCACGGCGGATGGCAGTTGCCCGGGTGCCGGAAAGGCGCTGACGTAGCGACGTGAAGTCACGCTGATCTGGTCGGGGTCCAACGGCGTATCGGGGAAGTCCAGCTTCAGCTGGTCAAGCAATTGTTTGCGGGCGTAGTCCTGCAACGAGGGAATGCCGAACATGAACCCCCGGCTCCCGACGCTGGTCTGGTAGTAGCGTTTCAGCGCGTCGTAGTAGAGCATCAGGTCGGTCAGCGATGCCGAAACCATCCACGGCGGCAGCAGGGCTTCGAACAGACTGTTCTCGATCCTCACCGCCAGCCCGTCGAGCATTTTGATCAGCTGTTCGTCCAGCTCGGTCGCCGTTGCCAGACGGCTGAACAGGTCTGCCTCGAGGCGACAGCGAACGGCGCGCAAGCACAGCTGACGCAGGTCCTGCTGTTGACCTTCCAGTACTGCTTGCTGCAGGGTTTCGAGGGCATGCCCATCGATGCGGTCCAGGCGGATCCGTACCGGACCCGCGGACGCCTTGAGCAGGTGCGTGCGCAGTAAGTCACGGTCGCGCTCGCCCAGAAGCGACAGCCAGCGCTCGCGCCTGGGCCCGGCGAGCTTGAGCTGCAAGACCTGCTGCAAGCGCTCGACCGATGAAAACTGACGCCAGCCGAACTCGCTGGACCAGACCATGCCCGGGCCGCTCTGCTCCAGCGGCTGTCTGAGTACCAGCGTGTTGCGCAGCGGGGCCACCACGTGCTCGCCATAGGTCAACGAGACCGAGTAGGCCTCTGTCACCGCCGCGCCCAGCGCCAGCCGCAATGCCCGTAGCGGCCGGTCGAGCACCTGCCTGACCATGGCGATGACCGCCTCGTCGAGCCACTTTTCACGCTTGCGCAGCGCCAGGTCCAGGCGCATGGCATCCTCGCGCAGATTGAGCGCTTCTCTGCTAGGTTGCAGGTGGCGATCAGCCAGGCGCCTGTACTCAAGCGGTGACTGTTTTGACTGCAGCAGATAGCGCTCGATGAAATGCGCCGTGACCCGGTTCAGCATGTGCTGGACCAGATCGGTCTGCAGGGGGCCGGCCGACGTCATGGCATCGGCCACGACCTGCGCCCGCGACGGCAGTACGCGCGAGCGATGGGCGCTGACACATTCCAGCAACCAGGACAGCAGATCCCTGGACACCAACTGCTGCGATTCGCTGACGGCGACGGCGCGGGTCTCGACGTCGGAAGGATCGACCGGTGCCGACTCAAGCCAACGCACATGAATATTGCGGGCACTGACCGGCTCGTTGAACAGCAGGCATAGCCAGGGCTGCAACGCCTGCTCGGCACAGTCGAGCAGCACACTGGCGCTTTGACGAAGACGCTCGGCTCGCGCATCGAAGGCTTGGGTCTGCTCCATCCAGGAAGCTTTCGGTGCGTTGCTGGCAGCGATGCCGGCACTCGTCTGGCTGCGGTTGCCCGCCCCGCTCTGGTTCACCGATGCCGGCCCTGGCAGGTCGGTCGAAGGCTGCGGTTGCGGCTTGAGCCAGATGTCGGGGAAGCTAAATGGCGCATCACGGCGCCAGCGCCCTGAGCTCAACCGCAGCTGTCGCGGGTCCAGAAGCTGACGTATATCCAGCGCGTCATCAAGCATCGCCATCAGCGTGTCGCGCGACCTGGGCAGCCCCAGCGCGTAGGCCAGGTTGCGTGCCTGCAGGGCGATGATCGAATCGACGCGATCGGCAAACAGCGGTGCGCCGATCGCTTGCAGTTCGATCCGCAACGCCCCCTCTTCGAGCAACATCGACTGATCCTGCAGTGCCAGTGCCGGACGCAAGCGCTCACGCCCCTGGGCCGTGGCGAAATACCCCGCCAATGCCGCAAGGTCATTGAAGCTCATCCAGCGGTGATCGGGCGCAAGCCACAGCAGCGATGGATCGCCATCACCCGCTTGCACCACGAAAGTTGCGGCCAGCGCACAGCCAGCGCGGTCACCTACCTTGAGGATCAAGCGGCTGCAACCGGACGCCGCAGCCGACCCTGATCGCCAGTGCCGCTGCAGGGTATCGCGGGCAGCTACAGTCAAAGCGCCCTCATGGCGACACGCGTAAAAGGCATGCAGCACGCTGTTGCTCAGACTCTCGATGGCCAGATCCCGGCGCGAGCGCTGAGCGCTCCATACACCGCCCCAGAACGCCTTGAGCAATTGCCCGTATTGCCCGGCGACAGCGTCCGCGGCTTCGCTCAAGGCCTTGGCGAACAACGCCGCATCGGCGCTGCTGGCGAGCCGGCCCTGCCCGTCGAGGAAGCGCCGCTCCAGCCCCTGGTCAAGCCCGGCGTTGCGGTATTGGTCGAAGACCGCTCGGGCCAGCGCCTGAGTGCCGCGCACTTGCTGCGTACCATCACTGGAAGCCGAGACGATCTGCAGCAGATGAATCTGCGGGTCGAGCGCCATGTGCGGCAACGTGGTGCGCAGCTGCCGCGTCAGCGAGACCGTGCAGATGTGTGGCAACGCGGGGATTTGCACAAGCTGCGCGCTCAGTTGCCCGATCAGATCGACCTGATGATCGACGATGGCCAACATCTGCGCACGGAACGGATCGCCTTCGATCTTCTCGTCCTCGAACAACGCATTGCCATCACCTGCCGCGAAGCGAGCACGCAGCGCGGCCAGCAGCCCGTGGCGATCGCCGAAGGCCTCAATGCCGTTGGCCAGGGAGTACAGATAGACCCGTGGGTCGTCGCTGCTGCCATGGCTCAACATCAAGGCCGCGGCGAGTTCGAACGGATTGGCCGCGCCGTCGTCGAGCATCAGCCGGTCCACCCTGAGCAGATCCGGATCATCGGCCAGCCACGGGCGGGTCAGCTTCAACAGCCATGAATGTTCTTCGCCGCGAAGACGATCATCGCCCAGCGCGTCATCGAGGTCGGCGATGTAGCGCTGTCTGAGCGAGGCAGTATGAAAATAATTGCGCGTAGCAGTCGTCATGAAAGCTCCTTGATACATGAACGGCCCGGCTGCGGCGGTCGAACCGTCGCCGGGAATTGATTCAAGGAGCGTAAGGACAAAGGGCCCAGGCACTGCGCTACATAATGCTGTGCACCGGCCGCGCCATTTGCGATTGACTGCTACCGGGCTTTAGCCTGCCATGTTTTTTCAGGGGCTCGGCGCCACCAGGCTGTGCCGCCCCAGGCGCAGTATCAACAGGGTCAGGGAGTCGGCATTACTGAGCATCACCCGGCTGCGCTTGGCGGCATCGCAGAGGAACACATCGCGCGCATCGTCCAGGTTATCGGTCTGGGTTTCGTGCAGGATAGTGCTGTAGACACGCTCGTCACGAGGGCCGATATCGCGCCATTTGCCATCCTCGTTGAGCTTGAACAGGCTGGCTTTGTGGGTGCGGTGCGAGAGCCGGTAATTTTGCAGGCGTTCGATATGGGCCTTGAGCTGCAGGTGTTTGGCGTTGTCAGCCAGCAACAGATCGGGAAACGGCGCCATGGTTTCCAGGTAGGCAATGTCATGGGTATCGAGGGCCTGGTGCGATAGCTCATGGAGCAGGATCGCCGCCCGATGATGCACCGAAGACTCGAAGCCCTGTGCCGCAGCCTGAGGCGAGAATCCGTAGCGTGACACCTGGAAGAATTGCTCCGTGAGAAACACCCGCTTCAGGGGGTCCACTTTGATGATGAACGCCGCGACATTCTCACGTCCCGGCCGGTTCGAGCCGACGATGAAACGCGGCGAGGAGAGCGGCGATAACGAAGGCTCCATCACCGCATCGAACAGCGTCTTGATCGCGCTTTCGATCTGGATCAATAGCGCCTGCCCGGGGCTGGTCACCCCGAAGAACTCGCCAATGATGTGGCTGACACGAGGGTCGAGCAAGACACCCCGTCGGTTGACATTGAGGTTGTCCAGGCTGTTTTCCAGATAGAGCCTGGCTTGCAGGTGTGCCTGGGCGATGCGCCGGGCGCGGTCGCGATACAGCCGGCGAATCTCGGGCATGCCCCGGGCTTCGATCACCAGCGCCTCTTCGGCACTGTGCTGCGCCCCGCTGGCATTGATCTTGGTAACCACCCCGCCGCCGCCCTTCAGGCGCAGGTTGAGGTCCAGCTGCCAGCGCTGATTGCCGTCGATGACCAGCCGCGGTCCGGGCGTGCCGTCGGCGCCGACGATGATCCAGTCGCCGTCGTCGGGCCTGTGCCGGACCTGATACACCTTGCCTTCGACCACCACGTAAGGCGTGCCATCGTCCTTGTCCAGGTAAAGGTTGAGCAGTTCATCGTGACGCATCTGCTCAAGGGCCACGCTCCTGGCTTCCAGCGCTTGCAGGCGCATACGCTGCTCGGCGTTCAATGCGCTGTTGCGCCAGGAGAAGGTCAATGGCGGCCGGTCTTCAGCCATCGCGTGCCCGCTGGCGCCGCCGACTCGGTCTTGGGGCGCCTGCTCTTCGATGGCCTGCTCGCGGGCCGTGACCATCACCCCGAGTGCGGCGGAAAACTCCGAGAGTGCCTTGCCCCAGTGCCGCCCCGACGCCGAAACGGCAGACGCCCGAAACAGCGTCTGGCTTTGCCACAGCGTCACCAGCGCCGCCAGTTTGCCGGGCAACAGGCTCAGTACCTGCTCCACCGCCAGCGTTGCCAGGAAACGTCGACCCGCCTGGTCGACCTGATGGTTGGTCACCGCATTGGACACTCCTAGGTCCAGCAGCAACCTGACCGTATCGCGAAACAGCACTTGCAAGACGTTGCCTTTGGTCTCTGCCAATTGCAGCGCGATCGGTCCCGGTCTGCGAAACGGCACGTTATTCGAGCCTTGGACAGAAAAAGGCAGATGCGGCTCGCTGAATCCGCCATGGGCATAACGCCGATGCACGTTGGCATCGAGGCGTTGCAACAGCAGTGCCTGCAAGGCTTCATCGTTGCGAATAGCGGCCAGCAGCGCCGCCTGATTGCTGTATTCGCGGAACGTGAATGAGGAGTGATGCAGCGCCAACAGCACCAGCGGGCCCGGGTCGGGTGCGGCCGGGCAAATCAGGTAGACCCCTGACACCGGGTCCGGGCTCATGCCAGCATCGGCGACCAGTTGCAGCGGGCTGATGATCACCCGCACCCCGTCCACCGCTTCGCGGGCGATGCCATCGGGCATTTCGAACACCCTTGAGATGCAGGCAAATGCCTGCGCGCTCAACTGGCCACTGAGTTTCAGCGGCAGGGCCAGGGTCAGCAGCATCGGCGCCAATTGTTCGAGGAACAGGCGTTTGCGTGTGACAAAACGTGCATCGTCGGGGTTCAGCGCTTTGTGCAGCAACGCTCGGTAGCTGCTGCCGATGTCCAGGCGCCGGACCAGCCGTTGCAGATAGTCAGGACTCAGCAGGCGCGCGGCTTGTGGCTGGGTCGCGGAATCGACACTGAACACCGCGCCCTGATCCTCGACGAAACGATTGATCGCATAATCGGTCAGCGATTCACTGTGCGCGACGGTCGCGGCAGCTACCGCCACCGGCACCTGGCCGACCGGCGGAAAAGCACCGATGTAGCGCCGCGAGGTCACCGTGATCTGATCAGGATCCCAGTGCTGTGCGGCAAAGTCCTGGCTTAACCGGGCAACCAGCCGCTCGCGCGCATGATCCTGTACCGAAGGGATATCGAACAGAAAATCCTTGCCGCCGTCGCTGACCCGGTAGTAACGCGTCAGCAGGTCGTAATACAGCCTCAGATCGGCAATCGACGCCGAGGTCAGCCACCCTGGCAACAGGGCTTCGAACAGGCTGTTGTCGACCCTGACCGCCAGGCCGTCGAGGAGCATGTTCAAGGGCAGGTCGACCTCGATCGCGGCGGCAAGACGGGTGAACAGACCGGCCTCGAAACGACAACGCATGGCGCGCTGACAGAGCAGTCGCAAATCCTCTTGCTGACGCTCCAGCAACCTTTGCTGCAGGGTCTGGACGGCATGCCCGTCGACCCTGTCCAGGCGCAGCTGCAACGGACTGCCCGACACGTCGAGCAAGTGCGCGCGCAACAAAATGCGATCACGCTCGCTCATCAGTTGCAACCAACGCTCGCGATCGGGCCCTGCAAGCTTGCGCCGCAGGATGTGCTGCAAGCGCTGCAGCGAAGAAAACTGCCGCCAGCCAGACTCCCCCGACCAGAGCAGCACCGCAGTGTCAGGTCTGAGCGGTTGGCGCAGCACCAGTGTGTCGCACAGCGGTGCCAGCCTTTGATCAGCATATTCCAGCGAGACCGCATATACCTCCGTCAGGGTGTTTTGCGAAGCCACGCGCAAAGCACGCAGCGGACGATTGAGCACCTGCCGGACCTTCTCGGTTGCGGCCCCGTCGAGCCTGCCCTGTCGCCGGGCCAGCGCCAGGTCCAGACCCATCGCCTGCAACCGCAGGCTCGCCGCTTCGCTGGCCGGTTGCAGTTGCTGATCGCCCTGGCGCCGGAGCGTACTGCGCGAGGCCATGAAACCCTGGACATAGCGCTCGGTGAAACTGACCGTGCCCCGCTCGAGCATGTGCTGGAGCAGCTCGACCTGCAGGTGCCCGGCCGTGTCTGCAGCGTCAGCCAGGATCTGCGCGCCAACCGGCAGCGCTCGGGGCCGATGACCACTGACCCATTCCAGCAGCAACGACGGCAGGTCCACCGAGATCAATCGCTGCGACTCACTCACCGGCACTGCCTGGGTTTCGACATCCGATGAGTCGGCAGGCGCCGATTCCAGCCATTGCACGCGCAGTCTTTTCGCTTGCAGCTGACCGTTGCCCAACACGCACAAATAGGCTTGCAACGTCTGCTCGGCACAATCGAGCAAGGCGTTGTCCAGGCGTTGCAAACGTTCGGCACGCAGGTCGAAAGCTTGCGTGCGCTGCCGCCAGGACGGCGTCAGCGCGGTCTGCTCATCCGCAGAGACGCTGGCCGTCGCGCTGGGCGGGACCAGGGCGGGCACCCTGGGTTGAGGCTTGAGCCAGACCTGGGCGAAATCGAACGGCGCCTCCTGGCGCCAGCGCCCGGCACTGAGCAGCAATTGCCGCGGGTCGAGCAGCTCCCGCACGTCCAGCGCATCGTCGATCATCGCCGCCACTTGATCGGATGCGCCGGGCAGACCCGTGACGTACTCCAGATTGCGCGCCTGCAAGGCGAGGATCGAATCGACCCGCTCGGCGAACAGCGGCGCGTCGATGCGCTGTACCTCGACCCGCAGCAAGCCTTCGCGTTGCAGGATCGCCTGGTCCTGCAAAGCCAGCGTCGGACGCAACCGGGCACGACCCTGTGCCGTGTTGACGTATCTGGCCAGACTCGCCAGATCCGCGAACCTGACAAAGATGTGATCGGCCGAAAACAACAGCACCGAACGATCGGCACCGGCGCCCAGAACAAACGTGCCTGCCAGCGCACAGGAGGCACTGTCAGCGACCCTCAACGCCAGCCGATGGCAACGCACGGCAGAGCCTGTGGGCAACGTCCCCGGGGCGGTTTGCAGCAGTGCCAGTAACGCCTTGAGTGTGGCTGCGCCGAGGACGCCGTCGTGATGGCAACGGTAGAGTGCCTGACGCACGCTGTTGTTGAGGGCCTGCATGGCCAGCTCGCGGCGAGTGCACTGAGCGCGCCATGTCCCGCCCCAGAAACCCTGGAGCACATCGGCGTAACGCTCCTTGACCGCCGCAGCCGCTGCGACCAATGCCTGGGCGAACAGATGGCTGTCGGCAACACTGGCGGGTCGCCCTTGCTCATCGAGAAAACGCCGTTGCATGCCATGGGCGATCGCCACTTTGCCGTAGTCATCGAAGACCGCCTGGGCCAGCGTCTGGGTGATGGCCACAGGCTCGGCAGCGTGATGGTCTGCAGCGGGAACGATCTGGAGCAGATGGGTCTGGGGATCGACGGTCCGATCCGGCAGCGTGTCGCGCAGCTGCCGCTCCAGCGCCAGCGTAGCGGCTTGGGACAAGGTCGGGGTCAGCGCGAGCTGCGCGGACAGTTCACCGAGGTGTTCGACCTGTTGGTCAACGATGGCCAGCATCTGCGCGCGAAACGGATCACCTTCGACCACTTCGGCCTCGAACAGCGCATTGGCATCGCCCTGGAAAAACCGGACCCGCAGTGCGGCCAGCAAGGTGTGCCGATCACTGAAGACTTCGATGCCATCGGCCAGGGTGTACAGGTAGATTTCCTGGTCGGTATGACCATGACTCACCAACAACGCAGCCGCCAGTTCCGAAGTCTGGGACAGACCATTATCGAGGGTGAGGCGGTCGACCCTGAGGGGGTCAGCATCGTCGGCAACCGCAGGGCGAGTCAGACGCTGCAGCCAGGTGTGCGCCGACGCAGGCAGACGCCCGGCGTGCAGCGCTTGATCGACTGCGTCGAGGAAACGCTGGCGTAGCGCAGTGCTGTGGAAATAGTCGAGGGTAGCGGTGGACATGCGGGCTCCTTGATGCACAAACGGCCCAGCTCCGGCGTCAACCGGACCTGGGCACCAGGCCGGTGAGCGTAAGGAGAAAGCCGCCACCGGCTGCGCTACATAATGCTGTACATGCCCCGCGCCGTTTCCGATTGACTGCTCAGGCGCCTATCGCCAGGCGCCCGGCCACGGGCAGGCGCGCACGCGGTGCCTGGTCATGCAGGTCACGGTTGCGGAGCCACATAGTTGTGTCGCCCTAAACGCAGTATCAGCAAGGTCATGGAGTCGGCGTTCTTGAGCATGACCCGGCTGCGTTTGTGCACATCGGACAAGAACACCTTGCGTGCGTCATCCAGCGTCCTGGTTTCGGTGATCTGCAGAATCGTCGAGTAACCGATGCCGTCCTCGCGGCTGATATCGCGCCACTGGCCGTCTTCCATGTATTTGAACAAGTCACTGTGAAGTGTCTGATGGGACAGCCGACTGTTCTGTAATCGCTCTATCTGGGCCCGGCTTCTGAAATTACTCGCCGTGTTCTGCAGCAGCAGATCCGGATACGGCGAATTGGCTTCCAGGTAGGCGATGTCCTTGGTATTCAGGACCTGATGCGACAGCTCATGCAGCAACACAGCGGCCTGGGAATGACGCAGCGGATCGAAGCCTGCGGCAATCGCCTCAGGCTTGAGGCGAAAGTAAGGCACGCGAAAGAAGCGCTCGGTCAGAAATATCCGCCGCTGCGGGTCGGCCGGAACCATGAAAGCGGTGACACGATCGTGTCCGGGTCGATTGGAACCCACGACGAAGCGCGGCGATGAAAACGGCGAAAGGGAGGCATCCATGACCTCGGCGAACAGCGACCTTATGGCGCTTTCGACGCGGCCCAGCAGCTGCTGGTCCGGGCTGGCAGCGCCGAAGAAATCAGCGACCACCCCGTTGACCCGAGGCTCCAGCACAGCCCCGGGCGTATTGACGTTGAGGTTGTCCAGGCAGTTTTCCAGATAGCGCTTGGCCTGGGCGTGTGCCTCACCGATCTGCCGGGCACGCGCACGATACTGCAGGCGAATTTCGGGCATGCCACTGGCCTCGATGACCATGACCTGTTCGACGCTGGACAGCGCGGTAGCGGCCTGAAAGCGCGTGATCACGCCGCCCCCGCCCCTCAGGCGCACATTCAGGTCCAGCTGCCAGCGCTGATCATCGTCGAGTATCAACTGCGGTCCGGTGGTGCCGTCGGCGCCGACGATGACCCACTCCCCTTCCGGCAGTCGGTTGACCTCGAAGACCTTTCCATCTACCACGGCGTAGGTGGCGGCGCTGTCGGGGTCCAGATAAAGATTGAGCAACTCATCGTGGCGCATTGCGTTGAGCGCCACATTCTGCGCCTGCAAATCCTGAAGCCGCACCCGCTGTTCGGCATTCAAGGAGATGCCGCCCCAGGAGGCGTAGGGCGTCTGGCGCTTCTCGTCGACCGAATCAGACGCAGGCTGCGGATCGAGCGGGTCCTCGGGCACCCGCTCCTCGATGGCTTGCCTGCGCGCCGTGACCAGCACGCCCAAGGCCGCAGAGAATTCGGACAGCGCCTCGCCCCAGCGATGCCCCGAGATCGACAACGCCGAGGCGCGAATCAACGCATGGCTCTGCCAGAGCGTGACCAGCGTCGCCCATTTGCCTGGCAGCAGGCATAGGACCTGCTCAAGCCCTAGCGTCACGAGAAAGGCTCTGCCTGATTGATCGACCTGTTGGTTGGTCACCGAATCGTTAGCGCCCATGTCCAGCAGCACCTTGACGGTGCCCTTGAACAGCAGTTGCAAGGCATTGCCTTTCTCTTCGACGGTTGCCAGCGCCACGGGGCCCGGTCGGTGCAGAGGCAGGTCGAAGTCGAACAGGCCCACCGAGGAGGCCAGATGCGGCTCGCGGAAACCGCCGCGGGCGTAACGTCGATGCACCTGCGGATCGACGCGCTGCAGCAGCAGCCGTTGCAGGGATTCATCAGTACGGATAGCGGCGGTCAAGGCCGTTCGGTTGGGATACTCACGAAATACGAATAACGGATGATAGATCGCGTACAGCACCACCGGACCGGCGTCAGGCGCCTCAGGAAAAATCACATAAACCCCGGTCACTGTGTCCGGGTTCACGCCGCGATCGGCGACCAACTGCAGCGGGCTGAGGATCACCCGCACCCCGTCCACCGGCTCACGGGCAACGCCATCAGGCATGTCCAACACAGAGCAGATGAACTCATAGGCCCGCGCAGTCAGCTTGCCCTGGACCTTTTCGGTCAAGGCCAACGCCATCAGCGCGGGCGGTAACTGTTCGACGAACAGCCGTTGCCGCTCGGCGTAATGCACATCATCGGACGACAGCGCTTTACGCAGCAACGCCATGTAACCAGCGCCGACATCCAGCTGCCTGACCAACTGTCGCAGATAGTCAGGCCTCAGCAACCCGGCGACCGGCTCACCGCCTGCGGGATCGACACTCAGCGCCGAATCGCGAACGCCGACGAACCGATTGATCGCATAGTCGGTCAGCGTTTCAGTGTGGACGATGGTGGCCGCCGCCACGCCGGACGGCAACTCACCCACCGTGGGGATGGCACTCACGTAGCGACGTGAGATGACGTTGATCGCATCGGGATTCAACAGTTGATCGGGGAAGTCCTGGCTCAGCTGCGCGGTCAATCGATCGCGGGCCAGATCCTGTAGTGCGGGCACGTCGAAGAGAAAATCCTTGCCGCCGTCGCTGGCCAGGTAAAAGCGTTTGAAGATTTTGTTGTATTGATCCAGGTCGGCCAGGGATGCCGAGATCAACCATGACGGCAGCATCGCCTCGAAGATACTGCAGTCGATTCTCACCGCTAATCCATCAAGCATCTCGACCAGTTGGCGGTCCAGCTCGGCCGCGCACGCAAGGCTGGTAAAGAGACGCGCCGGCAGATGGCAACGCGCCGCACTCAGGCACAGCTGGCGCAGATCCTGCTGTCCGCGTTTGAGCGTCTGCGCTTGCAGGCTGTCGATGACATGCCCGTCGATTCGTTGCAAGCGAATCTGCACCGCAGGGCGGGAGGAGTCCAGTAGATACGTCTCAAGCAGCCTGCGGTCGCGCTCGCCCAACAGCTTGAGCCATCGCTCGCGATGAGGCCCAAGCAGATTGAGCTGCAGCGCGTGCTGCAAATGCTCGATTGAAGCAAATTGCCGCCAGCCCGTCGTTGCGCGCCAGAGCATGACCGGTGCGTCGGGCTCGAGCGTCTGCCGCAACACTAAGGTGTCGCAAAGCAAGGCTGCCGGGTGGGGGTCATACGCCAGAGAGACCGAAAACGCCTCGGTCAGCGGTTCGCCCAATGCTATGCGCAAGGCGCGCACAGGCCGGTCCAGCATCTGCCTGGCCATGCCGATGGCGCCGCTGTCGAACCGGCCCTCACGCTTGCCCAGCGCCAGGTCCAGGCGTAACGCATCTTCGCGCAGGCTCAGCGCTTGCATGTCCGGCCATGCATGGCTGTCGCCCTGGCGCTGCAGGCCGACGCGGCTCTGCCTGAAGTAATCGGCATAACGGCGGGTAAAATCGACAGCGGCCTTCTCCAGCACGCGGGGAATCAGCTCAGCCAGCGCCGCTACCCGCGCCGCCGACGGTTCGACCCTGACCTCCATGGTGGAGGGAACGCCTGCGCGATGGCCGGTGACACATTCGAGCAGCAATGACACCAGATCCAGGGACATCAGCTGTTGTGTTTCGCTGACCGGAACAGCGCTCAGCTCGGTTACCGACGCCTCCAGGGGAATCGGTTCGAGCCATTGCACGCGGATGTCCCGGGCTCGCACCGGACCCCGGACGAGGACGCTCACGTACGGCTGTAGCGCCTGCGCGGCGTAGTCCAGCAACACAATGTCCGACTGGCGCAGACGCTCGGCGCGCGAATCGAAGCTTTGCGCCAGCTCCCGCCAGGAGGCCGACAGAATCAACCGGGACGTACGGTCACCCCCGGCATCGCTGGAAATGGACGAGTCGCCTTCTTCCGGCGCGGTGGCAAGCGAAGTGTCCGATCCGGCGCCGCGCCAGACATCGCAGAAGTCGAAGGGTGCCGCCCGTCGCCAGCGCCCGGCATCGAGTTGCGACTGTCGCGGGTCCAGAAGCTGGCGCACGTCCAGTGCATCATCGATCATCGCCGTGACCCGTTCCCCAAGGTTAGAGGAGCCCAAGGCATAGGCCAGATTGCGCGCCTGCAAGGCCAGGATCGAATCGATGCGATCGGCCATGACCGGGGTGCGGATCGGCTCCAGCTGCAGCTGTACCGCGCCTTGTTGCAGGAGCAACGGCTGGTCTTCGATAGCCAGCAGCGCACGCAGCTGCTGGCGCCCCTGCACCGTCCCCAGATGCGCGGCCAGCGCGGCCACATCGGCAAAACCGACCAGGCTGTGATCGGGGGTGAACCACAGCAGCGAACCGACACCGGCGGCTCCACGCTGCACGGCGAAGGTCGCTGCCAAAGGGTAGAAGTTGCTGTAGCCAATGCGGATCTTCAACCGGCTGCATCGCAGGTCAGCAGCCGCAGGCGCATCGCCCAGCACCGAGCGCAGGGTGTTCACGCTTGCGGCATCCAGGCTTGCGTTGTGACGGCAACGATAAAGCGCGCACCGATAACTGTCGCCCAGGGTCTCGATGGCCAGGTCGCGACGCGTTCGCCCGGCACGCCAGATGTCCTGCCAGAAGGCCGTGAGCTGTTGGCCATACTCGCTTCCCGCCTGCGCCGTGGCCTCGGTCAGTGCCTGAGCGAACCGCTGGGCATCAGCGGAATCGGCGATCAGCCCCTGAGCGCAAAGAAAGCGCCGCTCGAAGCCCTCCTCGATCTGCACCTTGCAATAATCATCGAACACCGCCTGCGCCAAGGTCTGGGTAACCGGGGTCAACTCGACCTCCCTGCTGGAGGCGCTGACGATCTGCAGCAGGTGCGTGGCAGGGTCGATCGACATACGCGCCAGTTTGGCGCGCAATTGCCGTGCGAGCGCGGCGGTCAGTACATCCGGCAAGGACGGCGTCAGCCTCAGTTGCGCGGCCACCTGGCCGACATGCCCGGCCTGATGATCGACGAGGTTGAGCATTTGCGCATGGAAGGGATCGCCTTCGATGCGTTCGGATTCGAACAGCGTATCGGCATCCCCCTGGGCAAAGCGTTGGCGCAGTGCAGCCAACAGCGCGTGGCGGTCGGGGAAAACCTCGATCCCATCGGCCAGGGTATACAGGTAAACCTGCGGATCATCGGCCTGCTGATGGCTCAACATCAGCGCACCCGACAGCTCGAAAGCGCTGCTGGAGCCATCGTTGAACAAGAGCCGGTCAACCCTGACCGGGTCAGGACCACCCTCGACCAGGGGACGCGCCGGGCCCTGCAGCCACAATCGCGCTTCTGGCCGCAGCCGGTGACTGCGCAACGCGTCGTCGAGTTCGTCGACATAGCGTTGGCGCAGCGATGCACTGTGAAAATAATCGAGGGTCGCGATAGACATGAAAGCTCCTTGGTGCAGGAAGGGCCCGGCTCCGGCGTTCAACGGAGCCGGCGACAATGCCAAGGAGCGTAAGGAGAAAAATCGCAGGTGCTGCGCTACATAATGCTGTGCACGGGCATCGCTATTTCGGATTGACTGGCTCAGCTACGCAGCGCCTTGAGGTCCTGCATCGGTGGCGCTTGCTGGGCCAGCTCGACACGCCGTTGATCCTGCGCGAACCAGGCTCGGTCATGCGCCAGGTGGTGGAACAAGAGATGAACCGGCTGGGCTTGAAAATCCGTCCGGCGATTCAGGTGCAAGGACGTGAAGCGGCGGGTGAGGCTGTCGTGGTGGGCATCGGCGTGGGCGTGGGCGTGGTTTCGGCCGCCGGATTGGGCGCGGACTCGCGGGTCATCGCCTTGCCGATCCTCGATTGCGCACGGCGCATGAGCGAGACCCTGGTGCGCCTGCCGGAGCAGAGCTCAAGGCCGGTGGTGGCGACGTTTCTGGACAGGGCAATGGGGCGCTCGGGGAGCATAAACAACTGTAGCAGCACCGCTTGCCGGCGGAAGCGATCTTGAGGACGCCACCGCCGGCAAGCCGTGCGGCTACAGATGATCAGACCTTGATTGTCCGCTCAACATGGGCGGCAAACGCATCGATGATGCCTTGCAGGAATGGCCGGGTTTTCTCGCTCAATTTGCCCTGTTCATCGAAGAAGCTCCCGGCGTTGCCCAGATAGGCTTCCGGTTGCTGCATGCACAGGACATCGAGAAACACGAAACTCTGACGCAGGTGCTGGTTGGCCCCGAAACCGCCAATGGCACCCGGCGACACGCTGACCACCGCTGCAGGCTTGGCTTTGCCCCAGGCGCTTTTGCCATAAGGGCGTGAACCGACGTCGAGGGCGTTTTTCAGAACGCCCGGCACCGAGCGGTTGTATTCAGGGGTGACAAACAGAAAACCGTCTGCGCCCTGCAACGCCTGACGGAATGCGGTGTAAGCGGCGGGCGGCGAATCGTGGTCGATGTCTTCGTTGTACAAAGGCAGCTCGCCGATCTCGACGATGCTCAGTTTCAGGCTCGGGGGTGCCAACTCGGCCAGGGCGCGGGCGACCTTGCGGTTCAGGGAGTCTTTTCTCAAGCTGCCGACAATCACTGCAATCGAATGAACCTGGCTCATGTACCTGACCTTCTTCTAATAGAGGAGTGGACAGTTATAGATCAAAGAGACGATTTGTTCTGCGCAGTTTTTTCGCTGCCATTGATCGAAACAGCCGATCTAGCTCGTGCTCAGGGAGGTTCAGCGGCTACCGTTGGTCGAGACTATTTTTTTCTTTGACGAAAACTAGCCCCGAAAACGGCGGTCTGAAAGGCTTGAGCGTGGAAGGCACCTGCAGCACTTGCAGAATTGCCTTACAAGCTGACACGGATTCATGGCTTGCAGTGTTAGGATGCGAGCGAAAACGAGCAGTTATTTCCAGAGGTTACAAAGCAAATGGCTTCAGTTCTAGTTGGGCAATTTCATGCAAGGGATGCCGACGGCCGCATCTACCCCGTGCATGAATTCCGTGAATCACTGCCCGCCGAGGCGGACGGCAAGGAGCCCGTGTCCACTTATCGCCTGGCCATTGGCGACCGCGTGACTCATCTGGGCGGTGACGACTTTGTACTGGTTCAGCTGGGCACCAAACTCAAGCGAGAACCTGAAGGTGGCCGAGCCCCTGAGGGCGGCGCCAAGAAAGATCCATCCCAGATCTAGTCGCTGACTGGATCGTCAAACAACAGATACCAGAATATCGCTGCTTCGACGGTGGTCGGATCGATGGCGCGATAACGCAGGTAATCGACCCCGCCGACCACGAACCCGTGACTTTCGTACAGCCTGCAAGCGGCCAGGTTGTTGTTTTGGGTTTCCAGCATGATGCCCGCCAGCTGGTGCTTGCGGCTCCAGAACTGCGCGACGTCCAGCAGCTTGCGCGCCACCCCGCAGCGCCTGGCGGCGGTATCCACGGCCAGTTCGTCGATATGCGCCAGGCCGTTCCAGTTCTTGCTCAGGACAATATGCCCCACCGGTTGTTCGTCGAGCCAGGCCACCAGCACGGTGGCGTCCGCAGCCTCGCGGTAATTGCAGAACTCTTCTGAATCGATGCCGTAATTCTTGAGATAGGGCTCGACTGCATCGACAGGCCACCGGGCCACCGGCTCACCAATGAGTACCTTCGCGTAACCGGTGACCATGAAAGTGAATTCGCTGTTGAGGATGTAATCCTCAAAGCATTCGTCCGCGACACGAATGCTCAGAGCGGGATTGAGCGTGGTCACCATGGGGCTCCTGCGCCATCGATGAAAGGATCATCAGGTCTGCGATAAACCACCGAAGCGGCGCCCTGCCCCGGCGTTACTGGACCTGGGCCTGGGCTTCGAGCAATTGCGTCCACAACGCAGGCGCACCGGCGGATTTGGCGATCACGGCCAGCCGCGCCTGGTGGTCGCTCAATTCGGCTTCGCTGGCGACGAGCACAGGGCCCGGCGTGCGATTGACGATACGGCGTATTTCCGAGGGCCGGTCAGCTCCGCCTTCGCCATCGTTATTGCCCGCCAGCGACAGCGTGGTCTGACCACCGGTCATCGCCAGGTAGACGTCGGCGAGAATCTCCGAGTCGAGCAACGCGCCGTGCAGTTCGCGACCGGAGTTGTCGACGTCGTAGCGCTTGCACAGGGCGTCCAGGCTGTTGCGCTGACCCGGATGCCGCTCGCGGGCCATGGCCAGGGTATCGAGCACCGAGCAGTAGCTGCTCATGTTGGCGCGATCATGCTGACCGATCAGGGCAAATTCGTTGTTGAGGAAGCCAACGTCGAACGCCGCGTTGTGGATGATCAGCTGAGCGCCTTTGATGAACTCGAAGAATTCGTCGGCGACCTCGGCAAAACGCGGTTTGCCGATCAGGAACTGGTCAGTGATACCGTGAACGCCGATGGCACCCTCGTCACTGTCGCGATCGGGCTGCAGGTAAACGTGAAAATGGCGCCCGGTCAAACGCCGTCCGATCAACTCCACGCAGCCGATCTCGATCACCCGATGACCGTCAGTGACGGGCATACCCGTGGTTTCGGTATCGAGGACGACTCGTCGTTCAGTGATGATGTTTTGTACAGTCATTGCCTACCGCCTCAGCTTCAGGCGCGGATATTAGCATGGGTGATCAGCAAGAGAGGACACACGAAACTGTAGGAATGAGCTTGCTCGCGATCACGATTGGCCAGTCGAAGGACTGGGTGCAGACCGAAAACAATCGCCAGCAAGCTCACTCCTATAGTGCAAGGGTGGGGTTCTACCCGTGCTTGATGCCGCGCACCTCATCGACCCCGCGATTGGCCAGCTGGTCCGCTCGTTCGTTGCCGTGGTGTCCGATGTGGCCGCGCACCCACTTCCAGGTGACTGTGTGCCGGCTGACCTGTTCGTCCAGCTGCTTCCACAGGTCGGCGTTCTTCACCGGTTCCTTGGCCGCCGTCTTCCAGCCGCGCTTTTTCCAGTTGACCATCCACTCGGTGATGCCTTTCATCACATATTGCGAGTCAGTCACCAGAATCACTTCACAGGGCCGCTTGAGCTCTTCCAGGCCACGAATCGCTCCCAGCAGCTCCATCCGGTTATTGGTGGTATTGGCTTCGCCACCCCAGAGTTCCTTTTCCACGCCTTTGCACACCAGCAACGCGCCCCAGCCTCCGGGACCAGGGTTGCCCTTGCAGGCGCCATCGGAGAAGAGTTCCACGGTATCGCTCATTACGGCTTTTTCCAGAATTGAGTAGGCTTGGTGCAGGCCGGGCGGCTAAGGCTCCGGGCTGCGCCGATTGACCTTGGCCATCGGCAACGGGATCAGTTTGCCCATCGGCTCGCGACGCGGCATGCGCACGGGCCGCAAGCCGACCACCATTTTGCGTGCGACCAACAGATAGAAACCGCCACCGGGGCTCTGCCAGCCGCCGCCCAGGCGCTCGAGGCCCGACAGACGGGCCTGCCACTTGGGCGAGGCAAGCGGCGGACGATAGCACCCGAAACGGCGTTTCTCCAGCGCGAAGCCCAGCAGATTGAGCCAGTCCCCGACCCGCGACGGCGAGATGCAGCGGGCGCGGCGCAGGGTGTCGTTGGCGAAGATATGGCGAATGCCCCAGGTGCTCCAGGGGTTGATGCCGATGATCAGCAGGTGACCGCCAGGGCGTACGCTGCTGGCGGCTTCGCGCAACAGGCCATGGGGAGACAGGCAGAAATCCAGCCCATGCTGCATGACCACCACATCGGCGGCGTGCTCGCTCAGGGGCCAGGCCTGCTCCTCGCAGACAATCTCCACACCCGGCAGCGGAGCACCCAGGCGTACATTGCGCTGCACCTGCTTGGCGGCCGGCGGGGTCTGCGCCGAGGGCCCGTAATGCACCAGATAGCCACCAAAGAAACGCTCAAGCTCCTCTTCGAGGACGCCCCGCTCTTCTTCGAGCAGCAGTTGCCCCAGCGGCCCGGACAACCATTCACGGGCAGAGCTGATCAACTCAAGCCATTCGGGGTCGGCCTGGGCGAACGCTTCATCGGTCATTTCCGGTCTCCATGAGTGGTCTTGCGCAAGCGCTGCTCGCGTGGAACCTGTTCAGACTCTAAGATGTTTCTTTGTTTCCCAAGTAGCGAATCGAGCCATGATACAGATCGACGCCCTGCCCGCTTTCAGCGACAACTACATCTGGTTGTTACAAGACAATGCCAGCAAGCGTTGCGCCGTGGTCGATCCGGGTGATGCAGCGCCGGTACTGGCCTGGCTGGACGATCATCCGGGCTGGCATTTGAGCGACATTCTGGTCACTCACCATCACGCCGATCATACCGGCGGCGTGGCGCAGCTGAAAAACCTCTCCGGTGCCCGGGTCTACGGTCCGGCCAGCGAGAATATCCCGGCCCGTGACGTGGCGCTTGACGACGGCGATGAGGTCACCGTACTCGGCCTGACGTTCGCCGTCCATGCAGTTGCGGGCCACACCCTGGGACACATCGCGTTCTACCATGCCGATTCGCAGCGGCCGCTGCTGTTCAGTGGCGACACTCTGTTCGCCGCTGGCTGTGGCCGGCTGTTCGAAGGCACGCCGCAGCAAATGCACCACTCCCTGCAACGGCTGGCGACACTGCCTGACGCCACGCTGGTCTACTGCGCCCACGAGTACACGCTCAGCAACCTGCGTTTTGCCGTGGCGGTGGAACCCGACAACCCTGATGTGGCTGCCCGTTTCGAGCAAGTCACACAATGGCGCGAGCAGGACCGCATCAGCTTGCCGTCGAATCTGGCGCTGGAACGCAAGACCAACCCGTTTCTGCGCGCCTCGCAACCTTCGGTAAAACAAAAAGCGGACGAACGGACCGGCACAGACAACGCCTCGCCTGTAGAGGTTTTTGCGGCGCTGCGGGCATGGAAAGATAAGTTCTAATCCATGCCCCGATCAGCACAAAAATTCTGAAAGGTTGACCGTTCCCATGACGCTTTCTAGAATCGCCCGACATTTTCGACTGGAACTATCCCCCAGCCAATGTCGTCATCTATACGCAGAACCTTTAATTCCGACGCATTGACTCGGTTGGCCCAGGCTATCGCGGTGGTCGCAAGCGCCACCCTGGCAGGCTGCCAGACCACCAGCAGCCTGGAGCCTGGCAGTTCGGCCAACGTCTCTCATTCCCCGGCCAGCATCAAGCCCAAGCCGGTGTTCGTTGCTCGCAAACCCGCTCCGCTGGCCCCGCCGCACGATGTCTGGGAGCGCATGCGTCAGGGCTTCCAGCTGCAGGACGGCAACGACCTCAACCCGCGTATCGATCAACAGCGCCTCTGGTACGCCAACAACCCCTCGTTCCTCGAAACCGCGGGCGAGCGCGGCAGCCTTTACATGCACTACATCGTCGAGCGCCTGGAAGAACGCAACATGCCGCTGGAGCTGGCCCTGCTGCCAGTGATCGAGAGCGCCTACAACCCCATGGCCCTTTCACGTAGCGATGCCGCCGGGATCTGGCAGATCATCCCATCCACCGGCCGCTATTTCAACCTGCGCCAGACCAATTTCTACGATGGTCGCCGCGACATCACGGCGTCCACCACCGCAGCGCTGGACTACCTGACCCGCCTGCACGACATGTTCAACGGCGACTGGCTGCTGGCACTGGCTGCCTACAATGCCGGCGAAGGCACGGTCAGCCGCGCCATCGAACGCAACGAAAAGCTCAACCTGCCGACCGACTACTGGAACCTGCCCCTGCCGCAGGAAACCCGCGACTATGTGCCCAAACTGCTGGCCCTGTCGCAAGTGGTCATGTCCCCCGAAGCGTATGGCGTCAACCTCAACCCGATCGACAACAAGCCCTACTTTGAAGTCGTCGAACTGAACCAGCGCATGGACCTGTCCAAAGTCGCGCAGATGGCCAACATCGATGAAGACGAGCTGATGCAGCTCAACCCGGCGTTCAAGAAGCGCCTGACCATCGATGGCCCGCAGCACCTGCTGGTGCCGACCGCGAAATCACAGTTGCTGACCGCCAGTCTTTCCAACATGAAGCCTGAAGAGCTGGTGGACTGGCAGCAATACCGCGTGCGTCCGGGCGATAGCCTGGCCAGCATCGCCAGCCGCTACAAGGTTTCGACCGGCACCCTCAAGGATCTCAACAAGCTGTCCGGCAACCACCTCAAACGTGGGCAGGCGCTGACGATTCCGGTTCAGCCGGGCATGAAGATCGCCATGCCGGTGTTCGAAGAAGTGGCCGAAGTCGACGAAAAACCCGCTCGTACCCGCACCTACAAAGTGAAGAAAGGCGAGAACCTGGGTCAGATCGCCCGCATCAACAAGGTTGACGTGAAGGATCTGCAGCACTGGAACAAATTGTCCGGTTACAACCTCAAGGTTGGCCAGACCCTGGTCATGCAGGACAACAGCAAGCCCGCCAAGGCGAGTTCACGCGCAGTGGCTGCCAAGACCGCTTCGCGGGCCGTGGTGGCCAAGGCTGGTAGCGGCGCCAGGGATGAAGACACCGACAAGAAATCCATGCAGTACAAGATCCAGAAAGGCGACTCGCTGTATCTGGTGGCCAAGCGCTTCAACGTCGAGATGCAACATCTCAAACGCTGGAACCCGCGCAGCGGTCAGGCACTGAAGCCTGGGCAGACGTTGACGGTTTATTTGCCGCATTGATTAAGCAGACCCTCCGCCCACTGTAGGCGCGTGGCTTGTCCCGCGATCGACGACAAAGTCGTCGCAAAACCTGCGCATGAGGTTTGATCGACAGACCGCATTCACAGATTTTACTGCCGGTGCCGGCAGATCGCGGGACAAGCCACGCTCCGACAAATGCTGCACGCCCGCGACGCCCTCTGCACGACCCTTTTTCCAGCCCATACAAGCTGTTACTGTGACCGACCGCTGCCTGGATCGAATGCCGATTTGATACGCCTCCTGCTGCTGATCTTCAGCCTGGTCTTGAGCATGACAGCCGCCGCGACCATCAGCGAAAGCCATGGCTACGCACAATTCGGTGTCCTCAAGTATCCGGCCAGCTTCACCCATTTCGACTGGGTCAATCCCGAGGCGCCGAAGGCTGGCACCTTGCGGATCATGGCGTTCGGCACCTTCGATACCCTCAACCCCTACACCTTCAAGGGCAGCAGCCCGATCTCGACGCCCAACTTCGGTCAATACGGCGTCAGCGAGCTCAATGAGCCGTTGATGGTCGGCACCGGCCAATACGACCCTTCGGGCGATGAACCCACCTCCAGCTATGGCTTGATCGCCAAATCAGTGGAATACAGCGAGGACCGCAGCTGGGTGGTGTTCAACCTGCGCCCCGAAGCGCGCTTTCACGATGGCAAGGCAATCACCGCCTATGACGTGGCGTTTTCCTACCGCACCCTGCTCAAGGACGGTCACCCGCAATACCGCACGGCCCTGCAGGAAGTGCAGCGGGTGGACATCCTCAACCGTCACCGCATCCGCTTCGTGTTCAAGCGCTCCGGCAACCCGTTGTTGATCCTGCGCCTGGGCGAGCTGCCGGTGCTGCCCCAGCACTACTGGAAGAATCGTGACTTCAAGGCAACGACCTTCGAAGTACCTCTGGGCAGCGGACCGTACCGCATCACCGGGGTGCGTCCCGGCCGCGGACTGACGTTCGAGCGGGTCAAGGACTACTGGGGCAAGGACTTGCCGGTCAATCGCGGCAAGTACAACTTCAACCGCGTGGAGGTCGAGTTCTACCGTGACGCCGACGTGGCTTTCGAGGCGTTCAAGGCCGGCGAGTTCGACATCTACATCGAGCATCAGGCCAAGAACTGGTTCACCGGCTATGACTTCCCCGCCGTGGCCAGCGGCAACGTGATAAAGGCGCAAATCGCGCACCAGATCCCGACCCAGACCCAAGGCCTGTTCATGAACACCCGACGCGGCAATTTCGCCGACATCAGGGTGCGTGAAGCGCTGGGCCTGATGTTCAACTTCGAGTGGACCAACCGCACGCTGTTCAACAACGCCTACAGTCGCTCGATCAGCTACTACCCCAACAGCGAGTTTTCGGCCACCGATCTGCCGCTCGGTCGTGAGTTTCTCACCTTGGCGCCTTATCGCGATCAACTGCCCGCCAAGCTGTTTACCCAACCGTTCACGGTCTCGAAGACCGACGGTGGCGGCGTGCCTCGCGACACCATTCGCAAGGCGCTGGGCCTGTTGGCCGAGGCTGGCTGGAAGTTCACCGACCGCGGCCTGACCGACAATGCCGGCCAGCCGTTGCGTTTCGAAATACTTCTGGTCAACCCCAATCTCGAACGAATCCTGCAGCCCTACATCGAAGACCTCACGCGAATCGGCATCGACGCGCGCCTGCGCACGGTTGATCGCGCGCAATACAAACAGCGACTGGACCAGTTCGATTTCGACATGATTCTGATGACCCTCAACCAGACCCTGAGTCCGGGGCTGGAGCAATGGCAGTACTTTCACTCCAGCCAGGCCAATATCAAAGGCAGCAAGAATTATGCGGGTATCGCCAATCCGGTCGTGGACCACCTGCTCAATCAGTTGCTGGCGGCCAAGACCCGGGACGACCAGGTGGCCGCGACCAGGGCACTGGATCGGGTTCTGCTGTGGCAGCACTACATGATTCCCAACTGGTACCTCAACAATCATCGTCTGGCGTACCGCAACCGGTTCGCCATGGTCACCACCCCGCCCTACACCCTGGGCCTGCGTGCGTGGTGGCTCAAGCCTTCGGAGAAACCCCAATGACTGCCTTGCGCTCTCTCACACGGGCCGGCGGCCTGCTGCTGCTGGGACTGGCCTGTTCAGCCCAGGCAGCCCCGCAGCATGCCATTACCCTGTACAACGAAGCACCGAAGTATCCGGCGGACTTCAAGCACTTCGATTACGTCAACCCTGATGCTCCCAAGGGCGGGATTCTGCGCAGCGCAGGCTTTGGCGGTTTCGACAGCCTCAATCCGTTCATCAGCAAGGGTGTGCCCGCCGATGATATCGGTCTGATCTACGACACCCTGGCGCGTCAGGGCCTGGATGAGCCGTTTACCGAGTACGGCCTGATCGCCGGCAAGATCGAGAAGGCCCCGGACAACAGCTGGGTGCGTTTCTATCTGCGGCCTGAAGCGCGCTTCAACGACGGTCACCCGGTGCGCGCCGAAGACGTGGTGTTCAGTTTCGACACGCTGGTCAAGGACGGCTCGCCGCTCTACCGCAGCTACTACGCCGACGTCGATCAAGTGGTCGCGGAAAATCCGCTGACGGTATTGTTCAAGTTCAAGCACAACAACAACCGCGAACTGCCGTTGATCATCGGTCAGTTGCCGGTGCTGCCCAAACACTGGTGGGCCACGCGTGACTTCAGCAAGGGCAATCTGGAGATCCCGTTGGGCAGCGGCCCGTACAAAGTGGTCGAGGTCAAGGCCGGGCGTTCGGTGCGGTACGAGCGGGTCAAGGACTACTGGGGCAAGGATCTGCCGGTCAACAAGGGTTTCTACAACTTCGACAAACTGTCCACCGACTACTACCGCGACAACACCGTCGCCCTCGAGGCGCTGAAAGCCGGTGCATTCGACTTCTGGCAGGAAATGACCGCCAAGAACTGGGCCACCGCCTACGACGTTCCCGCCGTCAGAGACGGCCGCCTGATCAAGGAAGAAATCCCCAACGGCAACCCGCAGGGCATGCAGGGCTTCATCTTTAACCTGCGCAAGCCGATGTTCCAGGATATCCGTGTGCGTCAGGCGCTGAGCCTGCTGCTGGACTTCGAGTGGACCAACAAGCAGCTGTTCTTCGGCACCTACACCCGGACCAAGAGCTACTTCGACAACTCGGACATGGGCTCGCGCGGCATGCCCTCCACCGCCGAGCTGGCGATTCTCGAGCCTCTGCGCGGCAAGCTGCCGGAACAGGTGTTCACCGATGAGTTCAAGCTGCCGGTCACCGATGGCAGCGGCATCATCCGCGAGCAGCAACGCAAGGCCTTTCAGCTGCTCAGCGAAGCGGGCTGGAAGATCGTCGGCGACAAGATGGTCGATACCCAAGGCAAACCGGTGACCATCGAGTTCCTGCTGGCGCAGACCGAGTTCGAACGGGTGCTGTTGCCGTTCAAGCGCAATCTGGCCGACATCGGCATCAATCTCGAGATTCGTCGTGTCGATGTCTCGCAATACATCACCCGCCGCCGCTCGCGAGACTACGACATGATCGTCGGCAGCTTCCCGCAGTCGAGTTCACCGGGCAACGAACAGCGCGAATACTGGGACTCGTCGGCCGCCGACAAGCCGGGCAGCTACAATCTGATCGGCCTGAAGGATCCGGCCATCGATACTCTGGTCGGCGGTCTGATCAACGCCGATTCGCGGCAGAGCCTGATCGATCACACCCGCGCGCTGGATCGCGCCCTGCTCTGGGGTTACTACGTGATCCCCAATTGGCACATCAAGACCTGGCGTCTGGCCTATTGGGACCATCTGGGGCATCCGACACGCACACCGCTGTACGACATCGGCAGCATGACCTGGTGGGTCAAACCCGACGCCACGCCTGCGATTCCGGTGCAGACCGTTGCAGATCCGGCGGCGCCTGACGCACCACCTTCCAAGGACACGGAGCAATAATATGCTGGCCTACCTGCTGCGGCGTCTGCTGCTGATCGTGCCGACCCTGTTCGGCATCCTGCTGATCAACTTCGTGATCATCCAGGCCGCACCCGGCGGCCCGGTGGAACAGATGATCGCCAAGCTCGAAGGCTTCGAGGGCGCCACCAGCCGGATTGCCGGTGGCGGCGCCGAGGTCTCGGTGGCAGGCTCCACCTATCGCGGCGCGCAAGGCCTGGATCCGGGCCTGATCAAGGAAATCGAGCACATGTACGGCTTTGACAAGTCGGCGCCGGAACGCTTGTGGATCATGGTCAAGAACTACGCGCGGCTGGATTTTGGCGACAGCTTCTTCCGCGACGCCAAGGTCATCGACCTGATTGTCGAGAAAATGCCGGTGTCGATCTCGCTCGGCCTGTGGAGCACGCTGATCATGTACCTGGTGTCGATCCCGCTGGGGATCGCCAAGGCCACGCGCCACGGCAGCCAGTTCGACATCTGGACCAGTTCGGCGATCATCGTCGGCTATGCCATCCCGGCATTCCTGTTTGCGATCCTGCTGATCGTGGTGTTTGCCGGCGGCAGCTATTTCGACTGGTTCCCGCTGCGCGGCCTGACCTCCGGCAACTTCGACGAACTGAGCTGGCTGGGCAAGGTGGGCGATTACTTCTGGCATCTGGTACTGCCCATCACGGCACTGGTGATCGGCAACTTCGCCACCATGACCCTGCTGACCAAAAACAGCTTTCTCGATGAAATCGGCAAGCAGTACGTGATTACCGCCAAAGCCAAGGGGCTGACTCAGCGCCGGGTGCTCTACGGGCACGTGTTTCGCAACGCCATGCTGTTGGTGATCGCCGGTTTCCCGTCGGCATTCATTGGCATTTTCTTCACTGGGTCCTTGCTGGTGGAAGTGATCTTTTCCCTCGACGGCCTTGGCCTGATGAGTTTTGAAGCGGCGATCAACCGTGACTACCCGGTGGTGTTCGGCACCTTGTTCATCTTCACCTTGCTGGGGCTGGTGGTGAAGCTGATCGGCGACCTGACCTACACGCTGGTTGACCCACGTATCGACTTCGACCGCAGGGATCATTGATATGACGTTGTCCCCTCTCAATCGACGCCGTTTCGAGCGTTTCAAGGCCAACAAGCGTGGCTGGTGGTCGCTGTGGCTGTTCCTGATTCTGTTCGGCGCAAGCCTTGGCGCCGAGCTGATCGCCAACGACAAGCCGCTGGCGGTGCGTTACGACGGTCAGTGGTACTTCCCGGTGTTCGAACGTTATCCGGAGACCACCTTCGGCGGCGAATTCCCCCTGGAAGCCAACTACAAAAGCCCCTATATCAAGGAATTGCTGGCAGCCAAGGGCGGCTGGACGCTGTGGGCGCCGATTCCGTTCAGTTACCAGAGCATCAACTACGACCTGAAAGTCCCGGCCCCTGCCCCGCCTTCGCGGGAAAACCTGCTGGGCACCGACGACCAGGGCCGCGACGTGTTGGCGCGGGTGATCTACGGCTTCCGTGTCTCGGTGCTGTTCGCCCTGACGCTGACCATCCTCAGTTCGATCATCGGCGTGATTGCCGGCGCCTTGCAGGGTTTCTACGGCGGCTGGGTCGACCTGATCGGTCAGCGCTTTCTGGAAATATGGTCAGGCTTGCCGGTGCTGTACCTGCTGATCATTCTCGCCAGTTTCGTGCAGCCCAACTTCTGGTGGTTGCTGGGGATCATGCTGCTGTTCTCCTGGATGAGCCTGGTCGACGTAGTGCGCGCCGAGTTCCTGCGCGGTCGCAACCTTGAATACGTGCGCGCAGCACGGGCGTTGGGCATGCAGAACGGGGCGATCATGTTCCGCCACATCCTGCCCAATGCCATGGTCTCGACCATGACCTTCATGCCGTTCATTCTCACCGGCGCGATCGGCACCCTCACCGCGCTGGACTTCCTGGGCTTCGGCCTGCCCGCAGGCTCGCCCTCGCTCGGCGAACTGGTGGCTCAGGGCAAATCCAACCTGCAAGCGCCGTGGCTGGGCATCAGCGCCTTTGCCGTGCTGGCGATCATGTTGAGTTTGCTGG
Organism: Pseudomonas sp. NPDC087358; assembly: GCF_044900785.1. Taxonomy (NCBI): domain Bacteria; kingdom Pseudomonadati; phylum Pseudomonadota; class Gammaproteobacteria; order Pseudomonadales; family Pseudomonadaceae; genus Pseudomonas; species Pseudomonas sp. NPDC087358. Next base: position 140,615 of record NZ_JBJDOA010000001.1, read on the forward strand.
TGTTCATCGGCGAATCCGCCCGCGACGCGTTCGACCCGAGGAAATGAGATGAATCAGGACAATCTGATCGAAATCCGCGACCTGTCGGTCGAGTTCGTCAGCGGCCAGAACACCCAGCGCGTGGTCGAGGGCATCAGCTTCGACATCCGCAAGGGCGAGACCCTGGCGCTGGTAGGCGAAAGCGGGTCGGGCAAGTCGGTCACTGCCCACTCGATCCTGCGTCTTCTGCCCTATCCGCTGGCGCGACACCCCACCGGCACCATCGAGTACGCCGGCGACGACCTGTTGACGGTCAGCGAGAAACGCATGCGCGCGATCCGCGGCAACCGGATCGCGATGATCTTCCAGGAGCCGATGACCTCGCTCAATCCGCTGCAGTCGATCGAGAAGCAGATCAACGAAGTGCTCGGCCTGCACAAGGGCCTGACCGGCAAGGCCGCCACCAGACGCACCCTGGAGTTGCTCGAGCTGGTAGGCATCCCCGAACCGCTCAAGCGCCTCAAGGCACTGCCTCACGAGCTCTCGGGGGGCCAGCGCCAGCGGGTGATGATCGCCATGGCCCTGGCCAATGAACCGGAATTGCTGATTGCCGACGAGCCGACCACCGCGCTGGACGTGACTGTACAGCTGAAGATCCTCAAACTGCTCAAGGAATTGCAGGGCCGCCTGGGCATGGCTTTGCTGCTGATCAGCCATGATTTGAATGTGGTTCGACAAATAGCTAACCGAGTATGTGTCATGCAGCGCGGTTGCATCGTCGAACAGGCATCGTGCGAAGAGCTGTTCCGTTCGCCGCAGCACCCGTACACCATCGAGCTGCTCAGTGCCGAGCCCAAGGGAGGGCCGGCGAATAACGCGCCGGGCCCACCGATGCTGGAAGTCGAAGACCTGAAAGTCTGGTTCCCCATCAAGAAAGGCGTGTTCAAGCGCACCGTCGACCATGTCAAGGCAGTGGACGGCATCCACTTCAGTCTGCCCAGGGGCCAGACGCTGGGGATCGTCGGCGAGAGCGGCTCGGGCAAGTCGACGTTGGGCCTGGCGATTTTGCGGTTGATTCGCAGTGAAGGCCAGATACGCTTTCAGGGCAGTTCGCTGGCGTGCCTCAAGCAGGATCAGGTGCGACCGCTGAGGCGGCAGATGCAGGTCGTGTTTCAGGACCCGTTCGGCAGCCTTAGCCCGCGTATGTCGGTATGCGATATCGTTGGCGAAGGCCTGCGCATTCACAAGATCGGCACACCGGTGGAGCAGGAAGCCGCGGTGGTCGAAGCGCTCAAGGAGGTAGGTCTGGACCCGGCGACCCGGCACCGCTACCCCCACGAGTTTTCCGGTGGACAGCGGCAAAGGATCGCCATCGCCCGGGCATTAGTGTTAAAACCGGCGCTGATTTTACTGGACGAGCCGACTTCGGCCCTCGACCGGACCGTTCAGCGTCAAGTGGTGGAGCTTTTGCGCTCGCTGCAAACCAAGTACAACCTGACGTATTTGTTTATCAGCCATGACCTGGCGGTAGTCAAAGCACTGAGCCACCAGCTGATGGTGGTCAAGCAAGGCCAAGTGGTCGAACAGGGTGCGGCGGAAGACATCTTCGCCGCACCACAGCATCCTTATACACAGCAGCTGCTGGAAGCCGCTTTCCCGGCTCCGGCAGCTGTCGATTAACCTGAAGAGGAACAAACCATGGGTTTTCTCGCCGGTAAGCGCGTCCTGATCGTAGGTGTCGCCAGCAAACTGTCCATCGCATCCGGCATTGCTGCCGCCATGCACCGCGAGGGCGCTGAGCTTGCCTTCACCTACCAGAACGAAAAACTCAAAGGCCGCGTTGAAGAATTCGCTGCAGGCTGGGGTTCGAACCCTGAGCTGTGCTTCCCTTGCGACGTGGCCAGCGATGAAGAAATCGCCAAGGTCTTCGAGCAACTGAGCCAGAAGTGGGACGGCCTGGATTGCATCGTGCACTCCGTGGGCTTTGCCCCGGGCGACCAGCTCGATGGCGACTTCACCGAAGCCACCACCCGTGACGGCTTCCGTATCGCTCATGACATCAGCGCCTACAGCTTCGTGGCGCTGGCCAAGGCCGGTCGCGCGATGATGAAAGGCCGCAACGGCAGCCTGCTGACCCTGTCGTACCTGGGTGCTGAACGCACCATGCCCAACTACAACGTCATGGGCATGGCCAAGGCCAGCCTGGAAGCCGGCGTACGTTACCTGGCTGGCAGCCTGGGCCCGGAAGGCACCCGCGTCAACGCCGTGTCGGCAGGTCCCATCCGCACCCTGGCCGCTTCCGGCATCAAGAACTTCCGCAAGATGCTGGCCGCCAACGAAGCCCAGACGCCCCTGCGCCGTAACGTGACCATTGATGAAGTCGGCAACGCCGGCGCCTTCCTGTGCTCGGACCTGGCCTCGGGCATCAGCGGTGAAATCATGTACGTCGACGGCGGTTTCAACACCACGGCGATGGGCAACATCGAAGAGTGATGCTGTAGGCCTCGATGTAACATCTGTAGGAGCCGGCTTGCTGGCGAATGCGGTGGATCAGTCAGCCATGTGCTGAATGATCCACCGTTTTTTTTTGGTGAGCGGGTGATGTTTTTTGGCGCTGGTTTGGAGGTATATCGGCTGCTCTTGGAAAAAGTGACCCGCTGTAAGAGCGGAACCCTAATCAGCGGCGCTACAACTAACGGATACACACCCACCACCCAGCGCCAATAACCAATTTCAATCCCCAAAACCAAAACCAAAACCAAAACCAAAACCAAAACCAAAACCAAAAAGCCCCGACTCTCACGAGCCGGGGCTTTTCGTTTTCAGCGGGTCAGCCGGGGATCAGTACTTCTCGATCTTCGCCGCCGCTTGCAGTTGCGCCTGGTAGGCCTCGAAGTCCTGCTTGCCCTCACGGGACGCCAGGAAGCGACGATACTGGGTCTTCTCGGCGTCGGTGGCCGGGGCCGCCTGGTTCACGCCGTTGAGGCGCACGATCACAAAGCTGCCGTCGGCGGCGCTCAGGCTGCCGTAGACCGGCTTGTCCTTGCCTTCCGGCTTGGGCATGCGGAACAGCGCCTGCAGAACCTGAGGGTCGACGCCATCCTGACCGCGGGAAGCCGCTTCAACGACTTTCCAGTTCTGCCCGTCCTGTTTGGTGGCGCTGTAGGGAACCTTGCCATCGCGCAGACCTGCCAACAGCGCCTCGCCCTTGCCTTTGACGGCAGCACTGGCGTGTTCCTTGGTCAACTGCCCGCGAATGGCGCTGGAAACCACTTCCAGAGGCAGCTGCTCAGGCTGGCGATGCTCCTTCACATGCACGACCACCATCGTCTCGGGGTCAAGCTCCAGCGCAGAACTGTTGGAGCCCTCCTCCATGACTTCCTGGCTGAATGCTGCCTGGATCACCGCGCGGTTGGCGGCAATGCCTTCGCCGCCTTCACGACCGAAGGCCGGGGTGGTCTGAACCTTCAGGCCCAGGTCCTGTGCCGGTTGAGTCAGGTCGGACGCCTCGAACGCCGCGTCTTCGAGCTTCTTGCTGGCATCGACGTATTTCTGCTCGACCTGCTGGGATTTCAGTTCGTGCGTCAGTTTGTCCTTGAGGCTGGCAAGGGTCGGAACCGATGGTGCCTCCACGCCCAGCAACTTGATCAGGTGCCAGCCGAACTGGCTGCGCACAGGGGTCGATACCTGATCCTTGTTCAATGCATACAGCGCATCTTCGAAGGCCGGGTCATAAACGCCCTTGCCAGCATAACCCAGGTCGCCGCCCTTGCTTGAAGAGCCAGGATCCTGCGAGAACTCCTTGGCCAGCTTGGCGAAGTCTTCACCCTTGGCCAGACGCTGCTGAACTTCTTCGATCCTGGCCTTGGCCTGGGCATCGCTGGTCTTGTCGTTGACTTCGATCAGGATGTGCGCAGCGCGACGCTGCTCGGCCAGGTTGGCGATTTCTTTCTGGTAAGCCGCCTGAAGGTCTTCGTCCTTGACCGTTACCTTGTCGAAGAACGAGGATTTTTTCAGTTCGATGTAATCAAGCACCACCTGCTCAGGACTCAGGAATTCCTTGGCATGCTCATCGTAATGGGCCTTGATTTCTTCGTCGGTGACTTTCACGTTGGACGGGTCGGCCGGCAGTGTCAGGGTCGCAAAGTCACGCGTCTGCTTCTCCAGACGAGCGAACGCATCAACCTGTGCGTCGGTGATGAAAGCGCTGCCTGCAATGCCCGCCCGGATCTGACCGATCAGCATTTCCTGACCCAGGATCTGACGGAACTGCATCCGGCTGTAGCCGAGCTGACGAACCACTTGATCGAAACGGTCGGCGTTGAATTTGCCATCGACCTGAAACTCTGGAGTCATCAGAATCTGCTGATCCAGCGAAGCTTCAGAGAAGCCGAATTTGGCGTCGGCCGCGCCTTGCAGCAACAGTTTGCGGTCGATCAGGCCTTTGAGAGCCGAATCACGCAGCATTTTCTCATTGAGCATGGCCGGATCGAAATCCTTGCCCAACTGCTGCATGAGCTGACGGCGTTGCATTTCAACCGCCTGCCCCAGATCGGTCTGGGTGATTTCGTCGCCGTTGACCTTCGCAGCGTCCTGACTGTGGCTGGTGGCCCTGAAAATGGCATCAAAACCCGTCAAGGCCATCAGAGCGATGATCACTCCGATGATGGTCTTGGCAATCCAGCCTTGTGAATTGTCCCTGATATTCTGCAGCATGCGTCCCCCAGAGGGTTGTATTCGACTCACCAGGCTGCTGCACACGGTAACGCGGAGCGTGGGTAGAATCCGGATAGAAGAAAGGCGCATCCGAGGATGCGCCTTCTCGTAACTTGCAAAGCGGACAGGGTTCGAATTTGCGTTCCCTGAGGTGACAGGCCAGCGCTTGACCAACCGCACTTGCCGCTTCACGCCCAGAACAGAGGTAACGCTGTCCTGGGTGGGCAAAGGTGAAAAAAGAAACTTAGTTGACGGCTTCTTTCAGCGCTTTACCGGCTTTGAAACCTGGCTTCTTGGCTGCTGCAATTTCCAGAGCCTTACCGGTCTGCGGGTTACGGCCGGTGCGAGCAGGACGATCGGTTACGGAGAAAGTGCCGAAGCCAACCAGTACAACAGAGTCGCCAGCCTTGAGAGCGCCAGTGACGGATTCGATTACTGCGTCCAGCGCACGGCCAGCAGCAGCTTTCGGGATGTCAGCGGATGCGGCGATGGCATCAATCAGTTCCGACTTGTTCACTCTAAGTCCCCTTATGTCTAAATGAGATATTTCTAAGTTTTTTGGTGTAGCCAAACGAACGCTGTATGGCCTGCTGACGCATGAAGAGCCGCTTTATAACAAGGGCTCTAAAATGCTGTCAAGGAAGGCCCCACAGACTAATGAGTGCTAATTCTTTCCTTAGAGTCAGACTCGCGTTTTTCATCCTTTGCAACCATCTTCGGAACCACATCCGGCAAGGGCTCCGGCGCGTATTGCAGCGCAATTTGCAGGACTTCGTCAATCCATTTAACCGGTTTGATTTGCAGGTCCTGCTTGATATTGTCAGGAATTTCCTTCAGATCACGTACGTTTTCTTCCGGAATGATCACCGTTTTAATTCCCCCACGGTGTGCAGCCAGCAACTTTTCCTTCAACCCGCCAATCGCCAGCACCTGACCGCGAAGGGTGATTTCACCGGTCATTGCCACATCCGCACGCACGGGTATCTGGGTCAGCGCCGAAACCAGCGCCGTGCACATGCCTACGCCCGCGCTAGGGCCGTCTTTGGGCGTTGCCCCTTCCGGCATATGGATATGCGTGTCGCGCTTCTCATGGAAGTCCAGAGGGATGCCCAGGCTCTTGGCCCTGCTGCGCACCACGGTCAGTGCTGCAGTGATCGATTCGACCATGACATCGCCCAGCGAGCCGGTCTTGATCAGCTGACCCTTACCCGGCACCACAGCGGCTTCGATGGTGAGCAATTCGCCACCTACCTGCGTCCACGCCAGACCAGTCACTTGGCCAATCTGATCCTGCTGTTCGGCCAGGCCGTAGCGGAATTTGCGCACACCGAGGAAGTTTTCCAGCATTTCGGCGCTGACCACCACGGAAAAACGCTTCTCGTGGGCGTGTTCCTTGACCGCCTTACGGCAGACTTTGGCGATCTGACGCTCGAGACTACGCACACCAGCTTCACGCGTGTAGTACCGGATAATGTCGCGTATGGCCTCTTCTTCGAACTCGATTTCACCTTTTTTCAGGCCGTTGGCAGCGATTTGCTTGGGCGAGAGGTACTTGGTGGCGATGTTGATCTTCTCGTCTTCGGTGTAGCCGGGCAGACGGATCACTTCCATACGGTCGAGTAACGCCGCAGGAATATTCATCGAGTTGGCGGTGCACAGGAACATCACATCGGACAGGTCGTAATCGACCTCCAGATAGTGATCGTTGAAGTTGTGGTTCTGCTCTGGATCGAGCACTTCAAGCAACGCCGAGGCAGGGTCGCCCCGCATGTCGCTGCCCATTTTGTCGATTTCATCGAGCAGGAAAAGCGGGTTGCGCACACCCACCTTGGTCATCTTTTGTATCAAACGGCCAGGCATCGAACCGATGTAAGTACGGCGGTGACCGCGAATCTCGGCCTCATCACGCACACCACCCAAGGCCATGCGAACGAACTTGCGGTTGGTGGCGTGGGCAATCGACTCGGCCAGCGAGGTCTTGCCTACGCCAGGCGGACCGACCAGGCACAGTACCGGGCCGCGAATCTTCTTCACGCGTTTTTGCACGGCGAGGTATTCGAGGATTCGCTCTTTGACTTCTTCCAGACCGTAGTGGTCGGCATCGAGGATGTCCTCGGCGCGAGCCAGGTCCAGACGCACCTTGCTCTGAGCCTTCCACGGCACCTGGACCAGCCAGTCGATGTAGGAGCGCACCACCGTCGCTTCCGCCGACATCGGCGACATCTGCTTGAGCTTGTTGAGCTCGGCAGTGGCCTTGGTCATGGCGTCCTTTGGCAGGCCAGCGGCATCGATACGCTTTTTCAGCTCTTCGATTTCGTTGTGACCTTCGTCGCTGTCCCCGAGCTCCTTCTGAATGGCCTTCATCTGCTCATTGAGGTAGTACTCGCGCTGACTGCGCTCCATCTGTTTTTTCACGCGGCCGCGAATGCGTTTCTCGACCTGCAACAGATCGATTTCGGCATCCAGCAACGCCAGCACGTGTTCAACACGCGCCGGCAGATCAATGATTTCGAGAATTTCCTGCTTCTGCTCGATCTTCAGCGCCATGTGCGCGGCCATGGTATCGACCAATCGGCCTGGCTCATCGATGCTGTTGAGTGAGGACAACACCTCGGCCGGGACTTTCTTGCCCAGCTGCACGTATTGCTCGAACTGCGCCAGCAGGCTGCGCACGAACACTTCGGATTCACGGTCCGGTGCATCGACCTCGTCGATCAGCGCCACTTCGGCACGGCAATGGCCGTCCACTTCAATGAAACGCTCGACAGAGCCGCGCTGCTCGCCTTCAACCAGCACCTTTACGGTGCCGTCTGGAAGTTTGAGCAACTGCAATACGGTTGCAATCGTACCCACGCTATAAAGAGCGTCTTCACCAGGATCATCGTCTGCTGGGTTTCTTTGCGCGAGCAGCAGGATCTGCTTGTCACCTGTCATCGCGGCTTCCAGCGCCTCGATGGACTTCTCGCGCCCCACGAACAGTGGGATAACCATATGCGGATAAACCACAACATCACGCAATGGCAAAAGAGGCAATTCAATGGTCGTCTTCATGATTTCGCCTCTACGGCGGCCTTACGGCCATGGACAGATATAAATGAGCTGAAAACCAAGATGGGGGCAGGCACCCAAAAAAACAAGCGTCGCTTTGAGTTAATGCCAAAGAGGCAGTGAAATGCAAAAGGGGCCCGAGGGCCCCTTTTTTTCCAGTCACCCGGTGCGCAGCGGTCAGGCTTACGCGTCGGGAGCCGCCTTGGCAGGTGGCTCGCTGTTTTCATAGATCAACAGCGGTTTTGACGTTCCTTCGATCACGCTTTCGTCGATCACCACTTTACTCACGTCGCTTTGCGACGGGATTTCATACATGGTGTCGAGCAGAACGCCTTCCAGGATGGACCGCAGACCCCGGGCACCGGTCTTGCGCTCAAGCGCGCGACGGGCAACCGACTTCAGTGCGTCAGCGCGGAACTCAAGGTCCACGCCTTCCATCTCGAACAACTTGGCGTATTGCTTGGTCAGGGCGTTCTTAGGCTCTGTCAGAATCTGCATCAGAGCCGCTTCGTCCAGTTCGTCCAGCGTCGCCAGTACTGGCAGACGGCCGACAAACTCGGGGATCAGACCGAACTTGACCAGATCGTCAGGCTCGACTTCACGCAGCGAGTCGCCAACCTTCTTGCCCTCTTCCTTGCTGCGCACTTCGGCGTTGAAACCGATGCCGCCCTTGGTGGAGCGATTCTGGATGACTTTTTCAAGCCCCGAGAATGCGCCGCCGCAGATGAACAGGATGTTGCGTGTGTCCACCTGCAGGAATTCCTGCTGTGGGTGCTTGCGACCGCCCTGCGGCGGAACCGAAGCCACGGTACCCTCGATCAGTTTCAGAAGGGCTTGTTGCACGCCCTCGCCAGACACATCACGAGTAATCGAAGGGTTGTCGGATTTGCGCGAGATCTTGTCGATTTCGTCGATGTAGACAATACCCATCTGGGCCTTCTCGACATCGTAATCGCATTTCTGCAACAGCTTCTGGATGATGTTTTCTACGTCCTCACCCACGTAACCGGCTTCGGTCAGGGTGGTGGCGTCAGCGATGGTGAACGGAACGTTGAGCAAACGTGCAAGCGTTTCCGCAAGCAGGGTCTTGCCGGAGCCCGTAGGGCCGATCAGCAGGATGTTGCTCTTGCCCAGTTCAACGTCGTCGTTTTTCTTGTCGCGCTGGTTCAGCCGCTTGTAGTGGTTGTACACCGCTACTGCGAGAACCTTTTTGGCACGCTCCTGACCGATGACGTACTGGTCAAGGATGCCGCTGATTTCTTTGGGCGATGGTAATTTATGCGCGCTGCTCTCTGCCTGTGCTTCCTGCACCTCCTCGCGGATGATGTCATTGCACAGGTCGACGCACTCGTCACAGATAAATACCGAGGGGCCGGCAATCAATTTGCGCACTTCATGCTGGCTTTTGCCGCAGAAGGAGCAATAAAGCAGTTTGCCGTTGTCCTCGCCGTTGCGGGTGTCAGTCATTCGATCGATCCAATCCGGTAGGCTTGCAACACAAGATGAAGGCAATTGCGGGCTTTTTCAAGTCCGCAGGTGGCACGGACGTGCCGACCACCTGGGATTACCGCTTATCAAGCAATCATTTGATCATTTGACGTTTGTCGAGTACCGAGTCAACCAGGCCGTATTCAGCAGCGCGCTCGGCGCTCATGAAGTTGTCGCGGTTGGTATCGCGCTCGATGGCTTCCAGCGTCTGGCCAGTGTGGTGCGCCAGCAGCTCGTTCAGACGTTGACGAATGAACAGGATTTCCTTGGCGTGAATGTCGATGTCCGACGCCTGCCCCTGGAAACCGCCCAGTGGCTGGTGAATCATCACGCGGGAGTTGGGCAGGGCGAAACGCTTGCCCTTGGCACCACCCGCCAGCAGGAAGGCACCCATGCTGCAGGCCTGTCCCATGACGGTCGTGGAAACGTCCGGCTTGATGAACTGCATGGTGTCATAGATCGCCATGCCAGCGGTCACCGAACCACCAGGGGAGTTGATGTAGAGATGGATGTCCTTGTCCGGGTTCTCCGCTTCAAGGAACAGCAGCTGCGCCGAGATCAGGTTGGCCATGTAGTCTTCAACCGGACCAACCAGGAAGATCACGCGTTCCTTGAGCAGGCGGGAGTAGATGTCATAGGCGCGTTCGCCACGGGCGGACTGCTCGATAACCATCGGGACCAGGCCGCCAGCGGCCTGGATGTCAGAGTTCTGCTGAATATAAGAATTGCGGGACATGTCTCGCATTCACTCCCAAATAGTCATGTCTTGAATACGCATAAGCCAGCGCGAAGGCTGGCTTATGGTGTTTTCGAACGAGAGAAAGAAATCAGTCGGCTTGTGGAGCTTCTACCGGCTTGACTGCTTCTTCGTACGAGACCGCTTTATCGGTCACGCTCGCTTTCTGCAAAACAGTATCCACAACTTGTTCTTCAAGCACAACCGAACGCACTTCGTTCATTTGCTGTTCGTTCTTGTAGTACCACGCCACGACCTGCTCTGGCTCCTGGTAGGCGGAGGCCATTTCCTGGATCAGCTCACGTACGCGGGCTTCGTCAGGCTTGAGGTCGAACTGCTTGACCACTTCGGCAACGATCAGACCCAGCTCGACGCGGCGCTTGGCCTGCTCTTCGAACAGCTCGGCCGGCAGTTGGTCAGGCTTGATGTTGCCGCCGAACTGTTGAACAGCCTGCACGCGCAGACGGTTCACTTCGTTTTCCAGCAGCGCCTTTGGCACTTCGATCGGGTTGGCGGCCAGCAGACCGTCCATTACCTGATTCTTGACCTTGGACTTGATGGCCTGACGCAGCTCGCGCTCCATGTTCTTGCGAACTTCGGTGCGGAAGCCTTCGATACCGGTTTCCTTGATGCCGAACTGATTGAAGAAGGTTTCGTTCAGTTCAGGCAGGGTCGGTGCCGAGACAGTGTTGACGGTCACGGTGAATTCAGCGGTTTTGCCAGCCAGTTCCAGATTCTGGTAATCCTCTGGGAAAGTCAGGTTCAGAACGCGCTCTTCGCCCGCCTTGGCGCCAACCAGGCCGTCTTCGAAGCCAGGGATCATGCGACCCGAGCCCAGAACCAGCTGAGTGCCGGTCGCCGAACCGCCAGCGAATGCTTCGCCGTCGATCTTGCCAACGAAATCGATGTTCAGCTGGTCTTCGTTCTCGGCGGCACGCTCGGCCACTTCGAAACGGACGTTCTGCTTGCGCAGGATTTCCAGCATGTTGTCCAGGTCCGAATCGGCGACGTCGGCAGACAGACGCTCGACCGCTACGGATTCGAAACCGGCAACGGAGAATTCAGGGAATACTTCGAAAGTGGCGATGTACTCGAGGTCCTTGCCTTTTTCGAAGGTTTTTGGCTCGACGGAAGGTGCGCCGGCCGGGTTCAGCTTTTGCTCAACGACGGCTTCGTAGAAGGTCGCCTGGATCAGGTCGCCCAGGGCTTCCTGACGAGCACCGTCTTCATAACGCTGGCGGATCACGCTCATAGGCACTTTGCCAGGGCGGAAGCCCGGGATCTTGGCTTTACGTGCGGTCTGCTGCAGACGCTTGTTGACTTCAGTCTCGATGCGCTCAGCGGGCACGCCAATGGTCATGCGGCGCTCGAGAGCGGAAGTGTTTTCAACAGAAACTTGCATGGATATTCCTCGTTGCACAGACGTTAGCCGGCCGTTTCCGACCCCAGAATCAAGGGCAAGCATTCTAGTGGGTCAAACTCAAGAAGTCACCCTACTGAACGAGGGTAAATACAGTGGAATGCAACCAGGGCGCAACGGAGCGAGGCTTGCACCTTCGCGAGCGGTCTGGAACGCGCCTTGAACGCACCTTTATAAAGGAGGCGAGGCACGACCGGACATCGATCCAATCCCTGGAAACAGTCCGAATGAGTCCATCGCCGGCGGCATGACGGACTCGGTCCAGCTTGAAACCAAATACGCTGAAACAAAAAAAGCCGCACTAGGCGGCTTTTCGATCCTCTCGAGCGCCAATCAATGGCACATCCAGAGGCTTGTAGCTGGTGCGGACGGAGAGACTCGAACTCTCACACCTTGCGGCGCTGGAACCTAAATCCAGTGTGTCTACCAATTCCACCACATCCGCATTTGAAGCGCTTAAAGCAAAGGCGCCAGATTATGCATCTGGCGCCTTCTTCGAATATGGGGTGGACGAAGGGGATCGAACCCTCGACAACGGGAGTCACAATCCCGTGCTCTACCAACTGAGCTACGCCCACCATATTGCGTTGTAACCGACGCATTCAAACTGAATGCTACTTGTGCCAAAGCTGCCGTTAATGGCGCACCCGGCAGGACTCGAACCTGCGACCATCCGCTTAGAAGGCGGATGCTCTATCCAGCTGAGCTACGGGCGCTTATTTAATTTGCACTCTTGCGACTACAAATTAAGAGCTTTCAATCACGCTGAGCCGATCTGAACTCTACCTGACTTAATCAACCTTTCGACCTGATCGACCGTTTCCGGCTTATCCTGTGTGGGGTTGTGCCCGACAAGTGCGACGAATCTTATAGACGCCCCCAAGGGTCGTCAACACTTTTTTAAAAAAAATTCAGTTAATTAAAGGGGTTAGCTTATTAAGCGGACCAACCGCCTTTGCCCTTGCGTCAGGTCATGCGAGAATACGCGCTCTTTTTCCCTCCCTTCCGATGGTTAATCACGCGTAATGACTGCAAAACTAATAGACGGCAAAGCGATCGCAGCCAACCTGCGCCAGCAGATCGCCCAACGAGTCGCCGAACGTCGCGAGCAAGGGCTGCGCACGCCGGGCCTCGCGGTGATTCTGGTCGGCAGCGACCCCGCCTCTCAGGTTTACGTCTCGCACAAACGCAAAGACTGCGAAGAGGTCGGCTTCATTTCCCGGGCCTATGACCTTCCCAGCGAAACCACCCAGACCCAACTGACCGATCTGATCGACAGCCTCAATGATGATCCGGCCATCGACGGCATCCTGTTGCAACTGCCATTGCCCGAACATCTGGAATCTTCGAGCCTGCTGGAGCGCATCCGCCCGGACAAGGACGTCGACGGCTTCCATCCGTATAACGTCGGCCGCCTGGCCCAGCGCATCCCGCTGCTGCGCCCGTGCACGCCCAAAGGCATCATGACGCTGCTCGAAAGCACCGGCGTCGACCTGTACGGCAAGGACGCCGTGGTTGTCGGCGCGTCCAACATCGTCGGTCGCCCAATGGCGATGGAGCTTTTGCTGGCCGGTTGCACCGTGACCGTTACCCACCGCTTCACCCAGGATCTGGCCGGCCACGTGGGTCGTGCCGATCTGGTGGTTGTGGCCGCTGGCAAGCCCGGGCTGGTCAAGGGCGAGTGGATCAAGGAAGGCGCGATCGTCATCGACGTCGGCATCAACCGCCAGGATGACGGCAAGCTGGTGGGCGATGTGGTCTACGAGACCGCCCTGCCCCGGGCCGGCTGGATCACTCCGGTACCGGGCGGCGTAGGCCCGATGACCCGCGCCTGTCTGCTGGAAAACACGCTGTACGCGGCAGAGACGCTGCACGGCTGATCGACACGGCAGGCAAAAAAACGGCACCTTCGGGTGCCGTTTTGATTGGCGTCAGTTCGATCCCGGTAGGAGTGAGCTTGCTCGCGAAGGCGATCTTCCAGTCAACATTGCGCTGACAGACCTACCGTCATCGCGAGCAAGCTCACTCCTACAGTGGAACAACGTGCGTTTTGTATAGCCGTCCGGCTTGCCGGCGGTGGGCCTGCAAGATCGCTACCGCCGGCAAGCCGGACAGCTACACAAGCCCCTCGCCCCAGCGACCCCAATAAAAAACGGCACCCGAGGGTGCCGTTTTTCGTTTCTCGGTGACTTATTTCTTGGCCGCTTCCCAGCTTTTCAGAAGGTCCGAGTAAGCGATGGTCTCGCCTTTCGGTTTCTCGTTCGCCAGTTTGCGTTGCGGCGCCAGGAACGCGCCGTTGCTCTTCTCAGCTTTGGTGTACCACTCTTCAGCCGAGGTTTCCGGGTTCATCTTCGGCGCGCAACCACTGGCCTCCTGAACCTTGGAGCGCTCGATACGGGTCATGATCGCATCCTGATCCTTGGCCAGGCCGTCCAGCGCTGCCTGTGCGGTTTTCTCACCGGTGACCGCTTCAGCCACGTGACTCCACCACAGCTGCGCCAGTTTCGGATAATCCGGAACGTTGGTGCCGGTCGGCGACCATTGCACGCGTGCCGGGCTGCGATAGAACTCCACCAGACCACCGAGCTTCGGCGCCAGTGCGGTCATCTCCTTGGAATTGATGTCCGACTCACGAATCGGCGTCAGGCCGACGATGGTTTTCTTCAGCGAGACCGACTTGGAGGTCACGAACTGCGCGTAGAGCCAGGCGGCCAGACGTTTTTTCTCGTCAGCCGACTTCAGGAACGTCCACGAACCCACGTCCTGGTAACCCAGCTTCATGCCTTCTTTCCAGTACGGACCCTTTGGCGACGGCGCCATACGCCATTTCGGCGTGCCATCGGCGTTCATCACCGGCAGGCCCGGCTTGGTCATGTCGGCGGTGAAAGCGGTGTACCAGAAGATCTGCTGGGCAACGTTACCTTGCGCCGGCACGGGACCCGACTCGGAGAAGGTCATACCCGCAGCCTCAGGCGGCGCGTAAGCCTTGAGCCAGTCGATGTATTTCTGCGTTGCATACACAGCGGCCGGGCCGTTGGTGTCGCCGCCACGGGTGATGCTGGAGCCGACCGGATGGCAATCCTCTACGCGGATACCCCACTCATCCACCGGGAGACCGTTCGGCAGGCCTTTGTCGCCGCTGCCGGCCATGGAGAACCAGGCATCGGTGAAGCGCCAGCCCAGCGACGGGTCTTTCTTGCCGTAGTCCATGTGGCCATAGACCTTCTTGCCGTCGATTTCCTTGACGTCTTCGCTGAAGAACTTGGCTATGTCTTCATAGGCCGACCAGTTGACCGGCACGCCCAGCTCATAGCCGTACTTGTCCTTGAATTTTTTCTTCAGATCAGCACGCTCGAACCAGTCGGCACGAAACCAGTACAGGTTGGCGAATTGCTGGTCAGGCAGTTGATAAAGCTTGGCCGGGGTCACGACCTTGCCCGATGCATCCTTGACCTCAGGGGAGGTGGTGAACGAGGTGCCAATGAAGTCCTTGATATCCAGGGTCGGCGAAGTGACCTTCGCGCCTTCAGGACTGGCCATCAGGTCTGTCAGAGACATCGCCTTGCCATAGCGGAAATGCGTGCCGATCAAGTCGGAGTCGTTGACCCAGCCGTCGTAGATAGTCTTGTCCGACTGCATCGCCGTCTGCAGCTTCTCGATGACGTCACCTTCCTGCAGCAGGTCGTGGGTCACTTTGATGCCGGTGATTTCGGTAAACGCCTTGGCCAGGGTCTTCGACTCGTACTCGTGGGTAGTCAAGGTTTCGGAAACCACCTTGATGTCCATGCCACGAAACGGCTCGGCAGCCTTGATGAACCACTCCAGTTCCTTGAGCTGGTCCGCGTCGGACAGCGTGGTCGGCTTGAACTCGCTGGCCGCCCACTTCTTGGCGGCATCTTCGTACTGATCGGCCCACGCCGAAACGCTCAAGCCACTGAGCATCACCATGGTTGCTACCGTCACACTATGTCGCAGCTTGTTTTTCTTATTGAACATAGACACCTCCACTGTTGATTCTTATGTAGTCCCGCTTTGCAAACCCCGTCGATCGTGCCGCCACGGCAGCCCGACCGGCGTTCAACCCCAACGCATTACCACCAACAACCAAACCAGGGACAACCCGGAGGCGACCCAGATATTCCAGTCGGTGGCACCCACCACCAGCAAATGCAGGTAGGCGCTGCCGAGAAGACCGATGAACAAGCGATCGCCACGGGTAGTGGCAATCGGCAGAAAACCGCGGCGTTCGATGCTCGCCGAGCGCAATTCCCACACCGTCATCCCCACCAGGATGCAGGCGATGGATGCGAAGAAAATCGCGGTTGGCAGTGTCCAGGACATCCACTCCATTTTTTCGACTCCTCAGACACGACCAAGGGCAAAACCCTTGACCACGTGATTACGAACGAACCAGATCACCAGCATGCCGGGCAGGATAGTCAACACCCCCGCCGCCGCCAGCACCCCCCAATCAATACCTGACGCTGAGACCGTGCGGGTCATGACCGCCGCGATCGGCTTGGCATTGACCGATGTCAGGGTCCGCGCCAGCAACAGCTCGACCCAGGAAAACATGAAGCAGAAGAACGCCGTCACACCGATACCCGAGCCAATCAACGGGATGAAAATCTTGCCGAAGAACTTGGGAAAGCTGTAACCGTCGATGTAGGCAGTTTCGTCGATCTCCTTGGGCACGCCGGACATGAATCCCTCAAGAATCCACACGGCCAGCGGCACGTTGAACAGGCAGTGCGCCAGCGCGACGGCAATGTGGGTATCGAACAGGCCAATGGACGAGTACAGCTGGAAGAACGGCAGCAGAAACACCGCCGGCGGCGCCATGCGGTTGGTCAGCAGCCAGAAGAACAGGTGCTTGTCGCCGAGGAAACGATAGCGTGAAAACGCATACGCCGCTGGCAATGCCACGCTCAGCGATATCACGGTATTCAGGCACACGTAGTACAGCGAGTTGATGTAGCCGCTGTACCAGCTTTCGTCGGTGAAGATCACCTTGTAGTTGGCCAGGGTGAAGTCCTGCGGGAACAGGGTCAGGCCACCGAGGATTTCGGTGTTGGTCTTGAACGACATGTTCACCAGCCAGTAGATCGGCACCAGCAGAAACAGCAGGTAGATCCACAGCGGCACGATTTTTTTCAGTGACGTTTTTTCGCGCTTGATCATGAGCCGCTCCTCAGTTCTTTTCGCCGTGGGTCATGGCGGTGTAGAACACCCACGAGACCAACAGGATGATCAGGAAATACACCAGGGAGAACGCCGCCGCAGGCCCCAGATCGAACTGGCCCAAGGCCATGGTGGTCAGGGTCTGGCTGAGGAAGGTCGTCGAGTTGCCCGGCCCGCCGCCAGTGAGCACGAACGGTTCGGTGTAGATCATGAAGCTGTCCATGAAGCGCAGCATCACCGCGATCAACAGCACGCTTTTCATCTTCGGCAGCTGGATGTGTCGGAAAACCGCCCAGTTGGACGCCCGATCAATCCGCGCCGCCTGGTAGTACACGTCCGGGATCGCCCGCAGACCCGAGTAGCAGAGCAACGCCACCAGCGAGGTCCAGTGCCAGACGTCAATGATCAGCACGGTCACCCAGGCATCCGAAGCGTTGGCCGCGTAGTTGTAGTTGATGTGCAGCACGTTGTTCAGCGTGTAGCCCAGCAAGCCGATGTCGCCACGGCCGAAGATCTGCCAGATGGTGCCGACGACGTTCCACGGGATCAGTAGCGGAATGGTCATCACGATCAGGCACAACGAGGACCAGCGACCCTTGGTCGGCATGGTCAGCGCAATCCCGATCCCCAGCGGGATTTCGATCAGCAGCACGCAGAACGAATAGATGAACTGGCGCAACAGCGAGTCATGCAGACGCGGGTCCTGCAACACCTGGCGGAACCAGTCGGCGCCGACGAAATAACGGCTGGACTGGTCGAAGATGTCCTGCACCGAGTAGTTGACCACGGTCATCATCGGAATGATGGCGCTGAACGCCACCAACAGGAAAACCGGCAGCACCAGCCACCAGGCCTTGTTGTTCTGCACCTTACTCATGGGGCACCTCGATCGCCTGCACTGGATTGCCAGCGGCCTCCAGCAGAAATTCATCGGCATAGAGCATCAGCCACTGCGCCGGGAAGCTGATCCAGGCCTGGCCTTGCGGCACCGGCTTGTCTTCCTGCAAGCGGACTTTCAACGCCTGCCCCGCCAGATTCAGGGTCAGGATCTTGTAAGTCCCCAGGTCTTCGACATAGGTCACGTCGGCGCACATGGCGTCGTCGAACGGGCCATCCCAGACGTGCACGAACTCGGGACGAATCCCGACTTTAAGGGTGCTCCACTGGGTGGCGGCCAGACGCTGCAGCAATGGCTCCGGCAACGGCAGATGGATGCCACCGAAACCGACGCCGCCCGCCTCGGGCTTGACCTCGATGAGGTTCATGCCGGGGCTGCCGATGAAGTAGCCGACGAAAGTGTGATGGGGTTTTTCGAACAGCTCGCGCGGGGTGCCGAACTGCACGATCTGCCCGCCGTACATCACCGCGATCTTGTCCGCGAAGGTCGAAGCCTCCAGCTGATCGTGGGTGACGTAGACCATGGTGATGTTGAATTGCTCGTGGATCTGCTTGAGCTTGCGACGCAGTTTCCACTTCAGGTGCGGGTCGATCACGGTCAGCGGTTCGTCGAACAGAATCGCCGACACGTCATCACGCACCAGGCCTCGGCCCATGGAAACTTTCTGCTTCTCGTCAGCCGTCAGGCCCTTGGCCTTCTTTTTCAGCAGCGGTTGCAGGTCAAGCACGTCGGCAATTTCCTGCACCTTGGTGCGAACCTTGTCCTCGGCCATGCCCTGATTGCGTAACGGGAATGCGAGATTGTCGTACACCGTCATGGTGTCGTAGACCACCGGAAACTGGAAAACCTGAGCGATGTTGCGCTGCTCCGGCGACATGTCGTTGACCACCGTGGAGTCGAACATCACCTTGCCTTCCGACGGGCTGAGCAGGCCGGAAATGATATTGAGCAGGGTCGACTTGCCGCAGCCAGACGGCCCGAGCAAGGCATAAGCCCCGCCCTGCTCCCAGATGTGGGTCATCTCGCGGATGGCGTAGTCTTCAGGACCACTGGGGGTAGCGCTGTAGCTGTGCGCGAGTTGTTGCAAGCGGATCTCGGCCATCAGGCAACCCTCGCCATGCGCAGGCCCGGCGCCTGGATAAGGCCGCCCTGCTGATCGAATACGAACAATTTGTGGGTGGGGATGTACACGCGAATCGGCGTATCGACGTCGTACTCGTGAACCCCCGGCAGGTGCAGGACCAGCGAGAAATGCTCGTTACGCACGTGCAGGAACGTCTCCGACCCGCTGATCTCGGCAAGCTCCACGGTCACTGCCAGCTCCAGGTCGTCGTCGTTGGACGGCACCAGGCTCAGGTGGCTGGGGCGCACGCCAAAACCATATTCGCCGTCGCCGATCTTGCGCAGGTCGACGTTGAGCGGGAAATGCACGAAATTGGCGAAACTCACCTCATTGCCATCGATCCGGCCCGGCATCAGGTTGATCGGCGGTTCGGAGAACAGCTCAGCGGCCAGCACGGTTTTCGGCTGGTGATAGACCTCAGGCGTCCGACCGCTCTGGATCAGGCGGCCCTCATGGAGGATCGTCGTGGTGCCCCCCAGCGCCAGCGCTTCGTTCGGCTCAGTGGTGGCATAAACGGCGATGGTGTTGCGTGTTTCGAACAACTGGCGCATTTCCTGACGCAGCTCTTCACGCAGCTTGTAGTCCAGGTTCACCAGCGGCTCGTCGAACAGGATCAGTTCGGCATCCTTGACCAGCGCGCGGGCCATGGCCGTGCGCTGCTGCTGGCCGCCAGACAGTTCAAGCGGGTAGCGAGTGAGGAATTTTTCGATGCGCAGCATCTTCGCGGTTTCGCGCACCCGGCTTTCGATTTCATCCTTCGACATCTTTGCCTGGCGCAGGGGCGAGGCAATGTTGTCGAAGACCGTCATGCTCGGGTAGTTGATGAACTGCTGATAAACCATGGAAACGTTGCGATGGCGCACCGCAACCTGGGTGACATCCTTGCCATTCATCAGTACTCGGCCGCTGTCTGGCTTGTCCAGCCCGGCCATCAAGCGCATCAGGCTGGTTTTGCCTGATAAGGTGCGCCCCAGCAATACGTTGAATGAGCCAGGTTCGAAGCTCAGCGAAGCATCATCGATCCAGATCTGACCGTCGACTGCGCGGCTGACGTGCTCAAGCGTGAGAGACATGGCGTGCCCTTTTATCTGTTCTTATTAGGGTGTTGCTCAGTGTGTTGCATTCGGGTCGTGACATTCGTCGACCGCTTGTTGGATAGCGACAATCGTGCCAACCGAGCTTCGCTACTGAACCCGAGGCCAAATGCCCCGGAATAGAGCCCTCGAACTGTTCAGGGTCGTCACGGGATATTCGTTGCTGAACATAAGTGAACAGAAAAAACTGAACACCTGAACAAATTGAACATTGACTTTGAACAATCCTGAACAACAATGGATGAACGTTTCGAGCACGGACGCTCGGCCAGAGCTGCATCCCAAAAACAATAAAAGTACTCGCACGGACCCCTCTCATGGCCACAGGCGCACCGATCGCTCACGACACCATCATTCAGGACTCCTGGGCCCGCTGCCGCGAGTTCGGCCTTGACCATCAGTCACGTCCTGCCTTCGGCCGCTTGCCGCAGCAGCAGGTGTCGCATCTGCTGGAGCGTCACCGCTCGCTGGTGCAGACCACCCATCAACAAGTGCTGCCGTTCTACGAGAACATCCTGAGCAATTCCAACTGCCTGATTCTGCTGGCTGACCAGCAAGGCCAGGTGCTCAACTCCTGGGGCACCAAACGCTTTGTCGAGCCCGACCAGCAGATGGGCTTCGTGGCCGGTGCCAGCTGGCTCGAACAGGGGGTGGGGACCAACGCGATCGGCACGGCGCTGGCCTGTGAACAAGCGGTTCACATCGAACACGATGAACACTTTCTCAAGGCCAACCGCTTCATGACCGGCTCCGCGGCGCCGATCTTCGATGCTTCGCGGCGAATGGTCGCGGTGCTCGATGTCTCCAGTGACAGCTTCCTGCCTCCCTCGCACACGCTGGGGATGGTGAAGATGATGAGCCAGACCATCGAAAACCGGCTGATCCTTGACCAGTTCCAGCACAGCCACTTTCAGATGACCTTCAATACCGGCCTCAATAACCTCGACAGCCAATGGGCAGGCCTGCTGGTGTTCGATGAAAGCGGCCGTATCCTCTGCGCCAATCGCCGCGCCGATAACCTGCTCGGGGTCAGCCTGCTGCAGGCCAACATCGAGAACCTGTTCAAGGCACCGGTCGCTCACCTGCTCGATCAACCGGAAGGCCAGCCCTTCGCGCTGCAGGCCGCAGGGCACAACCGTTTTCACTGCCTGATCAAACGCCCCAAGGCGCCAGTGCTGAAACTGCGCAGCGTGCAGGCGCCGACAAAACCGGGACCGGTGGTGGCTGCCACCGGGCTCGGTGCACTGAGCTTCGGTGATGAGAAAGTCGAGAAAGCCGCACATCAGGCCCAGCGTCTGCTAGAGAAAAACGTACCGCTGCTGATCCTCGGCGAGACCGGTGCCGGCAAGGAAGTGTTCGTCAAAGCGCTGCATCAGGCCAGCTCCCGGGCCGAGCAGCCGTTGATCGCGGTGAACTGTGCGGCGATTCCGTCGGAGCTGGTGGAGGCAGAGCTGTTCGGTTATGAAAAAGGCGCCTTCACCGGCGCCCATCACAAAGGCAGCATCGGCCTGATCCGCAAAGCCGATAAAGGCACCTTGTTTCTCGACGAGATAGGTGACATGCCCCTGCCCGTCCAGGCGCGTCTGCTGCGGGTATTGCAGGAGCGCTGCGTGCAGCCGCTGGGCAGCAGTGAGCTGTATCCGGTGGACATCCGGGTCATCTCCGCCACCCACTGCTCGCTGCGCGAGCAAGTGCAGAGCGGGCGTTTCCGTCAGGATCTGTACTACCGCATCAGCGGCCTGAACCTGGAACTGCCGCCACTTCGCGAGCGCAGCGACAAGCTCGAGCTGGTTCAGGCGATCTGGCAACAGCACCGCGAACCGCAACAGACTGCAGGCTTCGAACCGCAGGTTCTGGCGTTGTTCGAGCGCCATCCATGGCCTGGTAATTTGCGCCAACTCAGCAACGTGATTCAGGTGGCTTTGGCCCTGGCTGACGATCAGCCGATTTGCACCGAGCATCTGCCGGAAGATTTCTTTGCCGATCTTGAAATGGAAAACGACAACGGCGAACCGGAGACAGCCTTCAATCGCAGGGCCGTGCTGGATACGCCGGAAGAATTGAACGAGTTGTTGCAGGCGGCCGGAGGGAATATTTCGCAGCTGGCCAAGCGGCTGGGGGTCAGTCGCAATACGCTGTACAAGCGGTTGCGCGACAGAGAATTGTAACGGTCGCTCTATCACGACGGCTTTTCTGGCCGTATTTGAGCAGGTTCAGGGCTGATGCGAATCAGCTTCTGCCCGGAGGGGCGTGGGAGCCGGCTTGCCCGCGACATGTTGCAAGCAACAGCAAAATCAGGCAGCCGTTTACTTCAGGTCAATCGCATCCACAGGCTTTGCTGCCGGTCCCGGCAGACCGTCGGCAAGCCTCACTCCCACGGCCTGCGGCCAGAATCAAAAGCAGTTTGCGATTGCCCGTCCCCATAAACAGAGGCTGGGCAATCGACTTCAAACCATCAATCGGCCAAGCGCCAGGTGGTTGCGCCCTTGCCGTCTTCCAGCACCACGCCCATGGCGGTGAGCTGGTCGCGGATGCGGTCCGATTCAGCCCAGTGCTTGTCGGCACGTGCTTGTAGACGCGCGGCAATCAACGCTTCTACCTCTACTGCATCGACCCGCCCTTCTGCACCTGCGCGCAAAAAGTCATCGGCCTGAAGCTGCAACACGCCCAGCACGCTGGCCAACTCCTTCAAACGCGCCGCCAGACCGGCCGCTGCATTGACATCGCTGTCACGCAGACGGTTGATCTCGCGAACCATTTCGAACAGCACCGCACAGGCTTCGGGAGTGCCGAAGTCGTCGTTCATGGCCGCGCTGAAGCGTTCGACAAATGCCTCGCCACCAGCAGGTTCTGCGACCGGCAAGCCCTTGAGCGCGTGGTAGAACCGCTCCAGCGCACCCTTGGATTCCTTCAGGCTGTCTTCGGAATAGTTGATCGCGCTGCGGTAGTGGCTCGACACCAGCAGGTAACGCACCACTTCCGGATGGTATTTATCCAGCACGTCGCGAATGGTGAAGAAGTTGTTCAAGGACTTGGACATCTTCTCGCCATTGATGCGGATCATGCCGCAATGCATCCAGGCGTTGGCGTAGGTCTTGCCGGTAGCGGCCTCGCTCTGGGCGATCTCGTTTTCATGGTGCGGGAACTCAAGGTCGCTGCCGCCGCCATGAATATCGAAAGTCTCACCCAGGCAGCAGGTGGACATCACCGAGCACTCGATATGCCAGCCCGGACGTCCCGCACCCCATGGCGACTCCCAGCTCGGCTCGCCGGGCTTGACGCCTTTCCAGAGCACGAAGTCCAGCGGATCGTCTTTCGCTTCGTCGACCTCGATCCGCGCACCGATGCGCAGGTCTTCGATCTTCTTGCGCGAAAGCTTGCCGTAGCCCATGAATTTGGCGACGCGGTAGTACACGTCGCCATTGCCCGGGGCGTAGGCGTAACCCTTGTCGATCAGGGTCTGGATCATGCTCAGCATGCCGGGAATGTGATCCGTGGCGCGCGGTTCCAGATCCGGCTTGAGGATGTTCAGCCGCGCTTCATCCTCGTGCATCGCCTGGATCATGCGCTCGGTCAGCACGTTGTACGGCTCGCCGTTCTCGCGGGCCCGATTGATGATCTTGTCTTCGATGTCGGTGATGTTGCGCACGTAGGTCAGGTCATAACCGCTGAAACGCAGCCAGCGGGTCACCAGATCAAAGGCGACCATGCTGCGGCCGTGGCCGATATGGCAGTAGTCGTAGACGGTCATGCCGCAGACGTACATGCGCACCTTGTTGCCATCGAGCGGTGTGAAGACTTCTTTGCTCTTGGTGAGCGTGTTGTAGATCGAAAGCACGTTCTGCCCCTTAGATGTACCGCATCAGGTCCAGGAGTCCCGCAGCGTGACCGTGCGGTTGAATACCGGCTTGCCAGGCTTGGAGTCCTTGATGTCCGCGCAGAAGTAACCTTCGCGTTCGAACTGGAAACGCTCCTCCGGTTGAGCGTCGCCCAACGACGGTTCAGCTCGACAACCGGTCAACAACTGCAGCGAATCAGGGTTGATGTTTTCCAGGAAGCTGGCGCCTTCCTCGGCCTTCTCAGGGTTGGCCGAGCGGAACAGACGGTCGTACAGACGCACTTCGCATTCGACGCTTTCAGCCGCCGGAACCCAGTGGATCACGCCTTTGACCTTGCGGCCTTCAGGGTTCTTGCCCAGGGTTTCGGGGTCATAGGAGCAACGCAGTTCGACGATGTTGCCCTCGGCGTCCTTGATCGCTTCGTCGGCACGAATCACATAGCTGCCACGCAGACGCACTTCGCCGTTGGGCTCCAGACGCTTGTAGCCTTTTGGCGGCTCTTCCATGAAATCATCGCGGTCGATGTAGATTTCGCGGGAGAACGGCAGCTTGCGCACGCCCAGTTCTTCTTTCTGCGGATGACGCGGCAGCTCGAGGTGATCGACCTTGTCTTCGGGATAATTGGTGATCACCACTTTCAGCGGACGCAGCACGCACATGGCGCGCGGGGCGTTGTGGTCCAGATCCTGGCGGATGCTGAACTCGAGCATGCCGAAATCGACCACGCCATCGGAGCGGTTGGTGCCGATCATTTCGCAGAAACTGCGGATCGACGCCGGGGTGTAGCCGCGACGGCGGAAGCCCGACAGCGTCGACATGCGCGGATCGTCCCAGCCGCTGACGTGTTTCTCATCGACCAGTTGCTTGAGCTTGCGCTTGCTGGTGATGGTGTAGTTCAGGTTCAGCCGCGAGAACTCGTACTGGCGCGGCTTGCACGGCACCGGCAGGTTGTCGAGAAACCAGTCGTACAGCGGGCGGTGGCTTTCGAACTCAAGGGTGCAGATCGAATGCGTGATGCCTTCGATGGCGTCCGACTGACCGTGGGTGAAGTCGTAGATCGGGTAGATGCACCACTTGTCGCCGGTCTGGTGGTGATGGGCGTGACGAATGCGGTACAGGATCGGGTCGCGCAGGTTCATGTTAGGCGAAGCCATGTCGATCCTGGCACGCAGCACACGGGCGCCGTCTTCGAACTCGCCGGCCTTCATGCGCGCGAACAGGTCCAGGTTTTCCTCGACACTGCGCTCGCGGAACGGGCTGTTCTTGCCAGGCTCGGTCAGGGTGCCGCGGTATTCACGCGCCTGCTCGGGGGTCAGATCGTCGACATAGGCCTTGCCTGCCTTGATCAGCTCGACCGCCCAGTCGTGCAGCTGGTCGAAATACTGCGAGGCGTAGCGCACTTCACCGGACCACTCAAACCCCAGCCATTTGACGTCGCTTTCGATCGCGTCGATGTATTCCTGGTCTTCCTTGGCCGGGTTGGTGTCGTCGAATCGCAGGTGCGTGACGCCACCGAATTCCTGAGCCAGACCAAAGTTGACGCAGATCGACTTGGCATGACCGATGTGCAGGTAACCATTAGGCTCCGGCGGGAAGCGGGTGACGATCTGGGTGTGCTTGCCCGAATCCAGGTCTGCCTGCACGATCGGGCGCAGGAAGTTGGTAGGGATTGCAGGGCCTGCCTTTGAATTCGCAGCGGCGTCTTGTGTGGGCTTGCTCATAGGTTCCTTGGAGATACTGGTTCACAGCCAGGGTAGGCCGAATAAATCAAAGCGCTTATCATAGCCGAACCTGTCAAGGCCCTGACAGCGTGCTGTGACAAAACTGCCAGGATGGGCTCCGGGCCGGTTCAAGCAGTGACTTCAATCGCAACTACCCGCTGAGCGACTACCCTCTGTAAACTCCGCGTCTGGGTTAAATCAGCGGCACTTGCAACGCCGGCCAAGTGGCCAAATGCCGCGATCGACACGTCCAAACCACGAATTCCAAAAGAGCGACTTAGAACATGTCCAAAGTAAAACTGACAACCAACCACGGTGACATCGTCCTGCAATTGAACGCTGAAAAAGCGCCGCTCACTGTCGCCAACTTCATCGAATACGTTAACGCCGGTCATTACGAAAACACCGTATTCCACCGCGTTATCGGCAACTTCATGGTTCAGGGCGGCGGTTTCGAGCCAGGCATGAAGGAAAAGAAAGACAAGCGTCCAAGCATCCAGAACGAAGCCGACAACGGCCTGCCGAACAAGAAGTACACCGTCGCCATGGCCCGTACCATGGAGCCGCATTCGGCTTCTGCGCAGTTCTTCATTAACGTCGCCGACAACAGCTTCCTCAACCACAGCGGCAAGACCGTGCAGGGCTGGGGCTATGCGGTGTTCGGTGAAGTGGTCGAAGGCCAGGACGTGGTCGACAAGATCAAAGGGGTGCCTACCACCTCCAAGGCCGGCCACCAGGATGTGCCAGCTGACGACGTGATCATCGAGAAAGCAGAGATCGTTGAGTGATACTGCTGATCTCCGATCTGCATCTTGAAGAAGGACGCCCGGACATAACCCGGGCGTTTCTGGATCTGCTGAGCGACCGCGCGCGTGGCGCCGAGTCGCTGTACATCCTCGGGGATTTTTTCGAAGCCTGGATCGGCGATGACGCAATGTCGCCCTTCCAGCGCTCGATCTGTCAGGCCCTGCGTGCCTTGAGCGACAGCGGCACGCAGGTGTTCCTGATGCACGGCAATCGCGACTTCATGATCGGCAAGGCCTTTTGCAAGGCGGCCGGTTGCACATTGCTGAGCGACCCCAGCGTCGTGCAATTGAACGGCGAACCGGTGTTGCTGATGCACGGCGACAGCCTGTGCACCCGCGACCAAGCCTACATGCGCATGCGCCGCTACCTGCGCAATCCACTGACTTTATGGGTACTGCGTCACCTGCCGCTGGGCACACGCCACAAGCTGGCGCGCAAGTTGCGCAGCGAAAGCCGCACGCAGACCCGCATGAAAGCCAACGACATCGTGGATGTCACCCCCGAAGAAGTCCCGCGGATCATGACCGCGTTCGGCGTGAAAACGCTGATCCACGGCCACACCCACCGCCCCGCCATCCACAAGCTGCAGATCGGCGAGCACACCGCCCAGCGCATCGTGCTGGGGGATTGGGACCGAGAAGGATGGGCATTGCAGGTCGATGAACAGGGCTTTGAACTGACCCCGTTCGAATTTGCGCCTGAGCAGCCGTTGGCGCTGCCTGCCCAGACGACACCAGACCGGTAGGCGTGAGCTTGCTCGCGATCGCATCGGGTCAGGCACATTGATGGTGCCTGAGAGATTGCAATCGCGAGCAAGCTCACTCGTACAGTGGGTGTGAGGCCCGAACTATCAATGCCCGGCCCCTGGCCCCGGCTTGGCGGCGAACGGCGGTTTGGCCATCCAGATGATCAGGATCAGCGACAGAAAGACCCAGCCCATCATGTAGAAGTAATCTACTGTCGACATCATGTAGGCCTGGCTGGTCACCATGCTGTCCAGTTGCGCGTAAGCCTGGTTACTGGCACCGCCCAGGTTTTCCAGGGCGTGCCGGGTGGTCGGCTCGTAGGTGTTCACGTTCTCGCTGAGGTACGCATGGTGCTGGTTGGCTCGGCGAATCCAGATCCAGGTGGTCAGCGATGCGGCAAAACTGCCGCCCAGGTTACGCAGGAAGGTCGCAAGGCCCGAGCCATCGGCAATCTGCGACGGCGGCAGGTCCGACAGCAAGATGCTCAAGGTCGGCATGAAGAACAGCGCGATCCCCGCTCCCATGAACAACTGAACCAGCGCGATGTGTTCGAAATCCACCTGACTGGTGAAGTTCGCGCGCATGAAGCAACTCATGCCGATGCCTAGAAATGCCAGCCCGGCGAGCAGGCGAAGGTCGAACTTGTTCGCGTATCGCCCGACAAAAGGCGACAACAGCACCGGCAGCACACCGATCGGCGCCACCGCCAGCCCGGCATAGGTGGGCGTATAGCCCATCTGGGTCTGCAGCCACTGCGGCAGGATCAGGTTGATGCCGAAGAACCCGGCGTAACCCAGCACCAGACAGATGGTCCCGACCCGGAAGTTGCGGAAGGCGAACAGCCGCAGGTTGACCACCGGATGTTCGTCGGTCATCTCCCAGATGATGAACGCCGCCAGGCCGATCACCGAAATCACGGTGCCGATAATGATGAAGTTGGAGGAGAACCAGTCCAGATCGTTGCCCTTGTCGAGCACGATCTGCAAGGCACCCACGCCGATGATCAAGGTAATCAGCCCCACATAGTCCATCGGTTGGCGGCTGGTGGTGACCGGCCGCGCCGCCATCTGCGTGCGCACCACGAACGCTGCAAAAATACCGATCGGCACGTTGATGAAGAAGATCCACGGCCAGGTGTAGCTGTCGGTGATCCAGCCGCCGAGAATCGGCCCGGCAATCGGCGCGACCACCGTGACCATCGCCAGCAATGCCAAGGCCATCCCCCTTTTGGCCGGGGGATAGACCGCGATCAGCAGGGTCTGGGTCATTGGGTACAACGGCCCGGCGACCACACCCTGAAGCACCCGGAAGCCCACCAGCTCAGGCATCGAGGTAGAGATACCGCAGAGGAACGAGGCCATCACGAACAGCAGCGTGGCCCATATGAACAGCTTCACCTCGCCGAAACGACGGCTCAGCCAGCCGGTCAACGGCAGGGCAATCGCGTTGCTCACCGCAAACGAGGTGATGACCCAGGTGCCTTGCTCGGAACTGACCCCAAGGTTGCCGGAGATCGTCGGCAGGGCGACGTTGGCAATGGTCGTATCGAGCACCTGCATGAACGTCGCCAGCGACAGACCGATGGTGGTCAACAGCAGGCTTGGCGGCGTGAAAGAAGCGGGAGCGTTGTTACTCATCGCGAATCCTTTGACACTCGAAGATCGCTCCGGCCCGCAGACCGGAGCAGATGGATTGGCGAATCAGCGCTGGGCCGTCTTGCCGCTGGTCGAAGCGCTGTTTTCGTGGATCAGGCGGGTAATCAGCGTGTCGGCCTCGGCCAACTGCTTGACGTACACGTCGGTGGTGAACGACGCCTGCTTGGGCGGCTGCTGGGCCAGCACCGGGCCGCTCTGGTCATGCAGGTTGACGTCGACTACGGTCGACAGACCGATACGCAGCGGGTTCTTGGCCAGCTCATCGGCATTGATGTGGATGCGTACCGGCACCCGTTGCACGATCTTGATCCAGTTACCGGTGGCGTTCTGCGCGGGCAGCAAGGCGAACGCACTGCCGGTGCCGGCGCCGACGCTGTCCACGGTGCCGCTGAATTTCACATCGCTGCCATACAGATCAGCCTCGATGTCCACCGGCTGGCCGATACGCATCTTGCCCAGCTGGGTTTCCTTGAAATTGGCATCGATCCACAGCTGATCCAGCGGGATGACCGCCATCAGCGCCGTGCCAGGCTGGACCCGCTGGCCCAATTGCACGGTGCGCTTGGCGACGTAGCCTGTGACCGGCGCGATCAGGGTACTGCGCGAACTGTTCAGATACGCCTGACGCAATTGCGCGGCCGCTGCCTTGACGTCCGGGTGCGAGGACACTTGCGTGTCATCGACCAATGCGGTGCTGGTCACCAGTTGCTGCTGGATATTGTTCAGCGCGTTTTGTGCACTGGTCAGGTCATCCTTGGCGTGGGACAGCTCTTCCTGGGAGATCGCACCACCTGCCGCCAGATTGCGGCGCCGACTGTAGTTGTCCTGAGCGCGTTGCACTTCGGCGCGCTGGGCGGCCAGCTGTGCCTTTATGCCATCGACATTGCTGTAGAGGCCGCGCACCTGACGGACCACTTTGCCCAGATTGGCCTCGGCGCTTTGCAAGGCCACTTCGGCGTCGTTGGGATCGAACTGCACCAGCACCTGGCCTTCACGGACCAGATCGCCATCATCGGCGCCGATGCTCACGACGGTGCCTGTCACCTGAGGGGTGATTTCCACCACGTTGCCATTGACGTAGGCATCGTCGGTGCTTTCGTTCCAGCGACCGTAGACTTCATACCAGCCCCAGACGCCGAGCCCGGCAAGCACCACGATAACGGCCAGGCCGATCAGCAACAGCTTGCGCTTGCGCGGATTTTTCGCTGGCTGCCCCGGTTTGGCATCCTGCTGCTTTGTATCCTGTTGACCGGCGTCGGAGCCTTGGGCGTTATTCGGTTGGTTTGCTGTGTTGTTTTCGCTAGTGGCAGTGGCCATGACGAGTACCTTAATGTGTCAGCGAAGCAGTTGACGGGACGGCCGGGGCGGCGTTTTCGCCGGGCTTGCTCTCTTCGAAGCCTCCCCCCAGGGCCTGCATCAACTGGATCGAAAGATCGATTCGTTCCGCGTTGAGATCAGCCAGTTGGCGTTGCGATTGCAGCAATTGCTGCTCCACGGTCAGCACATCGAGGTAGTTGCCAATCCCCGACGAGTAGCGCTGGACCACAGTGTTATAGGACTTCTGAATGACGTCGGTCGCCTCCTGGCGAGCGTCGATCTGAGCGCTGATCGAGCGCAACTGACCGATGTTGTCACTCACATCTCCCAGTGCCCGCACCAGACTCTTGTTGTACTGCGCCACCGCCAGGTCGTAATCGGCATCGCGCGCATCCAGGTCGGCACGACGACGACCCCCGTCGAAGATCGGCAGCGAAACGGTCGGCGCCACATTGAAGAAGCGGCTGGCCGAACCGAACATTGCGTCGCCCAGCAGGGATTCAACACCGGCCGAAGCGCTGAGGTTCAGGTTCGGATAGAAGTTGGTCTTGCTGGCGGCGATGTCCTTGCTGGCAGCTTCTACCCGCCAGCGAGCCGCCACCAGATCCGGGCGACGACCGAGCAATTCGGTAGGCACCACGGAAGGCAAGGCGACCACGGCAGGTTTGAGCACAGTGGGACGAGCCAGCTCTTCGCCGCGATCAGGGCCTTTGCCCATCAGCACAGCGAGGGAAATCTTCGCCGTGCGCAAGCGCTTGTCGGCATCGACCAACGCTTCCCGCGAGCCGGCTTCCAGGCTTTCGGTCTGCTGATACTGATATTGGCTGTCGATTCCGGACTTGAAGCGACGAGCGCCCAGTTCGAGCAACTGCCGCGTACGCTTGAGGTCATCGGCGGCCAGATCGCGCACCACGTAGGCTTGTCCCAGATCGCTGTAGGCACGGGCGACATCGGCGGCAAGGGTCAACTGCGCGGCGCGCTGATCGACCTCGCTGGCCCGGGCCTGGCCCAGGGCAGCTTCCCAGGCGGCACGCTGACCGCCCCACAAATCGAAGTTGTAATTGAAGCTGGCACCCAGACTGCGCAGGGTGCTGTAGCGGCCACCCGCCCCACTCGGGTCCTGATCACGGGCCAGGCGCGAACGACTGACACTGGCATCGGCATCGACGGTCGGCATGCGCTCGGCGTCGGCGCCATAAGCAGCTGCGTTGGCCTGATGAGTGCGGGCGGCGGCAATCTGCATGTCCGGGCTGTCGCGCAGGGCTTCGGTGATCAAGCCATTGAGCTGCGGGTCGCCGAGGCGGGTCCACCAGTCACGCTTGGGCCAGGCCGCTGGCGACAGTTGAACGCCTTTGAGACTTTGCTCGGCGCGCAGCTGGTTTGCGTCGATACCGACGCCTTCTGTAGTCAACCCCCTGGAGTTGGCGCAGCCCGCCGTGACCAGCGCGACGAAGACCAGACTCAGGGAGGTGCGCAAGGCAGTGCCTTGCTTGCGTTGAATAGTCATTGTGCTGCAATCCGGGCGAGCGTAATGGGGTCGGCCGAGGCAATCAGAATCTTGGTGAGGAGCCTTTCCAGCGTGGTCAGCTCGCTTTCTTCCAGCACGCCGACCATCTCATTCATGGCCCGGGCACCGATCTGCGGCAGCAGATCAGACAGCGCCTGCCCCGCTTGCGTGAGCACCAGTCGGACTTGCCGCCGATCCGCTTCGGACCGCTTGCGCGTCAGCAGATCCTTTTGTTCGAGGCGATCGAGCATGCGTGTCATCGAGCCGCTGTCCAGCGACAGCATCCGACACAGATCCGCCGGGGTTTCAGCATTGAACCGGGCAATCATGATCAACACCTTGAACTGCTGGGCAGTCACACCCTGCGGCTCCAGATGCTTGTCGAGAATGCGGTTCTTGAGCTGCTCGGTTCGCCCCAGCAGCATGCCGAGCAGGCTGTCATTGAATGTCTCGGGAGTGAAATGAGCCATTGATAGTCACCAATTATCTGCCTAGGCAGTGAGTGGCTGAAATATTACTGCCTAGGCAGCAAACACACAATGAAACAATTTTTAAGATTGAGATTTCGGACGAGCGTTGGGGGTGCAGGGGAAATCCAGACGCGCAGGGGCTTGTGCCCGAAGGGCGTGGGAGTCCGGCTTTTCGAGGATCGAGCGCGTAGCGGTCGCAGCATTGGACTGGCGTGACAGGTCAGGAGCATCACGGATGCCAGGTTCCATGAGTGCTTCGCACCCAATCGTCGGCAAGCCGGACTTCCACGCTTTCGGCAGAAACGGCTTGCAGCGACGCGAAAGGACCGGTTAAGCGGGTACGCCGCTGTGAAAGCGGAAGTCTTCATCCGGGCTTTCGATCAGCTCGCGTTCGGCCAGACGGATCTCTTCGATCTTGGCGTCGACGTCCGCTTCATTGCCGTAGGTGTAGGCCAGTTTCAGATAGTCCTGAAAATGTCGCGCCTCGGATTTGAGCAGGCTGGCGTAGAACTTCGACAGGTCGGCATCCAGGTGCGGCACCAGGGCGGCGAAGCGCTCGCATGAACGTGCTTCGACGATAGCGCCGACGATCAGCGCATCGGTCAGGCGATAGGGATTGTGCGTGCGCACCAACTTGCGCAACGAGCCGGCATAGCGCGCCGAACTGATGTTGGCCATGGGAATGCCGCGCTTCTTGATGATGCCGATCACTTGTTCGAAGTGCCGCAGTTCTTCACGGGCCAGACGCGACATCTTGGCCAGCAAATCGAACTTGTCGTTGTACTGGAACATGAACTGAAACGCCGCACCGGCGGCTTTCTTTTCATTGTTGGCGTGGTCGATCAGCAGGATATCCAGATTCTGCAAGGCCGCCTGGACCCAACTGTCAGGGGTGGGGCAAAGCAGGAAGGCGTCGATTTGCGGATAAATCTGCATGAGTTCACAAATGGCTGGCTGGGCAAGGCGCAGCATTATACGGGGGCGGCGGCGCAGAGCCAGCCTCTTGAGCGGCAAAAGCGATGACGCCGATCAACGCGACGATTGGCGGCGGCCAACTATAGTCAATGAGCGAACCGCAAACCGCAGGCTCCAACGCTTGACGTGGCGCCACAGGGAGATCAGCTCATGCAATCGATCCGCAGGATTCTGGTGATTATCGAACCGGCCGCCGAGACCGACGAGGTTGCCAATCGGGCCTTGCCACGCGCGTGCCTGATCGCTCGCGCAACCGGCGCCACCTTGCATTTGCTGGTGTGCGACAAAAAAACCGACCACAGCGAACTGCTGACCGACCTGCGGCATGTGCTGGAGGCCAAGGACATCAAGGTGACGACCGAGCAGGATTGGCATGAAACCACTCACCAGACGGTCGTCAAAGTGCAGCAGGCTCAGCGTGCGGATCTGGTGATCAAACAGCACTTCCCGGACAGCACGTTGAAACGCGCGCTGCTGACTCCCGCCGACTGGAAACTGCTGCGCTACTGCCCCTGCCCGCTATTGATGGTGAAAACCGATCGTCCCTGGAAAGATGGCGCCGTGCTTGCCGCGGTCGACGTCGGCAATCCGGATGGCGAGCACACCGCGCTGCACTACAGCATCGTGCGACACGGCTCCGATATTGCCGACCTGGCAGGGGGCGAGTTGCACGTCATCGCCGCTCATCCCTCGCCCATGCTGTCGGCGGCGGACCCTGTGTATCAGCTGTCTACGACCATCGAAGGCAAATATCGCGAGCAATGCAGGAAGTTTCAGAGTGAATTCGCTATCGACGACGCTCACCTGCACATCGCCGAAGGACCGGCCGACGTGCTGATTCCCTTCACCGCTCATCATTTGCAGGCTGCGGTCACGGTTATCGGCACCGTGGGGCGCACGGGTATTTCCGGCGCGCTGATTGGCAACACCGCCGAGGTGGTGCTCGATTCACTGGAAAGCGATGTGTTGGTGCTCAAGAGCGAGGAGATCATCAAGCATCTGCAGCAAGAGCTGGCGAAGGCGTGAGGCGGGCGGTGCTGATTCTGCCCGGACAGCCTCGCAAGCAAGCGTGCTCCTGTAGCCTGCGGGCAGGATCAAACGCCGGCCGTCAGCCCATCGCGTCGTTGAGAAACCCCGGGGCGATGTAGCGCTCGTAATGCGCCTCGGACAGCAGGAAGAATTCCCGATCAATGGCATCGCGCAGTTCTGGCAGCGACCAATCGCGAAATTCGGGCAGCAGGACCATGCCGTAGGCCTCCAGCTGGTTGATCACCCGCGCCCCGCGCGCAATCAACTGATACGCCCAGCAGTAGGGCGACTGGTGCGCGACGAAACGGATCTTGCGTTGTTCCAGCTGCTGGCGCAGCTTGTCGGTGTCGAACACCTCGAGCTTGGCGGTCATGACCTGGACCAGCAACTGCTCAAGGCGCAGCCATACCGCGCGCTTCTCATCCTCGTTGTAGCCGTTCCAGTGAATCACCTCATGGTGGAAGCGCTTGCAGCCGCGGCACACGAGGTCGCCGTAGACGGTGGAGCACAAGCCCACGCAGGGCGTCTTGATGATCTGGTTGGGCATGGCGGGAAAACACGGCAACGGACGAAACAAGCGCGCATGTTAGCCCTTTGTCTAATCGGGTACACCCCCGAAGATGTAGGGTCTAACTTACCTTTAGTTTTTTTTTGCCGTAGAATCACCGGGCCTTTTAAGGCGCCAATGTCCGTTGGAAGCTGTTTTCAAAGCGTCACGAGCACAGTCAGGGCTTCACGAGAGCCTACCCGCACTACGGTTTGACGCAGGTTCGCCCTGCGTCCCCTCCTCAAACCGTTCCCTGCAGGCGTAAAACTTTGAAAACAGCTTCTGTTGGAGATCGTCAGCTGCCTGCCACAAGACTCAAAAAGTTTTAACGCGCACGGCTGCGGACTTTCTCTGGATGAGCGTCCCGGACACCCATTTGGGACCACTGATGAGGGTAATAACTGTGCTTGAAGCCTACCGCAAACACATCGAAGAGCGTGCAGCACTGGGTATCGTCCCCCAGCCGCTCAACGCCGAACAAACCGCAGGCCTGGTCGAGCTGCTGAAGAATCCTCCGGCTGGCGAAGAAGCTTTCCTCGTTGACCTGATTACCAATCGCATTCCACCTGGCGTGGACGAAGCAGCCTATGTAAAGGCCGGCTTCCTGTCTGCCCTGGCCAAGGGCGAAGCGACTTCCCCTCTGATTGACAAGAAACGCGCGGTTGAACTGCTCGGCACCATGCAGGGCGGCTACAACATCGTGACTCTGGTTGATTTGCTCGACAGCGCCGAACTGGCCCCTGTCGCTGCCGCTCAGCTCAAGCACACCCTGCTGATGTTCGATGCGTTCCACGATGTCGCGGAAAAAGCCCGCAACGGCAACGAGCACGCCAAGGGCGTGATCCAGTCCTGGGCTGACGGCGAGTGGTTCCGCAACCGTCCGACCCTGGCCGACAAGATCAGCCTGCGCGTGTTCAAGGTCACTGGCGAAACCAACACCGACGACCTGTCGCCTGCCCCTGATGCATGGTCCCGTCCGGACATCCCGCTGCACGCCCTGGCCATGCTGAAAATGGCCCGCGAAGGCATCGTGCCTGACGTGCAAGGCGTTACCGGCCCGATGAAGCAGATCGAAGAGATGCGCGGTCAAGGCTTCCCTATCGCCTACGTCGGTGACGTGGTCGGTACCGGTTCGTCGCGTAAATCGGCGACCAACTCGGTCCTGTGGTTCTTTGGCGACGACGTGCCTTACGTGCCGAACAAGCGTGCCGGCGGTTTCTGCTTCGGCAGCAAGATTGCCCCGATCTTCTACAACACCATGGAAGAAGCCGGCCCACTGCCAAAAGAATTCGACGTCAACAA
>NZ_JBJDOA010000001.1:176222-361594 GCF_044900785.1 Pseudomonas sp. NPDC087358
AACATGAACATGGGCGACGTGATCGACCTGTATCCGCATGCTGGCAAAGTCTGCAAACACGGCACCGACGAAGTCCTGACCACCTTCGAAATGAAGACCCCGGTGCTGTTGGACGAAGTTCGTGCCGGCGGCCGTATCCCGCTGATCATCGGCCGTGGCCTGACCGACAAGGCGCGCGCCGAGCTGGGCCTGGGTCCTACCGATCTGTTCAAGCTGCCTGAAGCACCTGTCGATACCGGCAAGGGCTACACCCTGGCGCAGAAAATGGTCGGCAAGGCGTGCGGCCTGCCGGAAGGCAAAGGCGTTCGTCCAGGCACCTATTGCGAGCCGAAGATGACCACCGTCGGTTCCCAGGACACCACCGGTCCAATGACCCGTGATGAACTCAAAGACCTGGCGTGCCTGGGCTTCTCGACCGATCTGGTGATGCAGTCGTTCTGCCACACCGCGGCTTACCCCAAGCCGATCGACGTGACCACCCACCACACCCTGCCCGACTTCATCATGACCCGCGGCGGCGTTTCCCTGCGTCCGGGCGACGGCATCATCCACAGCTGGCTGAACCGCATGCTGCTGCCGGACACCGTTGGTACCGGTGGTGACTCGCACACCCGCTTCCCGATGGGCATCTCTTTCCCGGCCGGTTCCGGTCTGGTCGCGTTTGCCGCAGCCACCGGCGTCATGCCGCTGGACATGCCGGAATCGATCCTGGTGCGTTTCAAAGGCAAGATGCAACCGGGCGTCACCCTACGTGACCTGGTTCATGCCATTCCTTACTTCGCGATCCAGGCTGGCCTGCTGACCGTCGAGAAGAAGGGCAAGAAAAACGCCTTCTCCGGCCGCATCCTGGAAATCGAAGGCCTGGACAACCTGAGCATCGAACAGGCTTTCGAGCTGTCCGACGCCTCGGCTGAACGTTCGGCGGCCGGTTGCACCATCAAGCTGTCCAAAGAGTCGATCACCGAGTACCTGAACTCCAACATCACCCTGCTGCGCTGGATGATCGGCGAAGGCTACGGCGATGCTCGTACTCTGGAACGTCGTGCGCAAGCGATGGAAGCCTGGGTTGCCAACCCTGAGCTGATGGTTGCCGATGCTGACGCCGAGTACGCTGAAGTCATCGAAATCGACCTGGCCGACATCAAGGAGCCTGTGCTCTGTGCGCCGAACGATCCGGACGACGCCCGTCTGCTGTCCAGCGTTGCTGGCGAGAAGATCGACGAAGTGTTCATCGGTTCGTGCATGACCAACATCGGCCACTTCCGCGCTGCCGGCAAGTTGCTCGATCAGGTCAAGGGCCAGCTGCCAACCCGTCTGTGGCTGTCGCCGCCGACCAAGATGGACGCTCACCAGCTGACCGAAGAAGGCTACTACGGCATCTACGGCAAGGCCGGCGCGCGCATGGAAATGCCGGGCTGCTCGCTGTGCATGGGTAACCAGGCACGTGTTGAACCGAACTCCACCGTGGTTTCGACTTCGACCCGTAACTTCCCGAACCGTCTGGGCGACGGCGCGAACGTCTACCTGGCTTCGGCTGAGCTGGCGTCCGTGGCATCGATCCTGGGTCGCCTGCCGACCGTCGAGGAGTACATGGAATACGCGGGCAAGATCGACAGCATGGCTGCCGATGTCTACCGCTACCTGTCCTTCGACCAGATCGCCGAGTTCCGTGAAATCGCCGCGAGCGCCAACATTCCGCTCGTTCAAGCGTAAGATCGAAACACAGCGTTGAAAAACCCCGCTCCGGCGGGGTTTTTTTATGGCTGTTCGGGTTGCTGCACATGCTGATTCAGCGCACCGATGGCGGCTTGATCGTACGGGCACCCAGCACCTGCAGGCGTCCGGCTTGCCAGCGGCGCTGTTGCAGGATCCCCGGCCGGTGCCCAGATCACCTTCGTACCCCTTGGGCCGTGAGCGCCATTCAGCGACTGAATGGAGCGTCTGCGTTCACAGTCGAGCGAGGCTCGCGTTATAGTCGCGGCAATTCTTTTCGCTGTTTAGCGCCGTTCGGGCCTGTTCCCGGGCGTTTCGTTCGAGGATTTACCGATGAAGTTCGAAGGCACTCGCGCCTATGTCGCCACCGACGACCTGAAGCTTGCAGTCAACGCTGCCATCACGCTGGAGCGCCCGCTGCTGGTCAAGGGCGAACCGGGTACCGGCAAGACCATGCTCGCCGAGCAACTGGCCGAGTCGTTTGGCGTGAAGCTGATCACCTGGCACATCAAGTCGACCACCAAAGCCCATCAGGGTCTGTACGAGTACGACGCGGTCAGTCGTCTGCGCGATTCACAGCTGGGCGTCGACAAAGTCCATGACGTGCGCAACTACCTGAAGAAGGGCAAGCTCTGGGAAGCGTTCGAGTCCGAGGAGCGGGTGATTCTGCTGATCGACGAAATCGACAAGGCGGACATCGAATTCCCCAACGACCTGCTGCAAGAACTCGACAAGATGGAGTTCTACGTTTACGAAATCGACGAAACGATCAAGGCGAAAAAGCGCCCGATCATCATCATTACCTCCAACAACGAAAAAGAGCTGCCGGATGCCTTCCTGCGCCGCTGCTTCTTCCATTACATCGCCTTTCCAGACCGCCCTACCCTGCAGCGCATCGTCGACGTGCATTACCCGGACATCAAGAAGGACCTGGTCAGCGAAGCGCTGGACGTATTCTTCGACGTGCGCAAGGTGCCAGGCCTGAAGAAAAAACCGTCGACCTCGGAACTGGTGGACTGGCTGAAACTGCTGATGGCCGACAACATCGGCGAGGCGGTGCTGCGCGAGCGCGATCCGACCAAGGCCATCCCGCCGCTGGCAGGTGCGCTGGTGAAAAACGAACAGGACGTGCAGCTGCTGGAGCGACTGGCGTTCATGAGCCGTCGTGGCAATCGTTAAGCTCTTTACGCCAAGTGGAGGGCAATGACCATGCTGCTCAACCTGTTCAACGAAATGCGCGCAGCCAAGGTGCCGGTCTCGGTGCGCGAACTGCTGGACCTGATCAACGCCCTGAAACAGCGGGTGACGTTCGCCGACATGGACGAGTTCTACTATTTGTCGAGGGCGATTCTGGTGAAGGACGAGCGCCATTTCGACAAGTTCGACCGGGCGTTCGGCGCCTACTTCAATGGTCTGGAGAAGCTCGACGATCACCTGCAGGCGTTGATCCCCGAAGACTGGCTGCGCAAGGAGTTCGAGCGCTCGCTGACTGACGAGGAACGCGCGCAGATTCAATCGCTGGGTGGTCTGGACAAGCTCATCGAGGAGTTCAAGAAGCGGCTGGAAGAACAGAAGGAACGCCATGCCGGCGGCAACAAATGGATCGGCACCGGTGGCACCAGCCCGTTCGGCTCTGGAGGATACAACCCCGAAGGCATCCGCGTTGGCGATGCCGGCAAGCGGCAGGGCAAGGCGGCCAAGGTCTGGGAACAGCGCGAGTACAAGAACCTCGACGATCAGGTCGAACTCGGTACCCGTAACATCAAGGTGGCCCTGCGGCGTCTGCGCAAATTTGCCCGCCAAGGCGCGGCGGACGAGCTGGACATTGACGGCACCATCGACCACACCGCCCGCGACGCCGGTTTGCTGAACATCCAGATGCGACCCGAACGACGCAACACCATCAAGCTGTTGCTGCTGTTCGACATCGGCGGCTCGATGGACGCTCATGTAAAAATCTGCGAAGAACTGTTCTCGGCCTGCAAGACCGAGTTCAAACACATGGAGTACTTCTACTTCCACAACTTCATTTACGAGTCAGTGTGGAAAAACAACCTGCGCCGCAGTTCTGAACGCACCTCGACCCAGGACCTGCTGCACAAGTACGGCGCCGACTACAAAGTGATCTTCATCGGCGACGCCGCCATGGCGCCCTATGAAATCACCCAGCCGGGCGGCAGCGTCGAGCACTGGAACGAAGAAGCCGGCTACGCCTGGATGCAGCGCTTCATGGCCAAGTTCAAGAAGATCATCTGGATCAACCCCTACCCCAAGGACGCCTGGGGCTACACCACCTCGACCAATATCGTGCGCGATCTGATCGAAGATCAGATGTATCCGCTGACATTGAGGGGGCTGGAGGAAGGGATGCGGTATCTGGCGAAGTGATGCTGAGACTGTGGGAGCGAGGTTTGTCCCGCGACCAGGCGCGAAGCGGCAGCAAATTCGGCGACCACGATATACTGACACAACGTGATAGCCGGTTTACGACGGGTTCCCCGCCGGTCGCGGGACAAGCCGCGCGCCTACAAGCTCGCCGCCCGTACAGATCCATCAGTGCGCCTTGGCAGCCAGCCTCTGCAAATACCCCACCTGCTCCCGATGCGCCAAGTCCTGCACCACCGGCTTCATCCGTATCACACTGCCCGGCAGCTTCTGCGCCAGGCGAGCCAGTGAAAGCGGGGTCAGGGCGCCGAGTCTTGGGTAGCCGCCGATGGTCTGGCGGTCGTTAAGCAACACGATGGGCTGGCCGTCTGGTGGGACCTGAATGGCGCCCAGCGGGATCCCTTCGGAGATCATCGGCTGGCCTTGATAGACCAGCTGCGGCCCCAGCAGGCGCATGCCCATGCGGTCGGCGCGGCTGTCGAGGGTCCAATCGCTGTTGAAGGCATCGAACAGACTAAGGCCGCTGAACTGGCCAATTTGCGCGCCGAGGACAACGTCCAGCGGGCGCGTGTCGTCAATGGATGGAATCAGATGATCTGCCAGCGCGTGCAAGTGGAATGAAGTACCGGAATAACTCAGGCGATCACCTTCAACCAATGCCCTGCCAGCGCCGTCCAGACCGCCCAGCCCCTCGCGTGTGACAGTGGCGCAACTGCCCAGAACCCTCGCGGCCTGGAAGCCACCCGGCGCTGCAAGGTAGGCTCGCGCGCCCGAGACGGGCTGGATCAAACGCAGTTGCTGGCCCTTGCGGACGAAGAAACTGCGCCACGGTGCAATCGAACGGTCATCGAGCATCGCGCCCAGATCGGCGCCCGCCAATGCCAGGCAGCAGTCGGCCTCGGCGATCAGGGTGAGCCCGCCGAGGGTCACCTCAATGACGGCGGCATCCAGCGGGTTATTCAGCAGGTTGTTGGCCCAGGACATCGACACCCAGTCCAGCGCACCGCCCTGGCTGACGCCCAGATGCCTGACGCCAAAACGTCCCGCATCCTGCAACAAGCACAGCGCCGTACTGCTTTTGACCGTCAGCACACTCATGCCAGCGCCTCCAGCGGCGTGTCGTCGCCGCCCAGACGAATGAATTCTGCGCGGTCGACGGCTTCGAAGCGCACGGTATCGCCGG
Source organism: Pseudomonas sp. NPDC087358 (assembly GCF_044900785.1). Taxonomy (NCBI): domain Bacteria; kingdom Pseudomonadati; phylum Pseudomonadota; class Gammaproteobacteria; order Pseudomonadales; family Pseudomonadaceae; genus Pseudomonas; species Pseudomonas sp. NPDC087358. The sequence continues at coordinate 181,504 of NZ_JBJDOA010000001.1, forward strand.
GCTGCATCAGGCTGTAGCCGTCGATTTGGCGATCGAACAGTCTGGCCGGCGTACGACCCAGGATGTTCCAGCCACCAGGGGACTCAAGCGGATATGCAGCCGTCTGCCGTTCAGCGATGCCGACGCTGCCTGCGGCCACGCGTTTGCGCGGCGTACCGATTCGCGGCGCAGCCAGCAGCTCTTCCACCAACCCCATGAAGGCAAAACCCGGGGCAAAGCCCAGGGCGAACACCTGATAGGTACGCTGGCTGTGACGCCGGATCACCTCCTCCACCGGCAGCCCGCTGCGGCTGGAAAGCAGACTCAACTCCGGACCGACGCTCAGGTCATACCAGACCGGCAACACATGCTGTCTGCCAGCCGCGGCGGCATCTGGCGTCAGCCCGGTCAGCGCCTGAGCGATCAACGCCCGCGCTTGCTGCGGACTTAACGCCATGAGGTCGTAATGCACCATCAAGGTCGTGTAGGAAGGCACCAGATCGATCAGATGCACACCAAAACCCTCGCGCAATCGCAGGCTAGCAGCGAGCATCCACGGCATGTTGGCTTCATCGATGGCGTCGAACAGGCGCACCATCAGACAATCGATCGCGACGACTTCGATCCGCAGATTCATGAGCGAGGTGTCTTACCCAGCGCCTGACGAATGCGTTGCACAGCCGCAATGGAGCTGGCGTTGTCGCCATGCACGCAGAGGGTGTCGACGCCAAGCAGCAGCTCGCTACCATCGCTGGCGATCAGCGCCTCGCCGCGAGACAAGGTGAGCGCCTGGGCGATGATGGTTTCTGGATCATGGTGGACCGCGCCAGGCAGGTTGCGCGAAACCAGGCGCCCGATGCTGTCATACGCCCGGTCTGCGAAAGCCTCGAACCACAGCGTGACACCGAACTCATCGGCCATGGCCTGGGCCGCGCTGTTGTCACGCATGGCCAGCAGCATCAGCGGCAGCTCGGGGTTGTAGCGGGCAATCGCCTCGATAACCGCACGCAGTTGGGTGGGGTTGGCCATCATGTCGTTGTACATCGCGCCATGGGGTTTGACGTACTGCACTCGCCCACCCTGCGCCCGACAAATGCCGTCCAGTGCGCCGATCTGATAATGCAGCATGTCCTGGACTTCCTGCGCCGAGCAGGCCATTGACCGACGTCCGAAGCCCACCAGATCCGGATATGCCGGGTGAGCACCGATGGTCACCTCGTGGGTCAGGGCCAGGGCCACGGTCTTGCGCATCACGCCGGGATCCCCTGCATGAAAGCCACAGGCAATGTTGGCGCAATCGATGTACGGCATGACTTCAGCGTCCAGACCCATGGTCCAGGCACCGTAGCTTTCGCCAATGTCGCAGTTCAATAACAGGCGGCCCAAGGCGCTATCTCCTGTACGAAGGGAAGTGGGGACGAACACTGAGTCTACGCGTGCAACGCATCCGTTTGCAGCGCTGAAACGGATGTGGCTGCATTGTTGGGGCAGGAGAGCTTGCGGTTGTATCAAGCCGGACCGCGATGTGGCTCTGTAGCAACACGCCTTGCCGGCGGTGGCGTGCTCGAGATCGCTGCCGCCGGCAAACCGGGCTATTACAGAACCGGGCGCATGCTCATCGAATCAACGCCAATCGCGATTGACCTGGCGCACATGGTGGCGCCCGACGAAGACCCAGTCGATGAACAGCACAAGACTTTCGATGACCAGCGAGAACAGCAGCGCGCAAACCAGTCCCCAGCCGATGACTTGCGGCGACAACAGCACCTGCCAGGTGTAGCCGTTCCAGGTTTCGCTGCGAATGTCCGGGTCAGCCGCCGTCAACACGTGGTACGCGCGCATGTACCAGGGACCTTGCAGCGCCTGCCATTCGCGATCCAGGACCTGGGTGCGGGTCAAAAGCCTGTTGATGTTGTCGGCATCGGTGCGGAACACCGGATCGTCACTGCTGCGGTAATGCTGGATCAGCGCCTGCACATCACCATTAAAGAAGCGCTGAGCGGTGTCGTTGTACCCGCCCAGGCTTTTCTGCGCTTCGATCAGATGGGCTTCGACCCGCTTGCTGTAATCGCTGATAAACCCGGGGATCTGCACGCCGATCAACAGGCCCGCCGTGAACAACACCAGTCGCAGATAGCTTCGCAGCATAGATCCCTCTCAGTCAGGTTCGGCCTTCGGCCACGCATTCGCCCCGGCGCCACAGGCTCCAGTGACCGGGTTCATAGCGATTCCAGGTCTCGTTTTCAGTCAGCGGCTCGGTGGCGATGACCGTAACCACATCGTTGGGCGTGGTTTCGGCCTGAAAATCGACGATGACGTCGACATCCTTCAAACGAGCCGGACCGAATGGCGCGCGGCGGGTGATGTGCACCAGCTTGGTCGAGCAGAAGCAAAACAGCCAGTCGCCATCACTGAGCAATGCGTTGAATACGCCTTTGCTCCGATACTCGCTGCAGGCTTGGACCAGCGTCGCCAGCAGCTGTTCGATCTCCACAGGCTCGGGAAACGCTTCACGCACCCGGTTCAGCAGGTCGCAGAACGCAGCTTCGCTGTCGGTATCGCCCACCGGCCGATAGAACGTTGCGCGCGGCTGAAAGTCCGCCAGTTGACCGTTATGCGCGAAACACCAGTTACGCCCCCACAATTCGCGGACAAACGGATGAGTGTTGGACAGGCAGACCTTGCCGACATTGGCCTGGCGAATATGCCCGATGACCACTTCGCTCTTGATCGGATAGCGCTGCACCAGTTGTGCGACCTCGGACTCGCTGCTGGCGGCCGGATCCTGGAACAGCCGCAATCCGCGACCTTCGTAGAAGCCGATGCCCCAGCCATCACGGTGCGGGCCGGTGCGACCGCCACGCTGCATCAGCCCGGTAAAGCTGAAGACGATGTCGGTCGGTACGTTGGCACTCATGCCCAGAAGTTCACACATGCTCAGCTCTCGGTAGGTTCAGCGGCGGGCTGGCCTGATACAGCCGGGTCACAACTTGGGCTCGACCCGATAACGGCCACTGGTACCGCCGTTGCCGTTGGGCGCAGTATCGGCAGGTGCAACGGGTTGGCTGGCGTAACGGCTCGAACCTTGCGCGGCGAAGGGCTCGTCGTCCTGCTTGTGCTCGGCCAGCGCCTGTGCGGCGGCGGCTTCGGCGTGGGCCTGACGGGCCTTTTTCTTGCGCAAAAATGGCAGGCGGATCAGCGCGAAGATGACGTACAGTCCCAATGCGACCGCGCCGTAGGTGGCCAGGTCGAGCATTGCGCGCCAGACGTTGTTACCGACCTTGAGCGCCAGGTCGAGCACGCTGATGGCCAGCGCCGGCGCGTATTTATCCTTGACCGGATCGATGATGGTCGGGCAAAACAGCAGCACCGCGCCAATGACTCGCAGCGGCTCGCGCAGGTAGCGCCACATCCAGCCGGTCAGCTTGAACCACACCAACAGACAACCCAACGCAGCGAATGCGTAAAGGCCCCAGGCAATCAGATAGTCGTTGTCGGTCATGACGTCCGTGGTAAGGCAGGTAAAGAGGCGCTTATGATAACGACTTTTCGCCAGCCTAGCTTCCTCGGCTTCAGTTATCGCCGCGCAGCCCTCATCGGGCTGCCGCCCAGGCGAACTATTTCCTTTCAGAGAGCCCAGCATGCCTTCTTCCCGATCCAGCTCCAGCGCCCCCCTCGCCCGCAAGGCCGACGGCGCCGACCCGTATGCCTGGCTGCAGAATCGCGACACCGATGAGGTGCTCGATTACCTCAAGGCCGAAAACGACTATCAGGAACAACAGCTGGCGGACCAGCAGGCCCTGCGTGAGACGTTGTTCCAGGAGATCAAGGGCCGCATTCTGGAAACCGACCTGTCGCTGCCCTCGCCCTGGGGTCCGTATCTGTATTACACCCGCACCACCGAAGGCGACGAGTACGCCCGCCACTACCGCTGCCCGCGTCCGGCGGACGATTCGCAGACGGTCGACGAAAGCGCTGAACAACTGCTGCTCGATCCCAACGCGCTGGCCAACGGCGGCTTCTTCTCTCTCGGTGCGTTCAGCATCAGCCCCGACCATCAGCGTCTGGCCTACAGCCTGGATACCAGCGGCGAGGAGGTCTACCAGCTGTACGTCAAGGAGCTTGGCAGCGGCGATGTCACCAGCCTGCCGTTCGATGACTGCGACGGCAGCATGACCTGGGCCAATGACAGCCAGACGCTGTTTTTCGGTGAACTGGACGAAACCCATCGCCCGCACAAGCTGTACCGCCACAAACTGGGCAATGACTCAGCCGATCTGGTTTTCAACGAGCCGGACGGGCGTTTCTTCCTGCATTGCTACCGCAGCAGCTCCGAGCGCCAGTTGGTCCTGGCCCTGGACAGCAAGACCACGGGTGAAAGCTGGGTGCTGGATGCCGGCAAGCCGGAGCAGGCGTTCGTGTGCATGGACCCGCGCAGTGAAGGTCACGAGTACTCGGTGGATCACGGTTTGATCGACGGGACCTGGAGCTGGCTGATTCGCAGCAACCAGGCGGGTATCAATTTTGCGCTGTACCACGCCGCCGAAAAATCCAGCGGTGTGCCTGCGCGCAAAGACTGGCAGACCTTGGTCGCGCACAGTGACACGGTGATGCTCGATGGCTTCAGCCTCAATGCCAAAGGCCTGACCCTGAGCCTGCGCGAAGGCGGCTTGCCCATCGTCGAGGTTCACCCACAAGGCTTGCCGGCGTATCGCGTGCAACTCCCGGATGCGGCCTACAACCTGTATGTGCAGGACACCCTTGAATTTGACAGCGACAAGATTCGCCTGCGCTATCAATCGCTCAATCGCCCGCCACAGGTACGTCAACTGACCCTGGCGACCGGCGAGCAGGCGGTGCTCAAGGAAACGCCCGTGCTCGGTGTGTTCGACCCCGATGCCTACGTCAGCCAGCGTTTGTGGGCAACCGCTGCCGATGGCACCCAGGTGCCGATCAGTCTGGTGGTCAAGCGTGAGTTGGCAGGCCAGCCCGTGCCGCTTTACCTCTACGGCTACGGCGCTTATGGCGAGAGCCTCGATCCATGGTTCTCCCATTCGCGCCTGAGCCTGCTGGACCGCGGCGTGGCCTTCGCCATCGCCCATGTGCGCGGCGGCGGCGAACTGGGCGAGGCCTGGTATCGCAATGGCAAGCAGGAGCACAAACAGAACACGTTCAGCGACTTCATCGCCTGCGCTGAACATCTGATTGCACAAACCCTCACGAGCGCCGAAAAGCTGGTGATCAGCGGTGGCAGCGCGGGCGGCCTGTTGATCGGTGCAGTGGTCAACCAGCGTCCGGATCTGTTCAAGGCAGCGATTGCCGAAGTCCCGTTCGTCGATGTATTGAACACCATGCTCGATCCCGATCTGCCGCTGACCGTCACCGAGTACGACGAATGGGGCAACCCCCAGGACCCGGCCGTGTATGAGCGCATCAAGGCGTATGCGCCTTACGAAAACGTCCGCGCCCAGGCTTATCCGGCGATGCTGGTGATCGCCGGTTATAACGACAGCCGCGTGCAGTATTGGGAAGCGGCCAAGTGGGTGGCAAAATTGCGCGACACCAAAACCGATGCCAATCTGCTGCTGCTCAAGACCGAATTGGGCGCCGGGCACGGTGGCATGAGCGGTCGCTATCAGGGCTTGCGCGACGTGGCGCTCGAATACGGGTTTATCTTCAAGGTATTGCAGATGGCCTGAGGAACTCTGCGCAGGCCACGAGTCATATCAGGCGGCGCCCGGACGACTATCGTCCGGGACCGTCAAGCCCGTCAGATGCCTGCGCTTGCATTTTTTCAACACTTCAACAAGAACATCCCATGCCGACACCATCATCACTGAATAACGAAATTCGCGACATGCTGATGGACTGCGGTCTGTTTCTCGCCCTGACGCCTGCGGATTTTTCCGCTGCGGCGGGTTACTTCAGCATCAGCAATATCGAAAAAGGCCAGGCGATCTTCAGCGAGGGCGACGCTGGCACCTTCATGTGCATCATCCATTCGGGCACGGTCTCGGTGCAGAAACTCAACGGCGACGGCAAGCAGATCGAGACCGCGACCCTGCGCAGCGGTCGTGCCTTCGGGGAAATGGCGGTGCTCGACGGCGAACGTCGTTCGGCCAGTTGCATCGCCGCTTCGCCTTGTTGCCTGTTGAACCTGGGCAAGGACTCGCTGGACAAGATGCTCAATGACGCGCCGAAAGTGGCGGCGAAAATCATCCGCGCAATCGCCGTGGCCATGTCCAGGCGCTTGCGCATGATGGATGGGCAGGTGGTGGCGCAGCAGGAATGAGCCGATCCCCGTTTGCATGCTGAACCTGTGGAGTCATGCTTGTGGCGGATCAGTTCAGGGAGTCGGCTTTGGCGGCGGCGGCACGCCCTGCAGAGGCTCGTCTTCCTTCGGTGGCCCTGGCTGCGGGATCTTCGGCAATAGCGGGGGATTACCCTGCCCGCCCGCACGCGGAATACTCGGCGGCGCGACTTGCGGATAGGGTGTGGGTGTGGCGGTCCCCGGTGAACCGGCGTTGGCGGCAATCGGTTCAGGTGTATTGAGCACAGGTTGCAGATTCTCGGCAAAAGCCTGTGATGCACCAAGCATCATCAAGGTAATCGCCGCTAGAATGGAGCGCTTCATCGTTGGCCTCCGCTGCCAATCTTTTGCTGTGTCGCCAAGGCTACTCCTGCTCAGCGCATCGTGCGCTGACAAATTGCCAGCCTCACCTCGACCAAGGCCTTTCACCGAGTTATCCATGAAACGTTTCGTTCTGCTCGACACCACCCCGATCCCCGACAACGGCGGCGCCCTGTGCCTGTTCGAATACGGCGAAGACTTCGTGATCAAGATCCAGGGCGGCGACGGCGGCCAGTTGATGAACACGCGCATGCACGGCTCAGAAGACGCGCTGGCGGAAATCCCCTGCAAAAAAGTCGCCTCGCGTCTCAATCCACGGGTGCTGATTGGCGGCTTGGGCATGGGCTTCACCCTGGCCTCGGCACTCAGGCATCTGGGCAAGAACGGTGAGGTGGTAGTCGCTGAACTGGTACCCGGCGTGGTCGAGTGGAATCGCGGGCCACTGGGCGAGAAGTCCGGCAACCCGTTGCAGGACCCACGCGCCAGGGTCGTGGTCCAGGACGTGGCCCAGGTGCTCAAGAGCGAACCGCAGGGGTTCGATGCCATCATGCTTGATGTCGACAACGGACCCGAAGGCCTGACGCAAAAATCCAACAGCTGGCTGTATTCTTCTGGCGGACTGGCTGCCTGCGCCCAGGCGCTGCGCCCTAAAGGTGTGTTGGCGGTATGGTCAGCCAGCGCTGATGCGGCATTCAGTGACAAGTTGCGCAAGGCCGGCTTCAAGGCCGAAGAGGTCAAGGTCTACGCGCATGGCAACAAGGGCACCAGGCACACGATCTGGATCGCTGAAAAAGTGAAGGGCTAACGGCCAGGCAAAGCGCTAGACTTGCCCCATTGCCAAAGCACAACGAAACAGGTGACACCATGAGTTCGGGAACGCCGACCAACACTTCCAAGCTGGACCGTATCCTCGCTGACGCCCAGCGTGACCGCGAAATGGGTTATCGCGACAAGGCGCTGCGTATGTACCCGCATGTATGCGGCCGTTGCGCCCGTGAGTTTGCCGGCAAGCGCCTGAGCGAGCTGACCGTGCATCACCGCGATCACAACCACGACAACAACCCGCAGGACGGCTCCAACTGGGAGCTATTGTGCCTGTACTGCCACGACAACGAACACTCGCGCTATACCGACCAGCAGTACTTCTCCGACAGCTCCCTGAGCACCCCGAAAACCGCCAAGGCGACTCACAACCCGTTCGCCGCCCTGGCCGGCCTCATGAAAAAAGACGATTGAACCGGGCCCTGTAGCAGCACGGCTTGCCAGCGGTGGCGCATGAGTGATCGCTACCGCCGGCAAGCCGTGCTGCGACAGGGGTAAGCACCAATATCCCCATAACCTCCCGTATAATCGCTGCCTTTTCTCAACGAGCACCCTCCCCCGTGGCCAACAAACGCTATGCCTGCATCGGCTTGTACAACCCCAAGTCGCCGGAAAACGTCGGATCGGTGATGCGCGCAGCGGGCTGCTATGGCGTGGCCTCGGTGTTCTATACCGGTACGCGCTACGAACGGGCGCGGGACTTCGTTACCGACACCAAGAAGATCCATCAGGACATTCCGCTGATCGGCATCGATGACCTGAAAAAGATCATTCCACTGGGTTGCATACCCGTGGCTGTAGAGCTGGTCGAGGGCGCGCGCTCACTGCCCGAATACACCCACCCGGATCGCGCGATCTACATCTTCGGACCGGAAGACGGCTCGCTCGACAAGGAGATTCGCGACTGGTGCGAGGACGTGGTTTACATCCCCACCACCGGCTGCATGAACCTGGCCGCGACGGTCAACGTGGTGCTCTACGATCGCATGGCCAAGGGCAACAACACCCGCTCCGGGCCGCAGTTCGGCCGGGACACCGATCGCACCTGACTGCACAGCCTGGACAAACGCATTGAACAGTTTGCGCTTATGACAGTCAGCTTTAAGGACCTTACTCTTCATGGAGAACGCATCATGAGCGACACCCCGATCCTTAAACGCGTCGAACGCACCGTGCGCGATTATCCAGAGCAGAACGTACAGGGCTGGGAGCGTATCGGCTCGCTGGCCGGTGGCGTGCTGATGATGGGCAAAGGCCTGCGCCGTGGCGGGATTTTCGGCCTGGTGCAACTGGCCATCGGCGGCGCAGTGCTGGCCCGCGGCATCACTGGCCACTGCTCGGCCAAGGCGCTGCTGGATAAAAGCCGCAGCGATATGGATCTGGCCCGCTCGCGCATTGAAGAAGCCGGAGCCGAATTGAGCAAGCTCAAGACCAAGGCCGAAGTCGCAGCCGAAGAGGCCGTGGTCAAGAGCATCGATGCGGTCAAAGGCCCCAAGGGTATTTGAACGGATCAGCTTGCACCGTGGTATTCCCGCTCATTGTAGGAGTGAGCTTGCTCGCGAAGCGCAATAGCGCGATAACGCCATGCCGGCCTGTCAGCCAATAGATTCATGACAGATCCAGGGCACCGCGAGCGAGCTTACGCCTGCACAGGCGACATCACGCGCCGGCTCAGCCTGCGCGGAAGATCAGATAATCTTCCCAATCGTCCTCGTCGACGCTGTTTTCACTGACCATGCGACCTGACTGGGAAATTCGCTGCTTGTGCACCTGATCCCGGTCACCGCACACCAGATGGTGCCAGAGCGGCAGATCCTGCCCCTCACTGACCAGGCGATAGCCGCACGTGGGCGGTAACCACTTGAATTCGTCAGCCTGCCCCGGCGTCAGCTGAATGCAATCGGGGACCTGCGCGCGACGATTGGGGTAATCGCTGCACTGGCAGGTTTTCAGGTCCAGCAACTTGCAGGCGATGCGCGTGTAATAGACGCTGCCGTCGTCCTCATCCTCAAGCTTTTGCAGACAGCACAGTCCGCAACCGTCGCACAGCGACTCCCACTCGACGGCATCAAGTTGGTCAAGGGTTTTACGCATCCAGAACGGTTCGACTTTGGCGGCCATGGTTTCGCAGCAATCGGTATCGGCTAATGAAAAGGCCGCCAGTCTAGTGCTACAGCGCGGCCGGGCCAAGCATTGGCGACTGTCGGTACGCCCGCACTTGTCAGCCAATCGCCAGCGCAGTAGCTTTAAGCCCTCGCAAGCACGGGCCAGAGCGCTGCGTGCAGCCTGCACATCACCACCCGTTTCGACGATGCCTGCCGTCCACGGCCCATCTGATTGATCCCGCGGGCCGCCCGATGCGGCCTGCGGTCTATTTACTCTTCAGGATCAGAACTTCATGAGCGCCAATTCACGCGTTGCCGATTACGCGATTCACCCGCAGTTCACCGAGCGCTGGTCGCCCCGCGCCTTCACCGGTGAAAGCATCCCGCAAGACACCCTGCTCAGCTTCTTCGAGGCCGCACGATGGGCACCATCGGCTTACAACTCGCAGCCGTGGCGCTTCCTTTACGCCCGTCGCGATACGCCAGACTGGGAGCGGTTCCTGGGTCTGCTCAACGAGTTCAACCGCGGCTGGGCGCAGCATGCGTCGGCGCTGGTGATCATCATCTCCAAGACCACCTTCACCGCGCCAGGCGCCAGCGAAGAGACACCGGCGCTGTGGCACACCTTTGACACCGGTTCTGCCTGGGGCCACCTGGCGTTGCAGGCCAGCCTCAGCGGCTGGCACACCCACGGCATGGCCGGTTTCGATCAAGAGCTGACGCGCAAGGAGCTGAAGATTCCAGAAGGCTATGCCCTGCATGCGGCCGTGGCGATCGGCAAGCTGGGCGACAAGTCGACCCTGGCCGAGTACCTGCAAGGCCGCGAAACCCCAAGCCCGCGCCGGCCGTTGACCGAATTGGTAGCTGAAGGCGATTTCACCCTGTAAGCCTGCCGCGCGGCTTTATCCAGCAACACGGCTTGGCGACGGTAGCGCCATCAGAATCGCTAGCGCCGCCGAGCCGTGCTGTCAGAGACGATCAACGCAGTGCCAGAGCAATCAGGACCGGCTGCGCAGTCGCTCAATACCCCCTGACGAAATCCACTTCCCCACGCAATGCCTCACCCTGGGCATAGGCCTTGAGGTTGTCGACGAACAGTTGCGTCATTGCCGGCGGCGAGGTCGGCGCGGAGCTGTGCCCGGTCAACAGAAGCCCCCAGGCGGTCCAGAACGGGTGGCGCTGGGGCAACGGTTCCTGACGGCAGACATCGATCACCGCGCCCGCCAGATGGCCTTCCTTCAAGGCCTCGACCAGATCGGCATCGACCACCGAAACCCCACGCCCGACGTTGATGAACAACGACGAAGGCTTGAATCGGGCGAACAGCTTGGCGTCGTACAGATCATGGGTCTGCGGGGTGTTGGGCAGCAGGTTGATGACAAAATCGACTTCCCCCACCAGCCGTGGCAGATCTTCCGGGCCGCCGACTTCAACGAATGGCGCCTGGCTGCGCGCACTGGACGCGATGCCATAAAGCTCGACCCCGAAAGGCACCAGGAACTGCGCCACGCTGACGCCGATGTCACCGGTGCCGACGATCAGCGCCTTGCGTCCGGCAAGGCTATGACCCAGCCGCGCATCCCACTTGCGCTCCACCTGGCTGACCAGCCGCGCCAGCACTTCGCGCTCATGCACCAGCATGTAGGTCAGGACGAACTCGGCCATCACCTGACCAAAGATCCCCACTGCACGGGTCAATCGATAGTCGCGATTCAACCCTTCGGCCAGCAGCGGCGTAATGCCGGCCCAGGTCGATTGCAGCCATTGAGGTGTGTGCCCCTGACGCAGCAGGTTGGCCAGCAGGTCAGGCTGACCCAGCCAGATCGGCGCATCAGCGGCCATTTTCGACAGCTCGGCGGAGTCGCCGCTGCTCAGTATTTCGATCTCGGGAGCGGCCTTGCGAAGCAACTCGGTGTAGATAACGTAATCGTGTTCGGCGATCAGAACGCGCATGGATTCAAAACTCAACAAAGCAGGACATGCGACCGCAGAGCCAATGGCGCCCGGTTGTGCTGAAGAACGGGTCTTCACGCCAACGGGTCATGCCAGACGCAGACAGCGGTCCGGTAAACCCCTGCAACGTGTCGCAGGGTCGAGGTCAGTCACATCGGGTCGTTGCGGCGCAGCAACTCTTCGGGCAAATGTTCGATGTACTCGTCTTCGGCCGGTGGCATCTGCAGGTGATAGCCTTGTTTTTCAAGGTTGGCCAGGACCGCATGGATGTCTTCACGGGCCAGCGCGCGCTCTGGCGTCAGCACCAGGTTGAAGGCGTGCTGCGGCTTGCCGAAGGCGCTGAGCAATTCCACCGGCACGCGCTCGAGCGCATCGCTCTTGAGCACGTACAGGTACATCTCGTTCTTGCGCGGGCTGCGGTAGATGGAGCAAATACGTTTCAAGGCTGTTCTCCGGCATTGGCCAGGCTGTCGAGCAGCATCTGACCCATCAACTCGCGACGCCAGCCACGCAGCGAGTCGGGCAGTTTATAGGGACCGTCAGGAAAGCCGGTCTTGAGCAAGGCTTCCAGCGTCTTCTTGCGCAACATCAACTCCGGTGCCATGTCCAGGCGCTCGGCTTGCTGCTGGCCAAGGCTGCGCAGGCCCTTGAGTACATTCGATGCTTCGATGGGAAGCGGCTCCGGCAACGCCGGGGGCCACAGATCAGGAGAGACGCTGCCAGCCTTTTTGATCAGCTCGAGCAGGAACTCGCCATCCTGGCGCACCGTCTTGGGGTGCATGTCTTCGATTTTCGCCAGCGCTGCGAGGTTATCCGGCTGGGTCTTGGCAAGCGGCCACAACGATTGCTCGCGCAGCACTCGATTGCGCGGCTGGTTGCGCAGACGAGCCTGCTGTTCGCGCCACGCACACAGCTCACGCATCACCGCCAGTTGCGCCCGGGACAGCTTCCAGGCGAGCTTGGCGTCGCGATACGCATCGTAGGGATCGGTCTCACGGCGCAGGTTGGCGACCAGATCGGCGCCGTCCTCGAGCACCCAGGCGTACTTGTCATCGGACAGGCGCGGACGCAGCAGGCTGTAGACCTCGGCCAGATGCACGGCGTCTTCGGCGGCGTAGCTGATCTGGGTCTCGGATAACGGACGTTGCAGCCAGTCCGAGCGGGTTTCGCCCTTGGGCAACTCGATGTTCAGTATTTCCTGGACCAGGCGTGAATAGCCCATCGAAAAACCGAGATTGAGGTAGGCGGCGGCCAATTGAGTATCGAACAGCGGTACCGGCAAGGTGCCGGTGAGGCGCAACAGCACTTCGAGGTCTTCGCTACAGGCGTGGACCACCTTGATGACGCTGGTGTTTTCCAGCAGCGCAGACAGTGGTTTCCAGTCATTGATCAGCAGAGGATCGATCAGGTAGGCGCGCGAGCCGTCACCGATCTGCAACAGTGCAGCAATCGGGAAGAACGTATCGACACGCATGAATTCAGTGTCGAGGGCGACAAACGGCAGCGTTTGCCATTGTGCGCAATGTTGGGCGAGGCTGTCGTCGTCGCGAATCCAGTGAATATCGATGGCCACACGGCTCTCCCTTGAAGAATGGCGCGCAGTATATATCGCTATAGGCGTTTACCGGGCATCCCTCCTGCAAGTCTCGAACAACTTCATCTTTGCTGTTCAGCGAACAAGGCCTTTACGGCCGACCGTCCATCGGCTCGGTCAGCCGCTCTTGCGCAGAACGTAGACACGCCACATGGCGTAGCCTGGCAAAAAATCGTGATGGTCGACGATGGTGAAACCGCTTTGCAGAAACTCCGACTCGATGTCGGCGCGGCAGACCACGAAGCGATTACGCTGCGCTGGTGCGCCATCCTCACCCAGGCGACTGGTCTGCTGGCGCTTGCGCCGCCAGGCTTTGATGTTGCCATCGACCCAGAGAGCGACGATCGCGGTGTCACGGGTGACCCGGTGAAATTCTTCGAGAATCGCCAGACGCTTTTCACTGTCGGCCACGTGATGGAACAGCCGCATGCAAAAGATGCAATCGACGGCGTTGGCCGACAAACCGATGGAGAATGCCGAACTCTGGAAGGTTCGTATCCGCTTGCGCACCTCAGCCGACGATTGCGCTTCGGCGATCTCCAGCATGTCGGTCGAGGGGTCGGCTGCCAGGATCACCCGATTGGCGTGTTCAGCCAGCACCGGCCAGAAACGCCCCGCCCCTGAAGGCAGGTCCAGTACCAGCCCCGGTTCACCGGCGTCGCGCAGCGCCTGGCGAGCCAGCTGAGCATCGCGCCACAGGCTCAAGCGCCGGGTCAGCCCCTGTTCGTGATGCCGGACGTAATGTTGCACCTGATTGGCGCCGCTGGCCTGATCATTCATTGGCCAGTACCCCGTCCGTATATATCCCCCGGCAGCCGGCGAACATATCCAGCGCCGGGTTATAAACGTTGGTATGAACCTGCAACAGCCCCAGCATGGAGTGAAACAGGTTGTCCTGGCTCAGCGGGGCATTTCGCTCTTTTTGCAAACAATGGGTATCGACGGCAAACGCCTGCTGATAGTTATCGGAAAACCAGGCGATCATCGGCACATGTTTCTGTTGATCCGGCGCCAACATGTAAGGGGTGCCGTGCAGGAACAGATTGTACTCACCCAGCGATTCACCATGATCGGACAAATACAGCATGGCGGTGTCGACCTTGTTCTGGTTATTGCGCAGGATATCGATCAAAGAGGCCAATACGTGATCGGTGTACAACAGGGTGTTGTCATAGCCATTGATAATACTTTCGCGCGAGCAATTATTCAGCGCGTTGCTCTCACACACCGGAGTGAATTTTTCAAACTCCTTTGGATAACGTTTGAAGTATTCCGGGCCATGGCTACCCATCTGGTGAAGAACCAGCACGGTGTCCTTGTCCAGGTTATCGATGAAGCCTTGCAGGCCTTGCAACAGGATCTCGTCACGGCATTCGTCGCTGGCGCACAGCACAGGGTCCTTGAGATTGCTGACGTCTTGCAACGTCACGCGGTCGCAGGTGCCTTTGCAGCCGGACTGATTGTCACGCCAGATGACGTCCAGGCCGGCGCGCTTGAGCACGTCGAGCATGCCCTCTTCGTTGCGCGCGGTGGTGGCGTCGTAATCCTTGCGCCCCATGTTGGAGAACATGCAAGGCACCGACACAGCGGTTTCGGTACCGCAAGAGTGCACGTCAGTGAAGGTCAGTAGCCCCCGCTCCTGCTTCAGTTGCGGCGTGGTATCGCGGTTGTAACCCAGAATGCCAAAATTCTCGGCGCGGGCACTTTCACCCACCACCAGTACCGTCAGCGACTTGCGCTTGTGTTGCTGCCAGTCGCTGGCAAGACTGGCGTCCTTGCCGATCGTCACGAAGGGCTGTTGCGCGGACTTCACTTGCTCGCTCACATAGCCTACGGATGCGCCGATGTAATTGCTCGGCACCACCATCAGACGCAGTTCATGGTGATTGCGAAACAGCGACGACAACCCTTGGTAGTTCATCAGCGCCACGCCGCCGATCACCCCGGCGCACACTGCGCTGACCACTACTTTGCTCAGCACTTCGCGAGGCCAGCGACGATAGTTGACAGGGATCTTCCAGACAATCAATGAAGGCACTACACCCAGCAGCAGCAAATAGGCTGCCAGTTTCAAAGACAACAAGTCACGAACTTCAGTGGCATTGGTCTCGGCAAAGTTGCGAAACATCCCCGCGTCGATCATGACACCGTACTGGCTCATGAAATAAGCCACCCCGGCACTGATCATGAAAAGAACGATCAACACCGGTTTCAGTACTTTCTTGAAGGCAAACAGGGTCAGGAAAATATTGAACACGCAGAAAATCATCACGGCGAAAGCGCCGCGCAACAAAAGGCCCTTACCGTCGAAGTCGGTGATGGCGAACAGGTGCTGCCAGAGCGTCAGGTTGAACCCGAGCAACAGGAAGACGCTGGCGACCACCGTCACGAGCTCCGGACGAACTGCTTTTAGGTTGAGCATGAGGATCTGCTTGGCTGGAAGGGCAACGTCGATCAAGAGAAAAGAAACTCTTTCGACGTCGCAAACTTTAGGCAGCAGGCCATCAATTTTTTGTGAAAAGGATGAGAACAAAAGGTCTGGTTGGGATTCTTTTGTTGTGCGAATCGACCTCAACTTTAAAGGCTAGTGGAGACGCTGCTTGTAGGAGTGAGCTTGCTCGCGCTAGCGTCAGATCGGCGAACCGTGCGCTGACTGACCCGCTCAATCGCGAGCAAGCTCACGCCTAGAGGGTCTCGGCGCTCAATACCGAAGTCGTGCCTGCCGCAGCCTTGACTGACGCGTCTTTTAACAGCGCATCTTCAATAATCATCTGCGCAGCCTTCTCGGCGATCATCACCGTAGGCGAGCAAGTGTTGCCTGAGGTGATGGTCGGCATGATCGAGGCATCCACCACCCTGAGCCCGACGATGCCGTGGACACGCAGGCGCTCGTCCACCACGGCATCCGGGCCCTGGCCCATTTTGCAGGTGCCGACCGGATGAAAAATGGTGGTGCCGATGGCACTTGCCGCCTCTCGCAGTTGGGCGTCGGTTTGCAGGCTGGCGCCAGGCAGGTACTCCACCGGCTCGAAGCTGGCAAGTGCGGGGGCGGCCGCAATGCGACGGGTCAGGCGAATCGCATCGGCGGCAACCTTCAGATCGTGCTCATGGCTCAGGTAGTTGGGCCGGATGACCGGCGCGGCATCGGCCAGCGCCGAGCGGATCTCAACGTTGCCGCGGCTTTGCGGGCGCAGGTCGCAGACCGATGCCGTGAACGCAGGAAAGCTGTGTAATGGCTCGCCGAAACGCTCCAGCGACAACGGCTGCACGTGATACTCCAGATTCGCCGTCGCCTGTTCCGGGCTTGAGCGGGCAAAGGCGCCCAACTGACTGGGAGCCATCGCCAGCGGTCCGCTGCGGTTGAACGCATAGCGCAGGCCCATGTGCATCTTGCCCAACAGGCTACCAGCCATCTGGTTCAAGGTATGACCATTGCTCACTTTGTAGATCAATCGCAGCTGCAAGTGATCCTGAAGATTGGCCCCGACGCCGGGCAGTTCGTGGCGCACCCCGATGCCGAGCCTTTCCAGCAGCGGTCGCGGACCGATGCCTGAGCGCTGCAATACCATCGGTGAGCCGATCGAGCCGCAGCACAGAATGATTTCGCGCCTGGCCCGCAGCTTTCGCTGTTGATTGCCGATATTGGCCAGCACCGCACTGGCCCGGCCGTTTTCGAATTCGATGCGCGAGACTTCGGCGCCAGTCATCACGGTCAGATTCTGCCGTTGGGCAATCGGCCGCAGGAACGCCTTCGAGGCATTCCAGCGCACGCCGCGGCGCTGGTTGACCTGGAAGTAGCTGCAACCTTCGTTGTCGCCACCATTAAAATCGGGGATCGATGCGATGCCTGTCTGCGCGGCGGCCTCGCGGAAGGCGTCCAGCAAGGTCCACGACAGGCGTTGCTGCTCGACTCGCCATTCACCTTGTGCGCCATGCAGGTCAGAGTCGCCGGCGTAGTGGCTTTCCGAGCGTTTGAAGATCGGCAACACATCCTGCCAGCTCCAGCCCTTGTTGCCCTGCCCCGCCCACTCGTCGTAGTCGCGGGACTGGCCGCGCATGTAGATCATGCCGTTGATCGACGAGCAGCCGCCCAGCACCTTGCCACGCGGGTAGTTCAGGGCGCGGCCATTGAGGCCAGGCTCGGCTTCGGTCTTGAAGCACCAGTCGGTGCGCGGATTGCCGATGCAGTAGAGATAGCCCACCGGCACATGAATCCAGGGGTAATTGTCCTGGCCCCCCGCTTCGAGCAGCAGCACACGATGCGCAGGATTGTGCGACAGCCGATTGGCCAGCAAACACCCGGCAGGGCCTGCGCCGACGATCACATAGTCATAGAGCACACTGTCCGTTTGCATGCGTCCCTCGTCGATCTTGTTGTTTTTATCGAAGGTCCATCCTGATGTCTTTTGCCGCAAAACAAAAGACCGCCGCATGTTTCCATGGGGCGGTCTTCATGAGGCGATAATCGTCTGTAGGGGTTGGGTCAACTACACCGCGCTACGACGGTAGCTGCGATAGTTCGGCATCCAGAAGTTACGCTCGATGGCTTCCACCAGCATTTCCTCAGTGGTCTCCAGCGCCATGCCTTCGGCTTGCGCCTGCTTGGCCACGGCCAGGGCAATCTTCTTGCTCACTTCCTGGATCTCCTTCAACGGCGGCAGTACCGCGTCGCCTTTGCCCGTCACCATCGGTGAGCATTCCGCCAGCGCATTGGAGGCCGCCATCAGCATCTTGTCCGTGATACGCGTGGCTTTCGCCGCGATCACACCCAGGCCGATGCCCGGGAAGATGTAGGAGTTGTTGCACTGAGCGATATGGAACGTGCGGTCGCCCACAGTCACTGGGGCAAACGGACTACCGGTGGCCACCAGCGCGTCGCCGTTGGTCCAGGTCAGGACTTCCTGCGGCGTGACTTCGACTTTCGAGGTCGGGTTGGACAGCGGCATCACCAGCGGCTTGGCGCAATGCTTGTGCATCTCGCGGATGATTTCTTCGGT
This sequence comes from Pseudomonas sp. NPDC087358, assembly GCF_044900785.1. Taxonomy (NCBI): domain Bacteria; kingdom Pseudomonadati; phylum Pseudomonadota; class Gammaproteobacteria; order Pseudomonadales; family Pseudomonadaceae; genus Pseudomonas; species Pseudomonas sp. NPDC087358. The sequence goes on from NZ_JBJDOA010000001.1 coordinate 199,585, forward strand.
GAACAGCCCGCGCTGGCCGGACACTCCGATCAGCACGGTCGGCTTGCCATTGCGCACCACGTCCAGCAGCGCCGGATAACCCTCTGCGCTCGCCCAGCCGGCCACGTCGCCAGACTGTTGCGCGAGGTTCTTCTGGAAGTCCAGCAAGTTGTCCATGCTGTCGGTCAAGAGACCAAAACGGTCAACCATCATCACTCGCTTGCGGGCTTCGGCTTCGCTCAGGCCTTCGATCACCATGGCGGCGATGATGTGCTCGGCAATCCCGCAACCGGCGGAACCGGCGCCCAGGAACACCACGCGCTGCTGGCCCAGGGTTTCATTCTTGGCCTTGCACGCCGCAAGCAAAGTGCCCACCGCGACCGAAGCGGTGCCCTGGATGTCGTCGTTGAAGCAGCACAGCTCGTCACGGTATTTTTCCAGCAACGGCATGGCGTTAGTCTGGGCGAAGTCTTCGAACTGCAAGAGCACGTCCGGCCAGCGACGCTGCACGGCCTCGATGAACAGCGCGATGAAATCTTCGTATTCCTTGCCGGTGACGCGCTCATGGCGCCAGCCCATGTACATCGGGTCGTCCAGCAGCTCTTTGTTGTTGGTGCCCACGTCCAGCACGATCGGCAGCGTGTAGGCCGGGCTGATCCCGCCGCACGCGGTGTACAGCGACAGCTTGCCAATCGGGATGCCCATGCCGCCGATGCCTTGGTCACCCAGACCCAGAATTCGCTCGCTGTCGGTGACCACGATGATCTTGATCCGGTCTTTGGTGGCGCTGCGCAGGATATCGTCGATGCGATCGCGCTCTGGGTAGGAAATGAACAGACCGCGGTGGGTGCGGTAGATCTTGGAAAATTCCTGGCACGCCTGACCCACGGTCGGGGTGTAGATGATCGGCAGCATCTCTTCCAGATGCGAGTCCAGCAGGCGGAAGAACAACGTTTCGTTGTTGTCCTGGATCGAACGCAGGTAGATGTGCTTGTCCAGATCGCTCGCGCACTGCTGGTACTGGTTGTAGACGCGGGTCACCTGCTCTTCGATGGTTTCAACGTTCTGTGGCAGCAAGCCGACCAGGTTGAAGTCGATACGCTCTTGCGGCGTGAACGCGCTGCCCTTGTTGAGCAGCGGCATCTCCAGCAGCGAAGGGCCAGCGTAGGAAATATATAAAGGTCGCGAGGTCTTGGTCATTTTCAGTGATCGCCTTTTCTCTGTTTGCTCTATCAATTGGAAATCGAAACGACGCCCCGGAGGTCGATGTTTCACGACACTCAACGCAGGATCCGTCCGAAGAAATGGGGAGATGAAAAATCAGGGTGCCTATCTTACTCGTCTCGAAGCCATTGCGACATTTTGTCACTCGTTCGATTGCGAAATGATGGCGCAAGGCGATGGGGATTGAACAGTGAAAGAGTTGTCAGCGAGGACGGCCACACGAAAATCAGTCATTTGATAAGCACCGGGCACATCCTCACGTCGTTATTTGGCCAGGTAATACTGCAGACAGTCACTCATGTAGCGTTCCTGTATGACAGCAACCGGCAGCTCGGATCTGGAGTTGTAGACGTTATCGCTGATGGCTTTGGTCATCCGCGGCATCCACGGCTCGGAGTGCGCGACGCTGTCGAAGCTCACCAGGAAATCGCGCCTGGAATGCCCTGACAGCACATTCTCCTGCGCAAGCCCGGCAACGCCCCGCCCCCATTTGCAGCGGGCGACATAACGATCGTCCAGCCCCGAGAAATCGTCGTCCGCAACCACGGACAACGACAGAGACATCAACAAACCCACTTGAAACACGCTCTATTTATTCACCACAACGCCCCAAAAGCGGACTATCACTACTGTAAAACAGCGGCGAAAGAGGCAAGTTCCAAAGCATTTTCCGCGCGCAGGAGCACAGACTCTGGCGCCAGAAAACAGCGCTGGAGATCCGGTGGATTGCAGGGAGACAAGCCGCCGTGCGCCCGGTGGCGCGCCTCTGACGGGAGCGTAAGGGTGATAATGATTTGGACTGGCCAAATATTGTGCCACCCATTTCGACCCGGAAATCATTTTCCGCGAATTCACCGGACAGGTGTGGGGCTGGCAAAAAGACCTGCATCGGCGATCTGGTCAAGGGCATCAAGGACGGCAAAACCGCGTGAGGTGTTCATCTGCCACGTCGCGGACCATTAAGTGGCATTCGCCGAAACCGACAGCCAACGCATCTCGTACACCGCAGGCGTGCCGCGCCTCCATAGTCCATCGCGGCTCAGCACAAACAGGCTGAAGCGGACAAAGTCGCGCAGAGGCTGGGGGATAATCGCGACAGTGATAGGCTACTGAAGCGTCTGATTCGAAAACAGCGGCACTCCTGATGCCGACCAAACCTTCCTAATCGCGATCAATGAAGCCTCCAACCACACTCACGCGCAGTAAAAAAATTGGCGCATTCATAGCCTCCCAAGGCGGCTAGCGGGCTCAGACTGATGAATATTGGATTAGAAGATCAAAAATCTGCGACGCAGTACCTAATACTTCAAAAAAATATTGAGAAAGAACATCAAGCGTTGCACCCGTTGCACAGGGCCAACTATACTGACCTGTATGCCAAAAAAGGTGTGAATATATGGAGAGGTACTTATCATGGAGCAGACAACTCGACCAGAACGCCGCATGCATTATTAATGTAGAGGATTTCATTGAATACTCAGTGACTTTTTCAAAATCGATAGGCTTCGATTTTTTTGTTTATGCAGTGTGTGAAGCTGTTCCATTCACGCGGCCAAAAATGCATGTATTTAGCAACTACCCCACACCGTGGCTTCAACGCTATAAAGAGAGTAACTATGCAGTCGCTGATCCAACAATACGGCACTGCAGATGTTCAAACGAGCCTCTGCGTTGGAGCCAGGAGTTGTTCGATGGTTGCCCACAGTTGTGGAGCGACGCCAACGACCACCAGCTGCGCATTGGCGTTACACAGCCCTCCTGTAAGGTCGGTGGCGGTATTGCGCTGCTTTCCCTGTCCCGAACCAACAAGACCATTGACGATACAGAATTTGAAACCCTCAAACCAATTATTAAAGCTTTCACTGAAACGGTGTGTAGCTGGATATTCAAACTGGACGAGACACTCAATACTCCATTGGATATCGAGCTTAGACAAAAAGAGAAAGAAGTTCTCAGATGGGCGGCGGATGGGAAAACATCTGAAGAAATAGGCCGCATCTTGAACGTAACCGCTGACACAGTTAACTTCCACCTGCGCAACGTTCAAAAAAAACTTGGCGCCTGCAACCGTGTTCAAGCGGTTACTTATGCAGTTGCGCAAGGATACCTATAGTAATGGGCGGGGTTAGCAAATTCGGGATAATTCTACCCAAGACGCTTCCACGACACCCTGCTATTTAGAGCAGGAGCAAACAGGGTTAGAGATGTCTGAGGTCCTGGTAGACACAACTAAACTAACCAAACACACCAATAGTCCCTTGAGTACATGCCGGGCCAACACGCCATAACGGCTGTCGACACCGCTATGGCGAGATAGGAGTTTCAAGCACTCACGTCGATGGCGGCCTGAACATATAACCACCGGACTACATCCACTGTGTCTTCATCGTCGGGTTGCCCGGATAACAACTGCGTCACTGCCACTAAAGCGCCGTGCTGCAATAGCGTGACCAAGGGTCGTATCGCCCGGAACCGTGCTACATGCAGCATCGCTCCCCCGGCGAACAGCAACCCGGCATCTGGTTCCAATGCCAGCAAAAACAGTGGACTGTCCAGTCTTGCCCGGATTAGCAGGCTTGACCACTCCAGGGCATCAGGACGGTCCAAAGTGCGATCCCTGATAACGCCGTTGGAAGACAACTTCAAAAGCATCTGAATTTTGCTGTTATCCCTGATCGTGTCAATAAACCGTGTCGCTTGGGTGGGTAACTGCACCTGCGCCAGCGATTCAAATACCGTACTGGGCAGAGGACCTAGCGCATTCATCGGGGCGCCACTTGCCTCAGAAGCAAACGAAGCCTTGATCGGGTTCTCACAGAAACCCCGGACGGTGCCCTGGCTGAACATCCCCACCGATACCGTCAAAGTGGTTTCAAGTTCGTCCAGTTTGTTGTAATGCCACCAACCAGCCGGAATGAAGAAAATCTCACCCGCAGCGATCTCGTACACGGTTGCATCGGCCGCATAAGGGCTGATATCGACGTGCCCGAAACACACACCATTGAGCGCGGACTTTCTTTCCAAGACCCTACTTTCGAAATAGGAAGGCGGCCACATCATCATGCGCTTACGGCCATACACCGGAAAAAGGAAAGTATCGCAAGAGTCGTTGTGCAGACCAATCCAAGTCGAACGGTATCTGCCACCGATGAAGACCGCATTGGCGCCAGGATATGGCACCCCATAACGTTTGGTGTAGCCATAGGTGAACGCCCGTAGCTTAGCGGCCACGGCACTAGAGTGCTTCAGGCAATAATCGCGAGTAAACGTGATCCCCTCAGCGTTGTTTTGCGCTGCGAACTGCCTGACAAATGCTTCAAATCCCTCAAAGTGAACAGGAAACTCGGGTATTGAAGGTTGCTTGAGCATTTTGCCGTCAGCATTGACAGTCATGTCTCCCGATTCAATGACATTCTTTGCCAGATAAAAAGCATCCTCCAGCGTTAACAGTTGATCTATCAATGCACTCTGTTCCATCACCACTGGTCGCGACTTGTCGTGTGAAACGCTGACAAAGCTTTCCCAAAAAGAAGCGGGGACCGTGGGTGTGTTGGTTGCGATGAAGCGTGCGGTGATCGTTGAAGTCATCGTTCATTACCTTCAATCCGGGAAAGCATCAGGGTAAATATCCTTGTAGATGTTTTTTATCTGGTCATCGCTCATGCCAAGAACCCGCACCAGCGCAGTGTTGAACATACACGGAACAGCCGCCAGGATAACGATCGCGCCGAGGATCGCCATGGCGTAACTCACACCCAACATGCCGGCAAACGCGCCACCGATCAGAGTGCCAAATGGGATGACCATTCCTGAAACAAACGACGTCGCCGAGCCGATTCGATTTCTATAATTATCCGGCGTCGCCAGCATTCGCACTGTGGATGTATTGACTGTGACCATGACCAAGCCGATGCCACCGATAAATAGCAGAGGTACGGTAACGCTGGCGAACCACCATGGATGAATGTGAAAAAAATGGGTGAAGATTCCACTGCCAAACATAGCTAAGCCGACCAAAAGGAAACCAGCGAACACTACGTACGGCCTGCCCCAACGCTGATTTGCACGAGCGACCCACGTCAGGCTTCCTACCAGCAAACCCAATGCAAACGCCCCTTCTGTGAGCGCAATCAACCACAGGTCCTTGGGGAAGTAGCGATTGATCAGGACCGGAAACAGGACCGCAAACAGTGGATATAGTGAAAAATTCACGATAAATGCGAGTACGCTCAAATTCCATTCGGGCTTGACCAGATAGAGCGCGTTAAACCCCTCTCGGGTGCGCTGGTACCAGTGCGCGAAATATGATGCCTGCCCAGAGCCTGGGCTGAAGCTCCTTACCGGCGCCCTGACGCAGACGATCAGCGCGAGCGCCGCTAGTCCTGCAAGGGTATTGAGCCACAGCGTGCCCAGCACACCGAGAGGCCCCAGCAGGATGCCTGCGGCAAGAGGCCCCATCAGGGCTGAGGACGAGCCAACAATACTTCTGAGCCTTACGGCGTCGCTTAGCCTTTCTGGTGGCACCAAGGCGGGCGTCAAACTCATCTGCAGCGGCTCGCGAATGCCTATGCTGACGCCGGAAACCGCCAGGCACAGGCCAATCAACAGCGGTTGATAGATATCCAGCGTGCTCAGCGTGGTCAATACCAGTGTCATCACCGCGCTGGTCACATAGCAACAGAGCAGCAGCCGCTGTCGGTCATACTGGTCTCCCAGCCAGCCAAACACCGCGCGCGACAGCACGTCCGCCAAGGTCGCAATGGCGACGAAGGTAGAAAAGGCAATCGGGTTGCCGGTCTTTCCCAACACCCACCAAGCGATCGCAAACTGGCCGCAACGAGTGCCTATTGCATTAAGGAGCGCGGCGATCTGAATACGGTAGAAATCCCGGCCAAGCCCATTAAGCGACGAGCTATTCATCGTGTGCCCCCGGCTGAGTTCAAGCGCTCCTGGCATCCTGCGGCGACATAGGCATCCAGCCCCCCGGCCAAACTCCGGCAACGCCCTTCCCCGACGATCGCCTTGATGACGTACAGGGCCTTCACACTGCGCACGCCAGTTTTGCAGTAAACCACCGTATCGATGCCCTCCAGCGACTGTGGCAGGTGCAGAGAAAGCTCACTCAAGGGAATGTTGAGACCGCCAAGAGAAGTCTCCGAGTGTTCGTACTGGTCTCGCACATCAATCAGTTGCAACGGTCCTCCGAGCTGCAAACGCTGTTCCAACGCTCGGGGCGAGATTGAATACTTTTCGCTGATAGCCAGGCCGCAGCGGGCCTTTGCGATCTGGGGCTGAAAGATGGAGGGCTGCTCCCCGCTGAGGGGGTTACTTGATCGGTGACGCATCGTTATATTGCGCATCTGCAGACTCAGCGCATCAAACAATGTCAGCCTGTTGGCGAAAGACTCACCCAACCCCGTCAGAATCTTTATCGCCTGTAACGCTTGTAGTGAACCGATGATGCCCGGCAAAACTCCGAGTACGCCCGCCTCGCCACAGTTACCAGACAGGCCAACAGGTGGCGGCTCGGGAAAGATATCGCGCAGATTGGTGGAGCGCCGACCACCGGCATCCACAACGTTGAAAACCGCAATCTGGCCCTCGAACTGGCTGATCGAGGCATAGATCAATGGTTTCCCTGAAAGGTAGCACGCGTCATTGAGCAGGTACTTGGTGGCGAAGTTGTCAGTGGCATCAAGAATCACATCGTAACGTTGCACAAAGTCCATGACGTTGTGTTCATCGACCCGGTCATTGAAATGTTTGATGTCAATGTACGGATTGTTCCCAAGCAGTTTTTGCCGTGCTACTTCGCCCTTCGCCACCCCAATGTCATTGGCCGCAAACAGCAACTGGCGGTGCAAGTTGCTGATTTCCACTGTGTCGTCTTCGACAATACCAATTCGGCCAACCCCCGCCGCCGCGAGGTACATCAGCGCGGGGCAACCCAGACCGCCAGCTCCAACCACAAGGACACTGCCAGCCTTAAGACAGGCTTGGCCTTCGACGCCGAAGCCCTTGACCAGGAAATGCCGAGAGTACTGAGCTTTTTCTTCTTGACTGAATAATTCATCGTACATATCAGCCTCCGGCAACCGCACTTATGATCAGGGCTGTGGAGTGAGGCGTGAGCGGAACATCCTGCCACGGCTCCTCGTCGCCATACGGAATGTCGTCGATAATCAAGCTGACAAAAGGTTTCAGCCGATAGGTGTCTTCTGCGATGGCGCTGAACAACAACGGTTCGCCAAGTCGCAGTTCATCCATCAGTTGCCGGGCGTTCGTACACAATGACGTCCAGGATTTTCGGCCATCGGTAAAGTCCGAGAACTGGCTGGCGATGGTGATAAGGGTCATGATGGGATTCCTTCCGGGCAAATAGTAATGTCCTGATAGAAGTCATTCAGTGCGCGGGCCACCAGACTTCCCATGGGAGTAAAACAAGGTCGTTGCGCGGCAATGTCCAGGCAGCCGGCCAGATACTTGTGCAAGTAAGCTTGCCGCGCGGTCGAGGGCAAGTTGTTGTTCTGGCTGCGATAGAATTTCAAAGCCACTGCGGCAAAATGCGCGGCCGCCATGACCCCCCGCAATGTCTTGCCACTCGTTCCCGAGGGCAGCACATAATCCCTGGGCGCGTCTTCCGTTTGCAGGTCGTAAGCCTCCATGACGAAATTCAGCCAGATATGCGCGTGCTCATGCACTAGGGTTTCTTCCAGCGGAATGTGCGACTCAAATGCTCGCTGCCCCAGGTAGATCGTCTGTGGGATCAACGCACTGGTCGAACTGCTCATCGGCTGGACCAGCTTTCGGTAACGAATGGGGATCGCAAAAAAACTGCGCCAAGCTTCAGCCACTCGACCGATGCGGACAGTAGCTGCGGCAATTTCTTGTTGCTCCAGCGCCGAACAAAAAGTTGAGTCGAATTCATCGACCTGGCTTCTGGCAAGTCGCTTGAATAGCACCCGCGCATTCTCCGGATCCAGGTAATCGATCAACGCCTCGTGGGCATCCGGTGCCGCATTCCGCCGGCTGCATGCAACAGCGGTCAGTAGGGTCGCGGGGCGAGAACCATCGGTTATAAACGGCAAGCCGCCGATGATCTCGAAAAATGCTCTCGCATCCATCGTCCGTTCAATCCTTGCCCCCGGCGCACCAGCACCGGGACGCCAGAAAGTTGTGGAGGTCCTGACTCTTGAACCGATACGCGTTGAAGCCGGATAGCGCCTGTTCGACTTCTTGTATCCGCATCTTCCCGGTATCCAGCAATAGCCTTTTCAGCCGGGGCAGGGTGCGTTCGCCGTACCAGCGCTCCTTCAGGTCGGTGATGATTGCTTGAGCCCTTTCTGCGGAAAGAGCCTGCATTCCCTGCAATGCACTGACAAAACCGCGAATGTGAATCAGCGGCTCGGACAAGGCACGATAGGGGGCGTCGATTTCATGAACCAATGTCACCTCGTCGTCATCGAACTCAAGGTCCTCACAATACTGCCTGTAGACATGCCCGTAGCCGCGCATGCCCAACAAGCGCATCTCGCATGCTCGAATGGCCCCCATAGAAGCCAGCCCCCAGACGACCCAGCCTTCCTGTAAGGCGTGACGAATCTCTATATGGCCTACTGAGGGGAAGCTGTGGAAGGTGCCATCCACAATGGCGATGGTGCCCGGAACAGGGTACCGATCGATCAGTGCCGTGATATCGCCGCGCTTGGCGGGAGAATGCACCACGATCTTGTGCTGTTCGGCCAGCGTCTGCTCCAGTCCTGAACCCGTAGGTCCTACGAATAAATGCAGTTTCATGGTTCTCCGCCCTCGCTTGCGATGTAGCGGGACAGGCGGCGACCTGCGCGCTTGAGAGCCGGCTGGAACGACTCCATACCCGGAATGACAATCTTGACCACCGCGAGCGGCGAATCCTTTTTGCTCAGGACCACCCGCAAGACTTGGCTGAAGCCATTGTTTCTCAGCCGTTCGAGCAGACACTCAAGGGCTGAGTCGATGCTATGGATTTTGTGGTTGGCGTCTTCGATTGAGGAGTAGTCGACAGCCTGATGAGTGTCGTTGACGTCATGACGCAAGCGGGCGACGGCCTCCAGTTCTGCCTGGCGGCCATCGACGCTAAAGTATTTGAACCGCTCGATTAGATCGTCACGACCACCGTGAATGTAAGAAAGCCGCGACTGCGCGGCCTCTGCCAAGCCTCTTACGGCCGCTATATCGCGACACAGATGCAGGCCTGAGCCACAGGAGATCGCGATAGGCGCATTATCGGAGGGCTCCATAATGAACCCTTGGAAGTAAGGGAGCTTGATGACACTTGGGGTGTACCTGAGCACCGCCTTCAATCCTGACTGCTCGACCCGCTCAAACAATGGATCCAGCGTCTCGATCGCACAATCGCGTCGAACTAGACGAGAAGTATTTTTCATGAAGTTGAAGGCCTGGACATCGCGCTCGACGATTTCTGCTATGCCATGCACGCTGGCTTCTTCTACTGTGTTTCCAGAGCAGAGCCCGTTGGTGCTGGTGCCGAAAATACGCTGGCCCGGATTTTCGCTGAATGGAGAGAAAATCAGCTCGGCGGGAACTGCAAAAGTTTGCCCAGTTGCGATGTCGTGTCCATGGACACACGCCAATGGCCCGTCAGGGTCTATTGCCTTGCCGAGGAGGGGGCAAAAGTCGACGAAGTCATACACGAAATCCGTTTGAGCAGCGATTTTACGCGGCGTTGACAGAAATACATCAATGTTCCTGTTGCGATATTCTGCGATGGCAAACTCAATTGCTTCCATGTAGGCACCCACCTGCGCCTCCGCGGCGTGCATGCCTTTCCCCGCACTGACACACAACGACCCCTCAACCGCATCTGGCCGAATACTGGCGAAAACCGGAATACCAATTTTGTCCAACCAGGTTGTATTCGTGACTCGGGTTATGCCGAACTGCACAGCAAGTTGTCTGGCATGGACTAGGGTGTCAGACAGCGATGCCTTGCGCAAACTTGAAGTCATGCGATACATATTTTAGCCTGTGGGAACTTTAACATTAGGGGCGTGCTACTCACATATGCGAATAGCACCCTCTCAATCCTTTACTTACAGTCATCCTTAGCGTCGACAGAGATATTATTGTTGGACTCGTGAATAACGAACCCGGCCCGCATTTGACCCTCATCATTCAGAATATCGGCAAACGCTTCGATTACAGCAGCGTCGAGAGCGAAACCATCTTGTGTGTTTGCGTTCATGTAAACATCCTTAGATTATCAGGCGCCTTAATTGGCTTTTACTCTTTTGACGAGAGAAATCAACATTGCACGTGCGGCAATTCGAGTACCTCAAAAGAGTGACGAGGACTTTAACCAGTGCCAGCAGATCGCTCAACTACAAAATCTGGTAGGTTGGCCCGTGCGATCTGTGCTGATTTATTTCAATCTTCTGTATTTGGAGCGCAGTGTTGATCGCTGAAAAGGAGTAATGAAATATAAGTCGACCCCTGTCGCTTTTCCATCCAGGACGGTGGTTTGCAATCAATAAATCCGGTATGAAATAGCAGTAAATATCGAGGACCGGTCCGCTAGGCTACGAGCTATAGGGCTGGTGAGAAGCCGCTGATATGTAAGCGTAATAAAAGGCTTAAGAAAGAGAGGCATACCTGGAATTTTATATTTTCCAGAGCGCTAAGCATGCATCTGATCGGAAATGCGTTTAAACCGGCTGCCGCGAAAAACAGTACTCAGCGCAAAGAGAAATGCATGGCGACCGGGATCCGATATGGTCAAGAAATATCAATTAAAGCTTTATTTTATGTTGCTGTTCCGGTTTGGCACGTTATTTTTGCTTTGAAGCGAAGCGACCACCAGATAGCGGGCCACGCCCGGCTAATTAAAACAAAAAAAGCCCATTACTGAGCTTTTTCCGTTAGTCACTTTTATTCTAGCTTTTTGATCTGGTCAGAATCGGCGTTGGCCTGTTGGATCTGAGAATTTTCCATGCTGTGTATATTTATCGTGTTGTGCGTAATTGTTTCCGCAAGTTTTTGTTCTTGCTTTGAAAACGTCATTCCTTCGCCTAAAATGCCCCGTGATTCGAGATCTAATGCAAAATCCAATATCTTAGTTTTAACTGAGTCGATTATTAGCACCAATTGGTGAAGCGATGCGTGTAAAGCTGGCTCAAATTCTCGACTGATCAAGTCCATTATTATCTTCGCCTGCTCGGCGGGAAATTTAATTAGAAATGTTCCGCCTTTACTAGACTGAACAAGATTTTCGATCTGGCTGATGGAAATTTCCAGCTTACGAGTACACAGCAAATCCTGCCATTCTTTGTCATTAAGCATCACCGGATTCCAGCCGTTGTACGGGTTGAAAACCTTCAATTCGCCACTTACGGTCCTATAATCGGGAATTTGAGTATTGTCGTAGCCATTCAACTCGCCATTTAACCAATCTTCCAAATCTTTAATTTTCAACTTTCGTGAAACCAGCAGTGCCTTTCTGAGAAGATCCGTAATGTGAATCGTTCTATCGAGAGCGTCCCTTTGTAGTTCGAGTACCAGACTGTCCATGCGGTTCTCCTACAAACAAGCTATCAGCGGTAGCATGATCGGTATGTAGCTAGCGAGTACGCTGCCAGCGGCACCCTCTATGATGTTTTTGATCGACAGCAAGCATTCTTTAATAATGCCTTTTTTCGGTTTCGGAGCATTATTTTGTGTTTTTATGGTCTCAGCGTCAGCCAGCAATGCTTGTGCAGTGGCTTGATCTTGCACTTTGGAAATGTCACGGATGAAGGATTCCAAAAAATCATTCAAATCAGCTTGAAAAGAATTCTGCTCGATATTCTGAGTGGAATGCTGAACATCCTGTTGTACCTGAGAGTTTTCCATCGTTCCGACAGTAATGTTATTGGTCTTGTTTCCCATGGTCATCCCCTAATCACTTAAAGGCGTAGTGCCTTCCGCATACTCACCTGACTGGATCCCATAATCAAGCAGTTGGTCAGGGCATTTCGGCGTTTTCTCATACAGGTAGAAGTCCCTGCACTCGAAACCACTCCGATCTAAAAACGCACGGTTTTCGGGAGTCCAGCGACCGAGAAACACGCCTTTGACGTGGGGTTGTTTACAGATACCCTCGACAATGCTAGTCGGTCATCGCTAGCCGAAATTAAACCAGTAACCTCAGCTGCAAGCTGCAATTAATTGAGTGGCTAACGGCACGTAGTTGTTTAGCACACCACCGGCTGCTCCTTCGAGAATATTTTTTGCCGAAATGAGACATTCAAGAAAAACCGTCTTCTTCGGAGATAACGAGCTAAGTTGTGCTTTAATGGTGTCCAAATCGGCTTTTAGAGACTGCTTTGCTTCATCATCTTCATTCAGCTGGTTTATATCGCTTTTGACCTCAGAAATAAATCTTTTCAGGTCTTTTTTGAATTGGGCTGTTCCATAATACTGCATGGAATTATCGCTATCTTGCTGGATTTGCGAGTTGTGCATGCTGCCGATAGTTATTGTGTTGTAAGTAATTGACGCTGCAGCTGCTTTTTCTTCTTTCGAAAATCCCATCCCCTCTCCAAGAATGCCCTGTTTTTCTAACTCCAATGCGAAATTTAATACTTTATCTCTGACACCGTAAATTATATTTTTTAAAGTGCCCGGCTCGATCTGCAAGCCCGGCTCCATGCGAAAGCTCATGCCGCTCTGAAGCATCTCTGACATTTTTGGTGGAAAGGCAATCACGATACGATCATTATTTGCGGCGTGTTCGCAGAGTTTTCCAAGGGGTTGAGCTATTTTCCGAGTTGTTACCGTCTCTAAAATGTGTGCGTTGTCAATTGATAGGGGGATGTGGCCGTTCATATAGCTGTAACAAACAAGAGTGCCTCCTACATGCCTATAAGTGGGGATTTCGTAAATCGACCTGTAACCTTCTAGCTCGTTATCGATCCATGTCGAGATGGTCGGAGCATTCAGCTTCACCGAAACTGCTTTTGCTTTTCTCATGAGTGCCATGATGTGGACGGACTCGTTGAGTGCATCTGCTTGTAGTTCTTCTACTAAACCCGCCATACCTCATCCTCACTCTGTCATGTGGTCTCACTGCGCCCTGTCCACTGGCCTACCCGCAAGACACTACATCGAACCCACTTTCGACGTGGCACCATTCACCAAACAGATCCATGCGAAGCCACCGCACCGCCGCACGTAGAGACCTAACACGTATTCCGGCGATTTTTCGCAGGTACAAGTCCCTGCACTCAAAACCTCCCTGATCGAAGCACAGGAGCTTCAAACGCATCATTTGGGGCGGGTGCGTCAGGCATCGGACCACATACCCACGGAGTGAAAAAAATTTGGTATCAAGCGAGATTCACTTCCCATCGTCTTGGGAGTTAAGGTAGCTGGCAATCACATCACCATGACAAGCAGCGGGCTTGCAGTGACAACCGAGGGTCTTACCCCTAAGTTTTTCGATATTTTCATCAAATTTTTCGGGTAATTTCAGAAACCGCTTTTCGAAATCATACGCAAACTTGGCTATAACTTCATCGCGAGTGCCTTCTTTACCCATTTGATAAGGGTTGCCCCACAGGGTTCCTCTACCAATGTAAACATCGTAACTATCACCGGCATCTTTGTTTGAAACCTTAGTGATCTTTAGATTTATTAATCTAGTCGGTATCCGGTTGTTCAGCAGCTCATCATACAATGTAAAAAAACAATTTCTTTCTTCGTCTTGAAAAAGAATTGCATGTGTAACGAAGTTCAACGCTTCTTCATCTGAACTAAAATGAACAGTCAGCAATCCTTTGGCCGTCGAATATTTCTCGATGAATCCGTTTTCGTCACGCACAAAAAATAGCTCTACATTTTCAAGAGAGCTGATGATTTTATCGACCTTCCTTTCAAACTTTGAGTATGAAAGGAAATCGATGGGATATGCGATGAGAACTCTTGCCTCTTTTATCATACTAGGTCTTTTATAACCGCGTTAGGCTCATTCCACGCTTGCTTTAAATAATTTGCGACTAAGGTTCTGTGGCACTGATGCGGGAGATGCTCACTGCAAAGCAAGCATCCTTCATCAATTATTTCTGGTTTAATATGTCTTTCAATACTTCTTTTTGACATCAAATTGAGAAATTTATCTTCGTACTGTTGCCAAGTAATCTCTTTTTTCTGATACGGCGATAATATTTCCTTCGTCGGAGCTAAATCGGGGATATGTACATAATCCACATCGCAAAGCTCTTTGAGAAAATATTTCAAATCATCTTTTTTAGCGAAAGCGGCAAGCTGGGAAAAATTATTCAACCGAACGTCAACAATTCGCTTGGTGCCAGACAATTTAATCAGTGAGAAAAAACGCTCTGCTTTCTTCTCTGTGAAACCGATTGTGAAAATCTTCATTCTTATCCCCTGAAAATCTCTGCCACAATTTTCGTGGTATTTCCATTGGCAAATGGCTCTCCTAAGCTGATTGTCATCGCTTGGATATTTTTCAATTCATATTCGCCAATACCACAACCTCTAAAATAATCCTGTGACCAAATATCTGTCGTCGTAAGAGCGTATTTGACTCGATTATATCGAAAATGCAGCCGTATTTTAGTTTTGTCGTCTCTTTCTTTTGCAACAGTCACCGTCAGCAAACCACCATCCGGCTGAACCATCACGAGAGATGACGGCCTAGTTTCGGCTATTATTGGCCCCGAGATCTTATCGTTGGTTCCATACTCACTGTCGTCCCCATTACTCCAAAGGGCGTTTGGTGCATCTAGCCAGTTACAGAGGTTCGTCGGGTCGAGCTTGCCCAGCTTGACCCATCTGGGGCCGGAGATAATCAGATTTTCTTGCTGGAAGGTATTTGGCTCACGAGTCGTGAATTCTATGCGGATGACGTCTAGGATGTTCGCAAACTGGTTTTGGCCGTAGTTCATCTGTGCAAACGTAATCTGTCGGTGGCCGACAGTAGGACTCACCGGCCTTATCCACTCGCCTGATCGATCACCCCCATATATCTTCCCCGCGATGCATCGACCCCCGTGCTTCCACGAGTTTGCAAGACAGACCATGTCTAATGTGTGTGGCATTGACGGACCTCTTCCGTGATGGCTATGTGACGCAAATACTCCCTCCCCTACCGATCCAATGCAATCCTCTTTTGGTTCACCCTCTCTTTGCAGGTAGGGATTTCGAAGGCCGTAATCCACAGACAAAAAAAAACAGCGATTTGGTCGCTGCAGTAAGGCAATAAATTGCTACAAACTGCTGCTACAAATTGCTGCTTCTAAACCTTCGTAACTCGTTGATTTACAAAGGTTTTCGCGTAATGGCGGAGAGATAGGGATTTGAACCCTAGGTACTGTCGCCAGTACAACGGATTTCGAATCCGTCCCGTTCGGCCACTCCGGCATCTCTCCAACGGCGCGCATCATAACAGTTCTGACGTAGAACGCGAACTTTTTTTGAGGATTTTTCGCGTTCTTTCAGATGCTTGCGTGATTTACCGGTTTACAGCGGTACGCCCAGACGCTTGGCGACTTCTTCGTAGGCTTCGATGACATCACCCAGGCCCTGACGGAAGCGGTCCTTGTCCATCTTCTTACGCGTGTCCTTGTCCCACAGACGGCAGCCGTCCGGACTGAATTCATCGCCCAGGACGATGGAGCCGTCGCTGAATACGCCGAATTCCAGTTTGAAGTCGACCAGCAGCAGACCGGCGTCGTCGAACAGTTTGCTCAGGACTTCGTTAACCTTGAGCGACAGTTCTTTCATGCGAACCAGCTGCTCGGCGGTGCCCCAGCCGAACGCGACGACGTGCGAGTCGTTGATGAACGGGTCGCCCTTGGCGTCGTCCTTGAGGAACAGCTCGAAGGTGTACGGGTTGAGCTTCATGCCCTCCTCGACGCCCAGGCGCTTGACCAGGCTGCCGGCGGCGTAGTTACGCACGACGCATTCAACCGGGATCATGTCGAGTTTCTTGACCAGGACTTCGTTGTCGGCCAGCAGCTTGTCGAACTGGGTCGGGATGCCCGCTTCTTCCAGCTTCTGCATGATGAAGGCGTTGAACTTGTTGTTCACCATGCCTTTGCGGTCGAGCTGTTCGATGCGTTTGCCGTCGAACGCCGACGTGTCGTTGCGAAACAGCAGGATCAAGCGGTCAGCGTCGTCGGTCTTGTAAACCGACTTGGCTTTGCCGCGGTAGAGTTCTTCACGTTTTTCCATGATGGGCTCCGCTTGCAAAATGTTTGGGCGAGGCGCCCGGTAATAATGTTTGGGCTGTGGCCCGTTAAAAACAGCCGGGCTGTGGGCCCGTTTGGGACGTCAGGCGATTTCGCGCCAGTCGAGCCCTGAATCCTGGTCGGCCAATTGTAGCCAGTCCGGGTCGCACCCGAGGGTGTCGACGAAACATTGCCGGGCCAGATGCGGCAGGTTGTTCTTGCTGCTCAGATGGGCCAGCACCAGATGCTGCAAGCCCTGCCATCCCAGCTCGCTCACCAGACTGGCAGCCTGGTGATTGTTCAAGTGTCCGAATTGCCCGCCGACCCGTTGCTTCAGGAAGTACGGGTATTGCCCGCGAGCGAGCAGGTCACGACAGTGGTTGGACTCGATCATAAGGGCATCCAGACCGCGATAGCTGTCGAGCACCGACGGACAGTACGACCCCAGATCGGTCAGCAGGCCAAAACGTCGGCGACCGTCATTGAAGACGAACTGCGTCGGCTCCAGCGCATCGTGAGCCACGGACACCACGTCGATATTCAAGCTGCCAATTTGCAGGCCTTGCCCGGCGGCCAACCTGATCCCTGCCTCGACTGGCTTGCGCATGCCGCGCAAGGTGCCGTCGCTGAGATAGACCGGCACATCGTAGCGCCGAGACAGCAAACCCACGCCATGCACATGATCGGCATGTTCGTGGGTGACCAGAATGGCGCTCAGTTGATGACCACCGACGCCGAGCCTGTCGAGTCGACGTTCGGTTTCTCGCAGCGAGAAACCGCAATCGACCAACACATACGTGTCGTTGCTCGCGACCAGCGTGCCATTGCCGCGGCTGCCGCTGCCCAGATTGGCGAAGCGCACTTAACCGAGGTTGTCTTGAATGACGCTCAACACGCGACGGGCGACTTCAGTCGGCGCCACGGTATTGATGTTCTTCTCGACCGTTACCTGAACGTTGTCACCGACCTTGCTCAGGCGAACCTGATAACGCTCGGCACGTGCTTCTTTCTGCTCCTTGGTCTCTTCACTGCCAAACATGCGGGAGAAGAAGCCAGGCTTGTTTTCCGGCTTGTCGGCTTTTTCCGCAAGGTTGATGTAGTACAGACCCAGGCTGCGGTTGATGTCCTCGACGCGCCAGTCGCCCTGGTTCAGGGCGCGACCTACGCTTGACCATGCGCGATCGAGATCGGCACCCAGGTTCAGCACCGGGTTGCCACTGCCGTCTTCGCTCAGGGCAACGCGGCTTGGTGTGTCGAAGTCACGCGCGGCCAGCAGGGACACCGAACCACCCTTCTCGGCGGTCCGGCTCAGGCTCGCCAGCATGTCGTCGGTCAGTACCGAGTCCAGGCCGACGTTGGTGCTGCGCGACGGGAATGCAGGATCGTCGCTGCTGCCCGAAGGGCGCTGCACACTGACGACGTAGATTTCACTGGTGTTGCGCTGCACGCCTGGCTCGATGCGAACGCGCACGCGGGTCTCGGTGCTGGCGCTGTCGCCGCTTGAACCCATGCGCTTGGCAACCGCGGCGGACAACTCATCCATGCGCTGCCAGGTGGTGTTGAATTCACCGGTCTGCGGGCGGTCTTCGGCGATGCGGAAACCGTTGTCTTCGAAATACTGGTGAGCCACTGGCCAGACTTCAGCCGGCGCACGCTGCGCCAGGATCCAGCGGTTGTCGCCGCTTTTCTGCAGGGTGTAGTCGCCGGAATCCTGGGCGGTGGCCAGGGGCTGCGGACGCGGCACGTTGAATTCACCCTTCTGGGTGTCATCGGCCACGTTGCGCGGGATCGGCAGCAACGGGTCCAGGTGCTTGGATTCCTGAACGCCCTCAGGCAACTGCATGGGTGGTTTCTGGGTCGCTTCCAGGTAATCGCTGCTGCGATCACGGAAATAACCGTCCTGACCAAACAGCCAGCTGCAACCGCTGGTGCTGGAGATAATCAAGGCTAGTGCGGAAAGTCCGGCCAGTCGCTTCATTGCGTAGTGCTTCCTCATTAAACCAATACACCGGACTGGCGCAGGGCCTGACGCAGCGGCTCGTGGCAGGACTCGCTGAGCCAGGTGAGCGGCAGACGGATACCGTCCGGCATCAAACCCATCTCATGCAGGGCCCATTTCACGGGAATAGGGTTCGATTCGATGAACAGGGTCTTGTTCAGCGGCATCAGTTTTTCGTGAATCGCACGGGCAGTGACGGCATCACCGGCCATCGCGGCCTTGCACAGGTCGGCCATGGCGCGCGGCGCGACGTTGGCGGTGACCGAGATATTGCCCTTGCCGCCCAGCAGCATCAGCTCGACCGCGGTCGCGTCATCGCCGGAGTACACCAGGAACTCGCTGCTCACGCCGGCCAGGATGTCCCGGGCGCGCTGCAGGTCACCGGTGGCTTCCTTGATGGCGATGATGTTCTTGACCGTGGACAGGCGGATCACCGTCTCTGCAGACATGTCACAGGCCGTGCGGCCCGGTACGTTGTAGAGAATCTGCGGGATGTCGACGGCTTCGGCGATGTGCTTGAAGTGCTGGTACAGGCCTTCCTGGGTCGGCTTGTTGTAGTACGGCGTCACCAGCAGGCAGGCGTCGGCGCCGGCGTTCTTCGCGTTGTTGGTCAGCTCCACCGCCTCGCGGGTGGAGTTGGCGCCCGTGCCGGCGATCACCGGGATGCGACCGGCGACCTGCTGGACCACGCGGCGAATGACTTCGATGTGCTCGTTGACGTCGAGCGTCGCGGACTCACCTGTAGTGCCGACGGCAACAATGGCGTTGGTGCCCTCTTGCAGGTGAAAGTCCACCAGTTTGCTCAGGCTGTCCCAGTCAAGACGACCCTGTGCATCCATAGGTGTGACCAGTGCCACCATACTGCCCGCAATCATGCAAACCGCTCCTGCCGGAAAAAGAGAGCGGTAATGGTACTGGCGCCATCAGCCTTGCACAAGCGAAGTACCTCGCTGCGAGCATTCCCCTGAGCGACGGTTTTCGCTACCCTTCGGTCTTTGATCGGTACTGGTCATCTGCGCAGCTCGTCCGACTGTTCGTTTTCGTCGTCGCAAACCCCGCTCCAGCCTCGCATTCGCTTGGTCACACAAGCCACGCGCGGCAATGGGCCGGGTCGAAGTTGCGAGTCGTTCGTTCGTCGCATCCGCCGCACAAGCCAACAATGTACCGACCGCTCATCGCTTAGGAATGCTGCATGTCGTCCATCCCCACAGTTCGCGAACAATTCCTTGTCATCAGTGCCCTTGGCGCCAACCCAATGGAGCTGACCAACGTCCTGTGCCGCGCCAGTCATGAAAACCGTTGCTCGGTGGTCAGCTCGCGCCTTACTCGTCACGGCGAGTGCAGCGCGTTGATCCTCCAGGTATCGGGCAGCTGGGACGCCCTGGCGCGCCTTGAGACTGGCCTGCCGAACCTCTCGAAGAAACACGCCTTCACCGTCAACGTGGTGCGCAGCGCTTCGCTCGAGAGCCGCCCGGAGGCCCTGCCGTACGTCGCCTACGTCAGCTCGGCGTACCGCCCGGACATCATCAACGAGCTGTGCCAGTTCTTCATCGATCACCATGTCGAGCTGGAGAACCTGATCTGTGACACCTATCAGGCGCCACAGACCGGCGGCACCATGCTCAATGCGACATTTACCGTGACCCTGCCGGCCGGCACCCAGATCAGCTGGCTGCGTGACCAGTTCCTGGACTTCGCCGACGCATTGAACCTCGACGCGTTGATCGAACCATGGCGCCCGCAAGCCCCAATGTAAGGAAACCCGCATGGCTGTAGAACTGGACAAACCCGTTGCCGACTTTCAGGTACAGGCCACCAGCGAGCAGGCCGTCAGCCTGTCGGCGCTGAAGGGCCAGCAAGTGGTGATTTACTTCTACCCCAAGGACAGCACCCCTGGCTGCACCACCCAGGGCCAGGGCTTCCGTGATCACCACGGCGATTTCCTGGCCGCCAACACGGCGGTCTTTGGCGTGTCTCGGGACAGCCTCAAGTCCCACGAGAACTTCAAGGCCAAGCAGCAGTTCCCGTTCCAGCTGATCTCGGACAAGGACGAGTCGCTGTGCCAGCTGTTCGATGTGATCAAGCTCAAGAAGCTGTACGGCAAGGAATACCTGGGCGTAGACCGCAGTACCTTCCTGATCGACAAGGAGGGTGTGTTGCGCAAGCAATGGCGCGGTGTGAAGGTGCCGGGGCATGTCGCCGAGGTGCTGGAACAGGCCCGGATGCTCGACAAGGCCTGAAGCATCAGGCTGATAACCCCCGCCATCGGCGCATTCAATAAAAAGGCCCTGCATCTCTCGATGCAGGGCCTTCTTTTTATCGCCTGGTTACAACGTCAGACCACGGCGGTCTGCCCGCTCATGGCCAGGTCCAGCAGTTCGCGGTTGGCCACGGCATACATTGCGTAGTCGTTGCCACTGGCTGCCCGCAGCTCGACCAGCATGGCACGCCAGCGCTCGACCATCGATATGTGCTGCTCCAGCCACAGGCCAAGACGCTCCTCCACATCCTCAGGGCCGTTGGCCATTTGCAGGACCGAGACCGTGATCGCCCGCTGCTGCCAGTCGATGTCGTCACGGAACGCCTCGCGGGCCAGGGCCTGCCAGTTGTTTTCCACCGGCAATGCACTGATCTGCTGCAGATACCAGGTCACGTCCAGCGAACTGCCCACGGCGAAGTACACCTTGGCCACATCCGCTGCATTCTGACCGGTAACGTCGGACGCTTCGATGATCGGCAGCAGGGTATACAGGTGCGTGGTGCCAGCCACCATGCGTGCCAGCAATTCCGGCACGCCGGCCTCGACGTACTCCTGATAACGCTTCTGCCAGACTTCACGCGGCGGGCCTTCGAGCAGCTCGTCGAGCTTCAGGCCCAGCGCCGCCAGGTGCGGACCGAAGTGCGCGACGTCGCGTGCGGCATCCAGCTCATTGCGACGGCTGCGCAGGAACCAGCGCGTGGCACGACGACCCAGACGCATCAGCTCATCCATCAGCGCCAGCTGGATTTCTGCTGGCACCTTGTAGTCCAGCGCCTCGATCTGCCGGAACCAGTGCGGCAAGTGGAAGATGTCGCGCACGATCACGTATGCACCTGCCACGTTGGCCGCGCTCATGCCAGTCGACTCCTTGAGCCGCTGGACGAAGGTGATGCCCATGTGGTTGACCAGATCGTTGGCGATCTGGGTGCTGACGATCTCGCGCTTGAGACGATGGCGACGCATGGATTCGGAGTATTTCGCACCCAGCGAAGGCGGGAAGGCGGTTTCCATATCGCGGGCCAGGTAGTCGTCGTCCGGTACGCGGGACTCCAGCAGCGCTTCCTTGAGGTCGATCTTGCTGTAGGAGATCAGCACCGACAGCTCGGCACGGGTCAGGCCCTGTTTCTCGGCGATACGCTCGGCCAGTTGATCCTCGGCCGGCAGGAACTCAATGGCGCGATCCAGCTTGCCACGCGACTCCAGGTCGCTCATCAGACGTTTGTATTCGGCGATACGCTCGTAGGCACGGCGCGCTGCCAGCGACAGCGCCTGGGTCTGCTTGTAGTTGTTGCCAAGCACCAGGTTGCCCACTTCGTCGGTCATGCTTTCGAGCAGCAGATTGCGCTGCTTTTCGGTCATGTCGCCGGCCTGCACCACTTCGTTGAGCAGGATCTTGATGTTCACTTCGTGGTCGGAGCAATCCACACCACCGGCGTTGTCGATGAAGTCGGTGTTGGTGGCGCCGCCCAGCAGGCCGAACTCGACACGGCCCAGTTGGGTCATGCCCAGGTTACCGCCCTCGCCCACCACCTTGCAGCGCAGCTGATTGCCGTTGACACGCAAAGCGTCGTTGGCCTTGTCGCCGACATCGGCGTGGCTTTCGGAGCTGGCCTTGACGTAAGTACCGATACCGCCGTTCCACAGCAGATCCACCGGCGCCTTGAGCAGCGCGTGCATCAACTCGGTCGGGGTCAGCTTGTCCGCGCTGATGTCGAAGCGCTCTTTCATCTGCGCGCTGATGGCGATGCTCTTGGCGCTACGCGGGAAGATGCCGCCGCCTTCGGACATGATGCTGGTGTCGTAGTCGGTCCAGGCCGAACGTGGCAGGTCGAACAGACGCTGACGCTCGGCGAAGCTGGTGGCCGGGTCCGGATTGGGGTCGATGAAGATGTGCAGGTGGTTGAATGCGGCCACCATTTTCAGCTTGTCTGACATCAACAGGCCGTTCCCGAACACGTCACCGGCCATGTCGCCGACGCCGATCACGCTGATGCTGTCCTGCTGGACGTTGATCCCGCGCTCGCGGAAGTGGCGCTGCACGCCCACCCACGCGCCCTTGGCGGTGATGCCCATTTTCTTGTGGTCATACCCGGCCGAACCACCGGAGGCGAACGCATCCCCGAGCCAGAAACCGTAATCGATGGCAATGCCGTTGGCGATATCGGAGAAGGTCGCCGTGCCTTTGTCGGCAGCCACGACCAGGTACGGGTCATCGTCGTCATGTCGCACGACGTTGGCCGGCGGAACCAGCGCGCCTTCCTTGAGGTTGTCGGTGATGTCCAGCAAACCGGAGATGAAGATGCGGTAGCAGGCAATCGCTTCGGCCTGGATCTCGTCACGGGTCCCGGCAGTCGGCAGACGACGCGGCAGGAAGCCACCCTTGGCGCCCACCGGCACGATCACCGAGTTCTTCACTTGCTGGGCTTTTACCAGGCCCAGGACTTCGGTACGGAAGTCTTCTTCACGGTCCGACCAGCGCAGGCCGCCACGCGCGACGTTGCCGAAGCGCAGGTGAACGCCCTCGACACGCGGCGAATAGACGAAAATCTCGAACTTGGGCACCGGCTTGGGCAGTTCGGGAATCAGACGCGGGTTGAACTTGAAGCTGAAATAGCTCTTGTTCTGGCCGTTGGCGTCGGTCTGGTAGAAGTTGGTGCGCATGGTCGCCTTGATCAGATCAAGGTAGCGACGCAGGATGCGGTCCTCGTTGAGCACCTGGACGTCATCCAGTGCCGAAACGATCGCCTGCTCCAGACGCTGCTGCATGTCGTCCAGATCACCCGCGGACAGCTTGCGCGCCAGGTAGAAGCGGGTCTTGAACAGACGGGTCAGCTCACGCGCGATATCGGCGTGGTTGTTCAGCGTGCTGGCGATGTAGCCCAAGTCGAAGCCCAGACGAATCTGCTTGAGGTAACGGGCGTAGGCACGCAGCAGCGCGACGTCGCGCCATGGCAGACCGGCCGTCAGCACCAGGCGGTTGAAGGCATCGTTTTCGGCTTCGCCACGCACGATGTGGACGAATGCGTCCTGCAAGGTGTCGTTGAGCTGTTGCAGGTCAAGGTTCAGACCTTCGCCGTAGGTGAAGGCGAAGTCATGAATCCAGAACTCGCGGCCATTGGTGTGGCGCAGGCGATAGGGGAATTCGCCGAGCACGCGCAGGCCGAGGTTTTCCAGAATCGGCAGCACGTCGGACAACGCCAGCGGCGTGTCAGCGTGGTACAGCTTGCAATGCAGCTGCGCCTTGTCGCCGGACAACGGCTGATAAAAGCTCATGACCAGCGGATTGGCCTCGGACAGGCTCAACACGTGCTGCATGTCGACCACTGCCGAGTGCGCGGCGAAGCGCTCGCGATAGCCGGCCGGGAAGCCTTTGGGGAAGTCCGCCAGCACGTTGGTGCCCTGGGCTTCGCCAAAACTGTCGACGACCAGGCTGGCGTAGTCGTCCTTCCACGAACGGCAGGCCTGGATGACTTCGTTTTCCAGTTGCTGCGGGTCGATGTCCAGGGTGACTTTAGGGTCCACGCGCAGGATCAGCTGTACACGGGCCAGGACCGATTCGGAGAAGAAGGTCCAGAACTCGCAGTCGCTGGCCTTCAGGCGCTCCATGAGTACTTGCTGGATCTTCTGCCGCACTTCGGTCGAATAGACATCACGCGGCACGTACGCCAGGCAGTAGCAGAAGCGGCCGTACGGGTCCTTGCGCAGGAACACGCGGATCTTGTTGCGCTCCTGGATCTGTACGATCGACATGACGGTGGTGAACAGCTCATCCACCGGGGTCTGGAACAGGTCGTCACGGGGCAGCACTTCAACGACCTGCGCCAGCTCCTTGCCGAGGTGCGCCTTGGCGTCGAAGCCGGAACGACGCTCGACCTCGGCGACCTTGCGGCGGATGTACGGAATCGCCCGCACGCTCTCGCCATACACCGACGAGGTGTACAGGCCCATGAAGCGGCATTCCTTGATGACATTGCCGTCAGCGTCGATCTGGCGAATCGACACGTAGTCCGGGTATGCCGGGCGGTGCACCCGGCTTGGGTGTGCGGCCTTGGCGAAGGACAGCAGGGTCGGCTCGTGCAGGTAGTTCACTGCATAGCCTTCGATGTGCAGGTCTTCAGGCGACAGACCTGCACGCAGCAGTTTGGTCAGGCCCAGGAACGACGACGGGTCGTAGGTCAACTGGCCGCCTTCGCCGTCGCCACTGACGGTGAACTCTTCGTAGCCCAGGAAGGTGAAGTGGTTGTTGACCAGCCACTCCAGGAACACCTTGACCTCGGCCTTTTCATCCGCATCGACGTTGTACTCAATGCTGTCGACGCCCGCCAGCAACTGGTGCAGCTTGGCTTTCATCGGTTCGAAGTCTTCAACCGCGACGCGCACTTCCCCGAGTACCTGCTCCAGCTCGCGGGCGAGCACGTTGAGCTCGGCAGCGTTGGCGCAACGGTCGATTTCCAGGTACATCAGCGATTCTTGCAGCACGTCGTTGCCGCTGGAGCCTTTGGGCAGCAGCTCGACCAGCTGGCCTTTCTCGTCGCGGCGCACACTCAATACGGTGGTTTGCAAGGTGTGGATGCTGTAACCGCGACGGTTGAGCTCGGTGCGCACCGAATCGACCAGAAACGGCAAATCGTGATGCAGCACTTCAACGGCGGTGTGGGTCGATTGCCAGCCGTGGCGCTCGTAATCGGGGTTGTACACGCGAACCTGCGGCGCGCTGTGTTCGAAACGCTCGAGCAGACGCCAGGCAGAAAGGGTACAACCGGCGAGATCGGAAAGCCTGCGCTGGGTCAGTTCGTCCAGGGAAATGATGCCGAAGAACTGATCGGCGAACAGCGCCACTTGTGGCAGTGCCTGTTCACTGATGTGCTGGGCCAGTGCCGCTCTCAGTTGGTGCTGGAAGTCGGACTTGCTGGCTGCGGTGAAGAACGCCATCTGTGGTACTCCGCTTGGCTTGGGCTTTTATATAGGAGAGATGCGTGTTTCGGGGTCGAGCGTGCAGGTGTGCTGCCACGTTTGCGCCTGTTCGATGATAGTCAGCAAAACGTGACGGCGAGCAGCGTCTGAACGCCTGCATAGGTACTAACGCTCGTCGTGTGTGCGTCGTCACATTGAATCGACCCGAATGAAGATCGGTGAGCGTCTGCCCAGGCAGGCTCGGCTACACGTCCGTTCATCTGCTACGCAGCTTAACGACAGCGGCCACGCACCTGCTTGCGATGCTGCGACATATTCGGACATCGGGTCGCTACACAATGTTTCAGAGGGGTGGGAGATGGCCTGCAATTGTTGTTTTGATGCCCGAAGGTCATCAAAGTGAGAATCCCGAACCCACTCAACCCGGCAAACAGGTAAATTTTCTTCAGGACTGGCAAAATCCCTCCCAGCCCCCGAACCCGAGCCACAGGAATACCGCCATGCTGATGACCACCGACAGCTTCATCCACAACCCTTGCGACGAGGAAGAAGATGACATGGCGCTGGCTTGCTGCCATGCCAGCAACAGCGACCTGTTCCTGTTGGCGCGCTTCCCGGATGAGGATGAGGTCGACATCACCTTCCGTGACGACACCATCCACGTCGACAGCCACCTGATGGTGACGCTCACGGCAACCCGTCTGGTGGTCGAGATCGACGCCGCTGATGCCAAGCCGTTCGGCGATGAGACCACTTTCGAAATTACCCACAACACCTCGGCCGACGAACTGCGAGATCTGGATGCAACGCTGCGGCTGATCCTGCGGGGTGTAGGGACCTACGTCAGCGAGGTCAGTTGAGGCCAAACCTGACGCATGCTCAGGCACCCCGATCATCGGCCAGGACAGCCATCAAGCCGTCCAGGCCAACCGCGCTTGCGCTCAATCGGCAGTCATAAGCCCAGCTGAACCGCGTTGAACAGTGGGAAACCCCGCAACTTGTCAGACAATTCTGATTTTCGCCCCGTCAACCGCGCCAAATGCTGAAAAAACCCCTTGGCCAGTTAGTCGCCACACCCCGGGATGGATTAAAGTAACGCCCCCAGCTTCGGTGCCACCTGTGGCACTGCTGCCTCTCCTGCCAGGAACCGTCATCGATGGAACATCGTGAAGCGTTGATCGCGCTGCGAACCTTTCTCTCCACCCAGATTCTCGGGCAGGAGAAACTGGTCGAACGCCTGTTGATCGCGCTGCTTGCCGACGGTCATATGCTCGTCGAAGGGGCACCGGGCCTGGCCAAGACCAAAGCCATCAAGGAGCTGGCCGAAGGCATCGAAGCGCAATTCCATCGCATTCAGTTCACCCCCGACCTGCTGCCCGCCGACATTACCGGTACCGAGATCTATCGTCCGGAAACCGGCAGCTTCGTGTTCCAGCAGGGTCCGATCTTCCACAACCTGGTGCTGGCCGACGAAATCAACCGGGCGCCTGCCAAGGTGCAGTCGGCTTTGCTCGAAGCCATGGCCGAGCGCCAGGTCAGCGTGGGCCGCAGCACCTACGATCTGTCGCCGCTGTTTCTGGTAATGGCGACGCAGAACCCGATCGAGCAGGAAGGCACCTATCCCCTGCCCGAGGCTCAACTGGACCGCTTTCTGATGCACGTGAAAATCGGCTTTCCGGACGCCAGCGTCGAACGCAAGATCCTGCAGCAGGCGCGGGGTGAAGCGCTCAACGGCGAAACCAAACCCGAACGGCGCGTGACCCAGCAGGCGATCTTCGCCGCGCGCAAGGAGATCCTCGGGCTGTACATGGCCGATGCCGTGGAGGAATACCTGGTGCAGCTGGTCATGGCGACCCGCACGCCTGCCAAGTTCGACGCCGAGCTGGCCGAATGGATCGGTTATGGCGCAAGCCCCAGGGGCTCGATTTCGTTGGACCGATGCGCCCGCGCCCATGCCTGGCTGGCCGGTCGCGACTTCGTCAGCCCCGAAGACATCCAGGCGATGGTGTTCGATGTGTTGCGTCACCGCATCATCCTGTCGTTCGAGGCCGAGGCTGCAGGCATTGATCAGGACCGCGTGATTCAGCGCATTCTTGACGTCGTTGCCGTCGCCTGACCCGATGCAACCCTACCTGATCTCCCAACCGGGCATTCGCATCAGCCTTGCCGAGCTGATCGAGATGCGCCATCGCGTTCGCGAAGTGCAGCTGTTTTCCTCGCCCAGTCAGCGCAGTCCGCTGATCGGCCTGCACCACTCCAAGTTGCGCGGTCGCGGTGTGGATTTCGACCAGGTGCGGGTCTATCAGGCCGGCGACGACGTGCGCACCATCGACTGGCGGGTCACCGCGCGCACCCAGGAACCGCACACCAAGCTGTTTCATGAAGAACGCGAGCGACCGATTTTCCTCATGGTCGAGCAAAGCCGCCGACTGTTCTTCGGCTCGGGCCTGATGTTCAAGTCGGTACTGGCCGCGCAGGCCGCCGCGCTGATCGGCTGGGCAGCCCTGGGTCACAACGACCGGGTCGGCGGCCTGGTGTTCGGCGACAACGAGCATTACGAAATCAAGCCCCGGCGCAGCAAGCAGAGCCTGTTGCAATTGCTCAACCGGCTGGTGCGCGTCAACCAGTCGCTGCACACTGAGGCCGCGGCCGACCGCGACACCTTTGGCGTGGCCCTGCGGCGGGCGCGCGAAGTCCTGCGCCCAGGAAGCCTGGTGTTCATCCTGTGCGACGAGCGCGCGCTCTCCGACACCGCCGAGCAGCAACTGGCCCTGCTCTCGCGCCATTGCGACCTGCTGCTGATGCCGCTGTCCGATCCGCTCGATCGTGCGTTGCCCGCGGCCGGGCTGCTGCGCTTCGCCGACCAGGGCGGGCAGCTGGAACTCGACACCCTGAACCCCGACCTGCGCCAGACCTATCGTGCTCAGGGCCAGGCCCGCGAGGCACGCTGGGAGTTACTGGCGAAAAAACTGCGCGTGCTGTTGATCCCCCTGAGCACCCAACGCGAAATGGTCGAGCAACTGCGCGATTACCTGAACGCCCAGCGACCGGTAAAACACAAATGAGTCTGCTCGATCAGCTGCAGCCGCTGATAGCCCCGGAGCCGGTAGGCTTCTGGCCGCCGGCGCCCGGCTGGTGGCTGCTGCCGCCGTTGCTTGCGGCGCTTGGCTATGGCCTCTGGCGCGCCCGCGTGCTGCTGCCGAAAAAAGCCGCAGACAAAAATGCCGAGCAGCCACTCGACCCCCTCCGCCAGGCCGCCCTGGTGGAGCTGGCTCAGTTGCCCAAACCCTACGATGGCGCTCCGGCCGGCGCCTGGCTGCAACAGATCAACGGCCTGCTCAAACGCCTGTGTCGCAACCATTATCCGTACAGCCAGAGCCACACACTCAACGGCCGCAAATGGCTGGCCTTTCTCGATAACCGCTGCCCGGCGGCGGGCCTGACCCGCTGGATGATCCTCGTCGAAGGCGCCTACAAGCCCGAATGCAAGCTCGACGACAAGGCCATCAATGGCTTGACCCAATCGGTCGAGACCTGGATCCGCAAACATGTTTGAGTTCGCCTGGCCGTGGGTCTTCGTGCTGTTGCCACTGCCCTGGGTGCTGCGTTTCGTGCTGCCGGTGGCCGACAGCGGCGAAGCAGCGCTCAAGGTCAGCTTCCTCAATGAGCTGGAGGGCCTGGCCGGGCGTCGTGCCCGGGCGCATCTGCCCGGCTGGCGTCGGCAGCTGCCCTTCGTCATCCTGTGGTTGTTGCTGCTGGTGGCCGCCGCGCGCCCGCAATGGCTGGGCGAACCCTTGCCAGTGGCCGCCAGTGGCCGCGATCTTCTGGTGGCGGTGGACGTGTCGGGGTCGATGGATTATCCGGACATGATCTGGCAGAGCGATGAAGTCAGCCGACTGGCGCTGGTCAAGCTGCTGCTCGGCGACTTCCTGGAACACCGTCAGGGCGATCGCGTTGGCCTTATTCTCTTTGGCAGCCAGGCCTACCTGCAGGCGCCCCTGACTTTCGATCGCAAGACCGTGCGCGTCTGGCTGGATGAAGCGCGGATCGGCATCGCTGGAAAAAATACCGCCATCGGCGACGCCATCGGCCTTGCGCTCAAGCGCTTGCGGCTGCGTCCGGCGCAGAGCCGGGTCCTGGTGCTGGTCACCGATGGCGCCAACAACGCCGGGCAGATCGACCCGGCGACCGCCGCACGGCTGGCCGCTGGCGAAGGGGTGAAGATCTACCCGATCGGCATCGGTGCCGACCCGGACAAGGGCGCCACCAGCATTCTGGGCCTGAACCCGAGCCTGGATCTGGACGAGCCTGCCCTGCGCGAGATCGCCGAGATCACTGGCGGGCAGTATTTCCGCGCCCGTGATGGCGCCGAGCTGGCCAAAATCGGCAAGGCCCTGGACACCCTGGAGCCGGTGACCCAACAACCGACGCAGGCCCGCCCGGCGCTTGCGCTCTACCACTGGCCGCTGGCTTTGGCCCTGCTGCTGAGCCTGGTGCTGGTCGTCCATGAGCGCTGGCCGCACAACCCGCTGTACCGGTTCCTGGCGCGCCAGCCGGGTTTGCATCGGCCGCAATGGCGTCAGCGCTTCAAGCGTTTGCGGAGCCGCCGATGATTGCGCTCTGGCCGCACTGGCTGCGCCCCTGGTGGCTGCTGCTTCTACCCTTGCTTGGCTGGTTGCTCTGGCGCCTGTGGAACCGACAAAAGCGCGTGGGCCGCTGGCAGATGATCTTGCCCAGCGCCTTCCATGCCGTGTTGCTCAGCGGCGGCAGCGGACGCGAAAGCAAACTGCCGTGGATTGCCCTGGGGTTTGGCTGGTTGCTGGCGCTGCTGGCCTTGCTCGGGCCGAGTTGGCAGCGCGTCGAACAGACCAGCCAGAAACCCGCCGACCCACTGGTGGTGCTGCTGGAGCTGACCCCGGAAATGCTCGCTGCCGACAGCCCGCCGTCGCGTCTGGAACAGGCCCGGCGTAAACTGCTCGACCTGTTGCAGGCGCGCAGCGATTCGCAGACCGCGATCATTGTCTACGCCGGCAGCGCCCATACGCTGGTGCCGCTGTCCGATGACCTCGGCACCAGCAAGAACCTGCTGGACGCCATCAAGCCATCGATCATGCCCGAAGCCGGGCAGCGTGCCGATCTGGCGCTGCTCAAGGCGCTCGATCTGCTCAAACAGGGCGATCTGGGCCAGGGACGCTTGCTATGGATCGGCTCCTCCTTGAACGACTCCGAGCGCGAGGGCATGCGTCAGGCGATGACCGGCCATGGGCCGCAACTGTTGCTGCTGGGCGTCGGCACCGCCGAAGGCGCCCCGGTGGCGCAGGAAAAGGGCGGTTTTCTCAAGGATGCTCAAGGCGGGATTCTGGTGCCGCGTCTGGACGGCCCCAGTCTCAAGGATTTCGCCGAAGGGCTTGCTGGGCATTACGCCCAATTGGGGCTGGCGGATGATGACCTGCGCGACCTCGGCCTGCTCGACGGCCCGAAACAGATGCGCAGTCTGGGGCAGACCGTGCAGCTCGACAGCTGGGCCGATCAGGGATACTGGCTGTTGCTGCCACTGCTGTTGCTGGCCGCCTGCGCCGGGCGACGCGGCTGGGTGCTGTGCCTGCCGCTGCTGATGCTGATTCCGCAGCCCAGCTATGCGGCCCAGGCCCAGTCCGATTTTTTCCAGAACCTGTGGCGCCGCCCCGATCAGCAAGGCCAGCACCTGCTCGAACGGCATCGACCGGCAGAGGCCGCCCGGCACTTCGAAAACGTGCAGTGGCAAGGCGTTGCGCTTTATCAGGCCGGTGACTATGCCGGCGCCGCTCAGCGTTTCGCCCAGGGCAACACCGCCGTCGATCACTACAATCGCGGTAATGCGCTGGCCAAAAGCGGCGAACTGGAAGCCGCGGTCGACGCCTACGAGCAGGCCCTGGAGCGTCAGCCAGAGTTTCCTGCAGCAGCAGCAAACAAGACGCTGGTCGAACAGATGCTGGAGCAGAACAGACAGGCCGCGGCCGAAGACGCCAGCGAAGGCCGCAGTGAAGACAAAAGCCAGGCCGGCAACCCCCAGGCTGACAGCGCCGGGCAACAACAGCAGAATGCGAAAAGCGTCGGTCAGAATGAACAGCCGGCCGGCCCGGCGAGCCCGCAGGAAATCTCCGGCGCGACTGCCCAGGCCAATGGCTCGTCGCCCGATGACGAACAACCGACACGCGCGCCCAGTCGCCCTGCCGACAGTCACATCGACGGTGAGCAACGCCAGGCGCTCGAACAGTGGTTGCGGCAGATTCCGGACGAACCCGGCGAGCTGTTGCGACGCAAATTCTGGTATGAACAACAGCAACATCAGGAAAAACGATGATCCGTCTGCCTACGCTGGTAATCGCCTGGTTGTTGTGCCTGCTTGCCGTGGTGGCGCAGGCCGACACGCCCGCTGCAACCTTGCAGGCCAGCGTCGACCGCACGCGGGTGAACACCGGCGAGACCGTCGAGCTGACCCTGGAATCCGACGACGCGACGCTGTTCGGCAAGCCCGACATGAGTGCGCTGGACGCCGACTTCGAAGTGCGCGACACCCGTCAGCTCAATAGCCTGACCACCCTTGAGGGCAATGTTCACGCCACCACCCGCTGGCTGATTACCCTGATGCCGCGCCACAGTGGCTCGATCGACATCCCGCCGCTGAAACTGGGCGAGCTGGTCAGCCAGCCCATCGCCCTGCAAGTGGTCGAGGTCGAACCCTCAGCGCAATCCCAGGAGCAGAAACTGGCGCCGGTGTTCATGGAGGCGAGCCTGGATCAGGACAGCGTCTACGTGCAGGCCCAGGCGGTGCTGACGGTGCGGATCTACCACTCGGTGTCACTGTTTGACGACAGCAGCCTGACACCGCTGCAAGTGCCCGATGCTCGCATCGAGAAGCTGGGCGACACCCGCACCTACGAGAAGCAGATCAACGGCATTCGCCATGGCGTGATCGAAATGCGCTATGCGCTTTATCCACAACACAGCGGCGACATGACGATTCCGGCGCAGGAGTTCAGCGCGACGATGGTCCAGGACATCCCTGAAGCCAGTCAGGCGGCTGCCACCAGCCAACCGGCCGTGGCCACCAGCCCCAAGCCGGGCAAGCTGATGCGGGTCACCTCCGATCCGTTGCCACTGAAGGTCAAGCCGCAACCCGAACACTACCCGGCCAACACCCCGTGGCTGCCGGCGCACAGCATCAGCCTGAGCGAAAACTGGAGCCCTGATCCCGCCCACAGCCAGATCGGCGACTCGCTGACGCGCACCCTGGTGATCAAGGCCGAGGGCTTGTCCAGCGCCCAGCTGCCGCCCTTGCCGGCCACCGAGGTCAGCGCCCTGCGCCGTTACCCCGACCAGCCACAACTGACCAATCAACCCAGCGAACGCGGGCTGGTGGGCACCCGTGAGGAGCGTGAGGCGCTGGTGCCCAATCGCCCCGGCGCCATCGATATTCCGGCCGTGGACCTGGTGTGGTGGAACACCCTGGAAGATCATCTGGAGCACAGCGCCCTGCCCGCTCGCACATTGCAGGTCAGCACCAATCCGGCGTTGGCGGTGGACATGCCGGTCAGCGATAACAGCGGCGTGAGCGTGATCGGCCCGCCAGTGTGGCCGTGGCAACTGAGCACCGTGCTGCTCAGCTTCACCACCTTGCTGGGGTTCGGTCTGTGGTGGCGCGCGCGCTGGCAGCCAGCCCTGACCCGCGTCGCCCAGGCCGGTCCCAGCCCGCGTACGGTGCTCGATGACCTCAAACGCGCAAGCCATGCCAACGACCCGCAGGCCACCCGTCAGGCACTGGACGCCTGGGCTCGTCAGCAACCGGAAACGCTGGCCGACATGGCTGCCCGCTTCGTGCCGCTGTCCGATGCACTGGACGGCTTGAACGGCGCGCTGTACAGCGAAACCGGCAAGCTATGGCTGGGTGAGGAACTCTGGCGGGCAGTCAAGGCACTGCCTGCGGTGGAAAAGCCGCTGGACCCGAACAACGCGGACAGCCTGCCGCCGCTTTATCCGAAATGATGTGACCTACACACTGTCCGGTAGAGGACGCGACATTGCGTCTATCCCACACAAGGTACCCCCATGCGTCTGTTTCACACCTCCGACTGGCACCTGGGCCAAAACCTCCATGGCCAGGAGCGGGACTTCGAACACGCCGGCTTCCTGACCTGGCTGCTGGCCCGTCTGGCCGAACGCAAGCCCGACGTGCTGCTGATCGCCGGCGACATCTTTGACACGGTCAACCCGCCGGTCCGGGCGCAAGAGCGCCTTTACGACTTCATCGTCAGCGCCCATGAGCAAAACCCGCAGCTGACCATCGTCATGATCGCCGGCAACCATGACTCCGGTTCGCGCATCGAACTGCCTGCGCCGTTGATGCGGCGCCTGCGTACCCACGCGCTGGGCCGCGTGCTGTGGCTCGACGACGGCGTGCTCGATGTCGAGCGCCTGTTGTTGCCGCTGACCAACGCCAAGGGCAAGGTGCTTGGCTGGTGCCTGGCGCTGCCGTTCCTGCGCCCTGCCGAGGTCACCGGGCCGACATTGGGCGACAGCTACCTGCGCGGCATCGGGCAGGTCCACGAAATGCTGATCGCAGCCGCCAATCAGAAACGCAAGAAAGGCCAGGCGCTGATCGCCATCAGTCACGCGCACATGGCCGGCGGTTCGGTGTCGCAAGACTCCGAGCGCAGCCTGATCATCGGCAATGCCGAAGCGCTGCCGGCCAGCCTGTTCGGCGAGACCATCACTTATGTTGCCCTGGGCCATCTGCACAAGCCCCAACGCGTGAATGGCGAAGAGCGTATCCGCTATAGCGGCTCGCCGATTCCGCTGTCATTTTCAGAAATCGGCTACCAGCACCAGATCCTCGAAATCGACTGCGAGGGCGACAAGCTGACCAGCGTCACGCCGTTGCTGATTCCGCGCGCAGTCAACCTGCAACGGGTCGGCCCTGCACCGCTGGCCGAACTGTTGCTGCAGCTCAAGGACATGCCGGAGATCGACCTGCTGGCCGACGTCGATCGCCAGCCCTGGCTGGAAGTGCGGGTGCGCCTGGACGAACCGCAGCCAGACCTGCGCAACCAGATCGAAGCTGCACTGGAAAACAAGGCCGTGCGTCTGGTGCGTATCGCCGCCGAGTACGCCGGCAAGGGCGGGCGCGATGACGACGACAGTCAGACCCTGATCGAACTGGATCAACTCAGCCCGCAGGAACTGTTCAGCCGCGCCTGGCTCGACAGCTACGGCAGCGAGGTCGATGAGCAAACCCTGCAGGACTTCGCCACGCTGCTGCAGGACGTGCAACTGGAGAGCGAACAGCCATGAAGATTCTCGCCATTCGCCTGAAGAACCTTGCTTCGCTGGCGGGCCCCTTTGAACTGGACTTCACCGCCGAGCCGCTGGCCAGCGCCGGCCTGTTCGCCATTACCGGCCCCACCGGCGCCGGCAAGAGCACCCTGCTCGACGCGCTGTGCCTGGCGCTGTTCGGGGCAATCCCGCGGCTCAACAACGTCGGTCAGTCCCGGGTGCCGGAGATCGACGGCGACATCAGCACCAACGATCCGCGCAACCTGCTGCGTCGCGGCACGGGCAGCGGTTATGCCGAGGTGGATTTCGTCGGCATCGACAAGCGTCGTTATCGCGCCCGCTGGGAAACCAACCGCGCCCGCGATAACGCCACGAAAAAACTGCAGGCCAGCCGCCAGACCCTGATCGATCTGGACAGCGAGCAAATCCTCAGCAGCCAGAACAAGACCGAATACAAAACGTTGCTCGAAGCGCGCCTGGGCCTGAATTTCGAGCAGTTCACCCGTGCGGTGATGCTGGCGCAGAGCGAGTTCAGCGCCTTCCTCAAGGCTGATGACAGAGAGCGCAGCGAACTGCTGGAAAAGCTCACCGATACGGCTATCTACAGCCAGCTCGGACGCCGCGCCTACAGCAAGAGCAAGGAAGCCGAAGACGCGCTCAAGGCTCTCAATGCCCAGGCGGGCAATCTGACGCCGCTGGAACCGGAACAACGCGCCGAACTGGAACAACGCTTCAGCGACGCCCAGCAACAGTTGAAGCTGCATCAGGCGCAACTGCGCCAGCTGGAGCTCAAGCAACAGTGGCTCAATGAACTGAACCGCTTGCGTGACAGCCATCAGGCCGCCAGCGAGCAGCTCGCCAGTGCGCAACAGACCTGGGAGCAGCACGCCGGTGACCGCCAGCAACTCGGCCAGCTGGAGCGCCTGGCACCGCAGCGGCATCTGTTCGGCCAGCGGCAGAAACTGGATGCGCAACTCACGCCTTTGGCGGCAAAAATTGAGCAACACACCGCGCAACAGACCCAGACCCAGACACGGGTCAGCGATCTGGACACCCGCCTCGCTGCTGCGCAAAGCACCCTGCAACAGGCGCAGGCACAACAGCAGAGCGCTGCACCGGTTCTGCGCCAGGCGGTGGAACAACAGCTTGAGCTCAACCACCTGAATCAGGAGTTGCAGCAGGTCAGCGAACAGGCGCGAATCGCAGATCAGGCCAGTCACGCTGGACAGGCCGTGCTCGATCAATTGACCGAGCAGCAGCGTCAGGTCGAAACGCGCCTGCAGGCAATCACCGAACAGCTGCACAATAGCGCCGCGCTGGGTTCGCTCAGCCAGTCGTGGGACGCCTACCGACCGCGTCTGCAACAGATCGTATTGCTCAGCTCACGTCTGAACAAAGGCCGTGAAGAACTGCCCGCCCTTGAACAGGCATCGATCCGCGCCGAGCAGGCGTTGAGCGAACGTCGCAGCGCCTTGCAGGCACTGTACGACCAGGCCCAGGTCAAGGCCGACGCGATCAGCCAGGAAATCGAACGTCTGGGCCAGTCGCTGCAGGAAAACCGCCAGCAGCACAGCGCCAGCGACGCGCTGGAGCGCCTGTGGCAGCGTCATCAGGACCTCGCCAGCCGCCTGCAACAGGTGCAGACACAGCAGCAACAGGCCACCGAACGCCGAGCGCAGAGCATCGCCCTGGGCCTGCAACTCAAGGGTGAACACCAAGCGGCGGATCAGGCGTTGAAAGTCACCGTCGAGCTGCTGCAACGTCAGCGCCTGGCCCGCAGCGCCAGCGTCGAGCAACTGCGCGGGCAACTGCTCGATCAACAGCCGTGCCCGGTGTGCGGCAGCGAAGAGCACCCCTATCATCAGCCCGACGCGCTGCTCCAGGCGCTGACCGGTCATGACGACGGCGAAGAAACCGCTGCGCGGCTGAAGGTCAGTCAGCTCAGCGAAAAACTCGCCGAACTGCGCAGCGAAGTCACCGAGCTGAACAATCAGCTCAAGCAGTCCAGGCCACAACAGGATCAGCTCGGCGA
The DNA here is from genome assembly GCF_044900785.1 of Pseudomonas sp. NPDC087358. Classification (NCBI taxonomy): domain Bacteria; kingdom Pseudomonadati; phylum Pseudomonadota; class Gammaproteobacteria; order Pseudomonadales; family Pseudomonadaceae; genus Pseudomonas; species Pseudomonas sp. NPDC087358. Next base: position 236,532 of record NZ_JBJDOA010000001.1, read on the forward strand.
GCTCTTGCAGACGCTGACCCCGGAGCTCGAAGCCCACGCGCTGTACCCGCGTCTGCTGGAGCAACCCGAACACCTGCGCAGCGACTGGCTGAGCGAACGCCTGCACCAACTGGCGCAGGACATTGTCACCGCCGAACAGCGCCAGACACGCCTGCTTAAAGTGCAGCGCGACGCCGAATCCCTGCAACAACAGGTGCAGGATGCACGTGAGGCCAGCCAGCAGGCGATGAAGCTGCTCGATGAGCAGCAGCGCAACATCTCGCTGGATAATCAGGCTTTCGAAACGTCCCTGCAGGAATTCGAACCGCTGATGCCCGCCGAGAGCCAGTCGCGGTGGCGCGAATCGGCCACCGAAAGCTTCATGCAACTGGACAACGACATTGCGCTGCGCCTCCAGCAGCTCGATCAACAAAAGGACGAGCAGCAGGAGCACAGCGAGCGCGCGCAGAAAATCGAGCGCGAGCAGATGGCGCAACAAGGCCGTCAGCAAGAGCAGCAAAAGCTGCAGCAGCGCCTTGAAAGCAGCCAGCAACAGCAGGCCACTGTCGAGCAGCGCCTGGGCGAAATCCTGGGCCAGCACGCCAGCGCCGAGGCTTGGCAGGATCATCTGGAACAGGCCGTGGAACAGGCGCGCCAGGCGCAGGCCGCGACCGCTGAACAGTTGCAGCAAGCGCGCAGCGAGCTGATCAAACTTACCGCTGAGCTGGAAGCTGAACGCCTGCGCCTGCAAGGGCTGGAGCAGGAACTGGCGGAACTGGATCGACTGATCGGTCAATGGCGCAGCCAGCACAGCGAGCTGGACGATGCCGCGCTCGACACCCTGCTCGGCTTGAGCGACGACAGCGTCAACCCGCTGCGCCAGCGCCTGCAGCAAAACGAGAAAGCCCTGGAGCAGGGCAACGTGCTGGTGCAGGAGCGCGATGCCCAACTGCAACAGCATCAGGCACAGCACAGTGATACCAGTGATGCGCAACAGTTGCTTTCGGCGCTGTCCGAAGCACAGAGCCTGTCCGCTGGTCATGAGCAATCCTGCGCCGACCTGCGCGCGCAAGTGAGCGAGGACGACCGCCGGCGCAACGCCAGCAGCGAATTGCAGGAGCGGATAGCCGCGGCATATTCGCAATACCAGCGCTGGGGCCGGATCAACGCGCTGGTTGGATCGGCGACCGGTGACACCTTCCGCAAGATCGCCCAGGCCTACAACCTCGATCTGCTGGTGCACCACGCCAACGCGCAGCTCAAGCAGCTGGTGCGGCGCTATCGCCTCAAGCGCGGCGGCAGCATGCTTGGCTTGTTGGTCATGGATACGGAGATGGGCGACGAACTGCGCTCAGTGCATTCCCTGTCCGGTGGCGAAACCTTCCTGGTGTCGCTGGCACTGGCGCTGGGCCTGGCCTCGATGGCGTCGAGCACGTTGAAGATCGAATCGCTGTTCATCGACGAAGGTTTCGGCAGCCTGGACCCTGAATCGCTGCAACTGGCCATGGATGCGCTGGATGGCTTGCAGGCCCAGGGTCGCAAGGTCGGGGTGATTTCTCATGTGCAGGAAATGCACGAACGGATTCCGGTGCAGATCCAGGTCCGTCGCCAGGGCAATGGCCTGAGCACCGTGGAGGTCAGCTGATGGCCGCCCTGCTCTACTCGTTTCGCCGTTGCCCCTACGCCATGCGGGCGCGCATGGCCGTGGCCTATTCCGGGGTCGAGGTTGAATTGGTCGAGGTCAGCCTCAAGGCCAAACCGCCGCAAATGCTCGAACGCTCGCCCAAAGGCACGGTACCGGTGCTGGTGCTGGACGATCAGGTGCTGGAGCAAAGCCTGGACATCATGCGCTGGGCGCTGGCACAGAACGATCCGGGGGACTGGTCGATGTCCGGTGACGCCGATGCGCAACAGCAGATCGCCCAGCTGATTGGGCAAAACGACAGCAGCTTCAAGACTGACCTGGATCGCTACAAATATGCGGTGCGCTATCCAGAATTCAGCCAGCAGGTGTATCGGGGGCGCGGTGAGGTGTTTTTAAGCCAGCTGGAAGGGTTGCTCAACGAGCGAGAGTTTTTGATTACCGATCACCTCACGCTGGCCGACATCGCCCTGGCGCCTTTCGTGCGCCAGTTCTGTTTCGTCGACCCGGACTGGTTCTGGCAAAGCCCCTACCCGAAGTTGCAGGGGTGGCTGCAACGGTTTTTGCAGTCGGCGTTGTTCAAGCAGGTGATGCACAAGTAACAAACCAAGCACAAAGCACTGTAGGAGTGGGCTTGCTCGCGATCCAGTCTGACACTCACCGCCCATATTGCTGGTTGACCGCTATCGCGAGCAAGCTCACTCCTACAGAGGCCGTGCCCACCCGTCAAACTGTCGTCCACTCGAAAATCGTCGAAAACAGTTCACCGTGGCGCGGCGGCGGGTTGCCGGCATTGAGCTTTTGCGCCCGTTGCATTTCGATGGCTTCGGCGACCTCGGTCTTGAATTCCATGCTGCGTGCCACGCCGCCCACCGAGCCCTCGCCCTGCCCCAGCAACGAGCAGCCATTGTTGATCAATGCGAAAAACACGATTACCCAGAAATTCGACCCTTTCACGACACACGCCCCTTCGTGTTGACAGCAGCACGATCAAGTTCGACGAGCGACGACTGGGTAGACACCGAAGCCGGTGCGGTAAGTTGTGGATTCATGCTGGCAACGGTGACCACTGCAATGAAAACAACATACAAAGCGATGGCGGTATAAGCGCCTTGTTTAAGTGAATGAAGAATGGCAGTGGCCATGTCAGTAGCTCCGGGGTGTCTTTGTTTCAGGCGCCCAGAATGCTCGAAGCCACCATTATTTAAAAACGATGCGCAGCGATTCAAAAGATCAGTTCGGTTGATTATTTAGCGGGTCAATCGGCCCGATAGTTTTTTACCTGGCGGTAAATATCAGGCATAAAAAAATCCCCATCGCTTATTCAGCAGACGGGGATCAAAGGGAGGGAATCCAACGCTTTCGCGAGCAAGCTCGCCTGCATCTGGTACCTGGTCTGACACGCAATGGTCAGTGGGTCGTACCAGCCTGTTTGAGGCGAATTTGCTCGCGAAAGCGTTCTTTCTATAGCGAGCAACGACAGCGTTACATTCAAGTTTGGGTCTTACAAATCCATTCCCCGGTATTGTGTGCTTCGTTACCGGGGAATGGATTCACATCGAGTTCTATTCATTACTGAGTCTTGTGATCCAGAGCAGCATAGAAGTTGGCGCTTTGTTGCAGATACTTGGGGGTGTAGCTCTGGGTCGAAGTGACTTTTTTGTCTGTGGCTTCGACACTGGCACTGGCTGGCAATGCAACGGTGGCGGAGATGGCAGACGCGGCGATGATGGAGAAGATATTGAAGTTCATGGGGTGTTCCTCGGTGTTGATGCTTCGTTTCAAGTCTTGACCGTCTTGGCCGTGGAATTAAAAGTACGCCCGAGGAGCTTTCAGAAAAAATCTTTTCTGGCACTAGCCCTTATCACTTCAATTAATACATGGCTCGAGCCCTTGTAAATCAAGGGCTCGAGCCTGCGTCAATGTGTCACTTGCCACTCAGAAAACGAAAATCGGAGGGCGAATCGAAGTCGACTTTCTGCACCGTGTCGCCCAAAACACCGGTTTTCGGGTCAACGCGAACGGTGATGATCTGGTTGCTTTTCTGATTGGCGATCAGCACGAAGCGGCCGCTGGGGTCGAAGCTGAACTCACGTGGCTCCTTGCCCTCCACGGAACGGCGCTGGATTTCCTTCAGCTGGCCATTGGCTGAATTGATGCTCAGGACAACCAGCTCGTTGGCCTCGCCACGGTTGGCGACGTACAGGAATTTGCCATCCGGCGAAGTGTGCAGGCCACCTGCGGCGCGGTATTGCTGACCATCCTTGTTCGCCAGTTCGACCAGTTGCGTGCGTTTGAAGGCGCCGTCGTGGTACTCGAACACGGCCACTTGCGCGCTCATCTCCATGGTCAGCCAGGCGTGCTTGCCGTCCTTGCTGAACAACAGGTGACGCGGGCCACTGCCCGGTGGCAAGTCCACGGACGGCACCTTGGCAGGCTTCAAGGGCTGGGTCTGCTTGCCGTCGTAATTGAAGACGAACATCTTGTCAGCGCCCAGATCCATGGCGATCAGGTATTTGCCATCGGGGGTCGGCACGGCGGCATGAACGTGGGACGAAGCCTGACGTTCAGGGTTGACCTTGCTCGCCTCATGAGTGGCGGTCTGTACCACCGGCGAAAGCTTGCCATCCTTGCCCACGGGCACCACGGCGAGCACACCGCCCGGATCAGGGTGCACGGCGTAGTTGGCGACGAACAGGAAACGTCCGTCCAGGCTCAGATTGGAGTGCGTCGGCTCTTCGCCTTTGCTCTCGATCTGGTTGATGAACGACACCGCATGGGTCTTGGGGTCGATGGCAAAGCTTGAAACCTTGCCGACCACGTCGGTCTGGCCAGGGCCGTTCTCGTTGACCGCGAACAGGTGATGCTGGTCTTTGGACAGGGTCAGCCAGGACGGGTTTTCGCTTTTGATCACCTGACGCGGCTTGGCGTCGAGCTGGCCGGTCTGGGTATTGAAGCCCAGGCGGTAGATGCCTTCGCTGGCGCCAGCGGTGTAGGCACCCACCAGTACGTCGTAGTCGGTCATGGATTTGGCCTGTACGCAAATGGAGGTGAGGCTGCTGGCGAGTACCAGCCAGGGCAGGAGTCTGGGGGTCATGAGCGTGATCTCTTTGTTGGAGTTGTTGGCGCGTGGTCAAACGCGAGAATCAGGTCTATGACAGCGGTTGGCCGGGAGTAGTTGCCAGTAACGACTCAGGATCCGGACCTGTCTTTCGCAGCCGTCCGGCTTGCCGGCGGTGGTGTTGGCCGGATCGCTACCGCCGGCAAGCCGGACGGCTACAAGGGACGGCGTTAATCCTGCTTGTCGTCGTCTTCGTCGTCACCACTGCTGGTAAACGCGTCCGAGAGCACGAGGAGACGATGATCGGCATTGCCGTCATTGATGACCCAGCTTTGCAGCTCACTGTCGAACTCGGCGCTGTCGATCTGCGCCAGGGAGAATCGCCAGACCTTGCGCTCGCGGCCGTCCATGCTTTCGATTTGCAGCATTTCGTCCAGTGAGAATTCGAACGCGTGCAGCCCGTCAATCTCCAGCATGGCTTGGGAAATCAAGGCTGTCTGCAGGGCGGCAAGCAATGTTTGCGGTGTGGTAGTCATGGCAATGATTCGCATAGGTCAAAGCGCGAATGATAGGTCAAAAGGCGCCAGAGCGGTGTGGCTGGCGCCTTGCTGATACCGTTGATGGTCAGTCCTGCAGCGCTTGCCTGGCGTAGTAACGCTTGGGAATGCCCCACACAATCAGCGCAATGGCCAGCACGCTGACCGCGAACAAGGCGAACAGCGCAGGCGTTGCCGTGCCGGTCAGGTCCTTGATACGACCGACCATGAACGGCGCGATGACGCCGCCCAGTTGCCCCAGTGAGTTGATCAGGGCGATCCCCGCCGCCGCCGCGATGCCGCTGAGAAAGCGCGGCGGGATGGTCCAGAAGATCGGCATCCAGGCGATGATGCCGGTCATGATCATGGTCATGCCGATCATCAACGGCAGCAACTGCCCGGGCAACAGCGCACAAACCAGATAGCCCGCCGCAGTCAGGGTCGCGCAGGCGGCCATGTGCCAGCGACGCTCGCTGTGGCGGTCGGAGCTTGCGCCGATCAGCAGGTTGCCGATCACCGCACCTACATAAGGAATCACCGTCAACAGCCCGATGTTCATGGTGTCGAGCACGCCGGCGCTCTTGATCAGCTGTGGCATCCAGAACAGCAGGCCGGTCAGCGCCATGACCAGGCACAGGTAAATTGCCGACATGACGTAGGTGGTCGGGTGTTTCCAGATGTCCTTGACCTTCTGCGGTGATGTCGGCCGCGGTTCTTTGGCCATCCGCGACAGCACCACTTGCTTTTCCTGGGCGCTGAGCCACGGGGCATCTTCAATACGGTCCTTGACCAGCCAGAACACTACACCGCCCAACAGCACCGACGGGATGCCTTCGAGCAGAAACAGCCAGCGCCAGCCGGCCAGGCCCATGACCCCGTCGAAGTGCCCGAGAATCAGTGCAGCGATAGGGCCGCCGACGATGCCACACAGGGGAATGGAGCTTTTGAAATACGAATTGACCCGCGCCCGCCGTGAGCTGGGATACCACTGGGTGAAGAAGTACAACACGCCGGGCACAAAGCCGGCTTCCATTACGCCGATCAGAAAGCGCAGGGTGTAAAACCAGAACTCGGTCTGCACGAACATCATGCAGGCTGAAGCGATGCCCCAGGAGACCATGATCCGGGCAATCCAGATTCTCGCGCCGATCCTGTGCAGCAGGACATTACTGGGGACTTCGAAGAGGAAGTAACCGACGAAAAACAGACTGGCGCCCAACCCGTAGATGGTCTCGCTGAAACCCAGATCACTGGACATCTGCAACTTGGCGAAGCTGATGTTGACCCGGTCCAGATAAGCGAACAGGAAACAACAGATGAACAGCGGCACGATGCGCCAGCTGACCTTGCGGTAAATGCTGTCTTCAATCGCTTCGGCGTCCAGCTGTTCCAGCGGTATGGCATTGGCGGTCATGGGGCGCACCTCGTTTGTTTTTATGTGGGTGTCGGGTGTGTTGCGTTAGCTCTGCGTTTTCACAGCTGTTTTGTAGGAGTGAGCTTGCTCGCGATGGCGCTTTTACACGCACCGCTGCAGCGTCTGATCTGGCGCATCGCGAGCAAGCTCACTCCTACAGGGTCTGGGTTATCAGCTTCATGCTGCAGTGGTATTGAGCCCATCCACCAACCGCTGGATCCCCAGCAGGTTGACGTTTTTCAAGGCGCCGGCCAAGGCGCTGTCGGGGCAGTTCTGCAAGCACGGCTTAAAGCTGCTTGATTGCGCCTGGCTGGAATACCGCTTCGGCCGGGGCGATGCCATTGATCAATGGCGCGCCAAACTCGCTCTGGCTGATCTCGAAATGATCGCCCGGCTGGGTCTTGATGCCGTCGGCGAACGACAGGGTAGCGGTGCCGAAGAAATGCACATGCACGTCGCCCGGACGCAGGAACTGGCTGTACTTGAAGTGGTGGTATTCGAGGTTTTCCAGGCTGTGGCACATGTTCGCCTCGCCGCTCAGGAACTCCTTCTCCCACAGCACCTGGCCGTCACGCAGGATGCGGCTGGTGCCCGCCAGGTTCTGCGGCAGATCGCCGACCCGCAGCTCCGGACCAAACGAGCAGGCGCGCAGTTTTGAATGGGCCAGGTACAGGTAGTTCTTGCGCTCCATGATGTGATCGGAGAACTCGTTGCCGATGGCGAACCCCAGACGGTAGGGTTGGCCGTCATTGCCGATTACATACAGGCCGCTCAGCTCCGGCTCTTCACCGGCATCTTCGGAAAACGGCGGCTGCGGGAAGGCTTGCCCTGGACGAATGACGATGCTGCCGTCGCCCTTGTAGAACCATTCTGGCTGCACCCCGGGCTCACCGGCAGCAGGTTTACCGCCCTCGATACCCCATTTGAAGATGCGCATGGTGTCGGTCATGGCGGACTCATCGTTGCCATGCTGGTGCATCTTGTCGCGGGCCGAGGCGCTGCCCAGGTGCGTCAGGCCGGTGCCGCTGACCAGCAGGTGAGCGGGGTCCGGATGGTCCAGCGGCGGCAGGATCATCAGGTCCGCACGCAGTTGCGAATAATCGTGGTTGTCACCCAGGCCCAGGCTGTCGACCTGCTCAGCCAGGGAAATCTTCTTGTCGATGGCCGCCAGCGCCAGCTCACGGGTGCTGGTCGCGCCTTGAATTTCGCGCACCAGCGCGCCGTCCACCAAGCCGACGCGACGCTGGCCGTTACCCAATTCGAATTGAACCAAATGCATGAATGTCTCCTTTCCAGATGATTGCGTCGTGGCCTTTTGCGGTGGCTGTGTCGAAATCGCTACCGCCGGCAAGCCGGACTGCTACGGGTTCTGTGGCGCTGTCAGACCCGGGATACGAAATGTTTTGTGTAGCCGTGCGGCTTGCCGGCGGCTACACAAGCGTAGTGCTAGCGAGAATTGCGGGCGCTGGCGGCGAAGCTCGACGCAGGCAATACGTGCTTGCGCTCCAATACGCGATACACCACGCCGGTCAGGATCAGTCCACAGACCATCACGCCCGACAGGAAGTACAAGCCGCTGGCCAGATTCCCGGTGAGCTCTTTAAGCCAGCCGATGACGAACGGGCCGATGTAACCGCCCAGGTTGCCCACCGAGTTGATCAGGGCGATGCCCGCCGCGGCGCTGGCTCCGGCGAAGAAGCGGCCCGGCAGGGTCCAGAACACCGCGGTGCAGGAGAACAGCGAAAATGCCACCAGGCACAGCGCCGCCAGTTGCAGTACCGGCACGCTCAGATACGCACTGAAGAACAAGCCGATAGCCCCGATGACATACAGAACCGCCAGGTGACCATAGCGATCATTCAGGCGGTCGGAGCTGCGCGGCACGATCAACAGGCCAACGATGCCGAAGACATAAGGCACCGAAGAGATAAACCCGGTCATCAGGTCCGTGCCGCCAAACTGCTTGATCAACGTCGGTAACCAAAGCCCAAGGCCGTAGATGCTCAGGGTCACCGGCAGGTAGAACAGCGCCAGCAGCAGCACGCGCTTGTCCTTGAGGGCATGCAGCGGATTGCCATGACGGGTCTGGCCGTACTGTTCCAGATCCTTTTTCAGCTCGCCGGCCAGCCAGTCTTTCTCGACCGGGTCCATCCACTTCACGTCCCTTGGGCCATCGGGCAGCCAGCGCAGGACCGGCAAGGTCAGCAGGATCGCCGGGGCACCGATGCACAGGAACAACCACTGCCAGCCATGTAGGCCGCCAACCCCTTCCATCCCCAGTAAACCGCCGGAAATGGGACCGGTGATCATCATCGCGATGGGTTGCGAGAGGATGAACAGGCCCAGGATCTTGCCGCGATGGCGCACCGGGAACCATTGGGTGATGTAGTACAGCACGCCGGGGAAAAAGCCCGCTTCGGCCGCGCCGAGCAGAAAACGCATCACATAGAAGCTGGTCGGGCCCTGGACGAACGCCATCCCCATGGTGATCGCACCCCAGGTGACCATGATCCGCGCGAACCAGCGTCGGGCGCCGAAGCGTTCGAGCATCAGGTTGCTGGGGATTTCCAGCAGGAAGTAACCGATGAAGAACAGTCCCGCGCCCAGGCCATAGGCAGCGTCGCCGATGCCGACATCCGCGCCCATGTGCAGCTTGGCGAAGCCCACGGCGGAACGGTCGACATAGGCGATCAGGTACAGCAGGATCAGAAAGGGTATGAGTTTCAGGGTGATGCGACGAATAAGCCTGAGTTCCTGGCTCATGTATGCGTTCTCCACGTTGTTTTTGTTATGCAAGCGCGGGGATCGCCTCTGCCTTCGTGTGCGCCGTACAACGTGTCGCTCGGCCTGGCAGGGTCGTCCCTCGTTGGGAAACGACTATATAGTATTACTATTTAGCGTTACAACACTTCCACTCAGACGATTTTCGGCCTATTTTAGTCGTCAAGCGAAGCCTTTAGTCTTACAAATCGAGTCTTACAATAAGAGTGCTGATTTATGTCTGATGCCAATAAGAAACCTGTCCTGCGTTCAGCCCAATGGTTCGGTACCGCCGACAAGAACGGCTTCATGTACCGCAGCTGGATGAAGAACCAGGGCATCGCCGACCATCAGTTCCAGGGCAAGCCGATCATTGGCATCTGCAACACCTGGTCCGAACTGACCCCGTGTAACGCCCACTTCCGCACCATCGCCGAACACGTCAAGCGTGGCGTCATCGAAGCCGGTGGCTTTCCGGTGGAATTCCCGGTGTTCTCCAATGGCGAATCGAACCTGCGCCCGACCGCGATGCTGACGCGCAACCTGGCGAGCATGGACGTCGAAGAAGCGATACGTGGCAACCCGATCGATGGCGTGGTGCTGCTCACCGGTTGTGACAAGACCACCCCTGCCCTGCTCATGGGTGCGGCCAGTTGCGATATCCCGGCCATCGTCGTGACCGGCGGGCCGATGCTCAACGGCAAACACAAGGGCAAGGACATCGGCGCCGGGACCATCGTCTGGCAGATGCACGAATCGTATAAGGCCGGCCAGATCAGCCTGGATGAATTCCTCTCCGCAGAGTCCGGCATGTCGCGCTCGGCCGGCACCTGCAACACAATGGGCACGGCGTCGACCATGGCCTGCATGGCTGAGGCTCTGGGCACCTCACTGCCGCACAACGCTGCGATTCCGGCCGTCGATTCGCGTCGCTACGTGCTGGCGCACATGTCGGGCATGCGCGCGGTGCAGATGGTCAACGAAGACCTGCGCCTGTCGAAGATTCTGACCAGGGAAGCCTTCGAGAACGCCATTCGGGTCAACGCCGCCATCGGCGGTTCGACCAACGCAGTGATCCACCTCAAGGCCATCGCCGGGCGCATCGGTGTCGATCTGGACCTGGACGACTGGACGCGCATTGGTCGCGGCACGCCTACCCTGGTCGACCTGCAGCCTTCCGGACGTTTCCTGATGGAAGAGTTCTATTACGCCGGTGGCTTGCCTGCGGTGCTGCGCCGCCTGGGCGAAAACAACCTGATCCCCAACCCCGAAGCCCTTACCGTGAATGGCAAGTCGCTCTGGGAGAACGTGAAGAACTCGCCGATCTACGGTGACGACGAAGTGATCCGTGCCATCGACAACCCGCTGGTGGCCGATGGCGGCATTTGTGTATTGCGCGGCAACCTGGCGCCGCTGGGCGCTGTGCTCAAGCCTTCGGCCGCCACGCCCGCGCTGATGAAACATCGCGGACGCGCAGTGGTGTTCGAGAACTTCGACATGTACAAGGCGCGGATCAACGATCCTGAGCTGGACGTTGACGCAAGCAGCATCCTGGTGATGAAAAACTGCGGGCCAAAGGGTTATCCGGGCATGGCCGAAGTCGGCAACATGGGCCTGCCGGCCAAGCTGCTGGCTCAGGGCGTGACCGACATGGTGCGTATTTCCGATGCGCGCATGAGCGGCACGGCATACGGCACCGTGGTCTTGCACGTGGCGCCGGAAGCCGCTGCCGGCGGACCGCTGGCGGTGGTGCAGGAAGGTGATTTCATCGAGCTGGACTGTGCGACCGGGCGCCTGCACCTGGACATCAGCGACGAACAACTGGCTGCGCGCCTGGCGGACTGGCAAGCGCCGCAACAACTGCTGGTGGGCGGCTATCGCCAGCTGTACATCGAGCACGTGATGCAGGCCGATCAGGGTTGCGACTTTGACTTCCTGGTGGGCATGCGCGGCTCGGAAGTGCCTCGGCATTCGCACTGATCAATCTGGGAGACGAAGCTACCCCTACAGGTGATCGCGCTTGCGCACGCATCCGCCAGGGAGCTGCGGATGTGCGCAAATTTCGCGAGCGCGCGCAATCACTTGCAGGAGCCGGCTTGCTGGCGAACCGCAAGGTGTCAGATACAGGTGATTCGACTGACACTGCGCATTCGCCAGCAAGCCGGCGCCTACAGGGTTGAGGGTCGGGCCGGCAGGTCGCGCCTGACCTGTAAGCCCGCAAGTTTCGCAGCGACGCCAGCGCTCCCCGCCAGTGCTATGATGCGCCGCATTCACCGCTCAGGATTGCCACGCGCGCCCATGGATTACCGTAAGCCCTCCGACCGCAAAAGCATGCATTCGCGCATTGTCCAGGACATCGGCATGCAGATCGTTTCAGGACGCTTCAAACCTGACGACAAACTGCCCGCCGAGGCCTTGCTGTGTGAGGAATATGCGGTCAGTCGCCCGGTGCTGCGCGAAGCCACCCGGGTGCTGGTGGCCAAGGGCCTGGTGTATTCGCGTCCGCGGGTAGGTACGGTGGTCAAACCACGCCGCGAATGGCATATCCTCGATCCCGACGTGCTGCACTGGCTGATGCAAAGCTCGCCGCAGAACGAATTCTTCGCCCTGCTCACCAGCGTTCGCAGCATCATTGAACCGGCCGCTGCCGCCCTTGCCGCGCAACATGCAACACCAGACGAGATCGCCGGCATTGGCGAAGCCTACCAGCGCATGGAGGCGGCGCCGAGCGTGGAGGACGTGCTGCAGCCGGACTTGGATTTTCACAGCCGGATTGCCGATGCCACCCACAACGACCTGCTGGCACACCTGTGCAACATGCTGTCACTGGCGCTGCGCGAAGCACTCAAGCACTCCAACAAACGCCCGAACCTGCATGAGCTGGCCCTGCCCCGGCACAAGGCAATCCTTACCGCCATCGAGAACCGCGACGCCCTCGGTGCCCATCACGCCACGCTGGTGCAGCTCGACGATGCGCGCAATGCGTTGAATGTCGTGCTCGGCAAGGCCATGAAGCTGTAGACGCCCAGGCTTCGGATACTCGGCAGCAGCGAGGCTGGAAGATCCTGCGGTCGCCCTACGGCAGATAAATACTGAACAGCCCGCCGCCCAGTTCGCCACCATTGGCGATCTCGATATGCCCCGGCACGCCCTGGCGCTGATGCTGTCGGGCGATGTTCGCCGCAAAATACAGCCCCAGCCCGGTGCTGCCGCTGCTCTGGTTGATGCCCTGCACATAGTCGGTCTGGTGTTCGATCATGTGCGCGGGAAAGCCCGGCCCATCATCGTTGACGCTGATCACCAATTGCTCGCCGACCTGCCCCGCGCTGATCAGCACTTCATGCCGGGCGAAGCGAATGGCATTGATCACCACGTTCGACACCACCGAACCGATCAACTCACGGTCGAAGAAACCCGGCAGGCCGAAATCGTCGACGCGCAAGCGCGCGATGATGCCGCGGCTGGCGAGTACTTCCTGGTGAAAGGCCAGCTGCGCCTCGATGAAATCGTCCAGCTCGTGGTAGTCCGGACGCAGTGGCAGCTGGTTCACGCCCAGCTTGTACAGCCCCAGCAGTTGCACCAGCATGCCGTTCAGATGCGCGAACTCGTAATCGATCACGCCCTGCTCCGGCGTGCCGCGATCAGTCGCCGGCAGTTGCCTGACCCACTGCCCGTGCGCCTGGATCAACGAGGCCAGCGAGTTTTTCATGTCGTGCACGGTGGAGGCGATCACCATGGAGAAATCCACCCCCGGTTGCTGATCACTCATTGACCAAACGCCCTGGATCGCAGTTTCTGATAACGCTCGTAGCGCGCATCAGTGTCGGGCATCTTGCCGACCATTTTCAGACTGTTCTGGCATTCCTGCAGACTGGCGGTGTCGAGATTCTGCACGCCCACATGCAGCAGCGCCTGCGCCAGGTTCAGGGCAATACTGATGTTCTTCGGTTGCAGTGCCAGCCCCTGACGGAACAAGTCCTGAGCTTCGCCCAGCTTGCCTGCCCGATAGCTGCGAATGCCTTGCATGTTCAGATCGATCGCCGCCTTGCCCGCGCTGAGGATGTCGGGATCGTCGGTCTGCCTGGCGATGCTCTGCATGACCTGCGGATCATCGCCATAGATCTCCGCGCAGCTTTTGAGAATACCGGCGCCGGCGCCTTCCTGCCCCAACTGCTTGAGTTGCGAGGCTACCGCCAGCGCGGCATCGGCACTGAGGAACTGCTCCATGCCTTCGAGCCGCTCCAACGCCTGCTCGGTCAGCTTGGCGGCCATTTCAGGGTCGGAACTGGCCACGCTGGTGGCTTTCATCAGCCGCGCCCGCACTTGCAGGCCGGCATCGTTGACATGCTCCTTGGCGACTTCACCCAGGGTCTGGTTGATCTCGACCCGGGTGCGCGCATCCAGCCCGCGCTCGCCGCCACGGCTGATCAGCGCCTGGGCCAGGCCAAGGTTGGTTTCCGGGTCCTTGAAACGCGAGAACTGCCCTTGCGAAACGGCCTGGCGAAAGGCTTTGGAGGCGCCGTCGAAATCCTGATTCTCCAGCGCCAGCTTGCCCAGCAGGCGTTGACGCCGCACCGCGTAGGGTGACAGGCGCACCGCTTCTTCGAGCATCTTCTGCGCGCGGCGGTTGTCGCCGCTGGCCATCAGCACATCGGCCAGGCCGTCGAACAGCACCGGCATCGCGTTGAACGCGCGGATCGCGTCTTCATAGACCGCCTGCGCGTCGGCGTTACGCCCACGCTTGAACAGCAGCTTGCCCAACGCCGCGTAGGCCCAGGGCTGCGGACGATCGGCAAGAATCGATTTGAGAAACGCCTCCAACGGTTCGTGCTGGCCCAGGTCGCGCAAGGCGTCGGCCCTGTAGCGCAGGCACAGCGGCGCGAAGCGCGGATCCTGTTTGGTCAGGTTGACGCAGGCGGTCAACACCTCCGCCGGTTTGCCGCGATCCAGCGCCTGCAGAATCGGCTTGAGCAGGTTCTTGCGCTGGACGATCTTTTCCAGACGCTGAGCCAGGCTTGCGCGGTTGAAGGGCTTGGTCAGGTAGGCGTCGGGCTCCCACTCCAGCGCGCTCATGACCATCGCCTGGCTGTTCTCGGCAGTGACCATGACGAACACGCTTTCATGACTGATCAGCTTGTCGGTCATCAGGTCTTCAAGCACTTGCTGGCCGTTCTTCTTGCCATCACCCAGGTTGAAGTCGTGCAGGATGAAGTCATAGCGCTTCTGCGAGCACATCTTCAGCGCCTGTTCGCCGGTATCAGCGGTGTCCACTTCCTTGACGCCCAACTCACGCAGCATCGAGCGGACCGAGCTGCGGAAATCGGAGAAATCATCGACGATCAGAAAGCTTTTTTGGTTCCACGCCAGCATCGAGATTCCTGTCACGGGAGAAAATCAGCCCATAGGCAATTACACAACGGATCGACTTCGCCGCCCCCCGTTCAGCGGGACGAATGATAGCCAACATCAATTTGCCATCAAGCTATTTCACGCAAGCTTTGGCCAGTTCAAGTGCGGCAAGAAGCCGCCTGTTCGAGTTATCGGCGGCGCAGGAACAAAGCTTAGGTGATGGCATCGGGAAAATGCCATCGCCAGGCGTAGCCTTTAAAGCACATCCGACTGATCTGTGACGCAGTTGGTCAGCGAGCGGGCACTTAACCTGCTCGAAACATTTCGCCCTCACGCGGCCAACGTCCGTGGATCCAGAATCAGCGACAACCGGGGTGGATGATGACATTCATCGCAGGTGTTTCGAAATGTGTAAAGTCCCCCGCCCCACCGCCGATAGGAAGTGATGCGGCCCATGCAGCCGCGACACTTAAATCCTGCCCTGAGTAATGCCTCCATGTCCTGGCTGACCGATCTGAAACTCAAGTCCAAGCTGTTGTCCGCTTTTAGCCTGTGCGCGCTGATTACTGTGGTGATAGGCGTGCTCGGCCAGTCCGGTATTTCGCGTCTGTACGACCTGTTTCAAGACACGGTCGCCAACAGCATGCTGTCTATCGCCAAGGTCGACTCGGTCAAGGCGAACGTGATCGCCACCAACCGCGACTTCTTCAAGATCATTGCGCTGAGCGCACTCAAGGCGCCGGCTGACGAGATCAATGGCGCGATTCAATCGCTCAGGGAAAATCAGGCTCAGGCAGACAGCGACTTCAACATCTATCGTGGCACTCCAATGGAAGCCGACGAAAAAGCCGCCAGTGAAGACTTCATGCGGGACTGGCCGGCATATATGGCCGCTGTGCAGAACACCTTGGCGGTGATTCAGAGCGGCGATATCGAGCTGGCCAGCAAACAGGCTGCGACGCTGGTTACCCCCACCTATCGCAAAACCATGGGCGAGTTGAAGATCATTATCGAATCCAACTCCCGTCAGGCGCGTGACTCGGCCCAGGCAGGGATCGACACCGACCGTCAGGTGACCTGGATTCTGATCATCGGCTCGCTGATCGCGGTGGTTTGCGCCATCACCTTGGGGCTGATCGTCACCCGCATGATCACCCGGCCGATTTATCAGTCGGTGCAAAGCGCATCCCGGGTCGCCAGCGGTGACCTGTCGCAAGCCATTGCAGTCGGCGGTCAGGATGAAACAGGTCAGTTGCTCAAGGCACTGTCCAACATGCAAGGCAGCCTCAAGGGCACTGTGCAGCAGATCGCAAGCGCATCCGATCAGCTTGCTTCAGCCGCCGAGGAGCTGACCGCGGTGACGGACGACAGCAGTCGCGGTCTGCTGCGCCAGAATGACGAAATCCAGCAGGCAGCCACTGCCGTGAACCAGATGACCGCTGCGGTCGAGGAAGTCGCACGCAACGCCGCCAGCGCGTCGCAGGTGTCGACTCAGACCGCTGACGATGCGCTCAAGGGCCAGCATCAGGTGCAGCAGGCGGTGAGCGCAATGAACACCATGACCGTGGAAATCACCGACTCGACCCAACGCGTCGAAGCCCTGGCAGGACAGATCCGGGATATCACCAAAGTCCTGGACGTGATTCGCGGCATCGCCGAACAGACCAACCTGCTGGCGCTCAATGCCGCCATCGAAGCCGCCCGCGCCGGTGAGCAAGGCCGCGGCTTTGCGGTGGTGGCCGACGAAGTGCGTGCGCTGGCTCACCGTACCCAGGTATCGACCGGCGAAATCGAATCGATGATCACCCTGGTGCGCAAAGGTGCCGACGAAGCCGTCCAGGCCATGGGCAAGAGCCAGGCCATCGCGGTCAACACCCAGACTTTGGCCACCGAAGCGGGCCTGGCACTGGAGCGCATCAGCGCAGGCGTCAGTCAGATCAATGAACGCAATATGGTCATCGCCAGCGCTGCCGAAGAACAGGCGCAGGTCGCGCGGGAAGTGGACCGCAATCTGGTGAATATCCAGGACCTGTCGGCACAGACTGCCGCGGGCGCCAACCAGACCAGCGCCTCGAGCCAGGAACTGTCGCGTCTGGCGGTGTCGTTCAACATGATGGTCGGCAAGTTCACGCTGTAACTATCTTGCGCTTGAAACTGTAGCAGCACGGCTTGCTGGCGGTAGCGATCTTCAGGACGTTCCGCCGGCAAGCCGTGCTGCTACACAGATGCTTGCGCTTCAGACATTGCCGGGACAACTGTGCTGCCGCAATCGCGAGCAAGCTCACTGCTACAGGGAGCGCTCGCGCGCAGCAACGGCAATTGGCCACCTGAGACAAATTGGCGTATTGACTTAAACGTCGTCTGATTTGTCGTAAATCACATTTCGGGTACAATCCCCGCCCCGTTGCAGAGCGCTTGGACCTGATGACCGAGTTCTGCGATGGATTGATGTTTACTCAAGCTGCTGAATCCAAAGATCGAATAAAAAGCCAGCACCGAGGGACATAGAACGGGAGGTCGCCCGAAACACCGACCTCTTGACCCTTCCTCCTCGTCTTCTGAGAGCGAAGCCTGCGCGACATTCATGCCTGTACGGCGGTGATGTGCTGCAGGACCTTGCCTGATGAAGGGTTGCAGGCGGATAACTTTCTATCTATTGGATGACTCAATGTTCAAGAAAACGAGCACGGCTCTGCTGGGCCTGGCCATTTCGGCAACTCTACTGCAAGCCCATGGCGCCGAGAGCAAGAAAGTCGACGTACTGCTGATTGGCGGCGGCATCATGAGTTCGACCCTGGGTGTCTGGCTTAATGAACTGGAACCGGGCTGGTCGATGGAAATGGTCGAGCGCCTGGACGCTGTCGCCGAAGAAAGCTCCAACGGCTGGAACAACGCCGGCACCGGGCACTCGGGCCTGGCCGAGCTGAACTACACGCCTGAAGATAAAGACGGCAAGGTCAACATTTCCAAGGCCATTGAAATCAACGAAGCCTTCCAGGTGACTCGTCAGTTCCTCTCCTGGCAGGTCAAGAGCAGCGTTCTGAAGAACCCGCCGTCGTTCATCAACACCACACCACACATGAGCTTCGTGTGGGGCGATGACAACATCAAATTCCTCAAGAAGCGTTACGACGCGCTGCAAGCCAGCCCGCTGTTCCGTCCGATGCAGTACTCCGAAGACCCGGCGCAGATCGCCAAGTGGGTCCCGCTGATGATGGAAGGCCGCGATCCGACCCAGAAGCTGGCGACCACCTGGACGCCGATCGGTACCGACGTCAACTGGGGTGAAGTCACCCGTCAATACGTGTCCTACCTGCAGACCCGTCCGAACTTCGACTTGAAGTTGTCCAGCGAGGTCAACGACATCACGCGTAACGAAGACGGCTCCTGGCACGTCGAATACAAGAATCTGAAGGACGGCAGCACCTCCGGTACCGACGCCAAGTTCCTGTTCATCGGCGCCGGCGGCGGTGCGCTGAAGCTGCTGCAGAAATCCGGGATTGCTGAAGCCAAGGAATACGCAGGCTTCCCGGTCGGTGGTTCGTTCCTCGTCACCGAGAACCCGACCGTCGCCATGCAGCACATGGCCAAGGCCTACGGCATCGCCTCCACCGGCGCGCCGCCCATGTCGGTTCCGCACCTGGACACCCGCGTGCTCGACGGCAAGCGGGTGATCCTGTTTGGCCCGTTCGCGACCTTCTCCACCAAGTTCCTGAAAGAAGGCTCGTACCTGGACCTGTTCAGCAGCATGACCACGCACAACTTCTGGCCGATGACCAAGGTCGGTATCGAGCAGTATCCATTGGTCGAGTACCTCGCCGGTCAGCTGATGCTGTCTGACGACGACCGCTTCAAGGCGCTGCAGGAATACTTCCCGCACGCCAAGAAGGAAGACTGGCGCCTGTGGCAAGCCGGCCAGCGCGTGCAGATCATCAAGCGTGATGCAGACAAAGGCGGCGTGCTCAAGTTGGGCACCGAAGTCGTTTCTTCCCAGGACGGCACCATCGCGGCGCTGCTGGGCGCATCGCCGGGTGCTTCGACCGCTGCACCGATCATGCTCAACGTTCTGGAAAAGATCTTCAAAACCCAGGTGGCAACGCCTGAGTGGCAAGCGAAGATCCGTCAGATCGTGCCGAGCTACGGCACCAAGCTCAACGACTCGCCAGCCGCTGTGCAGCAGGAATGGAACTACACCGCAGAAATTCTGCAGCTGGGCACTCCACCGGTGCTCGATCAGACCGTTGGTACCAGCACTGCACCCGCCAAGCCAGTCGAAAGCAAGCCTGCAAGCGACATGGCGTTGTAAAGACTGCGTGATGAGCTTGTATCAGGTTTGAACTAGTAATGAACAAGCCACGGGGGCTAATCACCTCGTGGCTTTTTTGTCTAGGGTTGTCGGCGGATTAACGTCGATTGAAAGACCGCATGAAGGAATGACAGTGCAGATACAAGTTTGGCGTCAATCTTCCAAATAAAAAAGGCCGCTCAATTGAGCGGCCTTTGTGTTCAGCGGTTCAGCGATTTACTTGGCCAGCCAGGACTCGACCTCGTCATTGCCATGCTCGGCCTTCCAGGCTTTCAACAGCTTGTGGTTGCCGCCTTTGGTCTCGACCAGTTCACCGGTGTGCGGGTTCTTGTAGACCTTGACCGAGCGCGCCTTGCGCGTGGTCTTCTCGGGAGCCGCTGCCGGGGTGCCCTTACGGCCGCCAGCCTGTGGATCGAGGATATTGATCACGTCGCGCAGGCTGTAGTTGTACTCACCCAGCAGGCCACGCAGTTTGTTTTCAAATTCCATTTCCTTTTGCAATCCGGTGTCGTTTTTCAGCGACTCCAGTTCAGCAAGTTGTGCGGCCAGCTGTTGCTCAAGCTTACGAAATTCTGCCAAACGAGACATAGGGTGCTCCTGATTCGGGGAAGTGGCATTTGCTTGCTGCAATGCTAGTTGAAAGTACTAATCCAGTCACCTGCCTGTTGCACTTATCGCATTAAATTTCTTCGTAGCAAGTTCCAGAGGCTGATTAGCTTCGAGGTTCTATGCTGCTGCAAATTAATTGTGCAAGCTATCGCCATAATGCAGCGTGGCCACGGCATCTTTGCGTCAGATCCAGGAACCACCCGCCTGTTTATCAAGAGATGCCCAAGATGTCAGCCAGTACACTTACCGCTCGGCAGGCCTGCCAGATACTCAGGGATATAGCCCTGGGGGTTCGCGTCATGCGCCGAGTGTCTGCGGCAAAATGGGGCGAGTCCAGCGCCGCGTCGTTCGTCATCGAGGCCGACGGTTGGTCGCTGACGCTATCAGGCAGCGGGGACAAGCTGGAATGCTGCCAGCGCTGCAGTTCGCCGGATGGCCAGACCGGTTCGCTCGAATCCTGGCAACGCTACGGCACCGATCCGGTCAGCCTTCTGAGCACTTGGGAATACCACACCGTACTTCAGCTGCTGCAATCGATCTGAGACGCCGATCGATACCCTGATAAAAGCTGCACCTCTCGCTCCCCTCCTCCCGACAAGTGCCGTCTGATGCCCGTTCGGGATGCGCAGCTTTTTTATCAAAACCGACACAAAAGTCAGCGCCCCTCTAGGGGAAACCCTTACAAATTCATCGACTATTTCCGGGCAAGGCGCCAATAAAATAAATCCTTATAAATCAGTTATTTATATGGAGTAATGGACCTGAACGCGGCGGTAAAACGGCACTTTCCCGGCGGCGAGCGCAGCAAAACCGCAAACGCAATTGGCGTAACCCCTGATTCCGATTACTAAATGTGTCCAGGACCCCTCAAGTATCAAAATGCCATGTCGATAGCATGGCACTCGAGGGCTCGTTTTGCGGCGATGCGAGCGTGAGTAACTCTGCCAATAACTAAATTCATACCAGGAAAGTTAACCCTATGACCTCCATCGTCACGTCGATGTCAACGGCGCAAATTGCCGTGTTGTCTACCAAGCAGATCGCGGCACTATCGACTTCCGATATTGCCGCGCTCAGCACCGCGCAAGCTTCCGTTCTCACCACCGCCCAGATCGCCACGCTGTCGACAGCCGACGTGGTATCGCTGAGCACGGCAGCTATCGCAGCCTTCAACGCTTCGCAACTGAGCGCGCTGAACACCAAGGACGTGGCTGCACTTGCCACAGCTCAGGTTGCTGCGCTGACCACTACTCAAGTGGCTGCGTTTTCCACCGCCCAGATCGGTGCCCTGACCGGCACTCAAGTCAATGCACTGGCCAGCAACATGACCACTGCACAGATCGGCGTACTGTCGGCGACTCAGGTCAAAGGCTTGACCACCACAGTGTTGGGCGCTTTGGGGGCAACTCCAGTGTCGGCCTTGAACACCAAGGCCATCGCAGCGCTGACCACTGCCCAGATCGGCTCGCTGTCGACCACCGCCGCTGCCGGCATGACCACCGCTCAGGTCAAGTCGATGACGACCGCGCAGGTCAGCACCGTCGCTACCAAGCTGGCGACCGCACAGATCGGTGCCTTGACCACCGGCCAGGCCGCGGGTCTGACCACCACCGTACTGGCAGCACTGACCAGCGTTCAGCTGCAGGCCATTGCCACCGCCGACATCGCAGTGATGTCCACGACTCAGGTCTCGAGTCTTTCGACCACCGCGCTGGGCAACCTGACCAACTCTCAGTTGCAAGCCATTTCGACCAAAGACATCGCTGCGCTGTCGACCACTCAGGTCGGCTCTCTGAGCACCGCCCAGGTCGGCGTACTCAGCACCGCTCAGGCCGGCGCATTGAGCGGCGCCCAGGTCAGCTCCCTGGCTGCCAAACTGTCCACCGCCCAGGTTGGCGCATTGTCCACGGCCCAGGCTGCGGGCTTGAGCACCACGGCTGTGGCCGCTCTGTCTACCGTTCAGCTGGCTGCGATTTCGACCAAGGACATCCCGTCCCTGACCACCGCGCAGGTGGGTGCCATTGCCACTGCAGACGTCGCTTCTCTGACGACTGCCCAGGTCACGGCAATGACCACCAACCAGGTCGGCGCACTGGCTGCCAAAATGTCGACCGCGCAGATTGCGGTACTGAGCGCCACACAGGCCGGCAGTCTGTCGAACGCGGTGCTGGGCTCGTTGAGCTCCGTACAGTTGCAAGCGATCTCGACCAAGGACATCGCGGCGCTGTCGACCTCTCAGGTATCGAACCTGTCGACCACCGCATTGGGCAACCTGACCACTGCACAGTTGCAGGCCATCGAGGCCGCAGACGTTGCCGCGATGTCGACCACTCAGGTCGGCTCCCTGACCACTGCCCAGGTCGGTTCGCTGGGCACCGCTCAGGTCGCAGCACTGACCAGCACCCAGGTTGGCGTTCTCGCGGCCAAGATGAGCACTGCCCAGATCGGCAAGCTGAGCATCACCCAGGTGCCAGGCCTGACGACCACGGCAATTGCCGCTCTGAGCACCGCTCAGGTCGCGGCGATTTCCACCCAGGACATCGCCAAGTTGACCACCACCCAGTTGGGCGGTTTGACAACCACAGGCGTTGCCTCGCTGACCACCGCCCAGGTTACCTCGCTGTCCACCGCCCAGGTCGGCGTACTGGCGGCGAACCTGACGCCCGGTCAGATTGGCGCTCTGACCACAGGTCAGGCTGCAGGTCTGTCGACCACCGTGCTGGGCTCGTTGACCTCCACTCAGCTTCAGGCGATTTCGACCAAGGACATCGCTGCCTTGTCGACCGCTCAGGTCGGCAGCCTGTCGACCACCTCGCTGGGTAACCTGACCACGGCTCAACTTCAGGCGATCTCGACCAAGGACGTGGCGGCCCTGTCGACCACTCAACTGGCTTCGTTGTCTACTGCCAAGGTCGCCGCACTGGCCACCGCGCAGGTTGCAGCACTGACCAGCACCCAGGTCGGCACGCTGGCCGCCAGCCTCAGCACTGCACAGATCGGCACATTGTCGACCGCGCAAGTGGCCGGCATCAGCACCACCGCCGTTGCCGCCCTGAGCACCGCCCAAGTGGCTGCAATTGCCACCCGTGACATCTCTTCGCTGACCACGACTCAGCTGGGCTCGATGACCACGTCCGGTGTCAACGCGCTGACGACTGTTCAGGTTTCCGCCCTGACGACCACTCAGGTCGGCACGCTGACCGCCAAGCTGAGCACCGCTCAGGTCGCTGCCCTTAGCGCAAGCCAGGTCACTGGCCTGGTTGTCGCCAGCCTGAGCACCGCCCAGGTGGCTGCGGTTTCGACCACCGACGTCGCTGCACTGTCGACCGCGCAGATGACCGGGCTGTCGAGCACCCAGATCGGGAGCTTTACGACCGGCCAGATCGCAGCGTTGAAGTACACCCAGGTCAGCTCGCTGGGCCAGAGCTTCAGCACCACCCAGATCGGCGCCCTGACCACCAGTCAGGCTGCAGGTTTGACCACCTCGCTGCTGGCGGGCTTGAGCACCGCTCAACTGCAGGCGATCTCCACCAAGGAAATCGCAGCGCTGACGACCACTCAGGTATCGGGTCTGGCAGCTTCGGTGCTGAACAATCTGAGCACCACTCAGGTTCAGTCGATCGAAACGGCTGATATCGCGGCCCTGACCACCGGTCAGGCTGCTGCTCTGTCGAGTGCTCAAGTCACTAGCCTGACCACCAGTCAGGTTGCTGCCTTGAAATACACTCAGGTCAGCGCACTGGGCACCAACCTGTCCACGGCGCAGGTCGCGCAACTGTCTACAGCGCAGGTATCGGGCATCTCGACGACCACACTGGCGGCCCTGAGCACGGCGCAGGTTGCAGCGATCACCACCAAGGATATCGCTGCCCTGACCACCACCCAGGTCAGCTCGCTGACCACGGCGCAGATCGGTGCACTGTCGACCTCTCAGGTCGGCGCACTGACCCACGCTCAAGTCGGCGCACTGACCTCGACGCAACTGGGTTCGGTTTCTACTACTCAGGTCCCGTATCTGAACCTGTAAGACCGCCACTCAGGCTCATGAAACGACGCTTGTCCAGGCCCTGCATCCGCACGGCACGTTCAAGCGTCGGTCGATCGAGTGCTATTAAACGCAAGGGTTGGACAGGCGACTGCCAACCCCTGCTCTGCGCCTGCGGTTCTGAATGAACCCGAATGTGCTCACCAGGATCGCCGCTGGGCAGACTCCTGAAACACGCTGCTAAAACACCTCGCGTATTGCCCCTCCCCGTTTTTTCCTTCATACCGGCCAGCGTCCGATGTCTTCATCGCAACTTCGCGAGCATTCAATTCAACACTTGCTCCTGTAGCCACACTGCAAGTGCGTTCTCTGGGCGCTGCTTGAACAGACTTATGGCGTGCTCGCCGATACGGCGCGCAACAGACGCCTGACGGATCGGCCACGCATCAAGCTTTTACCTACATGAAATGTCGGGCGCGATCGGCTGACGCCGCAGCATCAGTAGACATCAGCGGAGTGGCGTGTTGGGGGGCGAAAATGATCAGCAGGAGGGTGCAGCAGAAGAATCTTGAGGGTCCGCGCAACGATACGCTCGCGCGGTGATCATAATGGTGTCCCAGGGCAGGTTCGAACTGCCAACCTTCCCCTTAGGAGGGGGATGCTCTATCCAATTGAGCTACTGAGACACAGTGCTGGTGCTCTAGACGGCACCAGCGGGACGGCGAGCATGTTAACGGCAACCCTTTGTTTTGTCATGTCGTCATTGTCTTTTAGCGTCGTAGTCCGCCGGAGCTTTGACGACCGATACGTTGGCGTCATGCAAAATGCAATGCTGCAAAATGGCGTCATTGCAAAGTGCAATCCAAAGCCGTGCCAGCAAAGCTCTAACCACTTGATTTTAATGGATTTATTTTAAAATCTCGCTTGGCATGCAGACTGCATTATTCATCCTCGTGCAATCCCCTTCAAAACCAATTCCAAACGAAGGTAATCGAGATGAACATGACTCTCTGTGCGTTGAATGCTGCGGCGCTTGTGGCGTTGGTGGCTTTCCACTTTCAGGACGATGGCAGCAAGACACAGAGCGTCGCTGTTCAGGCTCAACCACATTACCTCATGAAGCAGGCTCCGCGCTTTGCCGGGTTGTCGGCGGCTCATACCGACGCCATGCTGGCCAACGATACCGATGAAGCCATTCCAGTCGATCGCTCCGAGCGCTGGGTGTTTTGAATTGATTGGTTGATTGCACAGGCTTACCGACCACCCGTCTTCACTTTGAGAACCGCCATGTCGAAAGCAGCAACCTTATTTCTGATCCTGGCCATCATGGCCATTGTGGCGGATCAATTGCTTGCGCTGCCGAAAGGCTCCTTGAGCACCATTATCCAGACCTGCGCAGGTATCTTCGCCAGTCTGTTCATTGCCGCGCTGGTCGTGGGCCGACGGATCAAATTCGATCCAGTCCTTCGCAGGGCCAAACCCTGACCTTGCGCTCCCCGCCAGCCCGCGAGTGCTACGTCAGCGAACCCTGATTTCTGCAAACCCGCGCAGCGTGCCGTTCCTCCCTGACAGACCCTTCGTCTCTTTCTTGACTCCTTTCTCGTAATTCTCTGTAGACCCACCTACGCTGACGACAGATAGCCATCATGGCAGCGCGTTCGCGCCCGCCGGAGCTATTCGTTCGGATAGGTGGTATTCGGGAACTTTGCTAACCAGAACGCATTTCTGATAATTGGTGCTGGCTATACGCCTTTATCTAGTTCAATATTTGTCACAGATTTGACGCCAAGGTTCCGGCGGAACTGATGCATGATGACGGACCTTTATGTTGGCCGGTTGAACATTTTGCCAAAATGACAGTCAGACGATGACATCTCGCGGCCTAATGCAAGAACCGCCCCCCCTTTGAACTAAATCGGTTAAATATATGAGCCCTATGAAACAGGCCAATTATTCCAGTCGCACAGCTGACAAGTTCGTTGTCCGTCTCCCTGAAGGCATGCGCGAGCAAATCGCGGATGTTTCCAAGGACAACCATCGCAGCATGAACTCTGAAATCATTGCGCGTCTTGAACAAAGCCTGATTCAGGAAGGCGCGCTGGGCAATGAACCAAAGCTGCGTCTTGACAGCCCTGAGCTGTCGTTGCACGAACGCGAGCTGTTGCAACGCTTCCGCCAGCTGGCCCACCGCCAGCAGAACGCTTTGATTTCCCTGATCGCGCACGACACCAGCCTGGCAAACGACGACGAATAAGTCCCGACTGCCAGAGACTTGAAAGCCAGCCACGAGCTGGCTTTTTTGTGCGCGTGATTCATCCGGCCAGCCGTTTGTGCCCGCTCAGGGTTGCGGCTTGGGTGATGCCCGGGCCTGAGGTGCTATTGCTGCGCGCCAGCTACCTTCCGTAGGGACGCTTGTTCTCCCGGATGCGCGCTGCTGCAAGCTGGCTCATCAACGAAATCGGCTAAAAAAAACCGCCAGCGAAGGCGGTTTTTTTGGCTGCTCAGGCAGCTTCAGAGCAGGAAGATCGTCGCCAGCCCGAGGAAGATGAAGAACCCTCCACTGTCGGTCATGGCGGTGATCATCACACTGGCACCCATGGCCGGGTCTCGTCCGAAGCGCGCCAGGGTCATGGGGATCAATACGCCCATGAAGGCAGCCAGGAGCAGGTTCAGGGTCATCGCCGCGGTCATGACCACACCCAATGACCAGCTGTGATAGAGCAGGTAGGCGACAATGCCGATCACCCCGCCCCACACCAGGCCGTTGACCAATGCCACGCCAAGCTCCTTGCGCATCAGGCGCGAGGTATTACCGGTGCTGACCTGGTCCAGCGCCATGGCCCGAACGATCATGGTGATGGTCTGGTTACCGGAGTTGCCGCCGATGCCGGCGACAATCGGCATCAATGCCGCGAGCGCCACCAGCTTTTCGATCGATCCTTCGAACAGCCCGATCACCCGGGAGGCGATAAAGGCTGTGATCAGGTTCACCGCCAGCCACGACCAGCGGTTACGCAGCGAGCGCCAGACCGAGGCGAAGATGTCTTCTTCTTCGCGCAGACCGGCCATGTTGAGCACTTCGGTTTCGCTTTCCTCACGGATCAGGTCGACCATTTCATCGATGGTCAGACGGCCGATCAATTTGCCGTTCTTGTCCACCACCGGCGAGGAAATAAGGTCGTAACGTTCGAACGCTTGGGCCGCTTCATAGGCATCGCCGTCCGGGTGGAAAGTCACCGAATCGCTGGCCATGACTTCTGCAACCTGCTTCTCAGGGTCGTTGACCAGCAGACGCTTGATCGGCAAGACACCCTTGAGCACGCCATCGGAGTCGACCACGAACAGCTTGTCGGTGTGGCCGGGCAGCTCCTTGAGCCGCCGCAGGTAACGCAACACCACTTCCAGACTGACGTCTTCGCGGATGGTCACCATCTCGAAGTCCATCAGGGCGCCGACTTGTTCTTCGTCGTAGGACAATGCCGAACGCACGCGTTCACGCTGCTGGCTGTCCAGCGCTTCCATCAGCTCGTGAACGACGTCGCGCGGCAACTCGGGGGCAAGGTCGGCGAGCTCGTCCGCGTCCATTTCCCTGGCAGCGGCCAGCAGTTCGTGATCGTCCATGTCGGCGATCAGGGTTTCACGAACGGAGTCGGATACTTCGAGAAGAATGTCGCCGTCACGCTCGGCCTTGACCAGCTGCCAGACCGTCAGACGATCTTCAACCGGGAGCGCTTCGAGAATATAGGCGACGTCGGCGGAGTGCAGGTCATCGAGCTTGCGTTGCAGCTCAACCAGATTCTGCCGGTGGACCAGGTTTTCTACCCGGTCCTGGTGCTGGCCTTCCTGACGATGGGTCAGATCCTCGACTACACGTTGGCGCTGCAGCAGATCAACGACTTGAGCGAGGCGATCCTGAAGGCTTTCCTGCGTTTTTTTTACTTCTATTTCGGTCATAGGCGAACTCCACTCCCAGCAGTGGAGCACGCCGGGAGATCAATCAGTCGATTCTTGATTGGTAAAGCTTGATGCTGAGTTGCTACTGGGTAAGTCCATGGAGGTATTCCACAAGCCCCGGCGGGGCTGACGGGCGCAATCATACACCGCTTGCCGCGGCCGGATGTTAAAAATTCAACGTGGAACAACCGCTTGCAACACAATGTTAAGCATTGTCCGAGTCGTTATCGCTACGACGTCACATCCAGTGAAAAAAACACGCTCGCCGGAGCCATTGCTGCTCGCTAGTGTGCCCTGACGCCCGTCACGGAGGACGCTGTCATGGCATTGGACGTTCAAAAGACCTTTGTTGCTGCCCTGCTGACCTTGGCGCCATGCGCCTTTGCGACAACGGTGAATCGTTGCGAGGATGGACACGGCAACCTCACTTTTACCACCCTCGCCTGCCCGCCCGGGCACAGCCTGAAATTGCACAGGGCGCATAACCCGTTACCCGGTACGATCCCCACGGCGCCGCCTGCGATTGCAGAATCTGCGCGAGCGCAAACAAACAAAGAGTTGGTGGTGATCGGGCAACGCGACGATGGCTGCGGCAACATCTTGAGCGCCCAGCAACGGCGCAAGTCGATCATTGATGAACGGACGCCTGCGGGCATGACCAAACGCGACGTGGAGAGCCTGCTGGGCAAGCCGGACAAGGTAGTCGGTCGTAACGCTGAGCTACGTTACATCTACGAGACAAAGAAAGGACGAAGCCGGCAGGTGATTTTTGATGAACACGGGTGCGTAAAAGGCAAACGCGAAAAAACCAGACCGTAGAAAAGCAAAAAGCCCGCATTTGCATGCGGGCTTTTCGTTTTATGGTGCACTCGACAGGATTCGAACCTGTGACCGCTCGGTTCGTAGCCGAGTACTCTATCCAGCTGAGCTACGAGTGCATGTGGCGCTTGATAGACCAGATCACCTCTGGTTACTGCGTTTTACTTCTGGAAGTGAGTGGTACTTCCGAAGACCTGTTGAAGCCAGGCTCTTTCTTAAACCGTTATCCGTATTGCTACAAATAACGCTTAAATGGTGCACTCGACAGGATTCGAACCTGTGACCGCTCGGTTCGTAGCCGAGTACTCTATCCAGCTGAGCTACGAGTGCATTTGTTGCCGCGCATTATAGGCCGTTAAATCTTCTGGTCAAGCACTTTTTCTAGTAAATTCAACAACTTACCGATCAAGCCAGATTACAACGTACTACGCAAATAATGGCGGAGAACGGGGGATTCGAACCCCCGACACCCTTTTGAGGTGTACTCCCTTAGCAGGGGAGCGCCTTCGGCCACTCGGCCAGCTCTCCGCAACACGGGGCGTATAATAACCACCCTTTTCCCCGTTTGCAAACCAAAAATTCAATAAAAATTAATGGCTTGGTTCCTGGTCCTTCTCTTTCTTGATGCGCAGGTAAATCTCCTCACGGTGAACGGCCACTTCCTTGGGCGCATTGACCCCGATTCGCACTTGATTACCCTTGACGCCCAGCACGGTTACGGTGATTTCACCGTCACCAATAATCAGACTCTCCGCGCACCGACGGGTCAGAATCAGCATACCTATCTCCTCAACCTGCAATTCAGGGACAACAGTCTGCACAAACCAAAAGGCACCAGCCTGAGCCTGCAGCAGCAGCAGGCCTTCGCCTTGAGTATTGACCAGCGCGGAAAAAAGAACAGCTTCGCGCGCCTGTCAGAAACGCAAAAGGCGCGGTATCCACCGCGCCCCCTGCCAATCGCTTACTCGCCCTGTCGAGGGGCGTCGAGCTCGAAAGCCGTGTGCAGTGCGCGCACCGCCAGTTCCAGGTACTTCTCTTCGATCACTACCGAAACCTTGATTTCAGAGGTGGAGATCATCTGGATGTTGATGCTTTCCTTGGCCAGCGCTTCGAACATGCGACTGGCAACACCGGCATGTGAACGCATGCCGACGCCAACGATCGAGACCTTGGCGATCTTGGTATCGCCAACGACTTCACGAGCGCCGATTTCACTGGCGGTGTTTTCCAGCACCTGCAGCGCCGCCTGATAGTCGTTGCGGTGCACGGTGAAGGTAAAGTCGGTGGTGTTATCGTGCGCGACGTTCTGCACGATCATGTCGACTTCGATATTCGCGCCGCTGATCGGGCCGAGGATCTTGAATGCAACGCCCGGGGTGTCTGGCACGCCACGGATTGTCAGCTTGGCTTCGTCGCGGTTGAAGGCGATGCCAGAAATGATCGGCTGTTCCATGGATTCCTCTTCATCAATGGTAATGAGGGTGCCTGGACCCTCCTTGAAGCTGTGCAATACGCGCAGCGGGACGTTGTACTTGCCGGCGAACTCGACCGCACGGATCTGCAGCACCTTGGAGCCGAGACTGGCCATTTCCAGCATCTCTTCGAAGGTGATCTTGTCCAGACGCTGGGCCTGGGACACAACACGCGGATCAGTGGTGTAGACACCATCGACGTCGGTGTAGATCTGGCATTCGTCGGCCTTCAAGGCTGCCGCCAGCGCAACGCCGGTGGTGTCCGAACCACCGCGACCCAGGGTCGTGATGTTGCCGCTTTCGTCCACGCCCTGGAAACCGGCGACCACAACCACTCGGCCGGCCTTGAGGTCAGCGCGAATCTTCTGATCGTCGATCTGCAGGATACGCGCTTTGTTGTGCGCGCTATCGGTCAGGATGCGAACCTGATTGCCCGTGTAGGACACTGCCGGAACACCACGCTTGATCAGCGCCATGGCCAGCAAGGCAATGGTCACCTGCTCGCCCGTCGAAACGATCACGTCCAGTTCGCGAGGAACCGGCTGATCGCTGATCTGCTTGGCCAGCTCGATCAGGCGATTGGTTTCGCCGCTCATGGCAGACAGAACCACCACCAGATCATCGCCCGCGTCGCGGAATTTTTTGACTTTGTCGGCCACCTGCTCGATGCGCTCTACCGAGCCCACGGAGGTGCCGCCAAATTTCTGTACGATTAAAGCCATCTCAAAGCCGCCTCAGCCCGTGAAGGGCGCCCGTTAAACATTCAAACCGCGAAGCGCCGGAACCTGCAGGAGGCAGGTTCCGGGTGGGTCGACTTAAATTCCCTGCTCGGCGAACGGAACCGCCAGCGCAAGCGCTGCGTCCAGGCTTGCGGCATCAACACCGCCACCTTGTGCCATATCAGGACGACCGCCGCCTTTACCGCCAACCGCGGCAGCCGCTTGCTTCATCAAATCACCGGCTTTGAGTTGGCCAGTCAGGTCCTTGGTGACGCCTGCCACCAGCACGACCTTGTCTTCATGCACCCCGCCGAGCAGGATCACTGCGCGGCCGAGTTTGTTCTTCAGTTGGTCAACCAGCGCCAGTAGCGCCTTGCCATCCTGCCCGTCGAGGCGGACAGCAAGCACCTTGGCGCCCTTGACGTCCACCGCCTGGGCCGACAGATCGTCGCCCGCAGCGCTGGCCGCCTTGGCCTGCAATTGTTCCAGCTGTTTTTCCAGCAGGCGATTGCGTTCCAGGACAGCCGAGAGCTTGTCCAGCAGGTTGTCGCGATTGCCTTTGACCAGGCTCGCGGCTTCCTTCAGTTGTTCTTCTGCGCCGTTGAGATAGGCCAGTGCCACAGCACCGGTCACCGCTTCGATACGACGCACGCCGGCAGCCACGCCGCCTTCGCTGATGATCTTGAACAGCGCGATGTCGCCGGTGCGGTTGGCGTGGATCCCGCCGCACAGCTCGACCGAGAAATCACCGCCCATGCTCAGCACGCGAACGCTGTCGCCGTACTTCTCGCCGAACAGCGCCATGGCGCCCTTCTGCTTGGCGGTTTCGATGTCGGTTTCTTCGGTTTCGACCGCGGTGTTCTTGCGCACCTGGGCGTTGACGATGTCTTCCAGCGCCTTGATCTGCTCTGGCTTGATCGCCTCGAAGTGGCTGAAGTCGAAGCGCAGGCGCTGACTGTCCACCAGAGAGCCTTTCTGCTGAACGTGATCGCCCAGTACCTGACGCAGCGCCGCGTGCAGCAGGTGAGTGGCCGAGTGATTCAGCGAGGTCGCCTGACGCACCTCGGCGGCAACCTGGGTGCTCAGCGTAGCGCCGACTTTCAAGCTGCCCGACACTTGAATACCGTGGTGCAGGAATGCGCCGCCGGTCTTGGTAGTGTCGCTGACGTCGAAACGGACATCGCCGGCGGTGAGGTAACCGCTGTCGCCAATCTGACCACCAGACTCGGCGTAGAACGGCGTGCGGTCGAGAATGACCACGCCATCCTCGCCTTCGTTCAACTGCTCGACGGCAACGCCTTCCTTATAAAGAGCGACGACTTTCGCCTCGCCCGCGGTGGCGCTGTAGCCGGTGAATTCGGTAGCCACATCCACCTTGACCAAGCTGTTGTAGTCCATGCCGAAGGAGCTGGCGGAGCGTGCGCGCTCGCGCTGGGCGTCCATCTCGCGCTCGAAACCGGCCTCATCGAGGGTCAGGTTGCGTTCGCGGGCGATGTCGCCGGTCAGGTCCATCGGGAAACCGTAGGTGTCGTACAGCTTGAACACCACGTCGCCCGGCACCACGCTGCCTTTGAGCTCAGCCAGATCCTGCTCGAGGATCTTCAGGCCCTGCTCCAGGGTCTTGGCGAACTGCTCTTCCTCGGCCTTGAGAACACGTTCGATATGAGCCTGCTGGGATGTGAGCTCAGGGAACGCTTCGCCCATCTCGGCCACCAGGGCGGCGACGATCTGATAGAAGAAACTGCCCTCGGCGCCCAGCTTGTTACCGTGACGGCAAGCCCGGCGAATGATGCGACGCAGCACGTAGCCGCGGCCTTCATTGGACGGCAGCACACCGTCGGCAATCAGGAAGCCGCAGGAACGGATGTGGTCGGCGACGACTTTCAGCGAAGCCTGATTGTCGTTGCTGCAACCGATCGCCTTGGCCGAAGCCGCCAGCAGACTCTGGAACAGGTCGATCTCGTAGTTGGAGTTGACATGCTGCAGCACCGCGCTGACCCGCTCCAGGCCCATGCCGGTGTCGACCGACGGCGCAGGCAGCGGGTGCAACACGCCATCGGCGGTGCGGTTGAACTGCATGAAGACGTTGTTCCAGATCTCGATGTAACGGTCGCCGTCTTCTTCTGGCGAGCCCGGCGGGCCACCCCAGATGTGGGCGCCGTGGTCGTAGAAGATCTCGGTGCAAGGACCGCACGGACCGGTATCGCCCATGGTCCAGAAGTTGTCGGAGGCGTACGGCGCGCCTTTGTTGTCGCCGATACGGACCATGCGCTCGGCCGGCACGCCGATTTCCCTGGTCCAGATATCGTAGGCTTCGTCGTCCGAGGCATAGACCGTGACCCAGAGTTTTTCCTTGGGCAGGTTCAGCCATTTGTCGGAGGTCAGGAAGGTCCAGGCGTAGGTAATGGCGTCACGCTTGAAGTAGTCGCCGAAACTGAAGTTACCCAGCATTTCGAAGAATGTGTGGTGGCGAGCGGTATAGCCGACGTTTTCCAGGTCGTTGTGCTTGCCACCGGCGCGTACGCATTTCTGGCTGCTGACGGCACGGGTATAGGCTCGTTTTTCCTGGCCCAGGAAGCAGTCCTTGAACTGGTTCATGCCTGCGTTGGTAAACAGCAGGGTCGGGTCATTGCCCGGAATCAAGGAGCTGGAGGCTACACGGGTGTGACCCTGCTCTTCGAAGAAGCGAAGGAAGGCTTCACGGATTTCTGCGCTTTTCATAGGTTCTTCCACGGGAACTGCGGCCAGAGGCAAGTGCAAAACGTCATTCGACGTAGCGACGGCAAAGGGCCGCATTATATAGGCGTTGCTTCCACGGTACAGTGACTTTGTACGATAGAAGCAGCCAATTGGATTATCGGTCGACTATCGGCTGCCAGACTCGGCAAATGCCGCGACCACCTGCTCCATCTGCGCGGCCGACGCATCAAGATGCGTGACCATGCGCAAACGTGGCGCGGCGCTCAGGACTATCCCTCGCGCTGCGCAGAAGGCCTTGAGCTGTTCGGCACGCTCACCGATCTGCACGTAGACCATGTTGGTTTGCACCGGCTCGACTTCAAAGCCCAACTCGCCCAGCGCCTTGGCGAGGAACGCAGCATTGGCGTGGTCGTCGGCCAGACGCTCGACCTGATGCTCCAGCGCGTACAGCCCCGCCGCCGCCAGCAAACCAGCCTGACGCATACCGCCGCCGACCATTTTGCGCAGGCGACGGGCCTTGGCGATCAGTTCGCGGGAGCCGCACAGCACCGAACCTATCGGCGCACCCAGCCCCTTGGACAGGCACACCGATACCGAATCGAAATGCTGGGTGATGTCACGGGCATCCACGCCCAGCTTGATCGCCGCGTTATACAGTCGCGCGCCGTCCAGGTGCAGCCCCAGACCCTTCTCGCGGGTCAGCTCGCGCGCCGCCTGCAGGTACGCCAGCGGCAGGACTTTGCCCTGCATGGTGTTTTCCAGCGCCAAGAGCCGAGTGCGCGCGAAATGGAAATCGTCCGCCTTGATCGCGGCCGCCACCTGAGCCAGGTCCAGCGAACCATCGAGCTGATTGTCCAGCGGTTGCGGCTGAATGGAACCCAGCACCGCGGCGCCACCCCCTTCATATTTGTAGGTGTGCGCCTGCTGGCCGACGATGTATTCGTCGCCACGTTCGCAGTGGGCCATCAGCCCCAACAGATTGCTCATGGTGCCGGTGGGCACGAACAACGCAGCGGCAAACCCCAGGCGCTCGGCCAGCCACGACTCCAGTTTATTGACCGTCGGGTCTTCGCCATAGACATCGTCGCCCAGTGGCGCTCGCGCCATGGCCTGGCGCATGCCTTCGGTAGGCTGGGTCACTGTGTCACTGCGCAGATCGATAACCGTCACGATGAAGCTCCCTGAAAGGTGGTTCGAAACCAGTGTGGAGGCCAGTGTTAAGGTTTTGAGGCCAGAGCCAGGGATAATCAAGGCTTGGCGCGGCAATTCCAAGCGCTGCTTATAAGAAAAGCTGATGAAAACCATCAAAAAGGCTCGATGCACATTCTGAAAATCTGTGTTACAAACTGCACGCCGACGAAATATGCCGTCGGCAACGTTCTCAGGGCGGGGTGCGATTCCCCACCGGCGGTAATGGCGCGCAAAGCGTCTAGCCCGCGAGCGCTCGCGCAGGATTGAGTTCCTGTACGAGGTCAGCAGACCCGGTTGGATTCCGGGGCCGACGGTCATAGTCCGGATGAAGAGAGAGCGGGATTGGCACCACAGGATCGGCTCGAAGCATCATCACGCGCGCTTGTCGCCCGGCTGACCGTCGACCGTACCCTGGCATCCCCTTCGATCCAAAGCGCCCTGTTTTTTAATTAAACAGGAGTCAGAACAGATGCAACCCACCGCAATTCACGCTCACGAGCGCATCGCTTTCATTCAAGCTTGCTGGCACAAAGATATCGTCGATCAGGCGCGCAAGGGCTTTGTCAGCGAAATGGCGGCCCACGGCTATGCCGAAAGCGATATCGACTTTTTCGAGGTAGGCGGCGCGTTTGAAATCCCGCTGCACGCAAAACTGCTGGCCAATACCGGTCGATACGGTGGCGTCGTGGCTGCCGGTCTGGTGGTCGATGGCGGGATCTATCGCCATGAGTTCGTCGCACAGTCGGTGATCAGTGCGCTGATGCAGGTTCAGCTGGAAACCGAAGTGCCGGTGTTCTCGGTGGTCTTGACCCCGCATCACTTCCACGCTGGCGAAGAGCATCAGAAGTTCTTCTTCGAGCACTTCGTGCACAAGGGCCAGGAAGCAGCGAAGACCTGCGCCGACACGCTGGCCAAGCTGCGTGCAGTGCGTCGTATCGGTGAGTCGCAGAAAGCGGCGGGCTGATTGGGTTGCTCTTGTAGGAGTGAGCTTGCTCGCGATCCGGCCGTCCTTTGAACACTGAGGTGCCGGATAAATCGCAATCGCAAGCAAGCTCACTCCTACAGCGGGTGGTATTGAATCAGTAACCTCAGACCAACCTGGCATCCGTCGTCGGCACGATCAGAATCCCCGCTCGCAAGCCGTTCTTGACCTTCGGGTTGGGGAAGATGATGCGTGCGCCCTCTTCTTCCACCACCCAGCGCGAATCGGCCAGATCCTCGGCCAGAACGTAGCCTTTTTCCAGCAGCGTGAAGTTTTCCACATCGGCCGCCAGATTGAGGCGGAAGGCGTCGCTGTGCTTGATGATTTCCCGCGCAACGCTGAACAGCTGCAGACCGTCCAGATCCTCGTGGCCGTCAGCCTCGCAACCCTCGATCAACTGCTGCAGACAAGCCTTGAGTCTGGTGAGGTTGACCTCCTGGTTCTGCCCGAACGGTCGCGCCTTGCCCAGCTCCAGCGTGAACGCTTGGGCATCGAGCTTATCGTAGGTGTAGGCGCTGAAGACGATGGAGGACTTGTTCTGCAACAGCACTGCGTCCATCCCCGCGGCTCGCAGGCGTGCCAGTTCACGGCGTGAATGCTGACGCCCTGCTTTCCAGGGATACAAAGCGAACTGCTCGATCTTCGAGCCACGAATCGCCGTGTGCAGGTCGTAATGCAGGCGGTAGCGATCAGGCAGGCTGAAGAAACTTGCCGCCAGACGCTCCAGTTCACACGCACGCAGCGCTTCGTTGCCGCTGGCCTGTTCATGCCGACCATTGAACAGCCGGTTGACGTCCTGCTCGATATAACGCTCGCCGCGACGCATCGCTTCGGGGTTGCCGAACAGGAACAGAATGCGCGCGCGAGGCTTGAGTTCGCCTCGGGCGATGGCGTGAATCAGCTCGTCGAGCAGCTCGACCGGCGCCGTTTCATTGCCGTGGATGCCGGCAGACAACAGCAGATCGGTGCCATTGTCGCGCGCCTCCGGCGGCCGGACTTCCAGCGCACCCTCGGCCAGCCAGCGCATGCGCACGCCTTCGACGGTCAGTTGAGTCTTTTCTGCGGGTTCACGACCCGCCAGGGTCAGTTCAAGCAGTTTGCCGAGGGCGAGCATGGGGACACTTCCTGCTTAGTGGTTACAGTCAGGGCCGTGCACGTGACCGTCGTCTGCCTCGTCGTCGCCGCTCATGTCTGCCGGCTCCATTTCCAGTTGCAGGCTGACCAGGTTGGTGGCCAGTGGGCGCAGCAACAGATTGGCGTATTCGGCGTCACCTTCTTCGACGTCAACGCCGATCAGCAACTGGCCGCGGCCGTCCTGCTGAATCCACAGCTCCTTGCCCTGCCAGATAACGGCAAGACGTGTGCAGGAGGTCTCCAGCTGAGTACCGTCGGTGTCTTCAAGGATCAAACGCAGGGCGTCACTCATATCAGCAATTCTCTCTATAAAAGCAAACCCATCGCCTGTCTGACGCCGGTTGGGGTCAGGCGCGACGGGCTTGGGGCATCAATTGATTTGGAAAGGATAGACCGCGCCCAACTTCAGGTGCTGAGTCAGTTCATCCAGTGCCGTGCGGCATTCGGTCAACAGCTGTGGATCCGCCAGGTCGGTTTCGCTCATGCGATCGCGATAGTGCTTGTCCACCCATTGGGTCAGCGTGTCGTACAACGGCGCGGTCATGATAACCCCTGGGTTGACCACCGCCAGTTCCGTTTCGTTGAGCGCCACGCGCAAACGCAGGCAGGCCGGGCCGCCGCCGTTCTGCATGCTTTGCTTGAGGTCGAACACCTTGACCTCGCGGATCGGGCTTTTCTGGTCAGCGATCAAGCGCTGCAGGTAGTTCCACACGCGCTCGTTGCCGCGGCATTCTTCCGGGACGATGAGCAGCATCGAGCCATCGGCACGCGACAACAGCTGGCTATTGAACAGGTAAGAGCGCACGGCATCTTCCACGGCTACTTCGCTGCGCGGCACACAGATGGCCTGGAAGCGACCGCCACGACGATCGAGCTTGTCCTGCAGCTCGCTGAGCATGTGCTCGGTATTGAGAAAGGCGTCTTCGTGATAGAACAGCACTTCACCGTTTCCTACGGCAATCACGTCATTGTGAAACACGCCCTGATCGATCACCGCAGGATTCTGCTGGGCATAAACCACGCCCTCATCGCTCAGCCCGTGCAGGCGCGCCACCGCTTGCGAGGCCTCCAGGGTCTGGCGCGCCGGGTATTTCTGCGGTGCCGGAAAACGGCTATCGAACGCTGCGCGACCGAACACGAAGAACTCCACGCCCGCCGCGCCATAGTCACGGCACAAACGCGTGTGGTTGGCCGCGCCCTCGTCGCCGAACTGGGCAACGGCAGGCAGCGCCGGGTGATGGGCGAAGTGCTGCGGGTCGGCGAACATGGCGCCCAATACCCGGCTGGTGGTCGGGTGCTCAATGCTGCGGTGGTATTTGCAGTTGAGATTGGCCGCGGTGAAATGCACGCGGCCATCGGCGGTGTCGGCGCTCGGGCTGACCGTGGCGGCGTTGGCCACCCACATGCTCGACGCCGAGCAGCTGGCAACCAGCAACGGCATGGACTGTCTGGCGGCGCGCTCGATGACCTGTGCGTCGGTCCCGCTGAACCCCAGTTTGCGCAGACCGGCAACGTCCGGGCGCTCCTGCGGGGCCAGCACCCCCTGTGTGAAGCCCATGTCCATCAGCGCTTTCATTTTCGCCAGGCCTTGCAGCGCCGCCTCGCGCGGATTGGACGCCTGCTGGCAGTTGCTCTGGGACGCAACGTTGCCGTAGGACAACCCACCATAGTTATGGGTCGGCCCCACTAGACCGTCAAAGTTGACTTCACAGGATTTCATCGGTGAGGCTCCGTGGATCTGTTTTTTATGTGCACATTCTGCGTGCGCTGCATGACCCGTAAGGGTTAATTCAGGGTGATACCGGGCGTCAGGCTCGCTGGCAACGCCAGGCTCGCGGTCTCCAGCGACGCCACCGGATACGCGCAGTAGTCCGCTGCGTAATAGGCGCTGGCGCGATGGTTGCCCGACCCTCCCACACCACCGAACGGCGCGGTACTGGCGGCGCCGGTCAGTTGTTTGTTCCAGTTGACGATGCCGGCACGGCTCTGCAGCCAGAACTGCTGGTAACGCGCCTGCGAGTCCGACAGCAGACCGGCGGCCAGACCGTACTGGGTGGCATTGGCCTCATCGATCGCAGCATCAAAGTCAGCGTAGCGAATCACCTGCAACAGCGGGCCGAACAGTTCTTCATCGGCGCGATCACTGACGTCGCTGACGTCGATGATGCCCGGTGTGAGCAAGGCCGACTGCGCCTGCGGCTGAGTCATTTCCAGCAGCGCCACAGCGCCATTGGCCAACAACTGCTCCTGTGCATCGAGCAAGGCTTGGGCGGCGTGCAGAGAAATGACCGAACCCATGAACGGTGCAGGCTGTTGATCGAAGGCACCCACCTCGATGGTCCTGCTGACCTCGACCAGCCGCGTCAGGAATGCATCGCCCCAGCTTCCCTGTGGGACCAGCAGGCGACGGGCGCAGGTGCAGCGCTGGCCGGCGGAGATGAATGCCGACTGAATCACGGTGTAGACCGCGGCATCGACGTCAGCGACTTCATCCACCACCAGCGGGTTATTGCCACCCATTTCGAGGGCGAGAATCTTGTCCGGGCGCCCGGAGAATTGTTGATGCAGCGAGTTGCCGGTACGGCTGGAACCGGTAAAGAACAGCCCGTCGATACCGGTGTTGGCGGCCAGGGCAATGCCGGTTTCCCGAGCGCCCTGCACCAGGTTCAGGACACCTGCCGGCAAACCCGCATCGATCCAGCATTGCACGGTCAGTTCAGCGACTTTGGGCGTCAGCTCGCTGGGCTTGAACACCACCGTGTTACCGGCCAGCAGCGCCGGGACGATATGCCCGTTGGGCAGGTGCCCCGGAAAGTTATAGGGGCCGAACACCGCCACCACGCCATGGGGCTTGTGCCGCAGCACGGCGGTGGCGTCACCCAGAGGGCTGCTCTTCTCACCGGTACGCTCGCGGTAGCTCTGGATCGAGATCGCAACCTTGTTGGCCATGCTGGTCACTTCCGTGGCCGACTCCCACAGCGGCTTGCCGGTTTCCTCGCCGATGCACCGGGCGATTTCGTCCGCGCGAGTTTTCAGCGTGGCGGCGAAGGCTTCGAGCACAGCGATACGTTCTTCCAGGGTCCGCGTCGCCCAAGCCGGGAACGCCTGACGTGCGGCTTTCACCGCCGCATGGACTTGCCCGGCGGTCGCGCCTTGCCCGGACCAGATCACCTGTTGCGAGACCGGGTTCAACGATTCAAACGCCTCGCCCTGCCCGGCCTGCCAGGTGCCTGCAATATACAGAGTGTTCATCAAATGGCCTCCCGAGCTGGGGACAAAGGCACCGCACGGACCTGATCGCCGGCGTTCAGACGCAGGCGCTTGGCGGTTTTCGGATCGACCACCAGAGTCCCCGCGGCAAACCGTGCAGGGGCAGCCGTCACTCGGCAATCTTCGCGTTTGCGGTTGTGGATAAGGAACGGCGTTGCGTCATCGCCCGGCGTGCCGACGGCCAGCACCAACGCCTGACTGTCGCGCACTGCGCGGATCTTGCCCTTTTCGCATTCGATGGCAGGCCCTGCGTCAAAGATGTCGACGTAGCCTTGATAGCTGAAGCCCTCGCCCTTGAGCATGGTCAGCGCAGGTTCGGTGCTGGTGTGCACGCGACCGATGACATCCCGCGCCTCTTGCGACAGAAAGCAGCTGTACAACGGAAATTTAGGCATCAGCTCGGCGATGAACGCCCGGTTACCGACACCGGTGAGGTAGTCGGCCTGACTGAATTCCATCTTGAAGAAGTGGCGGCCCAGGCTTTCCCAGAATGGCGAATGGCCGTGCTCGTCGGACATGCCACGCATTTCGGCGATGATCTTGTTGCCGAACAGCTCCGGGAACTCGGCGATGAACAGCATGCGCGCCTTGGACAGCAAGCGGCCATTCAAGCCGTTACGGAAATCGGCGTGCAGGAACAACGAGCACAGTTCCGAGTTGCCGGTCAGATCGTTGGCCAGAAACAGCGTGGGGATTTCGCGATAGATATTCAGCTCTTGAGAGGCGCTGACCGTCAGGCCCACCCGGTAGTTGTACCAGGGCTCACGCAGGCCCACGGCGCCGGCAATCGCCGAGATACCCACCACGCGCTCATCGTCGTCTTCGAGCACGAACAGGTAGTCGGTGTCACCCCGCTCGGCTTCGCCACGGAAGGTCTTTTCGGCCCAACCGACCCGGTGTGCCAGACGCTCTTCATTGGCCGGCAGCGTGGTCAGGCCTGCGCCTGTGGTGCGCGCCAGGTCGATCAGCGCCGGTAGGTCACTGCTGCGTACGGGACGAACGATCATGCTTTCTCCTCAAGCCGGTTTCCGGGAAACCGGCGAACTCGCCAATCTGCGATACGGTGTCAGGCTGTTACCTGTGCGCTGCCACCGCCAAACTCAACTGTCAAACCGCGACGACGCGCACGCTGGCGCCTTCACCGACACCCAGCGCTTCGGCTGCCGCCAGACTCAGGGTCACCGGTTTGCCGGGCACCCAGTCCAGTTCCAGCATCACTGCGCGATAGTCCTGCAACTGACCATTGGCCACCAGATACGGGCGCCCGCCCTTGACCGCGTCACCGCTGGCGACCGTGTCGACCTTGACCGGCACCACGCGGCTCTGGGCAATCGAGCGAATCCCCGAAACGCGCGCGTGCAGGGTCGGACCGCCATCGAAAATGTCGATGTAGTGATCGGTCTCGAAGCCTTCGCGCATCAGGATGTCGAAGGTGATCTGCGCGCGCGGATGGACCTGACCCATGGCCTCCTGGGCCTCGTCCGGCAACAGCGGTACGTAGATCGGGTAATGCGGCATCAGCTCGGCAAGGAAGGTGCGGCTTTTCAGGCCACAGATGCGCTCGGCTTCTGCGTAGTTGAGGTCGAAGAAGTTGCGGCCAATGGCGTCCCAGAACGGCGAATCACCGTTCTCGTCGCTGTAACCGACGATCTCGGTCACCACCGAATCGGCGAAACGCTCCGGATGGCTGGCGACGAACAACAGCCGGGCACGGGAATTGAGCTCCGACCACAGGGTGCCGACCAGTTCAGGCAGCACGTAAAAGCTGGTCAGCAGGCTGTTACCCGTGAGGTCGTGGCACTGCGAGAGCACGTGGATCTTGTTGTGGATCTTCAGCTCGCGGGAGGCATGCACGAAGGTTTCGTTGCGGAAACTGTAGAACGGCTCGGAATACCCCGCCGAGGCGACGATCCCGGAGCAGCCGACCAGTCGCCCGGAATCGGTGTCTTCGAGCACGAAGAAATAGGTTTCCTCGCCATTGAAACTGACTTCGGCGGCGAACGACGCTTCCGAAGCGGCGATCTTGTCACCCAGACGTCCAGCATCGTCCGGCAGGGACGTGACACCAATCGGGCTGTCCGCGGCGAGTCGTTGGACCTCGCTCAGATCAGCCATTTGCGCGGGGCGCATCACCAGCATGGTGCCACTCCTTGAGAAAAACAGGCCGGCGAAATCCGGCATGAGAAAGAAAAAACAAATCAGCGGGTTGAAGCCATGCCAGATGCAGACCCCGACTCTGTGGGAGCCGGCTTGCTGGCGAAGGCGTCATGTCAGTCGACATCGAGGTGTCTGAACGGACGCTTTGGCCAGCAAGCCGGCTCCTACAGGTCGTGAGGCGTTTGTTAACCCTGGGTCAGCCTGGCCACGGCACGCTCGAAGCGGTCCAGACCTTCGTTGATATCGGCATCCTCGACCACCAGGCTCGGCGCGAAACGCACCACGTCGGGGCCGGCTTGCAGAATCATCACGCCCTCGTGCTCGGCGGCGTTGAAGAACTCCTTGGCCTTGCCTTTCCAGGCATCGGTCAGCACGCAGCCGATCAGCAGGCCCATGCCGCGCACTTCGCTGAACACGCCGTACTGTTGGCCGATCTTCTCCAGGCGCGCCTTGAACAGGTCATGCTTGGCGTTGACGCCGGCCAGCACTTCAGGGGTGTTGACCACGTCGATGACCGCCTCGCCCACCGCACACGCCAGCGGGTTGCCGCCGTAGGTAGTGCCGTGGACGCCGACCGCCAGGTGCTTGGCGAGTTTCTCGGTGGTGAGCATGGCCGCCATCGGGAAACCGCCGCCGATGCTCTTGGCGCTGGAAAGGATGTCCGGCGTCACGCCGTAGTGCATGTAGGCAAACAGATGGCCGCTACGACCCATGCCGGTCTGCACTTCGTCGAAGATCAGCAGCGCGTTGTGCTCGTCGCACAGCTTACGCGCGCCTTGCAGGTACTCGAGCTCGGCCGGCAGCACACCGCCCTCACCCTGGATCGGCTCGAGCACCACGGCGCAGGTCTTGTCACTGACCGCGGCCTTGAGGGCTTCAAGGTCGTTG
Source organism: Pseudomonas sp. NPDC087358 (assembly GCF_044900785.1). Lineage (NCBI taxonomy): Bacteria > Pseudomonadati > Pseudomonadota > Gammaproteobacteria > Pseudomonadales > Pseudomonadaceae > Pseudomonas > Pseudomonas sp. NPDC087358. Next base: position 279,459 of record NZ_JBJDOA010000001.1, read on the forward strand.
AATGGCACGTGGGTAATGCCGGTGATCTTCGGACCGAAGCCGTCGGAGTACTTCGGCTGCCCACCGACGCTGACAGTGAACAGGGTACGGCCGTGGAAACTGTTCAGCGCCGCGATGATTTCGTACTTTTCGCTGCCGTACAGGTCGTGAGACACGCGGCGCGCGAGCTTGAACGCCGCTTCGTTGGCTTCGGCCCCGGAGTTACAGAAGAACACGCGCTCGGCGAAAGTGGCGTCGACCAGTTTTTTCGCCAGACGCAGCGCAGGCTCGTTGGTGAATACGTTGGAGACGTGCCACAGCTTGTTGGCCTGTTCGGTCAGCGCGCCCACCAGCGCCGGATGCGCGTGGCCCAGCACGTTGACTGCGATGCCGCCGGAGAAATCCACCAGTTCACGACCCGACTGATCCCAGACGCGGGAACCCTGGCCGCGCACGGGAATGAACGCTGCGGGGGCGTAGTTGGGGACCATCACCTGGTCAAAATCGGCACGTTGCACCGGAACTTGCTCAACGGACATCGGAGTCTCCTGAAGAGGAACGCCTGCCTGGGACTGGCGAGCGATGGAAGGATTGTAAGGACTGATTTCGGTCCGGCCTTGCCGCCAAGCGACAACTTGTTATAGCGCCAAACCGGCTTTTTCCGCGGCTTGCGGCAATGCGACAAATAACGTCGCAAAGGCGCAGTTTAAACGTTGGAGGTCCGTTGTAGCAGCGGCTTGTCGATTTGATTGCAAAGGCAGGCGATTCGCCGATTGCTGCTGCCGAAGGTGTGGGAGTCAGGCTTGCCGACGATCTGGCGTGCAGCGGCAGAAAACCCTGTGAATGCAGCTTGCCTGACACAGCACGGTGGATGGTTTTACTGGCGCTGCGCCCCAGATCGCGGGCAAGCCTCGCTCCTACGCCTTCGGCAGAAGCAAGAACAGCTCACCCGCGCTCGGCAGGCACCGAGGACAGCTCGAACGGGCTGCTGCTGCGGCGCTGGTTGCGGTCTTCGCGAGGGGTGGCGCCGAAGAAATTGCGGTAGGCGCTGGAAAAATGCGGGCCCGAGGAGAAACCGCAGGACAGGCCGATCTGGATGATCGACTTGCTGGTCTGCATCAGCATCTGCCGAGCCTTGTTCAGGCGCAGCTCCAGGTAATACTGGCTCGGCACACGATTGAGGTATTGCTTGAAAATACGCTCCAGCTGACGGCGGGACACGCACACGTGTTGAGCGATTTCATCGGTGGTCAGCGGCTCCTCGATGTTGGCCTCCATCAGCAAGACTGCCTGAGTCAGCTTCGGATGACTGGAACCCAGGCGGTTCTGCAGCGGAATGCGCTGGCGCTCGCCGCCTTCACGAATGCGCTCGACCACCAGTTCTTCGGATACCGCGCCGGCAAGCTCGGCGCCATGATCACGCGCCAGCACCGCCAGCAGCAGGTCGAGCACCGACATCCCGCCACAGGCGGTCAGGCGATCGCGATCCCAGTCGAACAAATGACTGGTGGCGATGACCTTGGGAAAGCGCTCGGCGAAATCGTCCTGCCAACGCCAGTGCACCGCAGCACGGTAGCCGTCGAGCAAGCCCAGTTGCGCCAGCGGATACACCCCGGCCGACAGGCCGCCGATCACGCAGCCGGCACGAACCAGTTGCTTGAGCGCACCGGCCAACGCAGACGCCATGGGCGCCGGCGGCTCGTCGGCCAGCAGAAACAGCTTCTGGAACGCTTCAAGACGACCGTTCCAGGGCTCGCCGGGCAGCTGCCAGCCAGCACCGTCGACAACCGGCTCGGCCTGCAGAAACGAGAGTTCGTAAACGACGTCAGGATGAACGCGCTGAGCAACACGCAGGGCTTCCTCGGCCAGCGCCAGGGTCAAGGCTTTGGTGCCGGGCCAGATAAGGAATCCGATTCGATGGGCAGTCATGGCGTGCAATCCGAAACGTGTCGCTGTTATGGGTCACACGCCAGGCGTGCGAAGAAAAGCGCTTGTGTTCAGTTCATGGCGGGTTCGGGTGACGCGCAGCATGAACTGTTCTGACACAAAACGCACCGCTCAAGGCGGCGCCAATTGCTACTTCAAGCTGCCCGAAAGAAACTGCTGCAGACGTTCCGATTTCGGGTTGACCAGCACTTCGCGCGGGTCGCCGCGCTCTTCGACCAGGCCCTTGTGCAGGAAAATCAGCTGGTTCGAGACTTCGCGGGCAAAGCCCATTTCATGGGTCACCACAACCATGGTGCGACCTTCCTGCGCCAGCGCCTGCATGACCTTCAACACATCACCGACCAGCTCCGGGTCCAGCGCCGAGGTCGGCTCGTCGAACAGCATGACCTCAGGCTCCATCGCCAGGGCGCGAGCAATTGCCACGCGCTGCTGCTCGCCGCCGGACATGTGGCCCGGGTAGGCGTCCTTGCGATGGGCAACGCCGACCTTGTTCAGGTAATGCTCGGCCTTTTCCAGCGCTTGCTTCTTCGACACGCCCAACACATGAACCGGCGCCTCGATGATGTTTTCCAGGGCCGTCATGTGAGACCACAGATTGAAGTGCTGAAACACCATGGACAGGCGCGAGCGCATGCGCTGCAGCTGTTTGGGATCGGCTGCCTTCAGGCCGCCATCCTTGTTCGAGATCAGCTTGAGCTCTTCATTGTTGAGCAGAATGCGGCCTGATTTCGGTTGTTCCAGCAGGTTGATGCAGCGCAGAAAGGTACTCTTGCCCGAGCCGCTGGAGCCGATGATGCTGATCACATCGCCAGCCTTGGCGGTCAGCGAAACACCCTTGAGCACTTCGTGACTGCCGTAGCACTTGTGCAGGTCCTGGACTTCCAGTTTGTTCATGATGTCGGTTCTCACAAGTAATCAGTCACTGAGCAGGCGGCCTGAGCGCAACGGGGTGCGACCCGCCACTTTGGCCATCCAGTAGCCCGGCTGGGCGTAACGCAGTTTTTCGATGGCGAACAACACCCCGGCGGTACCGGCGCAGACCGTGGTCGCCCGATCGCTCAACGGATCGACGACCTCGAACAGCGGCTCGCCTGCCTCGACCCAACTGCCCGCCGCCCGCAGGAAAGTCAGCACGCCGGCGTGCGGTGCGTAGATCATTTCGGTGCCGTCGAACGGCATGCCTTCGCATGCCTGGAACGCCGGTTGCGGCCATTGACCGCCGATCAGGCCGTGCTCGGCAAGAAACGCCAGGATGCCCTCGGCGTAAGCCTGCGCTTCGGTCTTGCCGGTGTTGGCCTGACCGCCCAACTCCAGGGTGGTGGACAGGCAAGCCAACGGGATCTGCGCATCGGGAAACTGTTTGGCCAGCCGCACCCAGGGCAGCGAGCAGGCTTCATCGAATGAGCTGCCGCCCGAATCTTCGGCCAGCAGCCCGACGCTGACGCCCAGATGCGCCGACAATGAGCGCCATTGCGGCCAGTGCTGCGGCAGCGCGTACATGTGCAGCGATGCGTCGGTGTCGCAGTGCAGATCCAGGACGATGTCGGCATTACAGGCATGGCTGAGCAGTACCCGCTGCATGCCCGCCAGCTCACTGGCCGCTGGCGGCAGCTGGTCGATGACGTCGACCATGGCCTGACGGATCAGCTTGACGTTCGCATGCGGGTCATCGCCCAGCTTGCCCGCCAGGAGCTGCGCAACCGGCTCGCTCAATTCGGTGAAGTCCCGGTTGAAGTTCTTGCCGCTGGCGTACTCGAACCGTCCCTGATGATTGCCTTGCAGCAGCTGGCCCAGACCGATGGGGTTGGCCACAGGCACCAGTTCGATGACGCCGTTGAGCAGACCCTGCTGTTCCAGTTGCGCGAGACGGTTTTTCAGCTCCCAGGCGGTGCGCATGCCCGGCAGCTCGTCGGCATGCAGGCTGGCCTGGATATAGGCCTTGCGCTCGCCCTGACCGAAGCGAAAAACGCTCAGCGTGCGCTCGGTGCCCAGGGTGCTCCAGGGCAGCGTGTGATCGATGCGTTGCATATCAGTGCTTCCTCGGTGCGAGGTAACCGAGCCAGCGGCGCTCGGCCAGCTTGAACAGTTTCACCAGAATGAAAGTCAGGCACAGGTAGAACACGCCAGCGGTGATGTAGGCCTCGAACGGCAGGTAGAACTGCGCGTTGACAGTGCGTGCCGCGCCGGTGATGTCGATCAGGGTGACGATGGACGCCAGACTGGTGGTCTGCAGCATCATGATCACCTCGTTGCTGTACTGCGGCAGCGCCCGGCGCAATGCCGACGGCAGCAGGATGCGCCGGTACATCTTGGCCTTGGACATGCCCATCGCCCGCGCCGCTTCGATCTCGCCCGGCGGTGTCGACTTGAGGCTACCGGCGATGATCTCGGCGGTGTAGGCACTGGTGTTGATGGCGAACGCCAGGCAGGCGCAGAACGTTGCGCTGGACAGCCACGGCCAGAGGAAGCTCTCGCGGACCGCCGGGAATTGCGCCAGACCGTAGTAGATCAGGAACAGCTGCACCAGCATTGGCGTGCCACGAATCACGTAGGTATAGCTCCAGGCCAGCAGGTTGACCCAGGCGACCCTGGACACGCGCATCAGGCCCAGCGGCAAGGCCGCGAGCAGGCCGAAGAACAGCGACAGCGCGAGCAGTTTGAGGGTGATCAACAGCCCGCCGAAGTACAGCGGCAGGTTTTCCCAGACGACGTTGTAATCGAAGATCATAGGTCTGCCACCCTTACGCCGGCCGAGTAACGTTTCTCGATATAGCGCAGTACCAGCAGCGAGACACTGGTGATCACCAGGTACATGGCCGCGACTGCGAGGAAGAAGGTGAAGGGTTCGCGGGTGGCATCGGCCGCCTGCTTGGCCTTGAACATCATGTCTTGCAGACCGACCACGGAAATCAGCGCGGTGGCCTTGGTCAATACCAGCCAGTTGTTGGTGAATCCCGGAATCGCCAGGCGAATCATCTGCGGCACCAGGATGCGGAAAAACACCCGCGGGCCGCTCATTCCGTAGGCCATGCCCGCTTCGGCCTGACCTTTGGGAATCGCCATGAAGGCGCCACGAAAGGTTTCCGAGAGGTAGGCACCAAAGATGAAACCCAGCGTGCCGATACCGGCCATCAGCGGGTTCAGATCGATGTAATCGTCATAACCGAGCAATGGCGCAACACGGTTGAGCAGGTCCTGGCCGCCGTAGAAGATCAGCAGGATCAGCACCAGGTCGGGAATGCCGCGGATGACGGTGGAGTACAGGTCGCCCAGCCAGGCCAGCCAGCGCACCGGCGACAGACGCAGCGACACGCCGATCAGACCGAGCACGATGGCCAGTGCCATGGAGCACAAAGCGAGCTGCAGGGTCAGCCATGCACCGTCGAGGATGACGGCTCCGTAGCCTTTCAACATGTTGTTTGGCCCTCGAGCGCGGGATAGAAAAATGGCGCAATCAGACGGTGCGAAAACCAGCTGCTTGCGCCATTGGCGACTTCAAACCGACTTACTGACCGTAGATATCGAAGTTGAAGTATTTGTCTTGAATGGCTTTGTACTTGCCGTTGGCGCGGATGGCAGCGATGGCGGCGTTGATCTTGTCCAGATCAGCCTTGTCGCCCTTGCGCACCGCGATGCCTACGCCGTCGCCGAAGTAGTTGACGTCGGTGAAGGCCGGACCGACAAACGCGTAGCCCTTGCCCTGATCGGTATTGAGGAAGCCATCCTGCAGCAGGGTGGCGTCTGCCACGGTACCGTCCAGACGACCGGCGCCGATGTCCAGGTAGACCTCGTTCTGCGAGCTGTACGGCTTGATTTCAGCACCCAGTGGCGCCAGGACTTCCTTGGCGAAGCGCTCGTGGATCGAGCCACGCTGCACGCCAATGTTCTTGCCCTTGAGTTCGCTAAGGCCATCGCTGATGGCGGTGCCCTGCTTCATGACCAGACGGGCCGGGGTGTTGTAGTACTTGTTGCTGAAATCGACGGACTTCTTGCGGTCTTCGGTGATGGACATCGAGGACAGGATCGCGTCGATCTTGCGCACTTTCAAGGCCGGGATCAGGCCGTCGAATTCCTGCTCGACCCAGACGCACTTGACCTTCATCTCTTCGCACAGGGCGTTGCCGATGTCGTAGTCAAAGCCGACGATGCTGCCGTCAGGCGCTTTCGAGGCGAATGGAGGGTACGCCGCTTCGATACCGATCTTCAGGGGTTTTTCGTCGGCGAAGGCTGGCTGTACCAATACGGACAGCGCCAGCGCGCCCAGCAGCATGAGCTTTTTCATTCTTGGAACTCCATCGGTATAACGCGACAAATGGCAGTGAGCTAAACGCTCAACGGGCAGAAGGAATTTCTGAAATTGCGACGCGAGGTGCCATCGAGTCTCAGGGCTCGAAAGGCCTTCGGCGAGTGATCGGCATTTTAGCGGCAGGCTGAAAGTCGATATTTCTTCAATGCGACAACTAGTTACAGAAGCACCGAGAAAGTCGATCACCCTGATTGACAGGTCCAAAGCTTTATGCAAGGGACGTTGAAAGCAAACCTATCAACGAAGCAAATAACGCGCCCATTATTGGCAAAGCCTTCTAATCCGGCAAGTCCAGCGTAGCTACGGGGTTATCCGGACCGATGAAATGCACAGGATTCGGGATGAAACGCCCCACATCGGTGCGCAAGGTTACAGGGTGGTGACTCCCGGTAACAAATCGATATATCCCGAATTTGACAACGCCGCGGTCAATGTAGGAGCTGCGGGAGGTTGCGACAATGGCGATTGCAATCCTGCTGACACACCGCTTTCGCCACCGTCGTAACCTCCGACAGCGCCTATAGAATCAACGCCAGCTCGCAGAGAGGGGCTTGCTTCACTGCCCAAACAAAAACGCCCCGCCCGGCTTTCACCGGACGGGGCGTTTCAGATCCCTGAACGTCAGGCGACGTTCATGGTCTTGTGGGTCTCTACCAGATGCGCCACCACGGCTGGGTCGGCCAAGGTCGAGATATCACCCAGCGCATCGTACTCGCCGGTGGCAATCTTGCGCAGGATGCGCCGCATGATCTTGCCCGAACGGGTCTTGGGCAGGCCCGGGGCCCACTGAATCACGTCAGGCGAGGCAATCGGGCCAATTTCCTTGCGCACCCAGTTGCGCAACTCGATGCGCAGCGCTTCGTCCGGCACTTCGCCGCCGTTCAAGGTGACGTAGACATAAATGCCCTGCCCCTTGAGATCGTGAGGCACGCCCACCACAGCCGCTTCGGCGACTTTCGGGTGGGCAACCATCGCGCTCTCGATCTCGGCTGTCCCCATGCGGTGGCCGGAGACATTGAGCACGTCGTCGACGCGACCGGTGATCCAGTAGTAACCATCCTCGTCGCGGCGCGCGCCGTCACCGGTGAAGTACATGCCACGGAAGGTCTTGAAGTAGGTATCGACGAAGCGGTCGTGGTCGCCGTACAGAGTGCGCGACTGACCTGGCCATGAATCGAGGATCACCAGATTGCCTTCGGCGGCCCCTTCGATCAGGTTGCCCAGGTTATCCACCAGGGCTGGAATCACGCCAAAGAACGGACGCGTCGCCGAGCCAGGCTTGAGCGCCGTCGCACCCGGCAACGGGCTGATCAGGATGCCGCCGGTTTCGGTCTGCCACCAGGTGTCGACGATCGGGCAGTTCTGCTTGCCGACGGTGTTGTAGTACCAGTTCCAGGCTTCCGGGTTGATCGGCTCACCCACCGAACCCAGCAAACGCAAGCTTGAACCGTCAGCGCCTTCAACCGCCTTGGTGCCCTCGGCCATCATCGCGCGGATGGCGGTCGGGGCGGTATAGAGGATGTTGACCTTGTGCTTGTCGATGATCTTCGACATGCGGGTGATGTCCGGGTAGTTCGGGATACCTTCGAACAGCAGTGTGGTGGCGCCATTGGCCAGCGGGCCGTAGACGATGTAGCTGTGCCCGGTGACCCAGCCGACATCGGCGGTGCACCAGTAGACCTCGTCCGGCTTGTAGTCGAACACACGCTCATGGGTCAGCGCGGCGTACAGCAAATAGCCCGCCGTGGTGTGCAGCACGCCCTTGGGCTTGCCGGTGGAGCCTGAGGTGTAGAGGATAAACAGCGACTCTTCGGCGCCCATTTCCTTCGGCGCACAGGTGTCCGACGCCACTTCCAGCAAGGAGTGGTACCAGATGTCGCGGTGGCGATACCACTCGATGTCGCCGCCGGTGCGCTTGCAGACGATGACTTTCTGCACGCTACTGGTTTCAGGGTTGGCCAAGGCGCGGTCAACGTTGGCCTTGAGCGCAGTGCGCTTGCCGCCACGCAGGCCTTCGTCAGCGGTGATGACCACTTTCGATTTGCAGTCGATGATGCGACCGGCCAGGGCTTCGGGGGAGAAACCACCAAATACCACCGAGTGGATCGCACCGATGCGCGCACAGGCCAGCATGGCGACCACGGCTTCAGGGATCATCGGCATATAGATGGTGACCACGTCACCACGGTGCACATCCTGGCCGCGCAAGGCGTTGGCGAACTTGCAGACTTCTTCATGCAGTTCGCGGTAGGTGATGTTGCGGCTTTCGGAGGGGTCGTCCCCTTCCCATATGATCGCGATCTTGTCGCCACGCTCTGCCAGATGGCGATCCAGGCAGTTGTAGGAAACGTTCAGAGTGCCATCGGCGAACCACTTGATATCGACACGGTGATCGTCGAAGGAGGTCTGTTTGACGGTGGTGAAAGGCTTGATCCAATCCAGGCGCTGGGCCTGCTCGCGCCAGAAGCCATCGGGGTTGACCACCGACTGCTGGTACATCGCCTTGTAGGTAGCCTCATCAGTGAGCGTATTTGCTGCCACTTCAGGGCGGACGGGGTACAGGGAAGCCGCACTCATCTTTCTTACCTCGGTGGAAATGTTGTTGTTTTATGACCCTGTTGTATCCGCCGGTGGCCGCGAAAGCCATTCGACGATGGTCTTACCGGACCTCAGCATAACGCCCAAACCCGCTCCAGCGCCCGCTATGAGGCAAATCTTCATGTTGAAACTACGACTAAAGAACGAGAGTCCGGAGTGATCGCGATGACTATTGGGCGATTGTTACCGGTTTGCTCAATAGTCTTTATCAAAATGGTTTCTATATGAATCCGCAACAGCGGCATAGAATTCGTTCCGCCAACACGGCAAATGGTTGACAACTAACAGCCCCCCACACCGGCTTGTCGATCAAGCAACTCAACCTGGTAATTAACTGGCTTCACACAAAGTCCCACAAGGGTTTTGTGCACCCTGCCGAGCGGAATTCCTGTTTTGCAGCGTTGAAGAAGCAACTAGAGGAAACATGTCATGAAAGCTGCACTGGTTGTAATGGCTCTTTGTGGTTTCAGCGCCATGGCAATGGCAGAAGAATCAGGCGCCAAAGTCGCCAGCCAACAACAACGCATCGAGCATTACACCTATTCGACCACGCTGGACATCGCCAAGGTCATTTCGGTCGACGAAGTGCCCAACGTCTGCAGCGTGGTCCCGCAGCACATGACCTACGAAGACTCCCAGGGCGTGCGCCACGTGATGGAGTACATGGTCATGGGTAACGGCTGCAGCAACGGTTGATTGCGATGAGGTTAGTTTCGCGCGATGCCAGGATTAATTATTGATCCGGGTCTCGTTGTATACCCAGGCGTGTCGCCTGCTCGCGATTGCGATATTTCAGCCAGAGTACTATCGCGCTCTATATCGCAATCGCGAGCAGGCCACGCTCCTGCAGTTGTTATTTCCCCATACCATACTGCTTCAACTTATTGGCAATCGTGGTATGCGAAACTCCCAATCGCCTGGCCAATAGTCGACTGCTCGGATGCGCAACGTAAAGTTGTTCGAGTACGGCTTTTTCGAATCGCCCGACAATATCTTCCAGCCCACCCTCCAGCGAAAAGTTCCCCAGCGGCTGTCGCACGCCGTAATCGGGCAAACGAATATGCTCGACCTTGACCAACCCGCCCTCGCACAACGATACCGCCTGAAACAGCACGTTCTCCAACTGCCGGACGTTACCGGGCCAGTGATACTGGCGCAGACGCTCCAGGGCGGGCGCAGCGATGCGCGGCAAGGCGCAGCCTATCTGGCGGCTGGCCTGGTCGAGAAAATGCTGCGTCAGTGGCTCCAGACCGTCCAGGCATTCGCGCAGCGGCGCAATGTGCAACGACAGTACGTTGAGCCGGTGATACAGGTCCTGACGAAACTCGCCGCGTGCGCACAGTTCCGAAAGGTCCACCTGGGTGGCACAGATCACCCGCACATCCAGATACACCTCTTCATCACTGCCTACGCGCCTGAAGCAGCCTTCCTGCAAGTAGCGCAGCAGCTTGGCCTGCAATCGCGCGCTCATTTCCGCGACGCCATCAAGAAACAGCGTACCGCCGGCGGTCAGCTCCAACAGCCCGAGCTTGCCTTCGGCCCGCGCCCCTTCAAACGCACCGGGGCCATAGCCGAACAGCTCGGTCTCAGCCATGGACTCGGACAAGCCTGCGCAATTGAGCGCCATCATCGGCGATTGCCCACGCGGGCTGGCCAGATGACAAGCCCTGGCCAGTAACTCCTTGCCGGTGCCGGTTTCGCCTTCTATCAACAGGGGAGCATCCAGGGGCGCCATGCGCCTGGCCTCGCGCACCACCGCCGCCATCACTTTCGAGCTCTGGAAGATGCTGTCAAAACCGCGCAACTCCTGCTTGCGCACGTTGTAGATGTGCTCACCGACCCGGTCTGCGCGATGCAGCGTGAGCACCGCGCCGGCCATGGCTTCGCTGTCTTCGTGCTGGGATTGTAGCGGCGCGATGTCGGCCAGGAAGATGTCACCTTTGACCTTGACCCGCAGGCCATTGATCCGCGAGCGGTTGGCCCGCACCAGTTGTGGCAGATCGAAGTCCTCGGCATAACGCGACAACGGTATGCCCGGCACTTCATCGACGCGCACGCCCAGCAACTGCGCCGCTGCCCGGTTGGCGGCGACGATGGAGCCACTCATGTCGATCGACAGCACCGGAAACTCCAGCGCGCCAAGCAAGGCATTGAGCTCCATGTGCCGACGCTCGCTGGGCATCAATCCCACGCGCTTGACGCCGAACACCCCGGGAATCGTTTCGAATTTCGGAACCAGCGCCTGGAACTGCAGATTGATCAGATTCGGGCATCGCAGGTAGATGGCATCGCCATGTTCGCCGCCGACTTCGCCGCCGGAGACATTGACCCCGTAGGAGACCAGCAATTGGAGGATGTCGCGCAGGATGCCGACGCGGTTCTGACAGTGCACTTTGATGCGCATGGGAGCGGACCGTGAAGAGGTGACGATCTTTTTAAAACGAAGCGAAGTTGATCGTCAACAATTCGTTACAGCGCCGCGCTTTTCATCCCCGGTTAAATGCGGATTAGCCGGCACGCAACCACCGCTGTCAGGTTTTCTTTACAACCAGCGAACGTTTTCCAGCGTCGATTGAGACCCGCGCTCTGCGCCAGCACCTGGGAACGGGTTATCTATACCCCAAGGCGGGTCGCGAACCTGCAACGCATCACCCCGGACAAATACCGCTCCATATAAGAACAATGCCATTCAGGAGAGCAGCATGAGTACCCAGTATGTCGCCCGAGAGCCAGACGCCAGCGGGTTCATCGAGTATCCCGATGCAGAACATGCGGTGTGGAATACCCTGATCACTCGGCAGCTGAAAGTCATCGAAGCCCGCGCATGCCAGGAATACCTGGACGGTATCGACCAACTGAACCTGCCCCATGAGCGCATCCCGCAGTTGAGTGAAATCAACCGCGTACTGGACGCCACCACTGGCTGGCAAGTCGCCAGGGTCCCGGCGCTGATTCCCTTTCAGACTTTTTTCGAACTGCTGGCCAGCAAACGATTTCCCGTGGCTACGTTCATTCGCACTGAAAAAGAACTGGATTACCTGCAAGAGCCTGACATTTTCCACGAGGTATTCGGACACTGCCCATTGCTCACTAACCCCTGGTTTGCCGAATTTACCCACACCTACGGCAAGCTCGGTCTGGCAGCCAGCAAAGAGCAGCGCGTGTATCTTGCCCGTCTGTACTGGATGACCATCGAGTTCGGTCTGGTGGACACCGCGCAGGGTCGCAGGATCTACGGCGGCGGCATTCTCTCCTCACCGCGGGAGACCGTTTACAGCCTCTCGCCTGACCCTGAGCATCAGTCGTTCGATCCGGTCGAAGTGATGCGCACGCCCTACCGTATCGACATCCTGCAGCCACTGTATTTTGTATTGCCGGACCTCAAGCGGCTGTTCGACCTGGCCCAGGAGGACATCATAGCCATGGTGCGAACGGCCACTGAACTGGGCCTGCACGCCCCACGCTTTCCCCCTAAAAAGCAGCCAGCCAACACAACCGCTGCCTGAACACTTCCGCCCGAACAAGGAACCGCGTAATGACATCCCTAAGCCAAGCCAGCTGCGAAGCCTGCCGCGCCGACGCACCCAAGGTCAGTGACGCCGAACTGCCGGAGCTGCTCAGGCAGATCCCGGACTGGAATATCGAAGTTCGTGATGGCGTGATGCAGCTGGAAAAAGTCTTCGTGTTCAAGAATTTCAAATTTGCGCTGGCGTTTACCAACGCGGTCGGCGAAATTGCCGAGGCCGAAGGTCATCACCCGGGTCTTCTGACCGAATGGGGCGAAGTGACCGTGACCTGGTGGAGCCACTCGATCAAAGGGCTGCACCGCAACGACTTCATCATGGCCGCCCGCACCGACGAGGTGGCCACAGGCGCCGAGGGCCGTAAGTAAATGCATTTTTCACAGATTCAGCGCGTACCGGATGATCCGATCCTGGGCTTGATCCAGGCCTATGCCAACGACCCCAATCCGAACAAGTTCGATCTGGGCGTGGGCGTGTACAAGGACGCGCAAGGCCTGACCACCATTCCGCGCGCGGTCAAAATCGCCGAGCAGCGCCTGGTGGATTCGCAGCCGACCAAGACCTATATCGGCGGCCATGGCGAACCGCGTTTCGGCACGCTGATCTGTGAACTGGTCATGGGCGCCGATTCGCCGCTGATTGCCAGCAAGCGCGTGGGCGCCACCCAGACCCCGGGCGGCACCGGCGCATTGCGTCTGAGCGCCGACTTCATCGCCAACTGCCTGCCCGGCAAAGGCATCTGGCTGAGCGATCCGACCTGGCCGATCCACGAAACCATCTATGCCGCCGCGGGCTTGAAGGTCAGTCACTATCCCTACGTCGGCAGCGACAACAAGCTCAACGTCGCGGCCATGCTGGAGACGCTGAACAGCGTGCCGGAAGGCGACGTGGTCTTGCTGCATGCGTGCTGCCACAACCCGACCGGCTTCGACCTCAGTCACGATGACTGGCGGCAAGTGCTGACAATCGTCAAACGTCGCAACCTGCTGCCGCTGATCGACTTCGCCTATCAGGGCTTCGGTGACGGCCTGGAAGAAGACGCCTGGGCCGTTCGCCTGTTTGCCGCTGAACTCCCGGAACTGCTGATCACCAGTTCCTGCTCGAAAAACTTCGGCCTGTACCGCGAACGCACCGGCGCCCTGCTGGTGTGTGCCGACAGCAGCGAAAAACTGATGGATGTCCGCAGCCAACTGTCGGCAACGGCCCGCAACCTGTGGTCCAACCCACCGGATCATGGCGCAGCCGTGGTGGCTGAAATCCTCGGCGACCCGGAACTCAAAGCGCTGTGGGCCGACGAAGTCGAAGAAATGCGCAGCCGCATCGCGCAGCTGCGCCAGGGCCTGGTCGAAGCGCTGACTCCGCTGGGCCTGGGCGAACGTTTTGCCCACATCGGCGTGCAGCGCGGCATGTTCTCCTACACCGGGATGAACGACGACCAGGTCGCCCGCCTGCGCAAGGAACACAGCGTCTACATGGTCGCCGCCGGCCGCGCCAACGTCGCCGGTATCGACGCCACGCGCCTGGATGCCCTGGCGGCGGCGTTTGCGGTGGTGTGCAAGGACTGAAGCGCACCGATACCCCTGTAGGAGTGAGCTTGCTCGCGAGGACGTGGCCTTATCAGGGTCGCATGGCATCCCGCTATCGCGAGCAAGCTCACTCCTACAGGTTCGGCGTCGTTGAGGCGGTTGGTTGTAGCAACCAGTCGCCACTACATGATCAACGGCCATGATTTAAAGTCTGTTTGTCATTTGCAGTGCTGTATCCTCCCTGAGCGTTTTTTGGACGCGCTGTTTAAACCAGCACCTTGTGAGGAGCGACGACATGCATGAAATCCCAAACTTCCCCTTCCCAAGCCAAAACCAGCAAAGCGCAGCAGCCCGTCAGGAACTCGGTCAGCCGATCGAGATGAAAGCCGGTGCGAAAGAGGGTGATAGCAAGAAAGCCCAAGGCCAACGCTGAAGGTTGATTTTTCAGCCCCTATGCAAGAGCGTCTGCAAGGCGTACTTCCATAAGGGCTGAATGTTCCGAGACCAGAACCATGACTGACTTCACCGAAACCCAGGCCCAGGCCTTGATTGGCACCGCCGAAAAAATGATCGAGATCTGGGCGCGTCTGAGCCCGGAAAAACAACAAGCGTTGCTGGCCCGCTTCGGCACCCAGGAAAACGCCCTCGCCGCACTGGTCACGACGCAGCTCGTGGCGCCCGCCGCCGAATAACCAAAAAGCCGACAACGGCACATTCGCGCCCGGTTCTACGCCGATTCAACCTTCTGCCGCCATGAAAGATCCTTCAGCTGCCATCACCAGGCACCCGTGGTTATCATGTGGCACCGCTTGGCCTTCAAGCGTCTACGCTTCAATCAGTTTCTGCCCCGCTGCACCTCCCCTGTCGTAATCGTGGATCGAACCCATGCCAGACGCTTCGAGCGCCGCAACACAACCTATCGCTGCCCAAAAACCAATGGCTATCACGCTGCAGGTGGTGTCCATTGTCCTGTTCACGTTCATCGGCTACCTGAACATCGGCATTCCCTTGGCCGTGCTGCCGAGCTATGTGCATACCGACCTTGGTTTCGGCGCGGTGGCGGCAGGCCTGGTGATCAGCGTGCAGTACCTGGCGACCTTGCTCAGCCGGCCCTTTGCTGGACGCCTGATCGATAACCGTGGCCCCAAGAAGGCGGTGAGCATTGGTTTGTTCGGCTGCGGGTTGAGCGGCGTGTTCATGCTGCTGGCCGGATGGCTCGATGCCTGGCCGATGGTCAGCCTGGTCGCCCTGTTCGTCGGTCGCCTGGTGCTGGGCAGCGCGGAAAGCCTGGTGGGTTCGGGCTCCATTGGCTGGGGAATTGGCCGGGTCGGGGCTGCGAACACGGCCAAGGTGATTTCCTGGAACGGCATCGCCAGTTACGGCGCGCTGGCCATCGGTGCGCCGCTGGGGGTGTTGCTGGTCAATGCATTGGGGTTGTGGAGCATGGGTGTGAGCATCATCCTGCTGGCGGCACTGGGCATTTCCCTGGCATGGAAAAAAACTCCGGCGCCGATCGTCCATGGCGAGCGCCTGCCGTTTCTGCACGTCCTGGGTCGGGTGTTGCCCCATGGCACCGGACTGGCGCTGGGCTCGATCGGTTTCGGCACTATCGCCACCTTCATTACCCTGTACTACGCCAGCCACACCTGGCCCAACGCGGTGCTGTGCCTGAGCCTGTTTGGCGTCTGCTTCATCGGTGCGCGATTGCTGTTCGGCAACATGATCAATCGCATCGGCGGCTTCCGGGTGGCGATTGGTTGCCTGTCGGTGGAGACCCTCGGGTTGCTGCTGCTGTGGCTTGCGCCCAATCCGAATCTGGCGTTGGCCGGCGCCGCGCTGACCGGTTTCGGCTTCTCGCTGGTGTTTCCGGCGCTGGGGGTCGAGGCGGTGAATCTGGTACCGGCCGCCAGCAGGGGTGCTGCGGTGGGGGCTTACTCGCTGTTCATCGACCTGTCGCTGGGGATCACCGGGCCGGTTGCGGGCGCGGTGGCAGCAGGTTTTGGCTTCGCTTCGATATTCCTGTTCGCGGCACTGGCGTCGCTGGGTGGCCTGGGCTTGAGCATCTATTTGTACAAGCAAGCCAAGGTGATGCGCGAGAAAGTGACCGACCTGTAGCCGGTACGCAGTCCCCCTTAGCAGTCAGGCTTGCCGGCGGCAGCGAATTCAAAGGCGCCACCGCCGGCAACCCGGACGGCTACAGATGGACAGCCAAACCTCTAGAAATCGATCTTGCCCCGCCCCGCTTTGATCGACCCGCGCTTGGACTTGGATTCCAGTCTGCGGGTCTTGGAGCCCAGCGTAGGCTTGGTCGGGCGGCGCTTTTTCTCGACCTTGCCGGCACTGACGATCAGCTCGCTCAAACGCTCCAGGGCGTCGGCGCGGTTCTGCTCCTGAGTGCGGTACTGCTGTGCCTTGATGATGATCACGCCGTCACCGGTGATGCGACTGTCACGCAGCGCCAGCAGCCGCTCCTTGTAGAACGGCGGCAAGGATGAGGCGTTGATATCGAAACGCAGATGCACCGCGCTGGACACCTTGTTGACGTTCTGGCCGCCCGCGCCCTGGGCACGGATGGCGGTGAGCTCGACTTCGCTGTCAGGCAAGTGAACGTTGTTGGAGATGATCAGCACGGGCGGGCCCTTATTTGATGATCGAGGTGCGCTGGGCCATGGAAACGCGGTCGGCATGACGTTTGTTCTTGATCAGATAGAACAGCCACATCGCCACCAGCCACACGGGAATGGCATACACCGATACGCGGATGCCCGGGATCATCAGCATGATCGCCAGAATCAGCACCACGAAAGCCAGGCACAGATAGTTACCGTACGGATACCACAGCGCCTTGAACAACGGCTGCTGATCCTTGCGGGTCATGTGCTGACGAAACTTGAGGTGCGAGTAGCTGATCATCGCCCAGTTGATCACCAGAGTCGCGACCACCAGCGACATCAGCAACTCCAGCGCATTTTGCGGAATCAGGTAGTTGAGCAACACGGCAATCAGCGTCACCGCAGCCGAAACCAGGATTGCCCGCACCGGTACACCACGGCCATCGACCCGCGCCAGCGACTTGGGTGCATCGCCCTGCTCGGCCATGCCGAACAGCATGCGCGCGTTGCAGTAGGTGCCGCTGTTGTACACCGACAAGGCAGCCGTCAACACCACGAAGTTCAGGATGTGCGCTGCGGTGTTGCTGCCCAGCATCGAGAACACGTGCACAAAGGGGCTGCCGCTGTAGGCATCGCCAGACGCATTGAGGTCAGCCAGCAGCGCATCCCACGGGGTGAGCGAGAGCAGCACCACCAGCGAGCCGATGTAGAAAATCAGGATGCGGTAGATCACCTGGTTGATGGCTTTGGGAATGATGACTTTCGGCTGATCGGCTTCGGCTGCGGTGAAACCGAGCATCTCCAGGCCGCCGAAGGAGAACATGATGAACGCCAGCGCCATCACCAGCCCGCTCACCCCGTTGGGGAAGAAGCCGCCGTGTTCCCACAGATTGCTCACCGACGCTCCAGGCCCGCCAGTGCCGCTGACCAGCATGTAGCTGCCCAGGGCAATCATGCCGAGAATGGCCACAACCTTGATGATCGCGAACCAGAATTCCGCTTCGCCGAACACCTTGACGTTGGCCAGGTTGATGACATTGATCATCACGAAGAACACGGCCGCCGAGGCCCACGCAGGAATCTCCGGCCACCAGTACTGCACGTACTTGCCGACCGCGGTCAGTTCGGACATGCCCACCAGGATGTACAGCACCCAGCAGTTCCAGCCGGACAGAAAACCGGCAAAACCGCCCCAGTATTTATGTGCAAAATGGCTGAAAGACCCCGCGACCGGCTCTTCGACGATCATCTCGCCGAGCTGGCGCATGATCATGAAGGCAATGAAGCCGCACAGGGCATAGCCCAGAATCATCGACGGACCCGCCGATTTGAGAACCCCCGCCGAACCCAGGAACAATCCTGTGCCGATGGCGCCGCCCAGGGCGATCAGCTGGATATGACGGTTCTTGAGACCACGTTTCAAGTCACCCGAATGGGACATGTGTTCGCTCATTGCATAGTCACCTTTTTGTTCTTGTCTGTGACGGAATCGAACCCGACGCGCTCATGACGCGGCGGAATGAAACGGGGTGGGTAAACCCCGAATTTTGCTGGCGTCCATACGCCGATGATTCACAGAAAAAACGCGGCGTATTGTACACCGCAAAATCGCGCGTGGCAGGCCTGACGGTGCGCATTCGGGACGGGAGCCGGCTTGCTGGCGAACGCGGTGGGAGGCGCAAAAAAAAACGCCAGTCACAGGGACTGGCGTTTTTTGTGTTTCAAGCCATCGTCACTCAGGCTTGCGACGACCGAAACCTGGACGCTGACCGGAACCGGCTGGCGGTCCACGGCGCTTGCCCGACGGGCTCTTGTCATCGACCAGCTTGATGCCCGGGCGTGTGCTCTTGGGCTTGGCCGGGCGCTTGTTCATGTCGCTCGGACGCTCGGCCACTGGCGTGCCACGGCTGCTGTCAGTACGACCACCAATGGCCGGGCGCGGAGTACGCGCCGGACGACCGCTTTCAGCCGGCTTGCGCGCCGGGCGCTCGCCATCGGCCAGGCGCGGTTCGCGGGCCGGACGATCAGCAACGACGGCATCCTTGGCCGGGCGCAACTGACGCACGCGCTCGCCTTTGCCCAATGGACGCGACGACTGACGCTGCAGACGCTCCAGCTTGTCCTTGGTCTTGGCGTTCATTTGCGGCATGGCAACCGGCTTGAGGCCGACTTCGGCACTGAGAATGTCGACTTCCTGCTGGCTCATTTCGCGCCAGCGGCCCATCGGCAGGTCGGAGTTGAGGAACACCGGACCGAAACGCACGCGCTTCAGACGGCTGACCACCAGCCCCTGGGATTCCCACAGACGACGCACTTCGCGGTTGCGACCTTCCATGACCACGCAGTGGTACCAATGGTTGAAGCCTTCACCGCCCGGCGCCTGCTGGATGTCGGTGAAACGCGCAGGACCGTCTTCCAGGATCACGCCGTTCTTCAGACGCAACAGCATGTCGTCATCGACTTCGCCACGCACACGTACCGCGTACTCGCGGTCCATCTCGAAGGAAGGATGCATCAGGCGGTTGGCCAGCTCACCGTCGGTGGTGAACATCAGCAGACCGGTGGTGTTGATGTCCAGGCGACCGATGTTGATCCAGCGGCCTTCTTTGGGACGCGGCAGGCGGTCGAACACGGTCGGACGGCCTTCAGGGTCGTCACGGGTGCAGATTTCGCCGTCCGGCTTGTTGTACATGATCACGCGGCGGACCGTTTCGGCCGCTTCTTCGCGACGGATCACGCGGCCATCAACGGTGATGGCATCGTGCAGATCGACGCGCTGACCCAGGCTTGCCTGAACGCCATTGACCTTGATCCGGCCTTCGCCGATCCAGGCTTCGACGTCACGGCGCGAGCCGACGCCAATACGCGCCAGCACCTTTTGCAGTTTTTCGCCTGCTGGGCCGATTTCTTGGTCCTGCTTGTCTTGTTCACTCATCTGGGCACCTCCCGGTGTGTCGAATCAGGCCGCGCGCGAGTGGGCACGGCCTGTTGCCCTGGGCTCCGGACGGGAGCCAAGGGCTGAAAATCAAAAACCTGTGGCGAGTGTGGATCGCCAAAAGGTCGCGAATCATACGCCCATGGCGCGTGTTGCGCATCAGAGACTAGCCAAAATCCCGAGGCTCACTTCTTTTTCCGCCGACCGGCAGCCTTGAGCGTTGCCAGACGCATGGCCGACTCGGCCAGAACCGCGCGTTTCTCGTCCTTGTCCATCTTTTTCCACGATTTGATCTCGCGCTTGCTGCGCCCGCATCCGAGGCAGATGGCGTCGTCGAATTTGCAGAGGCTGATGCAGGGGTCTTTGGTGCTCATGGGATGGCCTGAATATTTGATGATCGCCGAGCACTCTGTAGCAGGCCGCCTTGCCGGCGGTGGCGATGCTGAGTGCGCCACCGCCGGCAAGGCCAAATGCTACGAGGACTTGTAGCGCCGGGAGGAATCAGTTACCGCGGATCTTCGTCGTCCGCAGGCTGGTCTTCCAATTCAGACTCTTTATCGACCTCATCGAGCAATAAATCGTCGAAGTCGGTTTTGAGTCCCGACTCCATGGTGTCCAGCTCCGCCAGCAGGCTGCGGAAACTGGTCTCGTCGCGGGGCGCTTCGGTTTGCGCTTGAGGGTCTGCCGGCAGGCTGGCATCGGCCAGCGCCTGCAAGTGCGCAGGCACCGGGGCGTCGTCGAAGTCCAGGATCGGTTCTGCTTCCATCTGGCGCAGGTCAGCCAAAGGTGGCAGCTGGTCGAGGCTTTTGAGATTGAAGTGATCGAGAAACGCCTTGGTGGTGGCGAACATCGCCGGCTTGCCCGGCACATCACGGTAACCGACGATCCTGATCCACTCTCGTTCCAGCAGCGTCTTGACGATGTTGCTGTTGACCGCGACGCCACGGACATCCTCGATTTCTCCGCGAGTGATCGGCTGGCGATAGGCGATCAGGGCCATGGTTTCGAGCAAGGCACGGGAATAGCGCTGCGGGCGCTCTTCCCACAGCCGCCCAACCCAGGGTGCGAACTTTTCGCGGATCTGCAGGCGGTAACCCGTAGCGACCTCCTTCAACTCGAACGCCCGGTTGTCGCAGGACTTGCCCAGCAGCGTCAGGGCTTTTTTGAACACCGCTGGCTCCGGGCGCTCGGCCTCCTCGAACAGCTCGAACAGCCGCTCCAGCGATTGCGGCTTACCGGAGGCCAACAGAAATGCTTCGAGCAGCGGTGCCAGCTCGCGGGGTTCGTTCAGGTTCATCGATCAGCTCTGGCTATTATTCGGCTCGCGCACGCACATGAATGACGGCAAAAGGTTCGTTCTGCACCAGCTCGACCAGTTGTTCCTTGACCAATTCCAGCACCGCCATGAACGTCACCACCACACCCAGACGGCCTTCCTCGGCGGTGAATAACTCAGCGAAAGGCACGAAGCCCGCGCCCTTGAGGCGCTCGAGCACGTCGCTCATGCGCTCACGGGTGGACAGCGCCTCGCGGCTGACCTGATGGCTTTCGAACAGGTCGCCACGGCGCAGCACATCGGCCATGGACATCAGCAACTCGTCGAGCGCCACCTCAGGCAGCAACTTGCGCGCCCGCGCTTCGGGAGCATCGAGCCTGGGCACCAGCACATCGCGGCCGACACGGCTGAGCCTGTCGATGCCTTCGGCGGCAGCCTTGAAACGCTCGTACTCCTGCAAGCGCCGGATCAGTTCGGCGCGCGGGTCGTCTTCTTCGGCTTCGACCACCTCTGAACGCGGCAACAGCATGCGCGACTTGATCTCGGCAAGCATGGCGGCCATCACCAGGTATTCGGCGGCCAGCTCCAGGCGCACGGTTTTCATCAGCTCGACATAGCCCATGTACTGGCGAGTGATTTCCGCCACCGGAATGTCGAGGATGTTGATGTTCTGTTTACGAATCAGATAGAGCAGCAGGTCCAGCGGGCCTTCGAAGGCCTCGAGGAACACTTCCAGTGCGTCCGGCGGGATGTACAGGTCGACCGGCATCTGCGTGACGGCCTGACCGTAGACCACGGCAAACGGCAGTTCCTGCTGAGCTTGCGCCTGGGCATCCGGCGTCTGGGCGTCGGTCACTCGACCTCGACCCCGAACGGCGTGGGATCGCCACAACCGACCCGCACCACCTGCGGTTCGTCTTCAGACAGATTGATCACGGTGGATGCCGAGATCCCGCCCTCGCCGCCATCGATGATCAGATCGACATGATGTTCGAGGACCTGACGCATTTCATAGGGGTCGCTCATCGGGATGGTTTCGCCCGGCATGATCAGGCTGACGCTCATCAACGGCTCGCCCAACTCCTGCAGCAGCGCCTGTGCAATGGGATGTTTGGGCACGCGCAGGCCGATGGTGCGGCGTTTGGGATGCAGCAGCAGCCGCGGCACCTCGCGGGTCGCCCCCAGGATGAAGGTGTAGGGACCCGGAGTGTGCGCCTTGAGCAGGCGGAAAGCGGCGGTATCGACCTTGGCGAACAACCCCAGTTGCGACAGATCGCAGCACATCAGGGTGAAATTGTGCTTGTCGTCCAGATCGCGAAGCCGGCGGATGCGATCCAGCGCAGCCTTGTCGCCCATCTGACAACCCAGCGCGTAGGATGAATCTGTCGGATAAACCACCAGACCGCCCGCCTTGATGATATCAACGGCCTGTTTGATCAGGCGCGCCTGCGGGTTCTCCGGGTGGACCTGGAAAAATTGACTCACGGTATCTTCCTGTTCAGACGGCAGTAGGCTGGTCATGTTTGAATCGACACCAAAGTGGCGGCAGATCCTCAGGGAGCGGGCGATAAACGCCAATCTCGGACCAGGCGCCAGGGGCATGGAAATCACTGCCGGCACTGACCAGCAGACCGAATTCACGGGCCAGGATGGCCAGGCTGCCCACCTGATCGGCGGGCTGCAGGCCGTTGACCACTTCTATTGCATGGCCGCCTGCCTGAATGAAATCGGCGACCAGCTTGCGACGTTTGCTGCGGGTGAAATCGTAATGCGAAGGGTGCGCCAGACTGATCCAGGCGCCGGCGGCGCGCAAGGTGGCGACGGTCTCTGCCAGCGTCGGCCAGTGTTGCTTGACGTCGCCCAGCTTGCCTGCACCCAGCCATTTACGGAAAGCCTCGGCGCGGTCTTTGACAAAACCTTCGTTGATCATGAAGTCGGCGAAGTGTGGCCGGGCCGGTGCATTACCGCTGTCACCGAGCGCCTGCTGCACGGCGCGAGCACCTTCCAGCGCTCCGGGCATACCTTTGATCGCCAATTTGCGACTGATTTCTTCGGCGCGCAACCACCGCCCGGTGTGCAATTGCTCAATGGCATCGAGCAAAGGGCGGGCATCGACATCAAAACCGTAGCCCAGAACATGGATAGTCGCCCCACCCCAGGTGCAGGATAGCTCGATCCCGTTGATCAGTTGCATATCCAGCGCAAGCGCCGCCGCACGGGCTTCTTCGAGGCCTTCGATGGTGTCGTGGTCGGTCAGGGACAGCACCCTGACGCCGTTCTCATGGGCACGGGCGACGAGTGCCGCAGGCGCAAGAGCGCCATCGGACGCGGTACTGTGGCAGTGCAGATCGACATTCATAGGGGCGCTTTCGCAGTCATTGATGTTTGTTATTATGCCGTCACATCCAGCTTCTGGCTCTTACTGTGAAACAATTCATCGACTTCATCCCGCTTATCCTGTTTTTCATCGTTTATAAAATCAGTCCCCAAGCCGTCGATATCCTGGGCCACAGCTTCATGGTAGGCGGAATTTTCAGCGCCACCGCGATGCTGATCGCCAGTTCCATCGTCGTCTACGGCATCCTCTTCATCCGTCAGGGCAAACTGGAGAAAAGCCAGTGGCTGACCCTGATCGCCTGTCTGGTGTTCGGCAGCCTGACCCTTGCCTTCCACAGCGAAACCTTCCTGAAGTGGAAAGCGCCGGTGGTCAACTGGGTGTTCGCACTGATTTTCGCCGGCAGTCATTTCATCGGTGACCGTCTGCTGATCCAGCGCATCATGGGCCACGCGCTGACCCTGCCCCAGGCAATCTGGGTCAAACTGAACATCGCCTGGATCGTGTTCTTCCTGTTCTGCGGCGCCGCCAACCTTTATGTGGCGTTCACCTATCAGGACTTCTGGGTCGACTTCAAAGTCTTCGGAAGCCTCGGCATGACCCTTGTTTTCCTGATCGGCCAGGGCATCTTCCTGGCTCGGCATATGCACGATGCCGACGCATCGACCCAGCCTTCAACAAAAAAGACAGAGGACTGAAATGCTCTACGCAATCGTGGCAACCGACGTCGCAAACTCCCTGGAAAAACGCCTGCAAGCGCGCCCGGCGCATCTTGAGCGCCTGACCGTGCTCAAAAACGAAGGCCGGATCGTACTGGCAGGCCCCATGCCTGCGGTGGACAGCAATGATCCGGGCGCGGCCGGTTTTACCGGCAGCCTGATCGTCGCCGAGTTCGAATCCCTCAGCGCCGCACAGACCTGGGCCGACGCCGATCCTTACATCAAGGCCGGGGTCTATGACCATGTAGTGGTCAAGCCCTTCAAGCAAGTCCTGCCCTAACCCCGCCTCTGGCGTTTGGCCCCCGGTCTGCTCTGCAGGCCGGGGGCGATTGACGCCGTTGCGACTGCTTGTCGATATTCCACTGCTCGGGGCCCAACGCCTGCAGCGAGGCGAAGAATCGACCCGGCAATCGTGTCATCGCATCAGCGAGCGCAAAAGTATTCAGCTCCAACGCCTGCATCAGCAGAACCAAAGGCTTAAACTGCTGCTCAAACAAGCGCAGTCGGTCATGCCCGCGCGCATGCCGACCGAGCAACAACAATGGTTTGTCACAGGGGGCGGCATTGCCACGCTGACCCTGCTGTGCGGTATCTTTGCCAGCGGCTGGCGTAGACAGCGTCGGCAATGGCTAAATTGAGTGAGTCATGAGCGAGCTGTTACTTATTGATGATGACCAGGAGCTGTGTGAGCTCCTGAGCAGTTGGTTGAGTCAGGAAGGCTTTCAGGTGCAGGCTTGCCATGACGGCCAGAGTGCCCGCAAGGCGCTGGCCGAATCCGCCCCGGCGGCGGTGGTACTGGACGTGATGCTGCCAGACGGCAGCGGGCTGGAGCTGCTCAAGCAATTGCGTACCGATCACCCTGAACTCCCGGTACTGATGCTCTCGGCACGCGGTGAGCCGCTGGACCGCATCCTCGGTCTGGAGCTGGGTGCAGACGACTACCTGGCCAAGCCCTGCGATCCCCGCGAGTTGACCGCCCGCCTGCGCGCTGTGTTGCGTCGCAGCCATCCGGCGGCAGTCTCCAGCCAGATGGAGCTGGGCGACCTGTGTTTCAGCCCGGCCCGTGGCGTGGTCACCATCGACGATCAGGAATTCACCCTGACCGTGTCCGAAGCGCGGCTGCTCGAGGCGCTGCTGGGGCAACCCGGCGAGCCGCTGGAGAAGCAGGAACTGGCGCAACTGGCCCTGGGCCGCAAACTGACCCTGTACGACCGCAGCCTGGACATGCACGTCAGCAACCTGCGCAAGAAGATTGGCCCTCACGCCGACGGCCGCCCGCGGATCGTCGCGTTGCGCAGCCGGGGTTATTACTACGCGGTGTGATAGCGACCCCCATCCTGTAGCAGTGAGCTTGCTCGCGAGTGCGATCCGACCGACAAAACGTTACTGCCTGACAGACCGTAATCGCGAGCACGCTCAGTCCTACAGATATTTGCGCCAGTCGAACGCCGCGCATCTGTCAGCACCATGACAAATTCTCTTTACCCAAGCTTTACCCACGCCTGACCTCGCTTGACCTTGATCTCCCTAAACTGGCCACAACCGGCACAGAGCCGGATTCGAGACAAGGAGATACACCATGCGCAAGACTCTGATGGCTTTGATGTTCGCTGCTGCTCTGCCTACCGTCGCAATGGCGATGCCACCACAAGGCGATCACATGGGTGGCCCTGGTGGTCCAGGCTTCGATGGCGCGGGCATGCATCACCGCAAAGGCCCGTTCGACAAACTGAACCTGACCCCGGAGCAACGTCAGCAAGTGGGCAAACTGATGGGCGATCAATGGCGTGGTCGTTCCGAGATCACCCAGAAGTACCTGGCCAAGTTGTCGCCAGCCGATCAGAAAGCCATGCAGGATGAACTGGCTGCCAAGCATGCGAAAACCCAGGCCGACATCCGTGCCATGCTGACCCCGGATCAGCAGAAGACCTTCGACCAGATCCAGAAGGATCAGGCTCAGCGTCGTGCTGACCGTGCCGAGTTCGAAGCCTGGAAAGCGCAAAAGGCGCAAAAAGCCCAGTAACAGGCGACTGGCGCGGCGTTACACTCCCCAGCCCGACACGCTCTCCCCGGCGTGTCGGGCTTTTCTGATTGAGGGCTTCACGTGCGTTCATTGTTCTGGCGAATCCTGGCAAGCTTCTGGCTCGCCATCGCATTGGTAGCGGGTCTGTCGATTCTGCTGGGGCACATGCTCAATCAGGACGCCTGGATTCTCAGTCGCCATCCCGGGCTGCACAACCTGCCGGAAAAGTGGACGACGCTGTATGAGGATAAGGGCGAAGACGCCGCCCAGGACTTTCTGCAGGGTCTCAAGCGCAAGTACCACATCGATGTCCAGGTGCTCAACGACAGCGGCGAGGCCGTCATTCCCGGCACGTTCCCGCCCCGCGCGGCGGCGTTCGAAGCCCGTCAGAAGGACGATCCCCGGCAGTTGCCGTGGCGGCGCCTGACCGCTGAATACACCAGCCCCAAAACCAGCGAAACCTACCTGCTGATTTACCGCATTCCGCATCCGGAGCTGGACGCCTGGCACCGTGAAAGCCTGCTCTGGCCGCTCAGTGCGCTGGGTATCGCGTTGGTGGTCCTGACCTTGTTCAGCCTGTTGGTAACCCTGTCGATCACCCGCCCGCTGAGCCGGCTGCGCGGCGCTGTGCACGATCTGGGACAAACCACCTATCAACAGAACAGCCTGGCGCAACTGTCCAACCGTCGTGACGAGTTTGGTGTGCTGGCCAATGACTTCAATCGCATGGGTGCACGGCTGCAAAGCCTGATCGGCAGCCAGCGCCAGTTACTGCGCGATGTCTCCCACGAACTGCGCTCACCGCTGGCGCGCCTGCGTATCGCCCTGGCGCTGGCCGAGCGCGCGGAACCGGCGGAGCGCGAAAAGCTCTGGCCACGGCTGACCCGTGACTGTGATCGGCTGGAGGAGTTGATCAGTGAGATTCTGGCCCTGGCGCGACTCGATGCCGACATGGGCAGCGCCACGGCGGTCGACCTGCCAGGGCTGCTGCATCATTTGAAGGCAGAAACCGAGATGAGCAGCGCTGAGCAGATCATCGCGGTCCAGGCGCAACCGGGTGTGCAGCTACAGGGCTGGCCGAGTGTGCTGGAGCGTGCGCTGGATAACCTGCTGCGCAACGCTGTGCGCTTCAACCCGGCCGGTCAGCCGATCGAACTCAGCGCACGCAACGAGGATGACATGCTGTTCATCAGCGTGCGCGACCATGGCCCTGGTGTCAGCCCGGAACACCTGGCGCAACTGGGTGAACCCTTCTACCGTGCGCCGAACCAGACCGCGCCGGGCTACGGCCTGGGTCTGGCGATCGCCAAGCGCGCGGCGGAAAAACACGGCGGCAGTCTGGTGCTGGAGAATCATCCGCAGGGCGGGTTCATCGCCAGCATTGTGGTGCCCCGGGATATCAGCCCCGCACAGACCTGAACCGTGGCAGCCGGCTTGCTGGTGAATGCGTCAGGTCGATGCCTATGACCTCGACCGACACACCGTCTTCGCCAGCCAGCCGGCTCCTGCAGGGTCATGTCGTGCCGCCGACAGGGTGCGATTCAACCCACGCCTTGGGAGCAAGAACCGGGCGTGGCGCAGAACGGCTCAGCCCTGCCATTGGCTGACAAAATCCACCACATCCGGCTTGGCCGCTTCACGCGGCGGATTCTGTGGCGTGCCCAGGTAAAGGAAGGCGATGACTTCTTCATCCGCCGCCAGCCCCAGGCCTTTGGCGACAAGTGGCGAATAGGACAACTCGCCGGTCCGCCATACCGCGCCCACCCCCAGTGCATAGGCGGCCAGCAGCACGCTGTGTGCAGCACAGCCTGCGGTGATCAACTGCTCTTTTTTCGGCACCTTGTAGTGGTCCTGCAGTTTGGCGATCACCACCACCACCAACGGTGCGCGCAGCGGGCCCAAGCGCGCCTTGTCCAGGGCTTTTTCATCCGCCGGTCCTGCCCCCTCGACCAACGCCTGCGCCAGCATGTCTCCCATGCGCTGACGGGCATCGCCCTCCACCGTGAGAAAACGGTAAGGTCGCAGTTGACCATGATCGGGGGCGCGCAGCGCCGCGCTGAACAGGATTTCACGCTGGGCGGCGTCCGGAGCCGGCTCGACCAGGCGAGGAACCGACACACGATTGAGCATTAGGTCGAGCGCTTCCATTGAATCGTCTCCTGAAAAAATGATGGGCCATTGTAGTGCCGTAAACGTGCTCTTGGACTTCAATCACCCATAACGGCAGCATTTCTTACATGACACCCGGAAACGGCCTCGGTTTACTTGGCTTTGCCCATGGGTAGAATGAGCGCCTTTCCACTTCCCAGATCAGAGCGACTGCATGGCGTTGCCGACCCTTCGCATCATCGGTTTCATTATCGGCATCTTTCTCATCACGCTGGCTATCGCGATGGTCGTGCCCATGGCCACGCTGCTGATCTTCGATCGTGCCGGCGACATGCCCTCGTTTCTCTGGTCCAGCATGATCACCTTCGTCGCCGGGCTGGCGCTGGTCGGCCAGGGACGCCCGGAGCATGTCCACCTGCGACCGCGAGACATGTACCTGCTGACCGTCAGCAGTTGGGTGGTGGTGTGCGTGTTCTCCGCCCTGCCCTTTTTGCTGACCCAGCACATCAGTTACACCGACTCGTTTTTCGAAAGCATGTCCGGCATCACCGCCACCGGGTCCACCGTACTCAGCGGGCTGGACAGCATGTCGCCGGGGATCCTCATCTGGCGCTCATTGCTGCACTGGCTGGGCGGCATCGGCTTCATCGGCATGGCGGTGGCGATCCTGCCACTGTTGCGTATCGGTGGCATGCGTCTGTTCCAGACCGAGTCATCGGACCGCTCCGAAAAGGTCATGCCGCGCTCGCACATGGTGGCCAAGTTCATCGTCCTGGTGTACGTCGGCATTACCGTTCTGGGCAGCCTGGCATTCTGGTGGGCGGGCATGAGCCTGTTCGACGCGATCAACCACGCGATGTCGGCGATTTCCACAGGTGGCTTTTCCACCTCCGACCAGTCGTTGGCTAAATGGCCACAACCGGCGGTGCACTGGGTGGCGATCGTGATCATGATCCTGGGCAGTCTGCCCTTCACCCTCTACGTCGCGACCCTGCGCGGTCACCGCAAGGCGCTGCTCAAGGACCAGCAGGTGCAGGGATTCATCGGTCTGTTGTTGCTGACCTGGCTGGTGATGGGGCTCTGGTACTGGGCCACGACTGACCTGCCCTGGTACGAAGCGTTGCGCCACGTGGCACTGAACGTGACGTCGGTGGTGACCACTACCGGCTTCGCGCTGGGCGACTACAGCCTGTGGGGCAATTTCTCGCTGATGATATTTTTCTACCTGGGCTTCATAGGCGGCTGCTCCGGCTCGACCGCCGGCGGAGTCAAGGTGTTCCGTTTCCAGGTGGCCTACATCCTGCTCAGGGCCAACCTGCATCAGTTGATTCACCCACGCGCGGTGATCAAGCAAAAGTACAACGGCCATCGGCTGGATGACGAGATCGTGCGGTCAATCCTGACGTTCTCGTTTTTCTTCACCATTACCATCTGCCTGATCGCGCTGCTGCTGTCTCTGCTGGGCCTGGACTGGATGACCGCACTGACCGGCGCCGCCAGCACTGTGTCTGGCGTGGGGCCGGGGCTGGGCGAGACGATTGGCCCGGCGGGCAACTTTTCGACCCTGCCCGATGCGGCCAAATGGATTCTGTCGGTGGGAATGCTGCTGGGCCGGCTGGAGATCATCACCGTGCTGGTGCTGTGCATCCCGGCGTTCTGGCGGCATTGATATAACCGCCCACTAGGGGTGAGCTTGCTGGCGATGCATTTGCCAGGCGATGCATCTGTGGCGCCGATTGGCAATCATCGCCAGCAAGCTCACTCCTACAGGGCGGGGCAGTACTTAGCCGATTGCCTTTCTCAACCGATACTCCCCGGGTGTCTCGTCGAACCAGCGGCGAAACGCCCGGAAAAAGTTGCTCGGGTCGGCAAAACCCAACAGGTAGGCGATCTCCAGCAGGGTCATCTGCGGCTGCGCCAGGTACTGTTCGGCCAGTTCCCGGCGGGTATCGTCGAGCAGGGTCTGGAAACTGGTGCCCTCCTCCTGCAAGCGCCGCTGCAAGGTACGTTGCGACACGTGCAGGCTCTGCGCCACGGCTTCGCGCTTGGGTTCGCCCTGGGGCAACAGACGGCACAGCACCTGACGGGCCTGATGGGTCACACGATTGCTGGCAAAGCGCGCGAGAAACTCCCCGGCAAAGCGATCATGCAGCCTGGCCATGGCCTCGTCGGCCGTCGGCAAGGGCGCTTCCATATCCGCACGCTCGAAGACCAGCGCATCGTAAGGCGCGTTGAACGTCAGCGGCGCGTGGAAGAATTTCTTGTAGGGTTCGACGTTCTTCGGCTGATCGCCCTGGATCAGCACATGACGTGGGTGCAGCGGGCGACCGGTCAGCCAGCCACAGAACGCCAGCGCAAACGCCAGTGAGGCTTCAGCGCTTTGTCGCGTGGGGGGTAGAAGATCGCCGTGCACCGTCAGGATCAGTGCGTAGCCTTCGGGAAGCAGGCGAAAACTCAGGTCAGCGCTGTCGGCGATAATGCGTTGATAGCGCACCAACCGATCAAAACCCTCCTTGAGCGTGCGGCTGGACATCAACGCGTAACCGGCCACGCTGAAAGACGCCGGTCGTACCACCCTGGCCATGTTCAGGCCCACCGCCGGGTTGCCGGACAACTCCACCGCGCGCTGCCAGAGGCGGGTCATGGAGTCCTGTGCAAAACGTGCATCGGGATTTTCGAGGTCGGCATACACCAGGCCCAGTTCCTTGAACAACGCCTGGCAGTCCAGCCCGTCCATTTCCAGGGATTTGACGATCCCCATCGCCCAACTTGAAGAAGTCGTTTTTTCCATGCTTACGTCTTCTTGTCCAGAACCGGTCGCCCCCTGCGACTGATAGCCGAAGGATACTACGTTGGCACCCATTGTCACTGTTTGCCGCAAGCGCTCGGCTAGACTCGATTGACCGCATGCATCAGAGAATACCGTTGTGGATACCGTCAAAAACTTCGATCGATTCGCCGACTTCTATCCGTATTATCTGCAGGAGCATCGCGACAGCACCTGTCGCCGACTTCATTTCATCGGCACCAGCCTGGTGCTCCTGCTGCTGGCAACCGCTCTGCTCAGCGGCGACTGGCGGTTGCTATGGATTTTGCCGCTGGCAGGTTATACGTTCGCCTGGGTCGGGCACTTCTTTTTCGAGCGCAATCGGCCGGCCACATTCAAGCACCCCTTCTACAGCTTGCTGGGCGATTTCGTCATGTACAGGGACATGCTGACCGGCAAGGTACCGTTCTGAGGCAAGCGCTTCAGACCCCACGCTGATATCGACCCATCAACCGCGCTTATGCGCGCGCAGACAAGGCGCGCTGAGCCATCAAGCCGTCCCGCAAGGTCACCACGCGACGACGGGCTAGGCCTACACTCATTGCATCCATTACAACAAACGAGCCTGCGCCTGCCATGAGCCATTTCGACCAAGCACGCTTCACCCATATGGAGCATGGCACCGAGCAGGACTGGGCGATCATCGCCAAGGATTTCGGCGTCTACGCCCGCCAATTGCCAAGCCGTATTCTCAACCACCTGCGTCTGCTCGACGGTGACTTCGGCGGCTTCCCGGTGGATCGACTGACCCATTCACTGCAAACGGCAACCCGCGCGCATCGTGACGGGCGTGACGAGGAGTACGTGGTGTGCGCACTGCTGCACGACATCGGCGACACCCTGGCCACCTACAACCACCCGGACATTGCCGCGGCGATCCTCAAACCCTTCGTCAGCGCCGAAAACCTGTGGATGGTGGAGAAACACGGGATCTTTCAGGGCTATTACTTCTTCCATCATCTGGGGATGGATCGGCATGTGCGTGAGCAATTCGCGGAGCACCCGCAGTACCAGCAGACCATAGAGTTCTGCGCCAAATACGATGCAGCGGCGTTCGATCCTGACTATGAGCATTTGCCGCTGGCCTACTTCGAACCCATGCTGGCAAGGGTATTCGCCCAGCCGAAAGCCTCGCTCTACAAGGCTGCGATGGAGAAGAATCCTTCGGTCGTGTAGCGCCTTGTGCCTACGGCCAGGCAGGTGTGGGGGCTGAAAAAGCACCGCTTGGCGCATGGCGATCCTGTTCAGGCTCCAGGGGCGGAGTCGAAAACGGCACACGCCGCTACGTCAACACAAACTCCACCGGTTCAAGCAGCGGCGGCAACGGCGCGACGCCCAGTGCGTCGAGAATGTCGCGCTCGATGATGCGTACCAGTGCGTCGGTGGGCAGGTCATTCTCGTCGTAGCCGAACGGGTCCTCCAGCTCGTTGCTGATCGCATCCAGGCCGAAGAAGGTGTAGCTGACGATGGCGATGAACAACGGTGTCATCCAGCCAAGCGGCTCGGCCATGGCAAACGGCAGGAGGATGCAGAACAGGTAGATGGTGCGGTGCAGCAGCAAGGTATAGGGAAATGGCAACGGCGTGTTCTTGATCCGGTCACAGGCGGTCAACACCCGGCTCAGCACACTCAAGTGATTAGCCAGCAGCGTGTAGCGCCACTCATTGAGTTGGCCGCTATCGCTGGCCTGGGAACACTGGCGGCCGACTTCGCGCAGGATCGTGTCACAAAAACTGGCACTCCCTGGCGCGGGCATCCGGCTCAGCCAGGGCTGCGCGGCCTGCTGTACATCCTGGCGGCGCAGCGTCGCGTTCAGCCCGTGGGCAAAACCACACAGATCCCGCAGGATGCTGCGACGCACCGCCTCATCCTTGATGACCTGGGTTTCGCGAATGATCGAGCGGGTTTCGGTGATCATCTCGCCCCATGCCTTGCGCGCTTCGTACCAACGGTCATAACAGGCGTTGTTGCGAAAACTCATGAAGATCGACAGCGATAACCCCAACAGGGTGAACGGCGTGGCGCTGACCTTGGCGAAATAATCGGGGTGCAGGCTTTCAACCAGCACGATGGCGGCAGCCAGCAGGGTCACCAACAGACTGCGCTTGGCAATGCGCCGGGCAATCGAGCCCTTCAGTGCCAGCAGCACATTGATCAGGTTGGGATGAGGTCGAACGATCATGGAGTCAGTCTATGCGCCAAGGAGGTGAACCCGCCCGGTGAGCATAGGTGCGTCACTGCAACTGCGTCCAATCACTGATGGCGAAGACTTCATCGAAGCGTTCTATCAAGCGCCCGGGCGTCAGCTGTGCGGATGGGCGCTACGGTCGTTATGACCCAGATCGCGCTCCGGATCGATCTGGTCACGCACCCGCTGCTTGAGCACCTTGGCCTCGGGGAAACCACCATCGACCTTGCGTTCCCAGATCTGCACATCGTCACAGGTGATGCGAAACACGCCACCGGTGCCGGGGACCAGCGAGACCTTGCCCAGATCGTCGCCAAACGTGCTGAGCAGCTCCTGCGCCAGCCAGGCCGCACGCAGCAACCACTGGCACTGGGTGCAATAGGTAATGGTGACTTCAGCTTTGCCGGGCATGACTCAACCCAACCCTGCCAGCAGATCGCGCGCGGTCTGTTGCGGGCCGTCATCGGACTCCTCGATCACTTGCTGCAACAGGCGACGCGCCTCCTCGATGTTGCCCTCATCGATCAACACCTGCGCCTCGTTGATCAGACTCAGGGGTTGCTCTTCAAGGTCCATCAGATCGAACTCGGCATCATCGGTCATGAAGCTGTCGAGAAACGCATCGTCCATCAAATCACTGTTGCTCTGAGCGATCGACTCGGGCTCCGGCTCGAACTGCACGTCCATCGGCTCGATGGTCTCATCTTCCGCGAAATCGCTAAGGAACTGCTCATCCGGCATTTCGAAAACTTCGGGCAGCTCGGTGAGGTTCGAGGCGAACGAGGGGTCCAGCGCGGGCTCGGCTTCAGGGACAGGCTTGCGCGGAGCGGGGGTATTTTCGAACGGATCGACCAGGTCCCAGTCGGCGTCCATGGAAAGGTCATCCAGATTGAGGTGG
This sequence comes from Pseudomonas sp. NPDC087358, assembly GCF_044900785.1. Lineage (NCBI taxonomy): Bacteria > Pseudomonadati > Pseudomonadota > Gammaproteobacteria > Pseudomonadales > Pseudomonadaceae > Pseudomonas > Pseudomonas sp. NPDC087358. The sequence continues at coordinate 313,261 of NZ_JBJDOA010000001.1, forward strand.
AAATCGTCTCCTGGCTCAGGATTGAGCGATGCCGCTGCGTTTTCATCGAGCTGCCCGGCTTGCCGGTCGCTCGCGTCCGCGGCCGCCACACCCGCTGCGGCGCCAGCAACCACTGCGGCTGTCACCGCTGTCGATGCTGCGCTTGGCGCGGGTGCCAGCTTGAGCTTCGGATAACGATTGCGGATCTCTTCAAGCTTCTGCGCTTCGATGCCCTGATTCAACAGCACCTTTTCTTCGGTTTCAAACCCTGCGATATCGCCTTGCTCGCCGAGCAGCTCGAGGATGCGCATGCGCACATCCGTGCGCTGTGGTTGTCGTTCCAGTGCATCGCGAAGGATCGCCAGTGCTTCGGTGAAACGGCCGTAAGCGATGTAGATGCTGGCGCCATCCAGGGCATCGGTGGCGGCACCGGCCAGCCGTTGCCCGGCAGGGGCGGAGGGAGTCTGCGCCGCCGCAGCGACCGGGCGCGGGCTGACAGCGGGCACTTCAAACACCGGAGTGACCGTCGGTTGGGCGGGTTTGATCATTGGCTCGACCGGCTCCGGCTGCAGCGCCAGCTGATTCTTGATGCGGTTGCGCCGCACCGACCAGGCCAATGCCAGCAGCAACACCAGTAACAACAGTGCGGCCAGTATCGTGGTCCAGGGCAGGTCATCGTCTTCAACCGGTGGAACCGCCACCGGCGCTGGCGCGGTCACCACGGGCTCGGTTTTCTGCACGGGGGTATTGGCCGACGCAGCGGCAGGAACAGGGGCTGGAGCAGGCCTGGACGCCAACGCCTTCATCTCGGCCAGTTGGGTCTGCAGTTCGATGATCTGCTTGTTCTTGCCTGCCTCTTCCTCGGAAATCTGCTGCATCTGGCCTTTGAGGTCATCGACCGTCTTGCTCAGTTGCTGATTCTGCAGCGCGGTGGCGCTCAATTGCTCAGCCGCACCCGGTGTCGCGACGGGCGCCGGCATGGCTGCGGTTGTCGGTGTCGGCGCGCCGGAACCGGCTGCTGGAGCAGACCCCGCGGCCGCTACCGTCTTGGGCTCGACGGCGCTGTCGGGCAGCAACAGGCTCTGCCCTACTTTCAGCTGACTGCGCGAACCCTGGGGAAATGCCTGCGGGTTGAGCGCCTGAATGCCGCTGACCAGCTCGGCACCCGAGGCCTTGCTGCCCGGCGCCTGCACACGATGGGCGATGCCCGCCAGGGTGTCGCCGGAGGCCACGGTGTAATGCTTGCCCTGTACCGCCTTGGGTGGCGCAACGGGCAATCGCGATTCATTGGTTTTCGCCCCAGCGGCAGGCGATTGAGCACGGCTACGCGTCGCGGCAATGCCGGTCGGCGAGTTGGGTGGATCAAGCAGCAGGGTGTATTCGCGCAACTGGTCGCCGTTGGGACGCACCAGACGCACCACGAAGTTCAGGTAGGGTTCGGTCACCGCTTTGCGTGACTCGACATGCACCACCGCTCGGTTGCCACGAATCACGGGGGTGAAACGCAGGTCATTGAGAAAAAACACGCGTTCCACGCCAGACTTGGCGAAGGCTTCGGCGGGTGCCAGGGCGACGACCACTTCGTCGGCGCCAAGGCCACCGACTTCGATCAGTTCGATGTCAGCGTTCAGAGGCTGGCCCAGGGCCGAATGCAGGGTGATGTCCCCCAGCCCCAGGGCGGCCGCCAGGGAGCTGTGGAGCATGGACACCGAGGCAATCGCCAACGTCAGCAACCCAGTGCGAAGACCCGACGGCACGCCAACGGTGGCAAAACTCCTGCGCCGACTACCGGCCTGAAAACTCTTCAGCATGCGAACCCTTATGAGGCAGGCTTCCCTGCAAATGCGTGGTACGGACACCCTGTCCGGGCAAGATCAGTATGGGTGCAAATAGAACAGGATGTTTCGACAGGTTCAATGTATTTGTCGCAGGCATTGGGCCATATCGTCAGGATTTTTCCAGATTGGCGAGAATCGCCGAGTGCACGCGCATGCACACCCGCAGATCCTCCTCGTTGATGCCAACGAACAGTTCGTGGCGCAGCGCTGTCGCAATGGTTTCGATCTTCTCGATCAGCGGCTTGGCGGTTTCACACAGGACAATTTTTTTCGCACGACGGTCTTCGACCACGGCCTGGCGGCGAACCAGCCCCTGGTTTTCCAGACTGTCGAGCAAACGCGCCAGGGTCGGCCCTTCAACACCTACGCTCTGCGCCAGCTCACGCTGGGTGGGCGGCTCTTTGAATCGGGCCAGGTGCAGCAGGACCAGCCAACGGGCCTGGGACAATCCCAGGTCAGCCAGGCGCCGATCCAGCTCGGCACGCCAGCCCCGGGACACATGGGCCAGTTGCATGCCAAAGCGGTGTTCTTCAGTTAGAGGCATAGGTAACTCAGTGGTTAGAGGCGATTCCTAATTAATAGGCAGCTAACCATGGAGCTTGTGAGGAGGCAAGTGGCCGCGTGTGGTGTTTCGTCGCAGACGACAGAGGCAGTCCGGAGTGCGGCAGGTATGGCGTGGGATCGAGTGGCGCAGTCGCGATTGAACCAACGCCAAACCCCGCAGGCGTCAGCTTGCTCGCGATGGCACCGGCTCAGTCACCGTTGCAGCGCCGCAAAAAGGGCAATCGCGAGCAAGTTCACGGTACAGGTGGCCAATCGCGCGGTGTGCTGTTTCGTCGCGGATGACAGTGGTAGTGCGCAGTTCGGCTGGGATGACATTGGCTACCGGACCGGCCTAGGTTCCTCCGGTCCCCATTGGCAGCCGACGCCGGATTGATCGTCTGCATCCGCATTCATTAAGTTCGATGCCATTGGTCATTCCAACACCAACCATAGTGCCTGGAACTTTAATACTTATCGTACCTATCTATCAACAATCAGCGACAACATCAATTTATATTACCCACCTTATCGCAAAAGATTATAAGACATCAAAATACACTGACTAAAATCTAGCATTGCAATATCGGGATTTTATTAATACGGATCTTCGGTCGTTATACATAGTCAGATGAAATCAGGAGAAGGGATGAATACCTCATATTCAGCAGCAATTTCTATCAACGGCGAAGTGGTAGAAATCGTACCTATTGAAGCCCACGGGGAATGGACCGCTCCGCACTTGCCTTTGCAACGAGGCGGAAACCTGATCACCACAAAAGTTGGGACGGTAGATTCTCAAGCTTGGACAATCAACGCACTACTGCAACTTCCTGCTCCTACCATTAACGGGATCATCGATGGTTACCTTAACCCCGATGAGGCGCCAGCTCAGACACCTGTTACCGTTATTTCTCCTGATATTGAAACAGGAGATCAGGTCTCGCTGCACTGGAGCGCGGGAGGGCTTTTGACAGTTCTCGGCCCTGAAACCGCCATTAAAGGGGTGCCAGTGGTTTTTCAGGTGCCAAAGGCTGAACTCAGGGTCGGCGAAGCGGAGGTATTCTATAAGGTGACTGCGCCAAACGTTTCCCAAGCGTCGGCAGTCAGCGAATTCACCATCGATACCTGGGTTGATATCGTCACTGATTTTGCTACCGCCACAACAATCGCTCCCTGGGTCCGTGGGAACGCCTACACCCAGTCTCGCCTGGTGAGCGGCGAAGGACTTAGAAACGAGACCAGCATCGGCTGGCAACATTCAGGCATCATTATTACGACGCCCGCTACGTTCAGGCCGACTACATCATACCGATTTGAAATGAGGGCCAGAAACGTTAATCCGGCCAGCACCATCAAGCCAAGACTTTCAATCCAGATCGATGGGCATAATCTAAGTGAAACGGATTTGACTACCTCAAGCTGGGTCACTCTTCAGGGAATTTATATCGCCACCGATTCGGTTCTAAAGGCGTGCACCGTGCATAGTCATCGGGACGGAGGGAGCGGCCAAGGTGGAGGTCCCGACGGTGGCAACGATTATTCCATACGGGACATAAAGATCAGCCGCGTTTAGTTCAGTGGCAGTAGCAGTAGCAGTAGCAGGTCGGATTGCAGGCTGCAGTTTTGCCCGGGCCGGTGGCTGCAGATGTACATCATCCATCTCTTGGCCGAAGTAGCTTTCAGACCTCGAATTCCGACTGCAACGCCGCTCGCACGCAATACAGCACGCCTTCCGGCACCCGACCGGTGAACATCTGGGCGATGGAGGCCACAGGTGGCAGCTCGCCTTCGCCGTCGAGGAAGGCGTCCTGGATTTCCCCGAGCAGATCTTCCGGCAGATCCAGCGCCTGATCCAGCGACAGCTGCTGCTGGCCGATTGCTTCGGCGAGCATCGTGTAGACGTTCTTTTCCGTGCATTGCAACTGGCCGGCAATCTGCATCGGCGTCATGCCGGCGCGGGCAAGGCTGATCAGTTCGTGGCGCAGGTCGACGACCACCCGTGGCGCCGGCGCTGCACCGCCGAGCACTTCCAGGAAGGCCTCGCCATAGCGCTCCAGTTTGCGCGCGCCCACGCCACTGACCCGGCCCATTTCGGCCATGGTGCCGGGCTGACTGCGCAGCATTTCGAGCAAGGTCGAGTCGGGGAAGATGACGTAAGGCGGCACGCCGTGTTCTTCGGCCAGCTTGCGCCGCAGGGCGCGCAGGGCTTCCCACTGTTCGCGCTCCTCGCCTCGCACCAACTGGCTGGCGGGGCTGCCCGAGGCTTTGGGCGTGGTCTGCGGTTTGAGGTCGCGACGCAACTCCAGGGTCACCTCGCCGCGCAGCAGCGGTCGACAGCTGTCGCTCAGACGCAAGCCGCCATAACCTTCCAGGTCGATGTCGGCCAGACCACGGGCCACCAATTGACGAAACAACGAACGCCAGTCGCCCTCGCTGCGGCTCTTGCCCACACCGAACACCGCCAGTTTCTGATGGCCGAAGCTCTGGACCTTGTCGTTCTCCTTGCCCAGCAGCACATCCACCAGATGCCCCACGCCGTAGCGCTGGCCGGTGCGGTAGATCGCCGACAGCGCCTGCCGGGCAGGTTCGGTTGCGTCCCAGGTCTGCACGCCGTCGACGCAGTTGTCGCAGTGGCCGCAAGGGTTGGGCATGATTTCGTCGAAGTAGGCCAGCAGCGACTGACGACGGCAGCGGGTTTCTTCGCACAACGCCAGCATCGCATCGAGCTTGTGGTGCTCGACCCGCTTGTGGCGCTCGTCGCCTTCGGAGTTCTGCAGCATCTGCTTGAGCATCAAGACATCCTGCAGCCCATAGGCCATCCAGGCATCGGCCGGCAGACCATCGCGCCCTGCCCGGCCGGTTTCCTGATAGTAGGCTTCCAGCGACTTGGGCAGATCCATGTGCGCGACGAAGCGCACGTTGGGCTTGTCGATGCCCATGCCGAACGCGATGGTGGCAACCATGATCAGCCCTTCCTCATTAAGGAAGCGTCGCTGGTTGCTCGAGCGCGTCTCGATGGGCAGACCGGCGTGATACGGCAGCGCCGGGTAGCCGTTGTCGCTCAGGAACGCTGCGGTCTCCTCGACTTTCTTGCGCGACAGGCAATAGACGATACCGGCATCGCTGCGCCGTTCGGAGAGGAACGCCAGCAGCTGCTTGCGCGGCTGTTCCTTGGGCACGATGCGGTAAAAGATGTTGGGGCGATCGAAACTCGACAGGAAACGCTCGGCCTTCTGCAGGTGCAGGCGGGTGACGATTTCTTCGCGAGTGCGCTTGTCGGCCGTTGCGGTCAGGGCGATGCGCGGCACGTCCGGAAACAGCTCGGCCAACTGGCCCAGTTGCAGGTATTCCGGACGGAAATCATGTCCCCATTGTGAAACGCAGTGCGCTTCATCGATGGCGAACAGGGCGATTTTCAGGTTTTGCAGGAACGCCAGCATGCGCGGCTGAACCAGCCGCTCCGGCGCCAGATAGAGCATTTTGACTTCGCCCAGGCGAATCCGGTTGGCCAGGTCGCGCTGTTGCTCGGCACTTAACGTCGAGTTCAGCGCAGCCGCCGAAACCCCCAACTCTTCAAGGGTGGCGACCTGATCGTCCATCAATGCGATCAGCGGCGAGACCACCACCGCCAGGCCGTCACGCAACAGGCCAGGGACCTGGAAACACAGGGACTTGCCGCCGCCGGTGGGCATCAGCACCAGCGCATCTCCACCACTGGCCACGCGCTCGATAATGGCACCCTGGCGACCACGGAAGCTGTCGTAGCCGAAGATGTCTTTAAGTACGCGTTGAGCCTGGTCGAGCATATATACCCCGGGTGGTGCCGCTACGGCGGGTGGAGATTGGCCGTCGAAATCGCAAAGCGCGGCAGTATACCGGAGCGCTCCGCACGATTGGACAGCGCTTACACCAACGGTCGAAATTTAGCCCAATACCGAATCCGTGGCCCTCGCCGCTGGCGCCCGAGGCACTCAGGGCCTAGAATTCAGCATCGTTTATTTCCAAGGTAGTCCGTCCAATGTCCTTCGCCGAGCAATTAACCCGCCTGCAAGTATTCCTCGACGCCGATGAGCTGCACGACGAGGCGTTGGACTACGTGGCCGCTCACGGCTACCTGACCGCGCTGTCGATCTGCGCCGACACCGTGCCGGAGCGTGAATGGATCGACGCCTTGTTCGCCGAACCACCGCACTACGCCGATGAGTCGCAGAAGGCCGAGATCGAAGCCACCCTGATCCAGCTTCAGGCACACATCGCCCGCACGCTGGCTTCGGAGGAAGAATTCGAACTGCCTTGCGAACTCGATCTGGGCGACGACCCGGATGATTCGGAACTGCGCGGCTGGTGCATCGGCTTCATGGAAGGTGTCTTCCTGCGTGAAGCGGCCTGGTTCGAGACCGCCGAGGATGAAGTCAGCGAAATGCTGCTGCCGATCATGGTCGGTTCAGGTCTGTTCGATGAGCAGGCAGAATTCGCCGACATCGCCGCTGATGCCAATCTGATGGACGACATGATCGTGCAGATTCCTGAAGCGCTGACCGCGCTGTATCTGCTGGCGCAGGCACCGGACGAAAAACCGGCCATCCTCAAACCCCGCCACCACTGAGTCTGCGCCTTTGGCGCGCGGGACTCCCGGGGCTTCACCACAGCGCACGAGCCGCTCCCGGCTCGTGCGTTATCTCTTCCAGGGTATCGGCTGGCTGAGCGTGGCCCTGGGCGTCATCGGAATATTTCTGCCGGTGCTGCCAACCACGCCTTTTCTCCTGTTGGCCGCCGCCTGCTTCGCGCGAAGTTCTCCACGTTTCTACCAATGGCTGGTGACGCATCCTCGGCTCGGTCCGTGGATCGGCGATTACCTGCAAGGCAACGGCATCCCCCTCAAAGGCAAGATCTACGCGATCGGCCTGATGTGGCTCAGCATTGGGTTTTCCTGCTGGCTGGTGCCCATGATCTGGGCGCGGGGGTTCATGCTGCTCAGTGCGACCCTGGTAACCGTTTATATCCTGCGGCAGAAGACCTTGCGCTCGTAGCGCTTTGTTGGCTCAGGAATGTGTACATAGCCATTTTCGCGCCAGATCGTCGGCAAGCCGCACGCCCACGCCCTCCGGGCAGAATCAAAAACAGTCGCCACCCCCCGTTCTGCTTCTGCCCGGAGGGCGTGGGAGCCTGGCTTTCCGGCGATCTGCAGGGCACCGGCAGCACAATCAGAATCTTCGCCAAGAGATTGTGGGAATTGGATCGGGCAGTCGACACTGCGATGTCAGAACTGACGCATTCGCCAGCAAGCCCGCTCCTACACATTTCGCGTCGCTGAACATAGCGGTCATCCACACAAACCCTGTAGCAGTCCGGCTTGCCCGCGGTGGGCGCGGGATCGCCACCGCCGGTGCGCGCATCTGCTTGTGATTTTTGCTTCCTGACCTCGACAGTCCAGACATCACAGAACGTGACTTGGGTGCAGGCTGAACGCAGGTGGCGTGGAGTGGGTCGAGCGGCATGGATGCTGCGAGAGCGCCGCCAGGTCATGGATGTCCGTTCGGCGCGGGCCCACGGAGCGTCGCCTGCGTGAAGGTACCCGACGAAGTCGGGCCTAAGCGGGAGCAGGAGCCCTTGGTTACTTGGGGCCTTTCCAAGTAACTCGCCGCAGGCGAAACAGTTCGGCCGTTAGGCCGCGCCATAGTCACCGCCAACAAGATAGGTAGGCTGTTTGCCCACTCAAGAAATTTGGTGCGGTGTTCCAGGCACACCGCAAGCCTGTCATTCAAACCGTGTCGACCTTCAACGAGTGATCACCGAGCATGCCGTTGATGATCGATGCCGTGTCCGCCCCGCCCGCGACCATGCCGCCCGCCCCGGGGGAGACGCCGTAGTGCTGGGCCAGGTTGACGCCCGCAAGGTCAATGGTTTGAGTGGTTGCCCCGCCCGCCACGCTGCTCACGTCGATGGTCGACACCAGCGAGGCGCCGTTGCCGCTGACGCTGAAGTGCAGGTAATTCTCCAGTGAATTGGCGTCGGCATGCTCCCCCTGCAGCAATTGCGAGAGGTCGAGCTTGTCGATGCCGAAATTGAAGTCGGTCACCGTGTCATGCCCGGTATTGCCAGCCTGCCACTGGAAGGTGTCGCTGCCCGGCCCGCCGGTCAGGACGTTGTTGCCCGACCCGCCGATCAGCACATCGTCACCGGCACCGCCGTTGAGCAGATTGTCACCCTGATCGCCCGTCAGGTGGTCGTTGTAGTTCGAGCCCATCAGATTCTGGATATTGACCAGCGTATCGACCCCGGCCCCTCCGGTGTGTTGCGGACCGAGTTCGGCGGTGCTGACGCTGACGCCTGCGGTCGCCAGCGAATAATTGGCAGTGTTGATCCCGGCGCCGCCATCGAGCAGATCATTGCCCGGTCCGCTGAAGAGCATGTCATCGCCGTTGTCGCCAAATAGCTCGTTGGTGCCAGGCCCGGCAACCAGCACATCATTGCCGTCGCCACCGTGCAGGTGACTGTCGGCCGCGCCCACCAGGACGTCATCAGCGGTGGTCCCCAGGACGGTATGGCCGTCCTGATGGGCGATGGTGACCGCTGCCGTGCTGCTGTTGCCGTGGGCGTCGCTGACGGTATAGGTACTGTGCACATCGGGCGTGGCATCGAGCGCGGCATAACCGATGGTCAGGTTCAGGTTGTAGTGTTCTGTTTCGCCAGGCTCCCCCTGATTGAGCACACCCAGTCGGTAGACCCCGTCTTCAGTGGCGGTGAACGTGTCGCCGTCGCCGATGCTGTGATATGCGCCGTCCTCGAACTTCCAGGCCATGCCCAGCACGTCGTTGGTCAGGCTGTGATCGACGGTGACGGTCTCACCGGCCTTCAGGTGCACGCTGTACAGGTCCTGGGCATTGGACGGTGAGGCATTGGCCGCCCCCAGAAAACCGCTGATCAACAACAGCGCGGTGGTCGCCGTATTGTTGTAGAAATCGCTGCGACTGAGGTTTTTCAGTTGGTTGACGTCCTCATCCGCCGATCCGCTGAACTTCAAGGTCTTGAGCGAGCGCGCGGTAAAGTCCTCTCCCTTGGCGCTCCAGCCCGTGCTGAACGTGGTCGGCGTTACCGTCAGTTCGCCACCGTTGCCTTGCACATCGTTGGCCGCCAACGCTGCGCCCGGAATGACGATGCTCGAGCCACTGAGGTTGGTGATGACGTTGTCGGCCACTGCGGTGGGGGCTTCGAAGATCTGGGTTGGCACGACATGCACGGTCAGATCGGCAGACGCCAGGTCGCCGTCATAATCACTGAGCACGTAGTGAATGTGCTCGGTGGCCGCCTGACTGATGCCGGCGCCGGGGGTGAAGCTGTAATCTCCGGTGCCCATGTTGAGCACCAGGGTGCCGTGCTCGGCGGCCACAGTGAGGGTGTTGCTCAGGCCGTTGAAGCTGCCGTGATTCTCGCCGCCGCTGGTGGTGATGCCACCCTGGTGACTGTACGCCTTGGGATCGAAGCTGTAGGTGGTGCCGTCGACCGTCACAGACTTGATGAAACCCTGATCCGCGCCGAACGTGCCGCCTTCCAGCAGGCTGCCATGCACCCCACCCTGGACCGTGCCGCTGAGCACCGCGTTCAGCTGGCCAAGGTCAGTGACGATCACCGCATTGCTGTTGGAGCCGGCCTGGCCGTTGTAGGCGACCGGATCAAGATACGTACTGCTGACATCGGTGCCGACGCCAATGGCATAAGCGTTGATGTGGTGGCTGCTCAGGAAAGTGCTCCAGGCCGCCTCTTCGGTCTCACTGATGCCGTCGCCGCGGTCCGGGTCCGGCACTCTGCCCGGGTCCGAATGCTCGGGCGAGGTGGTCGGATTGCCGTCGGAAAAGAAATACGCCAGGTTCTGCGCCCCGGCGATGGCACCCTTCTCGACGAACGCCTGTTCAGCCGCAGCCAGCGCTGCGTCGTAGTTGGTGCCGTTGCCTGCTGTCACCGCGTTGACCATGGCCTTGGCGGTGGCGACGTCCATCCATTCGTTGCTGCCGATATGCGCCTGGCTGTTGAAGGTGACCAATTGCACGCGCACATCGCCCAATGCCTGGTACTTGTCGAGCAACTCGATGATCGCATTCTTCTCCAGCTGCAACCGGGACAGGCCATCGACCCCCGAGGCCTCGTTCATGCTGGCCGAGTTATCGACGATCAGCATCAGGTTGCTGTTGACCGGGTCGGTGGTCACGGTCTTGTCGATACATGCCGCTTGCGGTTGGTCATCGACAATGCTCACCACAATCTGCGCGGTGGACGATTTGCCCAGCGAATCGGTGACCGTGTAATTGAAGGTCTCGTGGGTGATATTGGGCCCATCGTTGGCCGCGGGCGTGGTGTTCGGCGCGGACGTCAGGGTGTAGGTGTAGCTTCCGTCGGCGTTCAGGTGCAGCATCCCGAACGCACCTTGAAGCGTACCGTTGTGAGCGCCGTCGAGACTGAACGTCAGCGCACCGCTGCCCCCCTGCACGGCATCCGCCAGCGTGCCGGTCCCGGTCTCGGCAGTGGAGCCTGGATTGCTGCCAGTGACTTTGCCCGGCGCCAGGTCCTGGCCGTCCTTGTGCGTGTCCAGCGCGCTTTCCTGCACCGTGATGTCGTGATCGTTGCAGGCAATCGGCGGGCACGGCGGCGCGACATTGACCGTCACGGTGGTGGTGCTGGTGTCGCCATCGGCGTCGCGGATGGTGTAGGTGAACACATCCTGCTCGCCATGCGCACCGACCAGTGCCGGGTTGCTGTGGTAGGTCGCCACCCCTTGAGCATCGACCGTCAGTGTGCCGTACAAGCCGCTGATCACCGTGTTCAAGCCGCCGGAAGCCGGCGTTGAAATATCCCCGCCGGCGCGCACACCGACGATCAGACCGTTGGGACCCGCGCCGTCCGCGCCCGGCGAGTCGTTGAGCAGCAGATTACCGCTGACTTCCCCACCCGCCGCGACACTGCCGATATCGCAATGCGCCTGTGGCACGTCGTCGAGCACATGCACGTTGATGCTGCCGTCGGCAACATCGCCGTCCTTGTCCACGGCGTGCACGGCGATCTGTTCGTCGTTGACGGTACCGTTACCTTGGTTGTGGGTTTGCGCCCCGTCGAGGGTGTAGGTGTAGGTGACCTCACCGGTGCCGGGGTTGTAGTTGAGGACGGTCAGGATGCCACCCGATGGCAGCGTGATCGATTGCGCCGAGGTGATCCCCGCGCCATTGACCACGACGTCGATGCCGCCAATGGTCAGGGTCTGCAAACCATCGGGGGCGCTGACCTTGATCACACCGTTCTGGGTCAGGGCGCCTGCGTCCGGCGCGCTGCCGTCGGCAAGGTTGGCCTCGTTCAGCGTCACTTCGCTCGCGCCCAGGGTCACGGCGTTATTCACAGGCGGCGGCGGCTCGTCCGGCGGCGTCACTACTGGCGGTTCGACGGGCGGTGTCACGACGGGAGGCTCCACGGGAGGCGTCACGACAGGAGGCTCTACGGGAGGCGTGACAACAGGAGGTTCAACCGGAGCCGTCACCACCGGCGGTTCGACGGGCGGCACGACCACCGGTGGCAGCGAGTTATCGCCATTGCGGTTCGGATCGCCGAAGACCTCACCCTCCGGCACTTCGAAACGGCTAACCAAACCGGCGGTGGGAAAGCCGACGACCGGATTGACGACCCCGGCAGTTTCGGTCAACAGCACATAGGAATGTCCGCCGCCCAGGGCACTGGGCGCACCGCCGGGGCTGGCGTTGCCCGCAGCTGATGGCTCGGTGACCTGAGCGGGATCGGCGCCGGCGGCAACCGCCTGCTGTACCTGCTGTACCTCGGCGAGCACATAGGGGCTGGGCGCTGCGTCGGGGGCGTCGACATGGGTTGCATGACTGGCAAGGTTTTGCGGGGTCAAGGGCATGCTGCTGTCGCGACCAAGCGTCAGCTCACCGCCGTGGGTCAGGTGAACCGCCACCGCCCCTGTCGGGCCGGTCTGCAACAGCTCGCCGGCGAAAACCTTGTCGCCTTCGACCACCAGCCGCCGGCTGCCGTCGCCCGCCACTGCGAACACATCGCCCACTACCCGCTCAACCGTACCGATCAACCTGGCCATACCCGCTCCCTTTCTGCAAATTCCGGATCAGAAAATGTTACGGATCCAACAGAAACTGTTCGAATCAAGCACAGAAATGGCATGAAGCCAGCATCACGCGACAATTTTATGTCGCTGAATTTTCTCAGGTTTTTTGCTCGAAAAACCGCTTGATCGAACGCCGTCAAATTTCCGTTAAAACCACCACCAAAACCAAAATACACCCGTAACACCTTGAATACAGGCGGTTCATAAAATCAACCTTGGCCCGGAAAAGCGAAACAGCATAAGTTTTTTTTGGAATAAAGCTTATGAAAAAAACGTCTTAGCGTTTACGAAAGTTGTTCTTCGCTGTGATGTTACAAATCTGATACGGTTTTACCCAGCAGATTCGACGGTTTATTGGCGTTAGGCAGCAGCACATCATTCCAGGGAGAAGTTTCCATGCGCGATTTGACCCCGCTTTACAGTGCAGTTGTGTTGGCGGTCGCCTGCGCTCAGGCACAAGCCATGTCACTGAATCAGGCGATTCAGAACACCATCGACAACCACCCGGAAATTCACGCCAACGTGAATAACCGCCTGTCCGCAGACGAAGACGTGAAAATCGCCAAGGGAGGCTATCTCCCGACCGTGGATCTGCTGGCCGCCTATGGCCGTGAGCACACCGACAGTCCCACTACCCGCTTTGTCGGCAATCACAACGAAGAAACCCTGAACTACACCCAGTCCGAACTGCGCCTGAGGCAGATGCTGTTCGACGGGTTCAATACGCGTAACGAAGTCGGCCGCACCCAGGCGGTGGTCAACTCTCGTGCGTACTACCTACGCGGCACCTCGGAAAGCCTCGCGCTGCGGGCCATCGAGGTGTATCTGGAAGTGCTCAAGCGTCGCGAGATGCTGGCGCTGGCCAAGAACAACCTGCAGGCGCATCTGCGCATCAACGACCAGATCGGTCTGCGCAGCAATCAGGGGATCGGCAGCAACGCCGACGCTGATCAGTCCAAGGCTCGCCGCGCGCTGGCCGAAAACAACTTCTACACCGCACAGGTGGACCTGGCTGACGCCGAGGCCAACTTTTTCAGCGCTGTGGGCAGGATGCCCGACGAGCTCGAATCACCAGCATCGATCAAGGGCGAAGTGCCGCCCAGTTTGCTCGATGCCCGGCAGAGCATGCTGCTCAACAATCCTTACCTGAAATCCGCTCAGGCCGACGTCAACGCCGCCGAGAAGCAGTACGAAGTGGCCAAGTCGCCGTTTTATCCGCGCTTCGACGGTGAGCTTGCGGTGGGCGCCAACGACAACCTGCAGGGTGAGGAAGGCCACGACAACGAATGGCGCGCCGCGGTGGTGATGAATTACAACCTGTTCAACGGCAACCGTGACAAGGCCCGGCTGAATTCGGACGCCTACAAGACCGGCCAGGCCATGGACATTCGCAACAACGCGTTGCGCATGCTCAACGAGAACATGTCGCTGGCCTGGAACGCGATGAATAACGCCCGCGTGCAGACGCCAATCGCCCGGGAGTACGCCGAAACCACGACCAAGGTGCGCGCCGCGTATCAGGATCAGTTCGGCCTCGGTCAACGTACCCTGCTCGACCTGCTCGACAGTGAAAACGAGCTGTACAACGCCGCCCGGCGTTACACCGAGCTGCGCTACACCGAAGAGTTCTCGATGTACCGGGTGCTGGCCACTGAAGGCGAGCTGTTGCGCAAAGAGCGCGTTGTACTGCCGAGCGAAGCAGTCGCCCTGACGGAAGTCAAAAGCGAAGCGCGGCTGCCTGAACTGAAGTAGCGCGCGAGCGCTGGGAGAAGCCCTGTGACCAGCATGCAATCACCCCCCGCAGAACCGGCTGCGTTCGACCCACGTTCGAACTTCGACGACCCGCTGCTCGACGGCCTGCTTATCCTCTGCCGGCTGCACGATTGCAGCGCCAGCCGCACCAGCCTCAGCGCCGGTCTGCCACTGGCCCAACAGCTGCTGAGCGTCGACCTTCTGCCTCGCGCCGCCGCTCGTGCCGGCCTGCAGGCGCGCATCCTGCGCCGCAATCTGGAGGCCATCGACGGTTTGAACCTGCCCGTTTTGCTGCTGCTCAAGGGCAATCGATGCGCGATCCTCAGGCGCTGGGAAGAAGACGGTCGCGCGCTGATCCTGCCCAGCGAAGCCGAGGGTGGCGAACAACGGGTCAGCCGCGAAGAACTGCAGAGCATCTACACCGGTCAGGCGCTGTTCGCCCGCCCGCGCCACGAGCTGGAAAACCTGCGTGCGCCGCTGGTGCCACGGGTCCACGCCTGGTTCCGCGACACGCTTAAACTCTCACGCGGGCTGTATGGCGATGCGATTCTCGCCAGCCTGCTGATCAACGTGCTGGGACTGATGGTTCCGCTGTTCGTCATGCAGACTTACGACCGCGTAGTGCCCAATCAGGCAACGTCGACGCTGTGGGTGCTGGCGGTCGGGTTGCTGATCGGCACGGTATTCGAATTGACCCTGCGTCTGGTGCGCGCACGCTTGCTCGATCAGGCCGGGAAGAAAACCGACGTGATCCTCTCGGCCACGTTGTTCGAGCGCATCACCGGCATGGCGATGAAGGCACGCCCGGCGAGCATCGGTGGTTTCGCCCAGAGCATTCACGACTTCCAGGGCCTGCGCGAATTCCTCACCGCCGTGACCCTGACCAGCCTCATCGACCTGCCGTTCGCCGTGCTGATGCTGGCGGTAATCGGCCTGCTCGGCGGCTGGCTGGTGCTGATCCCGCTGGTGGCGTTCCCCGTCACCATCCTGTTTGCCTGGGTCATCCAGATACGCCTGCGCGACACCGTCGAGCGCAGTCTGGCGCTGGGGGCCGAACGCCAGGCGCTGCTGGTGGAAACCCTCGGCGGCCTGGAAACCCTCAAGGCCTGCGGCGCCGAAAGCGAGCGCCAGCACAAGTGGGAATCGACCCATGGCGCCCTGACCCGACTGGACAGCCATGCCCGCGATCTGTCGGCACTGGCCAGCAACGGCACGTTGTTCATCCAGCAGTTCTCGGGCATGGCAACCATCGTCGCCGGCGTCTACATCATCATCGCCGGCAACCTGAGCGTCGGCGCACTGGTCGCCAGCTACATGCTCGGCAGTCGCGTGCTGGCGCCACTGGGGCAGATCGCCGGCTTGATCACGCGCTATCAGCAGGCGCAGGTGACGATGAAAAGTACCGACTCGCTGATGGCCCTCCCGCAAGAACGCGAGCCAGGCAAGCATCCGTTGCAGCACACCCGGCTCAAGGGTGCCGTGCAAGTGGTCAACGCCAGTTTCGCCTATGGCGGGCCAGGTACACCGGCGGCGCTGAACGACGTCAGCATCACGGTCAGCCCCGGCGAGCGCATCGGCATCATTGGCCGCAGCGGCTCGGGCAAGAGCACCCTGGCGCGGCTGATGATGGGCTTTTACACGCCTGATCAGGGGCAACTGCTGCTGGACGGCCTGGACCTGCGTCAGGTGGATGTCGCCGATCTGCGCCAGCAAGTGGGGTATGTCGCCCATGACCTGCCGTTACTGGCCGGCAGCCTGCGCGACAACCTGACCCTGGGCGCACGCTACGTGACTGACGCACGGATGCTGGAGGTGGCCGAGCTGACCGGCGTGACCGCGCTTGCGCGTAACCATCCGCTGGGCTTTGACCGCCCGGTCGGCGAGCGCGGTCAGCTGCTGTCCGGGGGGCAGCGCCAGACCGTACTGCTGGCCCGAGCACTGTTGCTCGATCCACCGATCATGCTGCTCGACGAACCCACCAGCCACATGGACAACAGCAGCGAAGATATCCTGCGCCACAAGCTGTTCGAACGGCTGCAGGGCAAGACCCTGTTGCTGGTCACCCACCGCATGTCGATGCTCAGTCTGGTCGACCGGCTGGTGGTGCTGGACAACGGCAAGGTGGTCGCCGACGGTCCCAAAGAGCGGGTTGTCGAAGCATTGCGCAAGGGCCATGTCGGCCCGGCCACGGTTTAAGGAGCGTCGTCCATGTCATCCGCTCACAGCTATTTTCATCCCGCTCGACGGATCGATAACGAGTTCATGCCTGAAGTGGCGGGCGTCGCGGCAGAAGATTCGTCACGGCGCTCGCGGATTACCGTGTGGCTGGCCGCCGCGCTGATCATCACGGCACTGGTCTGGGCCAGATTCGCCGTGTTGGAGGAAGTCACCATGGGCGAAGGCAAGGCGATTCCGTCAAGCAAGGTGCAGGTCATTCAGAACCTTGAAGGCGGCATCGTCACCGAGATTTTTGTCCGTGAAGGCCAGATCGTGAACAAGGGCGACACCCTGCTGCGCCTTGACGACACGCGGTTTCTGTCGAACAAGGGCGAGAGCGAAGTCGACAAATACACCCTCATGGCGCAGGTCGATCGGTTGTCGGCCGAGTCTCAGGGGCGGCCATTGAAGACCTCCGCCGAAGTGCTGAGCAAAGCGCCACAGGTGGCGGCCGATGAGCAGTCGCTGTATGACTCGCGCCAGCGGCGTCTGGCCAGCGAGCAGCGCACGTTGCAGGAACAACTTCGACAAAAGATGCAGGAAGTGGCGGAGTTCCGCTCCAAACAGGATCAATACCGCAATCAGTTGGGGTTCATTCAGCAGGAGTTGAGCATGTCCACGCCGCTGGTCAACAGCGGTGCCGTGTCGCCGGTTGAAATCATCCGTCTCAAGGGCAAGGCATCCGAAGCCCGCGGCCAGATGGACGCCACGTCGCTGGCGATTCCTCGCGCCGAAGCGGCGATCAACGAGATCAAGAGCAAGATTCAGGAGTCGCTGGACAGCTTTCGCTCCGATGCCGCCAAGGATCTTAACGACAAACGTTCGGAGCTGGCCAAGGCGAGCGCCACCAGCATCGCCATCGACGACCGCGTGACTCGCACCACGGTGACCTCTCCGGTCAAGGGCATCGTCAAGACGCTCAAGGTCAATACCATCGGCGGTGTGGTTCAGCCGGGCAGCGACATGGTGGAAATCGTGCCACTTGAGGACAACCTGCTGATCGAAGCGAAAGTACGTCCCCAGGATGTCGCCTTTTTGCATCCCGGCCAGAAAGCCATGGTCAAGTTCAGCGCCTATGACTACACCATTTATGGTGGCCTGCCAGCCAGACTGGAGCTGATCGGCGCCGACACCACCACCGACGACAAGGGCAACACCTTCTACCTGATCCAGGTGCGCACCGATAAAAACCATCTGGGCAGCGACGCCAAACCGCTGCTGATCATCCCCGGCATGGTCGCCACGGTGGACATCATCACCGGCGAGAAGAGCGTGATGGATTACCTGTTGAAGCCGGTGCTCAAGGCCCGGACCGAGGCGTTGCGGGAGCGGTGATGATTACCGCTCGCGGCCTCTGGGGTTTTGATTGATCGTTGATTGATCGTTGATTGATCGTTGATTGATCGTTGATTGATCGTTGATTGATCGTTCCCACGCTCTGCGTGGGAATGCCTTCTCCGACGCTCCGCGTCGCCGTCGGTGGAAACGGCGCATCCCGGGCGGCGTTACCACGCCGAGCGTGGGAACGATCACCGATGAACCAGGCACAACGTAGGTGTCCGGGCTTGCTGCCGGTGCCCGGCAGATCGTCAGCAAGCCAGACTCCCACGCCCTCCGGGCAGAAGCGACCGGCGCCAAGACCTCTGATTCCAGGCTACTTCTTTTTTCCATTCCCCTTTTTGAACGCCGCTTCCAGCGCATCGTTGATCGTGCGCAGCACTTTCACCCGGGCCCAGCGTTTGTCGTTGGCTTCGACCAGCGTCCACGGTGCGATCTCGGTGCTGGTGCGGTCGACCATGTCGCCCACCGCCTCTCGGTATTGCGGCCACTTCTGCCGGTTGCGCCAGTCGTCATCGGTGATCTTGTGGCGTTTGAAAGCAATCTTCTCCCGGGCCTTGAAGCGTTCCAGCTGGGTGGCGTCGTCGATGGCCAGCCAGAACTTCACCACCACCACGCCTGCATCGGTGAGTTGTTCCTCGAAGTCGTTGATCTCGCTGTAGGCCCGCAGCCAGTCGGCTTCGGAGCAGAATCCTTCCACCCGCTCGACCAACACGCGGCCATACCAGGAACGGTCGAATACGGTGAACTTGCCACGCGCCGGTATCTGCCGCCAGAAGCGCCACAGATACGGCTGCGCGCGCTCGTCCTCGCTGGGGGCGGCAATCGGCACGATGTGGTACTGCCGTGGATCCAGCGCCCCGGCCACCCGTTTGATCGCCCCGCCCTTGCCCGCCGCGTCGTTGCCCTCGAACACCGCCACCAGCGCATGTCGATGCATGCGTTTATCGCGCATCAGACCGGACAGGCGCGCCTGCTCGGTAATCAACTGCTCTTCGTAATCGTCCTTTTCCAGGGCCAGGGTCATGTCCAGGTTGTCCAGCAGACTCAGCTCATCGGTGTTGCTGGGCAGCGGCCCGAGATTCACCAGACGGGTGCCGCCTTCGGGTGTCTTCAGGGCGTTGTGCAAACCTTCGAGCAGCAACCGGCCGACGGTCAGGCTGCGATAGTTGGGGTCCAGGCCTTCAATGACGTGCCAGGGGGCGTAGTCGCGGCTGGTACGGCGCAGGACGCGCTCGCCGAAGCGCACGAACTTGTCGTAGGTCTTGGACTGCTGCCAGTCCAGCGGGCTGATGCGCCAGCTGTGCAGCGGGTCGTCCTTGAGGGTCTTGAGGCGCAGTTTCATCTGCTTCTTGGACAGGTGAAACCAGAACTTGAAGATCACTGCGCCTTCATCGACGAGCATTTTTTCCAGGCGTTCGGCAGCATTGATGGCCTGATCGAGCACCGGGTCCTTGAACTGATTGTGGACGCGGCCCTGGATCATCTGGCTGTACCAATTGCCGAAAAACACGCCAATCCGGCCCTTGGGCGGCAACTGACGCCAGTAGCGCCAGACCGGCGGATGGGCCAGTTCCTCGTCGGTTTGCTGATCGAAGGTGCGCACTTCTATATAGCGCGGGTCCATCCAGTCATTGAGCAGCTTGACGGTTTCACCCTTGCCGGCCCCTTCGATGCCATTGATCAATACGATGATCTGGCGCTTGGCCTGCTCGTGCAGTTCGTACTGGGCTTCCAGCAACGCCTCGCGCAGGGCCGGGACTTCGGCGTGGTAGGTGTCATCGTCGATGGTGTGGCCGATTTCAGCGGATTCGAACATGTACAACTCCCAGGGGCAGGTCGCTCAAGATTAGCGGATAGCGCGGGTCAGTGAGGGCTATGACCGCGAATCGCTGCCATGGGTCAATCGCAGTGCTGCATGGCGCTGCTTGCGCTGGGTTAAGATGCCGCCCTTGCACCTGCCAAAGCCAGACCATGACCACTATCGAGCACGCCCAGATTGACTGGGACGAACGCGGCAACCCTCACTCCCGGGTGTTTGCCGACGTTTACTTTTCCACCGAGTCGGGCCTGGACGAAACCCGTCACGTGTTTCTGACCCAGAACGAACTGCACGAACGCTTCAGTGCGCTACCTGCTGACGGGCGCTTGGTGATTGGTGAGACTGGCTTTGGCACCGGGCTCAATTTCCTCTGCGCCTGGCAGCTGTTCGAGGCCTGTGCACGCCCGGGCGCTCGATTGCAGTTCGTCAGCGTCGAGAAATTCCCGCTGTGCCGCGCTGACCTGCAACGTGCCCTTGCGCTGTGGCCGGAGCTGGCAACCTTCGCCGAGCAACTGCTGGGGCAATACGTGGCCATCCACGAGGGCTTTCAGCGCCTGATATTCGACGGCGGGCGCGTCACGCTGACCCTGCTGATCGGCGATGCGCTGGACATGCTGCCGCAACTGGACGGGCAGATCGACGCTTGGTTCCTGGATGGTTTTGCCCCGGCGAAAAACCCCGAGATGTGGACGCCGCAGCTGTTTGCCGAACTGGCGCGCCTGGCCGCGCCGGGCTCGACCATCGCCACCTTCACCAGCACCGGCTGGGTGCGCCGAGCGTTGAACGCGGCGGGCTTCAAAATGAAGCGGGTGCCAGGCATCGGCCACAAATGGGAGGTACTCAAGGGACGCTTCATCGAATGGCCGCAGGACGTGCCGCTGCCGCCACCTGTCAAACCCTGGTTCGCGCGTCCGGGGCAGTTGACCGGTGCACGCAAGGCGCTGGTGATTGGCGCCGGTCTTGCCGGTTGTGCCACGGCGGCTAGCCTGGCCGCGCGAGGCTGGCAGGTCAGCCTGCTGGAGCGTCACCAGGACCTGGCGCAGGAGGCGTCCGGTAATCCGCAAGGGGTGCTTTACCTGAAACTGTCGGCCCACGGCACGGCGCTCTCGCAGCTGATTCTCAGCGGCTTCGGCCACACCCGACGCCTGCTTGAACGGCTGCAGCGCGGCGTCGACTGGGATGACTGCGGCGTGCTGCAACTGGCGTTCGATGAAAAAGAGCACGAGCGACAGGCGCAACTGGCCGGAGCGTTTTCCAGCGATCTGCTGCAGGTGCTGGACAAGGCCGATGCCCAGGCCAGGGCCGGGATTGCGCTGAACAGCGGGGGTCTGTTCTATCCCGAGGGCGGTTGGGTTCATCCGCCTGCGTTGTGTCGGCACCAGGCAGGCCAGGTGAATGTACGCTTGCTGGTGCACCACGACGTGGTTGAGCTCAGGCGCCAGGGCGAGCTTTGGCAGGCATGGGACGGCGAGCAGTTGCTGGATTCGGCGCCTGTGGTGGTGTTGGCGGGGGCAGCGGATATCAAGCGCTTCCCCGCCAGTGCAGAGCTGCCGCTCAAACGCATTCGCGGGCAGATCACCCGACTCGCGCAAACCCCTTTGAGTCAGTCCTTGAGCACCGTGGTGTGTGCCGAAGGTTATGTAGCGCCTGGGCGTCTGGGCGAACACACATTGGGCGCCAGTTTCGATTTCAAGAGCGACGACCTGACGCCGACCACCGCCGAGCACCTGGGTAATCTCCAACTGCTGCGGGAGATATCCACGGACCTGGCCGACCGACTGCAGGCCGGTGAGCTTGCCGCCGAACAACTGCAAGGGCGCGCCGCGTTTCGTTGCACCAGCCCCGATTACCTGCCCATCGTGGGCCCTCTGACCGACAGGGAGGCGTTTCTCGACGCCTACTCCGTGCTGCGCAAGGATGCCCGGCAAGTGCCGCAGGCCGAATGCCCCTGGCTGGACGGCCTGTACGTCAACAGCGGGCATGGCTCACGCGGGCTGATCACAGCACCCTTGTCCGGCGAGCTGATCGCCGCCTGGCTGGACAACGAACCCTTGCCACTGCCCCGCAGCGTGGCCGAGGCCTGTCACCCGAACCGGTTCGTGCTGCGCGGATTGATCAGGGGTAAATAGAACCCGCTGTTTTGATCGCGTCCAAATGCCAGTGACCCCGCCGGACGCATAACCTGTGTTACCCACCAGGGCGGCAATCGCCAGCAACATCCCTGCAGCAGTCCGGCTTGCCGGCGGCATCGCCCTCGACATCGCCACCCCCGGCAAGCGGGACTGCTACAGAACAGGCATCGCTCGCTTTTGATTCTGGCCGCAGGCCGTGGGAGCCCGGCTTGCCGGCGATCTGCCGGGGACCGGCAGCAAAACCAGACGTCTTGGTTGTGTCAGGTACAGCGCAGTGGCAGGAGTCGCTGCCGCTTCGCGCCAGATCGCCGGCAAGCCGGGCTCCCACGCCCTCCGGGCAGAAGCGGGTTTGCTGGACGCAGAGCGTGGGAATGCATCCCAGGACGCTCCGCGTCCACCCGCGATGGACGCAGAACGTGGAACGTCCAAATGCACGCCACCCGCCGGACGCATCACCTGTAGCAGTCCGGCTTGCCGGCGGCATCGCCCTCGACATCGCCACCGCCACCGCCACCGCCAGCAAGCCGCACTGCTACAGAGCAGGGATCGCTCGCTTTTGATTCTGGCCGCAGGCCGTGGGAGCCCGGCTTGCCGGCGATCTGCCGGGGACCGGCAGCAAAACCAGACGTCTTGGTTGTGTCAGGTACAGCGCAGTGGCAGGAGTCGCTGCCGCTTCGCGCCAGATCGCCGGCAAGCCGGGCTCCCACGCCCTCCGGGCAGAAGCGGGTTTGCTGGACGCAGAACGTGGAACGTCCAAATCCAAGCCACCCGCCGGGCGCATCACCTGTAGCAGTCCGGCTTGCCGGCGGCATCGCCCTCGACATCGCCACCGCCAGCAAGCCGGACTGCTACAGAGCAGGCAACATTTGATCGTTCCCATGCTCCGCGTGGGAATGCATCCCAGGACGCTCCGCGTCCACCCGCGATGGACGCAGAACGTGGAACGATCAAATCCAAGCCACCCGCCGGACGCATCACCTGCAGGAGCCCAACAGAGCGGCAATCAACTCAAATCTCTGGTTTGGTCCTGCGCATTCGACGCAACTTCTCTACTGCGACGCTGATCAACTGTCCGACCATTCGGATATCCCGGTATTCTCCCTCCCACTCCCCTGTCAGGTGCATGTCGATGCTGCAAGTCCAAGGCGTGTTCAAGAGCTATGCTACGGCCCAGGGCCCGTTGGCCGTTTTGCGCGGAGCGGATCTGCATCTGGACCAAGGGCAAAGCCTGGCGTTGATGGGCGAGTCGGGCAGCGGCAAGAGCACCTTGCTGCATCTGGTGGCCGGGCTGGATCAAGTGGACAAGGGCAGCATCGACATCGCCGGGCAGCGTCTGGAGCGGATGAGCGAGGCGCAACTGGCCAACTGGCGACGCACGGAGGTCGGGCTGGTGTTCCAGCAGTTCAACCTGATCGGCAGTCTCAAGGTCGAAGACAACCTGGCCTTTCAGGCGCGGCTGGCCGGGCGCTATCAACCCGCCTGGCAATCCGAGCTGATCGAACGGCTGGGCCTCGACGCCCTGCTCAAGCGCTACCCCGAACAACTCTCAGGCGGCCAGCAACAGCGCGTCGCCATCGGCCGTGCGCTGGCCTCGCGCCCCGGTCTGCTGCTGGCCGACGAACCCACCGGTAACCTGGACGAGAACACCAGCGACGAAGTCCTGCAACTGTTGCTCGATCTTCTGGCCGACAGCCCCACCAGCCTGCTGATGGTGACCCATAGCCCCAGGGTGGCGGCGCGTCTGGATCGTCAGGCGGTATTGCATCTGGGGCGTCTGGCCGCTGAAGGCGAGCGCTGATGCCGGTTTTCTACTGGACGCTCAAGGCGCTGCTCAGCCATTGGCGGCGCCATCCCGTGCAGTTCTTCAGCGTGCTCACCGGCCTGTGGCTGGCGACCTCCCTGCTCACCGGCGTGCAAGCGCTCAACAGTCAGGCGCGGGAAAGCTACGCCAAGGCCAGCCAGCTGATTGGTGGTGAACCGCAGAAGGTGCTGGTTGCCCCCAACGGCGCCAACTTTTCCCAGGACCTGTTCGTCAGTCTGCGTCGTGCCGGTTGGCCGGTGTCGCCCGCCTTGCGCGGCCGCATCACCCTCAAGGACTTGCCTGACCAGCGCCTGACCTTGCTGGGCATCGAGCCGGTGTCGCTGCCGGTCAACACCGCGCTGGCCGGGCAATCGCTGGACACCGCGCAGATCGTCGAGTTTTTCAGCCCGCCGGGCAGCACCTGGATCTCCCCGCAAACCCTGCAGGCCCTGGGTCTGCATGAAGGACAGCAACCGCTGAGCGAGGCCGGCCAAGCGTTGCCGCCACTGCATGCGCAAGCCGACATGGCGCCCGGTCTGCTGCTGGTGGACATCGGTTTCGCGCAACAGCTGCTGAACCAGCCCGGGCAGATTTCCCGCCTGATCCTGCCCAAGGACTTCGCTGAAGATCCCCCCGCCCTTCCCGATGAAATGAAAGGTGAGCTGGTCATCCGCAAAAGTGGGGAAGACAACGATCTGGGACGCCTCACCGAAAGCTTTCACCTGAACCTGGACGCGCTGGGTTTTCTGTCGTTCGTGGTCGGCCTGTTCATCGTCCATGCAGCAATCGGCCTGGCCCTGGAGCAACGTCGTGGCCTGCTCAGAAACCTGCGGGCCAGCGGCGTCAGTGCCCGGGGATTGATTGCCAGCCTGATCGTCGAACTGGGCGCACTGGCGCTGCTCGGCGGCATCGCCGGGGTCATCAGCGGTTACTGGCTGGCAAGCGTGCTGCTGCCCGATGTCGCTGCCAGCCTGCGTGGCTTGTACGGGGCCGAGGTGGCCGGGCATTTGAACCTGAGCGTCTGGTGGTGGCTGAGCGGGCTGGGCGTCAGCCTGTTCGGCGCGTTCCTGGCCGGCACCAGCAGTCTGTTGCGTGCCGCGCGCCTGCCTTTGCTGGCGTTGGCCAATGCGCAGGCCTGGCACGACACCCACGCCCGCTGGCTGAAGCGCCAAGGCTGGGTTGCCGGGATCTCGGCAGTGATCGCGGTGCTGGCGGCGTTGTTTGGCAATAGCCTGACATTGGGGTTCGTGCTGATGGCCAGTCTGTTGCTCGGTGCCGCACTGGGCTTGCCGGTCTTGCTCGACAGCCTGCTCAACGCGCTGCTGGGTAAGAGCCGCTCGGTGCTGGGGCAATGGTTTCTGGCCGATTGCCGCCAGCAGTTGCCGGCCCTGAGCCTGGCGCTGATGGCGCTGCTGCTGGCCATGGCGGCGAACATCGGCGCCGGCAGCATGACCTCCGGTTTTCGCCAGACCTTCACCCATTGGCTCGAACAACGCCTGAGCGCCGAGCTGTACATCAATCCGCAGAACTCGGCGCAGGCGGCCCCGCTTCAAAAATGGCTGAGCGAGCAACCACTGACCTCGGCCGTGCTACCCAATTACCAGGTCTCGCTGCAATTGAAGGGCTGGCCAGCCGAGCTTTTCGGCGTGATCGATCATGCGCATTACCGCCAGCACTGGCCGTTGCTGGAATCGGCCGCGGGCGATCCGTGGGCGGCACTGGCCAAGGAAGACACGCTGATGCTCAGCGAACAACTGGCCCGGCGCCTGAAGGTCGGTGTCGGGGATCAGGTCAAGCTGCCCGCCCCGGACGGCGAATGGCCGTTGCGTGTGGTGGGGATCTACGCCGACTACGGCAATCCCAAGGGCCACATTCTGGTCAACGCCGATCACCTGCTTGGGCACTGGCCGACACTGACGCCCAACCGCTTCAATCTGCGGATCGACCCACACGCCATCCCGCAGCTGCTGCGCGTGTTGCACAACAGATTCACCATCGACGACAACCGCATCGTTGATCAGATTCAACTCAAGGCCTGGTCCAGACAGGTGTTCGAACGCACCTTCGCCGCCACCGCCGCGCTCAATAGCCTGACGCTGATGGTGGCGGGCGTGGCGCTGTTCATCAGTTTGCTGACCCAGAGCCAGAGTCGCCTGGGGCAACTGGCGCCGTTATGGGCGCTGGGCGTCACGCGGCGGCAACTGATGCTGTTGAATCTGGCGCAGACCTGGCTGCTGGCGGTGCTGACACTGGTGCTGGCGATTCCGCTGGGCCTGCTACTGGCCTGGTGCCTGGATGCGGTGATCAACGTTCAGGCGTTCGGCTGGCGCCTGCCCTTGCAGGTGTTCCCGGGGCAGTTGCTGCGCCTGATGCTGCTGGCCATGCTCGCCACCCTGCTGGCCTCGGCGTGGCCTTTGTATCGCCTGTATCGCACACGACCTGCGGACCTGCTGAGGACCTTCGCCAATGAAAGCTAGGGGGATGAAACCCAGGGCGACGGCCTTTCTCGCAATCGGACTCACCGCGGGCCTGCTGCTGAGCGCGTGCGACGACAAACCCGAAGAGGAAAAAGGCTTCGCCGGGCTTGCGGACGATGCCGCCAGCTACGCCCAGGTAATCCCTGGCAAGCGCTTCGCGTTCCCGCAGGATCACGGCCCGCACAATGACTTTCGGATCGAGTGGTGGTACATCACCGCCAACCTCAAGGATGCCGACGGCCAGTCGTTCGGGGTGCAGTGGACGCTGTTTCGCAACGCATTGCCGCGCCCGGAAAACGCTGTGAACAGCGAACAGGGCTGGAGCAATCGCAACCTGTGGATGGGCCATGCGGCGGTCACCTCGCAAGATCAACACTATGCCGCAGAACGCTATGCCCGAGGCGGCGTTGGTCAGGCGGGGGTGACGCTGACGCCCTTCTCGGCCTGGATCGACGACTGGTCCTTGAGCAGCTCGGCAAGCGGCGATGAGCCTTTGGCCGACATGCACCTGCAAGCCCGCGGCCCGCAGTTCAACTACCGCCTGCACCTGACCTCGGCCCGGCCACCGGTGCTGCAGGGCAAGCAAGGCTTGAGTCAGAAATCGGAACAGGGCCAGGCCTCGTATTACTACAGCCAGCCGTTTTTTCAGGCCGACGGCAGCCTCGAGATCGACGGCAAGGCTTACCAGGTATCAGGGCCCGCCTGGCTGGATCGCGAATGGAGCAGCCAGCCACTGACCTCCGAACAAACAGGTTGGGACTGGTTTTCCCTGCATCTGAACGACGGCACCGAAGTGATGCTGTATCGCATGCGCCAGAAAGACGGCGAGCCCTACCTGACCGGGACCTGGATCAACGCCGACGGCAGCACCGAGTTGCTGCAAGCGTCCGACATCGCGCTGGAGCCAGACGACACCAGCGACGTCGAGGGCCGCGACATGCCGACCCGCTGGTCGGTAAAAATCCCCGGCAAGGGCATGGAGGTCTCGGTTCAAGCACTCAATCCCCAAGCCTGGATGAACCTGCAGATCCCCTATTGGGAAGGACCGGTGCAGGTGACCGGTAGTCAGAAAGGCGTGGGGTATCTGGAGATGACCGGGTACTGAGCACTTAATACCGACGCGGCGACTTCCACTGTGCTTCTGCCCGGAAGGCAGAATCAACAGCAACAGGCAAAGCCCAACGACCGTATACCCTTCCTTATAACCGATCGTTCTAAAACTCTCGCAAATCCCACAGGTCAGTCTTTGGGTAGCCGGACTTCCCGTCTACGCTCCCCAACGGAAAACCGGTAAGGATTATATGTGCGGATTAGCTGGTGAATTACGCTTTGACAACCAACCTGCGGACCTCGCCGCAGTAGAACGCATCACCCATCATCTGGCCCCTCGTGGCCCGGATGCCTGGGGCTTTCATAGCCAGGGGCCGATTGCCCTGGGCCATCGTCGCCTGAAAATCATGGACCTGTCCGACGGGTCGGCGCAGCCGATGATCGACAGCCATCTGGGCCTGTCACTCGCCTTCAACGGCGCGATCTACAACTTCTCGGAACTGCGTGCCGAGCTTGAAGCCCTGGGCTATCAGTTTCATTCCGGCGGCGATACTGAAGTGCTGCTCAAGGGTTACCACGCCTGGGGCGCAGACATGCTGCCCAAGCTCAATGGCATGTTCGCCTTCGCCATTTGGGAGCGTGACAACAACAGCCTGTTCATCGCTCGCGACCGGCTCGGCGTAAAGCCCCTGTATCTGTCGCGTACCGACAAGCGCCTGCGTTTCGCCTCGGCCCTGCCCGCGCTGCTCAAAGGCGGCGACATCAGCCCGATGCTCGATCCGATCGCGCTGAATCACTATCTGAATTTCCATGCCGTGGTCCCCGCACCCCGCACCTTGTTGGCTGGCGTCGAGAAAATTCCGCCGGCCACGTGGATGCGCGTGGGTGCCGATGGCTCGGTCGAACAGAAAACCTGGTGGACCCTGCCCTACGGCCCGCATGCCGATGAGGCCAATCTGACCCTGGAAGACTGGCGCGACCGCGTGCTCGACAGCACCCGCGAAGCGGTCGCCATCCGCCAACGTGCGGCGGTGGATGTCGGCGTGCTGCTGTCCGGTGGTGTCGACTCGAGCATGCTGGTCGGTTTGTTGCGTGAAGTAGGCGTCAAGGACCTTTCGACCTTCTCCATCGGCTTCCAGGATGCCGGCGGCGAGCGTGGTGACGAGTTTCAGTATTCGGACCTGATCGCCAAGCACTACGGCACTCATCATCACCAGTTACGGATCAACGAAAGCGAGATCATCGAGCAGCTGCCTGCCGCGTTTCGCGCCATGAGCGAGCCGATGGTCAGTCATGACTGCATCGCCTTCTATCTGCTGTCTCGCGAGGTGGCCAAGCATTGCAAGGTGGTACAAAGCGGCCAGGGCGCCGACGAATTGTTCGCCGGCTATCACTGGTATCCGCAAGTCGACGGCGCCAGCGATCCCTATGCTGCCTACCGCGATGCGTTTTTCGACCGTAGCTATCAGGAATACGCTGACACCGTTGCCCCGCAATGGCTGACCGCCAATGACGCCGCCGGTGACTTCGTTCGCCAACACTTCGCCATGCCGGGCGCCGAGGCCGGAGTGGATAAAGCGCTGCGTCTGGACAGCACGGTGATGCTGGTCGACGACCCGGTCAAACGCGTCGACAACATGACCATGGCCTGGGGCCTGGAAGCGCGCACGCCGTTTCTCGACTATCGCCTGGTGGAACTCTCGGCCCGTGTACCCGCACGCTTCAAGCTGCCTGACGGCGGCAAGCAAGTGTTGAAGGAAGCCGCGCGGCTGGTGATCCCCTCCGAAGTCATCGACCGCAAGAAAGGCTATTTCCCGGTGCCGGGCCTCAAGCACCTGGAAGGCAATACGCTCAACTGGGTGCGCGATTTGCTGATGGACCCTAGTCAGGATCGGGGCCTGTTCAACCCCACCATGCTCGACAAGCTGCTGACCAACCCTGACGGTCAATTGACCCCGTTGCGCGGCTCCAAGCTGTGGCAACTCGCGGCCCTGAACCTGTGGCTCAGCGAACAAGGACTGTGACCGATGAAAGCCAACGCTTCGATTTATAACCAGCGTCTGTTGCGCGGTCAGGCGCCGTCCTACGAACGGCTGCAGGCGCGCTTCGCTGAAGACGGCAGCATCCCCGAGGCCGAGCCTCTGGCGTTGCATTGCGGCTGGGGTCGGCTGTTGATCGGCCACACCTACCCGGACCCGGCGGCGCTGGCTAACGAGCTGCTCAACGAAAAACCCGGCGAACGTGATATCGCGCTATACGTGGCCGCACCGCAACAGGTGCTGGCGCAGTCGCCGCAGCAGTTGTTCCTCGATCCGTCCGACACCCTGCGCCTGTGGTTCAGCGACTACCGCCCTGCGCAACGGGTGTTTCGCGGTTTCCGCATTCGTCGGGCGCAGAACCAGGAAGACTGGACCGCCATCAACAACCTGTACATCGCTCGCGGCATGCTGCCCATCGACCCGACCCTGCTGACCCCGCGTCATCAAGGCGGGCCGGTGTACTGGATCGCCGAGGATGAAACCAGCAACGCGGTGATCGGCAGCGTCATGGGCCTGAACCATCACAAGGCGTTCAATGATCCGGAGAATGGCAGCAGCCTGTGGTGCCTGGCGGTCGATCCGCAATGCACGCGCCCAGGTGTGGGCGAAGTGCTGGTGCGACACCTGATCGAGCACTTCCAGAGTCGCGGCCTGGGCTATCTGGACTTGTCGGTGCTGCACGATAACCAGCAGGCGAAAAACCTTTACGCGAAACTGGGTTTCCGCAACCTGCCGACCTTCGCTATCAAGCGCAAGAATGGCATCAACGAAAAGCTGTTCCTTGGCCCGGGACCGCAGGCGGATTTCAACCCGTATGCGCGAATCATCGTCGAGGAAGCCCATCGCCGCGGTATCGACGTGCAAGTCGATGACGCAGAAGCGGGCCTGTTCACCCTCATACACGGTGTCCGGCGCATCCGCTGCCGCGAATCGCTGAGCGACCTGACCAGCGCCGTCAGCATGACCCTGTGCCAGGACAAGCGCCTGACCAACAAGGCACTCAAGGCCGCTGGACTGGAGTTGCCGGTGCAGCAGCTGGCGGGCAACGCCGATGACAACCTGGCGTTCCTCGACGAGCACCAGCGCGTCGTGGTCAAGCCGGTGGATGGCGAACAGGGCCAGGGCGTGGCGGTCGATCTGCGCACCATCGAAGACGTGCAGGCTGCCGTGGAGCGGGCCCGTCAATTCGATTCCCGGGTGCTGCTGGAAAGCTTTCACGACGGGCTGGATCTGCGCATTGTCGTGATCGGGTTTGAAGTGGTGGCCGCGGCGATCCGTCGTCCGGCAGAAATCATGAGTGATGGCCGCCATACCATCGGTGAGTTGATCGAAGCCCAGAGCCGGCGTCGCGCGGCGGCCACCGATGGCGAAAGCAAGATCCCGGTCGACGAGGAAACCCGACGCACCGTGGAAGACGCAGGTTTCACTTTCGACAGCGTGCTGCCAGCCGACCAACGCCTGGCGGTGCGGCGCACAGCCAATCTGCACACTGGCGGCTGCCTGGAGGACGTGACGGCGATCCTCCACCCGGTGCTCAAAGACGCTGCCATCCGCGCTGCGCGCGCCCTTGATATCCCGGTAGTGGGCCTTGACCTGATGGTCCCGGCCGCCGACCAGCCGGAGTATGTGTTCATCGAAGCCAACGAGCGTTGCGGCCTGGCCAACCACGAGCCACAGCCGACCGCCGAGCGCTTCGTCGATCTTTTATTTCCCCACAGCCTGCCTGTGCATGGCTAAGGCGCGACTCCTGTAGGAGTGAGCTTGCTCGCGATGGTGTCGGTGGCTTAACAACGCCGCAGGCTTATATATCCGATCGCGAGCAAGCTCAGTCCTACGGATGTGTTGCGCTGCTAAATTGAGGAGCCTCCCCATGACCACTGCAAAAACAATCCACGAACCGGATCTGAATTACCTGCAGAAAGTCCTGCTGGAAATGCTCGCGATTCCAAGCCCTACCGGCTTTACCGACACCATCGTGCGCTACGTCGCCGAGCGTCTGGAAGAGCTGGGCATTCCCTTCGAACTGACCCGTCGCGGGACCATTCGCGCGACCCTGAAAGGCAAGCAGAACAGCCCTGACCGCGCCGTGTCCGCGCATCTGGACACCATTGGCGCCAGCGTGCGCGAGGTCAAGGACAACGGCCGCCTGGGTCTGTCGGCGGTCGGTTGCTGGTCCAGCCGGTTTGCCGAGGGCAGCCGGGTCAGCGTGTTCACCGACACCGGGGTGATCCGCGGCAGTGTCCTGCCGTTGATGGCTTCCGGACATGCGTTCAATACCGCGGTCGACACCATGCCGATCAGCTGGGACCACATTGAATTGCGCCTGGACGCCTACTGCGCCACCCGCGCCGACTGTGACGCGCTGGGGATCAACATCGGCGATTTCGTCGCCTTCGATCCGTTGCCTGAATTTACCGAAAGCGGCCACATCAGCGCCCGTCATCTGGACGACAAGGCAGGCGTCGCGGCCCTGCTCGCGGCCCTCAAGGCCATCGTCGACAGCGGCGCCACCCCGCTGATCGACTGCCACCCGCTGTTCACCATCACCGAAGAGACCGGTAGCGGCGCAGCGGGCAGCCTGCCGTGGGACGTCAGCGAATTCGTCGGCATCGACATCGCCCCGGTCGCCCCTGGCCAGCACTCCAGCGAACATGCCGTGAGCGTGGCGATGCAAGACTCCGGCGGCCCCTATGACTACCACCTGTCCCGGCATCTGCTGCGCTTGGGCCAGGAAAAAGAACTGTCGGTGCGCCGCGACCTGTTCCGCTATTACTACAGCGATGCGCATTCGGCGATCACCGCCGGCTACGACACCCGCACCGCGCTGCTGGCCTTCGGCTGCGACGCGACACATGGTTATGAGCGCACCCACATCGACAGCCTCAGCACGTTGAGTCGACTGCTGACGGCGTACATCATGAGCCCGCCGGTGTTTGCCAGCGATGCGCACCCTTCCAATGCGTCGCTGGAGAACTTCAGCCACCAACTGGAACACGACGCGCAGATGGAAACCGACACCCGGGTGCCCTCGGTGGATACGTTGGTGGGGCAGCGCTAAAGGCAGCTTGCCTGACGCCCGTCCTCTGTGGGAATGGGCTTGGCCCCGATTGCCTTGTGTCAGCCAGCAAGTTGTGACTGATATACCTCAATCGCGAGCAAGCTCACTCCCACAAAAATGTGCGCCGGGCTGGCACGTGCGTAACGCCAACCGTAGGAAAGCCTTACCGCAGCTGTAGCCTGCAAACCCGGTCCGCGTTAGCATCCCGCGCATCTGCCCCTGCACCCGCCGAGAACCCTATGCTGATCCCCCACGACCAACTCGAAGCCGACACCCTGACGCGTCTGATCGAGGACTTCGTGACCCGCGAGGGCACCGACAATGGCGACGAAACGCCGCTACAGACCCGCGTCCTGCGGGTCCGGCATGCGTTGAGTAAAGGCCAAGCAGTTATTTTCTTCGATTTGGACAGCCAGCAGTGCCAGCTCATGCTCAAGCACGACGTGCCCAAAGAATATTTCGAGTAAGCAAGGCGCAGCGCAAGGCAAGCGGGCTTTGCTGCGCCGGCGGGTCTAGGAATCCGTTGATTGCGCCGCCAGTTGCTGCAGGCGCGCCGCGATGCGTTTATAGACTTCGGCGCGATGAATTTTCACGTGCTGCGGGGCATCGATCCCCAGCCGCACCTGATTGCCGGTGATGCCCAGAATCTGCACGGTGATGTCATCCCCGATGGAGAACGTCTCTCCCACTTCTCGCGTCAATACCAGCATTTTTCCTACTCCCTTGGTTGTAACCGAGAAAGCAGGTTGCCGCGCCGACCGTGGTGCTTCAATGCACCCAGAACAAATCAGACGCGTCCTTCAAGACTCAGAGGCGTTTGCTGACAGACATGTCCTACACAACATCAAACGCTTTTAAATATTCGGAAAATTCCTCAGCGCAGATCAGATAAATCACCGGTGAGTCATCAGGAAACCGACCATCGCGGGCCGAGCAGGATGATGGTCGCGCCAATCACGCACAACGCCACGCCAATCCAGTCCGAGGTCAAGGGACGTACGCGCTCGATCACCCCAAGCCAGGCAATGGAAGCGATGATGTAGATGCCGCCGTAGGCTGCATAGGCGCGTCCGGCGTAGGCGGCCTCCACGCGCGTCAGCAGCAATGCGAACAGGGTCAGGCTGAGCAGCGCGGGGACGACCCAGAACGCGCTCTTACCCTGGCGCAACCACATCCAGAAGCCGTAACAGCCGGCAATCTCGAACAGCGCAGCGAGGAAGAACCATAGATAGTTGAGCACGGCGAATCTCTTCAAGGGGCCGGTAAAGTGCCGGCAACCCTATCAGAAAACCCTCTGTATCACTCCTTTCCAGACTTCGCCTTGGCGCGCATCTTGTCCGCCATGTTGGCCATCTCGTCGTACAGCAGCTGTGGGTTTTTCTGTTTGAGCTGCCAGGCCATGCGTCCCTGCTCATGGGGCAGGATCATGAATTCACCCTTTGCCACCTGGTCAAAAATGTATTCGGCGATATCGCTGGCGCTGATCGGTGAGCTTTCCAGCAGTTTGCCGACTTGCGCCTTCATCGCTGGCGTCGGGCCGCGGAACGAGTCCAGCAGGTTGGTCTGGAAAAACGAGGGGCAGACCACATGAACGCTGATCTCCTGCTGCCGCAGCTCGACCAGCAGGCTTTCGGACAGCGCCACCACTCCCGCCTTGGCCACGTTGTAGTTGCTCATCGCCGGGCCTTGCATCAGCGCTGCCATCGAGGCGATGTTGATGATCTTGCCCTTGCTCTGCTCAAGCAGCGGCAGGAATGCCTTGCAGCCCTTGACCACACCCATCAGGTTGATCGCGATTTGCCAGTCCCAGTCTTCCAGCGACAGCTCCTCGAAAAAGCCACCGGAGGCAACGCCGGCATTGTTGACGATGACGTCGATACCGCCCAGCTTCTGTTCGCATGCCTGCGCCAAAGCCGTCAACTGGCTGTAGTCGCGTACATCGCAACGCTGTACAAAACCGTCGCCGCCGGCCTCACGCACCAATGCGAGCGTTTCCTGGAGGCCGCCATCGTTGACGTCAGACAGCGCCAGCTGCCAACCCTGCCGGGCCCAACGCACTGCGATTTCGCGACCCAGACCGGACCCGGCGCCAGTGATCATGATGCGATTTTGCATAGGGATTGCCTTGTCGATTGCGAGAAAGTGAGTAGAGTGTAAACAGACAAATTGTCCGACAACGCCTTCATCAGCTCGCTGAATATGCAAGGCAAACCGACGCCTCAGGCTGCTCGACGGCGACGCCATAGCCGCTTGATCACCCGCCAATAGGCGATCAGGTTGACCGTCAGCACCACCACCCCGAGCCCGATCTGAATCGACGGTGTCAGTCCTGCCGGGTAAATCAGCGGGATCAGGTAATGGCCGACGAAATCACCTGCATAACCGGCGGCGCCCGCCTTGATGCGCAGGCTGTTTTCCAGCGGCGTCAGCGGGCAATAGAGGTGCAGAAACTCCACCGACATGCCCCACGCGACGGCAGGCGCATGCAGCCAGACCAGAGCCGGCCAGCGCAAAACCAGAAGTGCACCTGACATGACGAACACAATGAACAGAAGATGGAAGACCACGACTGCATCTGCCGCCAGCGAGTAATACATAGCCTGCTTCCTGTTAGAGCTTGCCGGGCAACTTTGCGGACCGATGCAGCGGTTGTAAGTTCCGCGCTGAATGCACGCAGCGCGCAAATGAATCAAGACTAAGCAACGCTGTTAACAGCGACAACTTAAAAACCTATCCACTTGATTTATATGATTTTTATTCGATTGTTATTTTTTATTTCGCAAAATTCGAACCTTTTTATCAGTGCCAGAGTCGGATTATTCAAGCGGCACAACTTTCCGCCAAGTTGGCAAAAGGTTGAACGGCAAAGCCATTTTCCAAGTACACAAGAAGGAACTCGTCATGGGCATCGGCACAATTCTTATCATCATCCTCATTCTCCTGCTGGTCGGCGGCCTGCCGGTCTTCCCGCACTCCAGAAGTTGGGGTTACGGGCCATCGGGCATCATCGGTACGATCCTGGTGATTCTGTTGATTCTGGTGCTGCTCGGCAGGATATGACCCCCTGGTAGCTCAGTGAAAAACCCCGCTCTTGTAGCGGGGTTTTTTATGTCTCGTGGCTTTGGGTTCACGGGTGTAGCCCCACGGCGAATACCAGCACTTGGCGTTCCAAAGTCGCAATTTGTGGTATTCGCGCCATGCCCCGCTCTTCCAGCAAAAAACTGTGAGAGCCGGCTTACTGGCGAATGCGCAGTTTCAGTCAACATCTGCGTCACTGATCCACCGCATTCGCCAGCAAGCCGGCTCCTGCATCTGACTGCCAGTGGCCCTGCAATGGGTGTTCTGCATCAGAAACCCCCCAATAAAAAACGCCCCGAAAAAGTCGGGGCGTTCCGTTATTGCGCTAACGCTTCAGATCAATCAATGCGACACCGCACCACTGGCCCCAAGACCGGTCTGCGACCGCACGAACTGCGGGAAGAACAGCGCGCGTTCGCCCTCTGCCGCTTTGGACTTGTCGGTGATCGAGAAGAACCAGATACCGACAAAAGCGATGATGATGGAGAAGAACGCCGGGTATTCGTACGGGAAGATCGCCTTCTCGTGATGCAGGATCTGCACCCAGATGGTCGGGCCCAGAACCATCAGCACAACCGCGCTGATCAAGCCCATCCAGCCGCCGATCATGGCGCCACGGGTGGTCAGGTTTTTCCAGTACATCGAGAGCAACAGCACCGGGAAGTTGCAGCTCGCCGCAATGGAGAACGCCAGGCCGACCATGAACGCGATGTTCTGACTTTCAAAGGCGATACCCAGCACGATGGCAACGATGGCCAGCGCGACCGTGGTGTACTTGGAAACGCGGATTTCGTCTTTTTCGTTGGCCTTGCCAGCCTTGATCACGCTGGCGTACAGGTCGTGAGACACCGCCGATGCACCGGCCAGGGTCAGACCGGCAACCACTGCCAGGATGGTCGCGAACGCAACCGCGGAAATAAAGCCCAGGAACAGACTGCCACCGACCGCGTTGGCCAGGTGCACCGCTGCCATGTTGTTACCACCCAACAGCGCGCCCGCTGCATCCTTGAACGCAGGGTTAGTGCTCACCAGCAAGATCGCGCCGAAGCCGATGATGAAGGTCAGGATGTAGAAGTAACCGATGAAGCCAGTGGCGTAGAGCACCGACTTGCGGGCTTCCTTGGCATCGCTCACGGTGAAGAAGCGCATGAGGATGTGCGGCAGGCCGGCGGTACCGAACATCAGTGCCAGACCCAGCGAGAACGCCGAGATCGGATCTTTCACCAGCCCACCTGGGCTCATGATGGCTTCACCTTTGGGGTGAACCTTGATCGCTTCGGAGAACAGCACGTTGAAGTCGAAGTTGACGTGTTTCATGACCATAAATGCCATGAATGTGGCACCCGACAGCAACAGCACGGCCTTGATGATCTGCACCCAAGTGGTCGCCAGCATGCCGCCGAACAGCACGTACAGGCACATGAGGATGCCGACCAGCACCACCGCCACCGCGTAGTCCAGACCGAACAGCAGCTGAATCAGCTTGCCGGCACCGACCATTTGCGCGATCAGGTAGAACGCCACCACCACCAGCGAACCGCAGGCGGACAGGGTGCGGATTTCCTTTTGCTTGAGGCGATAGGACGCCACGTCAGCGAAGGTGTATTTGCCCAGGTTACGCAAGCGCTCGGCGATCAGGAACAGGATGATCGGCCAGCCCACGAGGAAGCCGATCGAGTAGATCAGGCCGTCGTAGCCGGAGGCATACACCAGCGCGGAAATACCCAGGAAGGACGCCGCCGACATGTAGTCGCCGGCAATCGCCAGACCGTTCTGAAAACCGGTGATCTTGCCGCCCGCGGCGTAGTAGTCCGCTGCCGATTTGTTTTTCTTGGCCGCCCAGTAGGTCACGCACAGGGTGAAACCAACGAAGACCACGAACATGACGATCGCGGCAACGTTGAGCGGTTGTTTCTGCACGGCGCCGGTCAGGGCGTCCGCCGCCATGAGTGTCGGTGCAAATGCCGCAATGCCCAGGGCTGCAAACAGGCGACGGATCATTGTTGTGCCTCCTTCAGGATCGCGTTGTTCAGGTCATCGAATTCGCCGTTGGCACGACGAACATAGATGGCGGTCAACACGAACGCGGAAAGGATCAGGCCCACGCCGATTGGCATTCCCCAGGTGATTGATGATGTGGCGCTGAGTTTGGCGCCGAGAATCTGAGGCCCGTACGCAATCAAAAGGATGAAAGCGGAATAGAGCCCAAGCATGATCGCCGAGAGAATCCAGGCGAATCGTTCCCTTTTCGAGACCAGCTCCTTGAAGCGCGGGCTGTTCTGAATCGAGAGGTAAATGCTGTCGTTCATTGTTTTTGTCCTCGCAGCACAGATGGATGTCACACATTCCACTTTAGCCCGCTCTGAAGCGCACTCCAGACGACCTTAGTATTAGAACGACACTAGTTGATGTGCGCCGGACCGCACTTTTTATAACGAGCGGAAAAACCGCAGGCTGATTTGGCCGAACAAGCGTGCAGGCCTTTGCAGCGGATGTCGCCAACGCCGGGACAGACGCGGGATCACCCTCTGAGTTCTGGCCGCAGGCCGTGGGCGCCGTGCTTGCCCGCGATCTGCCGGGCACCGGCAGTAAACCCAGACACCTGGGCCGTGTCAGGTACAGCAGATTCAAAGGGTCTGCTGCCGCTTCGCGACAGATCGCAGGCAAGCCAGCTCCCACGCCCTTCGGGCAGAAGCGCGAATGCGCCTGGCAAAAAAAACCGCCCGGCGATCACTCACCAGGCGGTTTGGATGAAACATTAAATCTTTATTGCAGCTTACTTACCGGTCCACTCTTTGACGCGATCAGGGTGCTTGGCTACCCAATCCTTGGCGGCGGCTTCAGGTTTAGCGCCGTCCTGAATCGCCAGCATGACTTCGCCGATCTCATCCTTGTTCGACCACTGGAATTTTTTCAGGAAGTCGACCACGTCCGGGGCTTTCTTGGCCAGGTCCAGGCTGCCGATGTTGTCCACGGTTTCGGCTGCACCGTAAACGCCTTTCGGGTCTTCCAGGAACTTGAGTTTCCACTTGGCGAACATCCAGTGCGGCACCCAACCGGTGACGGCAATGGATTCTTTCTTGTTTTCAGCGCGGGTCAGCTCGGCAATCATGCCGGCCCCGGAACTGGCCTGCAGCTTGTAACCGTCCAGGCCGTAATCCTTGATCGCCTGATCGGTCTTGATCATCACGCCCGAGCCTGCATCGATGCCGACGATTTTCTTCTTGAAGGATTCGTCGGTCTTCAGGTCCGCAAGCGAGTTGGCCTTGACGTACTCAGGCACGATCAGGCCGATTTTCGCATCCTTGAAGTTGGGACCGTAGTCGGTGACCTTGTCCTTGTTCTTGGCCC
Organism: Pseudomonas sp. NPDC087358; assembly: GCF_044900785.1. NCBI lineage: Bacteria > Pseudomonadati > Pseudomonadota > Gammaproteobacteria > Pseudomonadales > Pseudomonadaceae > Pseudomonas > Pseudomonas sp. NPDC087358. Next base: position 351,856 of record NZ_JBJDOA010000001.1, read on the forward strand.
AGTACTCACCGTGGGTCACGGGCAACCAGGCAGACAGGATCATGTCCAGCTTGCCGGTGGCCACACCCTGCCACATGATCCCGGCAGCGACTGCCTGCAGCTTCACCGGGTAGCCCAGTTTCTGCTGAATCACTTCGGCGGCCACGTTGGTGGTCGCAACGCTGTCAGACCAGCCGTCGACATAACCGATGCTCAGCTCCGGTTTGGTATCGGCAAGTGCCAGCGTGGAACTGATGGCAAGGGCCAGAGCGGCACCCGCACCCAGGATATTTCGCATCTTCATCGTTACTTCCCCGGTAGTCCTGCATCCGACGGTCGTCGGATATCGTTGACGTTGTTATAAGCCGCGGACGGCGCCCACATTTGGCGCGTCCAGCGCCTCTCACGCTTCAACCACTTGCCGGCGCGGCTGCACTCGCTGCGCTGACGATTCGATCATCAACCCCCCTCGGGGTTGTGCCTTTCCTGTCAGCGACACTCAACCACCGGGAAACGACATCACCAGGCCATCAACGACAGACAGGTCGTAAAAGAGCGGGCAGTCCGTCCGAAAATTGCATGGCACAGAAGCAGCCCCGCGCTACAAGTTTCAAGCGGCAAGCTGAAAGCAGCCCGCAGTGCACCCGCTTGCGGCTAGAGGCTTGCCGCTCGCCGCTGCTCCTGCGCTAGACTGCCGACCTCTGCCCCCTCTCGGCCCGATCATGCCCGTCACCTCCCGCTCGCCTGTCGTCCTTTACCTGTTCTCCTGTCTGATTGCGCTGATCGCCCTGTGCGGTTACTGGTATGGGCTCGGCAAACCGGTGCTGCTGCCCGACGCCGCGACCCCGACTCACAAGCTGCAATGCGCCTCGTACACGCCCTTCGACAAGGATCAGTCGCCGTTCGACCAGCCCTTCACCTTGCGACCCGAGCGCATGGACGCCGACCTCGCGCTGCTGGCCAGCCGTTTCGACTGCATCCGCACTTACTCGATGACCGGGCTTGAGGCGATCCCGGAACTTGCGCGCAAACACGGCCTGAAGGTGATGCTCGGTGCCTGGGTCAACGCCAACCCGGTGGACACTGCCAAGGAAGTCAGCGCGCTGATTGCCGCGGCCAATGCTTACCCGGATGTGGTCACTGCGGTGATCGTCGGTAACGAGGCATTGTTACGCAAGGAAGTCACCGGCGAGCAGTTGGCCAGACTGATCGGCCAGGTAAAGGCGCAGGTCAAACAGCCGGTGACCTATGCCGATGTCTGGGAATACTGGCTGCAGTATCCGCAAGTTGCGCCCGCTGTGGACTTTCTCACCATCCACTTGCTGCCCTACTGGGAAGATGATCCCAAGGGTATCGACGACGCCCTGGCCCACGTGGCGCAGATACGTCAGACCTTCGGCAGCAAATTTGCGCCCAAGGACATCCTGATTGGCGAAACCGGCTGGCCCAGCGAAGGACGCCAGCGGGAAACCGCGCTGCCGAGCCGGGTCAATGAGGCGAAGTTCATCCGCAGCTTCGTGGCCATGGCCGAACAGAACGGCTGGCACTACAACCTGATCGAGGCGTTCGACCAGCCGTGGAAGCGTGAGGCTGAGGGTGCGGTCGGTGGTTACTGGGGCCTGTTCGACGCCGACCGACAGGAGAAAGGCGTGCTGGCAGGCCCGGTTTCCAACCTGCCCTACTGGCCATTCTGGCTGACAGTGAGCGCGGCCATCAGCCTGTTGACACTGGCGCTCGCCGGGCGTGTGACGCAGGCGCGGAATGCGTTGATCCTGCCGCTGCTGGCGGTATTCGCCGGCTGCTGCATCGGCACATGGGGGGAATTGGCGCGGGTCACCAGCCGCTTCGCCGGTGAATACCTCTGGGCGGCGGTGTTGGTGGTCCTGAACCTGCTGGTGCTCACCCACGCTGCGCTGACCCTGTCGGCAAAAACCGGCTGGCGAGGTCGGGCGTTTGCCTGGTTCGAGTCCCGTGCCGGCTGGTGGCTGAGCGCAAGCGGTTTCGCCGCAGCGGTGATGATGTTGGCGATGGTCTTCGACCCGCGTTACCGCAGCTTCGCCACACCCACCTTGTGGCTGCCTGCGCTGTTCTATCTGCTAAGGCCGGTCAGCGCACCACGCCGCGAGATCGGGTTACTGGCGTTCATCATCGGCGCCGGTGTCGCCCCGCAAGTGTTCCGCGAAGGCCTGAGTAACCCGCAGGCCATGGCGTGGGCGGTGGTCTGCGTATTGATGACCCTGGCCCTGTGGCGCAGCCTGCGGGTGCATGCCGTTACCCCGGTCAAGAGCCCGTCGGTAACGGCCGGCCCAGAGCGCACGCTGGGGTGACGCGTGGCGGAACACATTGTGTTACCGATCAGGCAATTCCAAAACAGAATACGGGTAACACGGAAACAGAATAGGCTGTCCCAAACGCCGTGGAAAAACAGGATTTCTAACAACCTATTGATTTACAAGGATTTTTAAAAGTTGGCACGAGCCCTGCTATATCTCCTGCACAACAAGAATAAAATGTGAAAACCCAATAAAAATAAGATGAATCGGCTCTGACATAACAAGAACAACGGCACAGAGACGCAGCCAACAGATTTTTTTGGAGTAGATGTGCTTTACAGAGGCCCTGGCCTCACAGCCCGACAGAGAACAATAAAACTACCTTCAGGTAGCGTCCGTAACGGGTTGGATTCCTCGCCACTGGCCACGGAATCGAAGCAGATAAGCGCTCAAAAAAATACGTTTGCTCTTGTATCCCGGATGGGGATCACTGAAGAACGCTGTGAAGGGAACGGTTGCCAAAAACAACAACAGACCACCCTAAAACAATAAGAAAGAGCACGTGCAACGATTTAAAGGGGAGCCTCGGCTCCCCTTTATGCTGTCTGGGGTTTGCGCTGCTGTCGATTCTGCCCGCAGCTGTAGGAGCGGGCTTGCCCCGCGAGCGGCGGGAAACCCGTCGTAAAACCCGGCCACGGGAACGGCCTGATGCACCGCGTTCAACGCATTCACGACGACTGCGTCACCGCTCGCGGGGGCAAGCCCGCTGCTACGCCCTGCGGGCAGAATCAAAAGCCCGGCAGCGCCGGCACGACACCAGCTATCCAGCCCGCACCAGCCGCAACCCGGCAATCACCACCGCGAACACCGCAAGGCTGGCGCTGTACAGCACCAGCGACAGCATCCCCAGCAGCAGCCCGATCACCGCCAGCACCCGCCCTGCCCCGCGCGGCACGAAGAACGCAATCACCGAGGCGAGCAGCGCGCCCCAGCCAAAGACACCAAAGTGAATCAACAAGCCCAGATTGGAGCGCACCTGGCATTGCCACTTCAGTGCATCCTCGGAGCACAAGCCGACCCATTGCACGTCTTCCATCAGGCCGTAACGCAACCCGTAGCTGGCGGCCAGCCACAGGGCCAGGACGACGAACAGGACAATCAGTGGCAAACGACGGGACACGGAACACTCCAGAGCTTGAAAACGACACCCAGCATAGCCGGACCGGGCCCGGTACAAGAACAACAACACATAAAAAGCACAAGCTCACACGCCAGAACTGCCAGAACGTGTATTGTCGCCTACGGTCTGTGAGGAAGGTGCTTGCCATTGCGGCACTTTGGCACTACACCCCTGTCATAGCCTGCGTATCTCCACAGCACTTCTTTCCCAAGGGATTTAGTCATGCTTCGTTTTCTACGCCTCGCCGCCCTTTCGGGCGGCTTGTTCTTGAGTGCGTCCGTGATGGCGGTCGACATCGATCCGTCCAGCTATGGCTTCCCTCTGACCAATCCGTTCGAAGCGACCATCGCCACGACGCCTCCGGACTTGCGCGCCAAAGTGCCGGACGACGCCGATATCGATCAGGACGACTACAGTCTGACGCTGCGCCCGGACCGCGAATTCACCTTGCCGGACAACTTCTGGGCGGTGAAGAAACTGCGATACCGCCTGGCGAAACAGGATCACCCAGCGCCACTGATCTTTCTGATCGCCGGCACCGGCGCGCCGTACAACAGCACACTCAACGAATACCTCAAGCGCCTGTATTACGGTGCTGGGTATAACGTCGTACAGCTTTCCTCGCCCACCAGCTACGACTTCATGAGCGCCGCCTCCCGTTTCGCGACGCCAGGCGTGACCACCGAGGACGCTGAAGACCTGTACCGTGTAATGCAGGCAGTGCGCGCCCAGCAGAGCAAGCTGCAAGTGACCGAGTATTACCTCACCGGCTACAGCCTTGGCGCACTGGACGCGGCATTTGTCAGCAAGCTGGACGAAACCCGACGCAGCTTCAACTTCAAGAAAGTGCTGCTGATCAACCCGCCGGTCAACCTGTACACCTCGATCAGCAACCTGGACAAAATGGTCCAGACCGACGTCAAGGGCATCACCAACAGCACCACGTTCTACGAATTGGTGCTGCAGAAGCTGACCCGCTATTTCCGCGAGAAGGGTTACATCGACCTCAACGACGCGTTGCTATATGACTTCCAGCAATCCAAGCAGCACCTGTCCAACGAACAGATGGCGATGCTGATCGGTACCTCGTTCCGCTTCTCGGCAGCCGACATTGCTTTCACCTCGGACCTGATCAACCGTCGCGGCCTGATTACCCCGCCGAAAACGCCGATCAGCGAAGGCACCAGCCTGACGCCGTTTCTCAAGCGCGCGCTGCAGTGCGACTTCGACTGCTACGTGACCGAGCAGGTGATCCCGATGTGGCGTGCCCGCACCGATGGCGGCAGCCTGCTGCAACTGGTCGATCAAGTCAGCCTGTATGCACTCAAGGATTACCTGACCACCAGCAAGAAGATTTCCGTCATGCATAACGCCGACGACGTGATCCTCGGCCCTGGCGACCTGGGATTCCTGCGCAAGACCTTTGGCGATCGTTTGACCGTTTATCCCTATGGCGGTCATTGCGGCAACATGAACTATCGCGTCAACAGCGACGCCATGCTGGAGTTTTTCCGTGGCTAAACGTCTATTGCTTATTGCCGCGCTGCTTTGCGCAGGCGCGGTTCATGCGGCCGATGCGCCGATCGTCTCCAAGGCAGCTACGGTGCAGCGGGTCGATAACACCGACGGTTTCACCGAGCCTTTGAAGTCGCTGAAATTCAACCCCGGCCTCGATGCCCAGGAGTTCGAACGTTCGTCACTCAACGCGCTCAACGTCTACGATCCGCTGGAGTCGTGGAACCGCAGGGTCTACCACTTCAACTACCGCTTCGATGAATGGGTGTTCCTGCCGGTGGTCAACGGCTACAAATACGTGACCCCAAGCTTCCTGCGCACCGGCGTCAGCAATTTCTTCAGCAACCTGGGCGATGTGCCTAACCTGCTGAACAGCCTGTTGCAGTTCAAGGGCAAGCGCTCGATGGAAACCACCGGCCGCCTGTTGATCAACACCACGCTGGGCATCGCCGGGCTGTGGGATCCGGCGACGATGATGGGCCTGCCTAGGCAGAGCGAGGACTTCGGACAGACGCTGGGCTTTTATGGCGTGCCAGCCGGACCGTATTTCGTGCTGCCGATCCTCGGCCCGTCGAACTTCCGTGATACCGGTGGCCTGGTCTTCGACTTCGCTGCTGAATCGCAGATCAACTTCCTGAACGTGGCCCAGGTCAGCGAGGACCATCCGGAGCTGTACCTGCTGCGGGCAATTGACCGCCGCTACACCACCAGCTTCCGTTACGGGCAGATGAACTCGCCGTTCGAATACGAGAAGGTGCGCTACGTGTACACCGAAGCGCGCAAGTTGCAGATCAGTGAGTAATGCTCACTTGTAGGAGTGAGCTTGCTCGCGATAGCGGTAGCCCTGAGACAGATTCAGGGACTGACACACCGCGATCGCGAGCAAGCTCACCCCTACAGCAGGGCATCCGAATATCGAAGCAGCCGATCAATCCCCCGCAAAAATCGCACCCTTCCATCGTCTCAACCGGCATACCATAGGCGCCATTGCCATTTGTTCCGGAGTGAGCCTCATGCCTCAATTACGCAAAGTACTGTCGATGCAGGCCGGTCAACCGACCTCGGACGGCGCGGGCGTCAAGCTGACGCGCGTCTTCGGCGGTCCTGGTGTCGAACTGTTTGACCCGTTCCTGATGCTCGACGAGTTTGGCTCGGACAAGCCTGACGAATACATCGCCGGCTTCCCGCCGCACCCGCATCGCGGTTTCGAGACCGTGACCTACATGCTCGAAGGCCGCATGCGCCACGAGGACCACATGGGCAACGTTGGCCTGCTGCAAGGCGGCGGCGTGCAATGGATGACCGCGGCGCGCGGGGTGATCCACAGCGAAATGCCGGAGCAGGAAGAAGGCGTGATGCGCGGCTTTCAATTGTGGCTGAACCTGCCAGGCAAATCGAAGATGGGCCAGGCCGGTTACGACGACATCCAGCCGGAGCGCATCCCGCGTGTCACCACGCAAAATGGCGTCGAGGTGGTGGTCATCGCCGGCCAGTTCGACGATGGCCAGCTACAACAGGCCGGGGCCGTGCAACGCCCTGATACCGAGCCACAGTATTTCGACTTCCACCTGCCTGCCGGCGCGCAGATCAGTCCGCGTGTTCCGGAAGGTCATCGGGTGCTGTTGTATGTGTACGAAGGCGAAGTAGAGATTGCAGGACAACCGCAAAAGCTCGGCCAGAGCCGTCTGGCACGCTTGTCGGAGAACGGCGAGTTGCATCTGAGTACGGCCACTGGCGCGCGCATGCTGCTGATTGCTGGCAAGCCGCTGGGAGAGCCGATCGTGCAATACGGTCCGTTCGTGATGAACAGCCGAGAAGAGATCGAGCAGGCACTGCGCGATTTTCGCGACGACAAACTGACCGCGTAAGACCTGCAAGACCCGCAAGACCTGCGTGGCTGGGCTTCAGCCGCGCTTTTTGTACAATTTTGGCTCGCCCGTCGGTCTGCTCTTGAAACGCCGGTGCGCCCACAGATACTGCTCTGGACATTCGGTCACCGCCCGCTCCACCCACTGGTTGATACGCAGGCAATCGGCCTCGTCGCTCTGGCCGGGGAAGTCGGCCAGCGGCGCATGAATGACCAGCTTGTAGCCGGTGCCGTCGGCCAGACGCTCTTGAGTGAACGGCACCACGACAGCGTGGCCCAGCTTGGCAAACTTGCTGGTCGCCGTGACCGTGGCTGCCTGAATACCGAACAGCGGCACGAAAATGCTCTGTTTGGCGCCGTAGTCCTGATCCGGCGCGTACCAGATGGCTCGACCCTTGCGCAGCTGCTTGATCATCCCGCGCACGTCCTCGCGCTCGACGGCAATGGAATCCATGTTGTGCCGCTCGCGACCGCGCCGTTGAACGAAGTCGAACAAGGCATTCTTGTGTTCGCGGTACATGCCATCGATGGTGTGTTGCTGGCCCAGCAGCGCCGCGCCGATCTCGAGGGTGGTGAAATGCAGCGCCATGAGAATCACGCCGTGCCCGTCCAGCTGCGCCTGCTTGAGATGCTGCAGCCCTTCGATGTGGGCCAGCCTGGCCAGACGCGGCTTGCTCCACCACCAGCTCATGGCCATCTCGAAGAAGGCGATGCCGGTAGAGGCGAAGTTCTGCTTGAGCAGGCGTTTGCGCTCGGCCTTGGAATACTGCGGGAAACACAGCTGCAGGTTGCGCGCGGCGATGATCCGACGGTCGGTGGCGAAGTAGTACATGACCGCGCCCAGTGCCCGGCCGATGACCAGCAACACCCGGAACGGCAATTGCACGACCAGCCAGAGCAAGCCCAGCCCCAGCCACAGCAGCCAGAAGCGGGGATGAAGAAAGTGAGCTCGAAAACGCGGGCGATCCATTACAGCTTCCGTCAGGGCAAAGGCGGGCATTCTACATTGCTTGGGCAGGATCGGTGACCCTTCGTCGGTTGCCGTCCCTTGCGACTCGCGGGCGTTCTCGTTATAAGTCTCGGCACTTTTAGCGACAAGCCGCTGTATGCCGACATGAGCCAAATCGAATTGCAAGACAAGGATCCCGTGTTCCAGTTGAAGGGCAGCATGCTGGCCATCACCGTACTGGAACTGGCCCGCAACAATCTTGAAGCGCTGGATCGTCAGCTGGCGGCAAAAGTCGCTCAGGCGCCAAACTTCTTCAGCAACACGCCGCTGGTCCTGGCGCTGGACAAGCTGCCGGCCAACGAAGGGGTCATCGACCTACCGGCGATGATGCGCATTTGCCGTCAGCACGGCCTGCGCACCCTGGCCATTCGCGCCAACCGCATCGAAGACATCGCCGCAGCGATCGCCATCGACCTGCCCGTCCTGCCACCTTCCGGTGCCCGCGAGCGGCCGCTCGATCCGATCGAGGGCGAGGTGAAGAAAAAGCCCGAAATCATCGAAAAACCACCCGAGCCGCTGATCAAGCCGACCAAGATCATCACCGCCCCCGTGCGCGGCGGTCAGCAGATTTACGCGCAAGGCTCGGATCTGGTGGTCATCTCCTCGGTCAGCCCCGGCGCGGAACTTCTCGCCGACGGCAACATCCATGTGTATGGTCCGATGCGGGGCCGCGCATTGGCGGGCATCAAGGGCGACACCAAGGCGCGGATCTTCTGCCAGCAGATGGTCGCCGAACTGGTCTCCATCGCCGGGCAATACAAGGTTTCCGAAGACCTGCGCAGGGATCCCCTGTGGGGCGCCGGGGTACAGGTCAGTCTGTCCGGCGACGTGTTGAACATCACCCGTCTTTAACGGATACTGCGCCATTTTCAAAGCCACTCTGATTCGTCGCGAAAACGATGCAAAGGGAAGGAAATCCGGGAAATTCATTTGTTTTCTCGAAACTTGAGCCTCCAGCAGGCGCTCGTCTCCACCCTTGCTCGAACAACGCTGCGTCATGAGGGGCTCTTCAGGGACTAAAAATCCTTTTCCTCTAGGGGTGATTCACCTTGGCCAAGATTCTCGTGGTTACATCCGGCAAGGGTGGTGTGGGCAAGACCACCACCAGCGCCGCTATCGGTACCGGCCTCGCTCTGCGTGGCCACAAGACAGTCATCGTCGACTTCGACGTGGGCCTGCGTAACCTTGACCTGATCATGGGTTGCGAGCGCCGCGTGGTGTATGACTTCGTCAACGTGGTCAACGGCGAAGCCAACCTGCAACAGGCACTGATCAAAGACAAACGCCTTGAGAACCTGTATGTACTGGCCGCCAGCCAGACCCGGGACAAGGAAGCGCTGACCAAGGAAGGCGTGGGCAAGGTCCTCGCCGAACTCAAGGAAACCTTTGAGTACGTGGTCTGCGATTCTCCAGCCGGCATCGAGACCGGTGCGCATCTGGCGATGTACTTTGCCGATGAAGCCATCGTCGTGACCAACCCGGAAGTCTCCTCGGTACGTGACTCGGATCGCATGCTTGGCCTGTTGGCCAGCAAATCCCAGCGCGCCGAAAAAGGCGAAGACCCGATCAAGGAACACTTGCTGCTCACCCGCTACAACCCGGAGCGCGTCAGCAAGGGCGAAATGCTTGGCGTTGAAGACGTCAAGGACATCCTGGCAGTGACCCTGCTGGGCGTGATTCCGGAATCCCAGGCCGTGCTCAAGGCGTCCAACCAGGGCGTCCCGGTGATTCTCGACGACCAGAGCGACGCCGGCCAGGCGTACAGCGATGCAGTAGATCGCTTGCTGGGCAAGACAGTTGAACATCGCTTCCTCGATGTACAGAAGAAGGGATTCTTCGAGCGTATCTTTGGAGGCAACTAATCAATGAAATTTCTCGACTTCTTTCGCGCCAACAAAAAGCCAAGCACCGCGTCG
>NZ_JBJDOA010000001.1:361604-424675 GCF_044900785.1 Pseudomonas sp. NPDC087358
GAACTGGTCGAAGTGATCCGCAAATACGTCAATATCGGTAACGATGACGTGCATGTCGCCCTGGAAAACGACGGCAGCTGCTCGATTCTGGAACTCAATATCACCCTGCCTGATCGTTGATCGACAAGGCGGTCGCCACGGCGGCTCGGTTACCCTGATCCCCTCGCGGGACCGGGGTGAGCGAGCCGCCGTTGGCGTTTGCCAAGGGGCTGTTTTTAGCTACGAGGCTGTTCAATGCCGCTGTCCAATGTTCACATTCTCCATCAGGACGACGCCGTGCTGGTGGTGAACAAGCCCACCCTGCTGCTCTCGGTGCCCGGTCGCGCCGATGACAACAAGGACTGCCTGATCACGCGCCTGCAGGAAAACGGCTACCCCGAGGCGCGAATCGTCCATCGGCTGGATTGGGAAACGTCCGGGATCATTCTGCTGGCCCGCGATGCCGATACCCACCGTGAGCTGTCCCGACAGTTTCATGACCGGGAAACCGAAAAAGCCTACACCGCCCTGGCCTGGGGCCAACCAATGCTGGACAGCGGCAGCATCGATCTGCCGTTGCGTTACGACCCGCCAACCAAACCCAGGCATGTGGTCGATCACGAGTTCGGCAAGCACGCGCTGACCTTCTGGAAAGTGCTGGAGCGCTACGACACCCATTGCCGGGTAGAGCTGACGCCGATCACCGGCCGATCGCATCAGTTGCGGGTGCATATGTTGTCGATTGGTCATCCGTTGCTGGGTGACGGGTTGTATGCGCATCCCGAGGCGCTGGCCGCTTATCCGCGATTGTGCCTGCATGCGAGCATGTTGGCGTTCACCCATCCGGTGACGGGTGAGCGGGTTCGGTTCGAGTGTCCGGCGCCGTTTTGATTGCGCTGTTTTGTTGGTGGCGCTGAGGTGGGGTGTATGTCCGGCATTTAGAGTGGCGCTGGTTTAGATTCTGCCTAACGGCAGAACTATTCCGCCTTCGGCGGGTTACTTTTGAAAAGCACCAAAAGTAACCAAAAGTGCTTGCTCCTGGTTGGGCCCGACTTCGTCGGGTTCCCTCACTCCGGCGACGCTCCGTGGGCCCGCCGCCATCCGCCATCCATGGCGGGGGGCGGCTCTCGCGGCATCCATGCCGCTCGGCCCACTGCGCGCCACCTGCGTTCAGCCTGCACCCAAGTCGCGATTTGTGGTGTCTGGACTATTGCGTTAGAAAAGCGACAGCACAGCAACAGCAACAGCAACAGCAACTGGCTGACGGTGTATCTGGGGGAAACGTCAGAGGTTAAGACGTCTCCCGCAGTGGAACGGTGTATCCCGTTGCGGTCCGGCTCGTCGGCGGTGGCAACCTCGCGATCGCTACTGTCGGCAAGACGGACTGCTAGGGACGGTGTAAACCCGGCTTTTGATTTGCTTCTACATACGCGATAGCCCAGACACCACACATCGCGACTTGAGTGCAGGCCAAACGCAGGCCACGCGCAGTGGGCTGCTGGGCATGGATGCCCAGCAAGCGCCGTCAGGACATGGATGTCCGTTCGGCGCGCGCCCACGGAGCGGCGCCGGAGTGCGGGTACCCGACGCAGGAGGGCCAAACCAGGAGCAGGGCCTTTTTGGTTACTTTTTCGGCTCTTGGAAAAAGTGACCCGCCGTAAGGGCGGAACCATCATCCGCGCCACCACTACAACGGATATACACACAAATCCAAAAGCCCCCGTAACCAGACTCGCCCCCACCTTAATACGGCTGTAAACTCGCGCCATTGCTGTCTGGAGTAACTTATGCGCGAAGAGTTGAACCAAGGCCTGATCGATTTTCTCAAGGCCTCTCCCACCCCGTTTCATGCCACCGCAAGCCTGGTGCAACGTCTGGAAGGCGCCGGTTATCAGCGTCTGGACGAACGTGAGCCCTGGCACACAGAGACTGGCGGGCGCTACTACGTCACCCGCAACGACTCCTCCATCGTCGCCTTCAAGCTGGGTCGCCTGTCACCGTTGATCGGCGGCATTCGCCTGGTCGGCGCGCACACCGACAGCCCGTGCCTGCGGGTCAAGCCGCAGCCTGAACTGCAGCGCCAGGGTTTCTGGCAGCTGGGCGTCGAAGTCTATGGCGGCGCCCTGCTCGCCCCCTGGTTCGACCGCGATCTGTCGCTGGCCGGCCGTGTCACCTTCCGCCGTGACGGCAAGGTCGAAAGCCAGCTGATCGACTTCAAACTGCCGATCGCGATCATCCCCAACCTGGCCATCCACCTCAACCGCACCGCCAACGAAGGCTGGCAGATCAATCCGCAGAACGAACTGCCGCCGATCCTGGCCCAGGTGGCCGGCGACGAGCGCGCCGATTTTCGCGCCTTGCTGACCGATCAACTGGCGCGCGAGCATGGCCTGAACGCTGATGTGGTGCTCGACTACGAGCTGAGCTTCTACGACACCCAGAGCGCTGCCGTGATTGGCCTCAATGGTGACTTCATTGCCGGCGCGCGGCTGGACAACCTGCTGTCGTGCTTCGCTGGCCTGCAAGCGCTGCTCAATGCCGAGGGCGACGAAACCTGCCTGTTGATCTGCACCGACCATGAAGAAGTCGGCTCGACTTCCGCGTGTGGCGCCGACGGCCCGATGCTGGAGCAAGTGTTGCAGCGTCTGTTGCCAGAAGGCGACGACTACGTACGCACAATCCAGAAATCGCTGCTGATCTCGGCCGACAACGCCCACGGCGTGCACCCCAACTACGCCGAGAAGCATGACGGCAACCACGGCCCGAAACTCAACGCAGGCCCGGTGATCAAGGTCAACAGTAATCAGCGCTACGCCACCAACAGTGAAACCGCCGGTTTCTTCCGTCATCTGTGCATGGCCGAAGAAGTGCCGGTGCAGAGCTTCGTGGTGCGCAGCGACATGGCCTGCGGCTCGACCATCGGCCCGATCACCGCCGGGCATCTGGGCGTGCGCACCGTGGACATCGGCCTGCCAACCTTCGCCATGCACTCGATCCGTGAACTGGCGGGCAGCCAGGACCTGGCACACCTGGTGAAGGTATTGACGGCGTTTTATGCCAGTGTCGAGTTGCCTTAAGCAGCACAGTTCCCTGTAGCCGTCCGGCTTGCCGGCGGTGGCGATCTCATGAGCGCTACCGCTGGCAAGCCGGACGGCTACAGGACCTGCGGCGAATTCAAGACCTCGATCATCCAGCCCACAAAATCCGGCCTAGACTCTTTGTATCTGTCCCCAACAGAGAGCCAGCCATCATGGACGAATACTTCTCCCTCCTGATCCCGGTCGTTGTCGGCATGCTGTTGTTGTGCATCGGTTTCAGCTACCGCGAGTACCGCAGCGGGGTGATGTCGATCACCCTGGGCATGGTGCTGATGCTCGGCACGGCAGCGTTCAAGATCCTCGAAAAACTGACCTGAGCCGAACAACCGCACTGCTTGCGTGTCGCGCCACAAAAAATGCTTCTCGCCAATGCCTGGCGCCACTCGTAAACTCACCCGTCCTGCCTGAACGCCCGGCTGGCTTCGCGTGGCTGCGTCGGGTGCCTGTCGATTCGAGGTTCATTGCCTGGTGATTGTTTCTGCCCGCCTGTCCGTCCTGCCGCGTCTGTTATTGATCTGTCTGCTGGCGTTGCTTCCTGTCGCGTTGACCCAGGCCGCCGGGCTGCCCAGTCTGCTGAGCAGCCAGAAGGCCCAGCCGCAAGCCCAGGAACCCCTGGGCCAGTCGCTGGATGAGGTGATCACCTCACTGGAAAACGACCAGCAGCGCAGCAAGCTGCTCGATGACCTGAAAAAACTTCGCGACGCCAGCAAAAAAGCCCAACCCACGGCCGAGCTTGGCGTGCTGGGGCTGATCGGCGGGACGCTGTCGGAGTTCGAAAAACAGTTCACCGGCGAGGACAGCCCCCTCAGCCGCTGGGGCGACGAGCTGGCGCTGGCCGAACAGGAACTGGTCGATCTGATGCTGCCGGCCAGTCAGTGGTGGCCGATCATCTTCAGTTTTGCCGTGGTGATTGCCTTGTGGAGCCTGCTGGCCGCCGCGCTGATCTGGCTCGGTCATCGGGTGCGCGTGCGGTTCGGCTTGTCCGAGGAGCTGCCGCAGCACCCACGTCCCTGGGACATGCTGCGCTTTGCCTTGCGCAAACTCGGACCCTGGCTGATAGCGCTGGTGATCACGGTCTACCTCAGTTATTCGCTGCCGCCTTCATTGGGCCGGGATCTGGCCATGGTGCTGGCCTATGCGCTGGTGGTCGGTACGCTGTTTTCGGCGATCTGCGTGATTGCCTTCTCGCTGCTCGACGGCCCGCACCGGCATCAGGCGTTGTACATCCTGCGCCATCAGGCGTTCCGGCCGTTGTGGTGGATCGGCAGCTTTGCCGCCTTCGGCGAGGCCTTGAGCGACCCACGCCTGGTCGCAAGCCTGGGCGTGCACCTGGCCCACACCGCTGCCACGCTGGCCAATGTCATGGCAGCGGCGTCCACCGGCCTGTTCATCATTCGTTTCCGCAGGCCCATTGCCCACCTGATCCGCAATCAGCCATTGAGCCGACGCCTCAAGCGCCGTGCGCTGAGCGACACCATCGAGGTGCTCGGCAGCTTCTGGTACCTGCCCGCCCTGGTGCTGGTCGGCGTGTCGCTGTTCGCCACGTTTTTCTCGGCCGGCGACACCAGCACCGCTTTACGCCAGTCGCTGATCTGCACCGTGCTGCTGGTGCTGTGCATGGTCATCAATGGGCTGGTGCGTCGTCATTCGCAAAAGCCGCACCATGGGCACAAGCGCCATGCACTGTACTCCGAGCGTCTGAAAAGCTTTTTCTACACGGTCGCTCACCTGGTGGTGTGGCTGCTGTTCATCGAGCTGGGGTTGCGCGTCTGGGGCCTGTCGCTGATCCGCTTTTCTGAAGGTGACGGCCACGACATCAGTGTGCGCATCATCGGCCTGGCCACTACCCTGATGTTCGCCTGGCTGGTGTGGATTCTGGCCGATACCGCGATTCATCATGCCCTCACCCGTTCGCGCAAGGGCCTGGCCAACGCCCGCGCGCAGACCATGATGCCGTTGATTCGCAACGTGCTGTTCGTGACGATTTTCATCATTGCGGTGATCGTCGCCCTGGCCAACATGGGCATGAACGTCACGCCGCTGCTGGCCGGTGCCGGTGTAATCGGTCTGGCGATCGGTTTCGGTGCGCAGTCGCTGGTGGCCGACCTGATCACCGGGCTGTTCATCATCATCGAGGACTCGCTGGCCATCGACGATTACGTGGACGTCGGCGGCCATCTGGGGACGGTCGAAGGGCTGACCATTCGTACGGTGCGCCTGCGCGACATCGACGGCATCGTTCACACCATCCCGTTCAGCGAGATCAAGAGTATTCAGAACTACTCGCGGGAGTTCGGTTACGCGATCTTTCGCATTGCCATTCCATCGAACATGAACATCGACGATGCCTTGAAGATGGTCCGTGACGTCGGCCAGAAAATGCGCACTGACCCGTTGCAGCGGCGCAATATCTGGTCGCCGCTGGAGATTCAGGGTGTGGAGAGTTTCGAGTCGGGCAACGCGATTCTGCGCGCGCGTTTCAAGACCGCGCCAATCAAACAGTGGGAAGTGTCACGGGCATTCAATCTGTCGCTCAAGCGCTACCTGGATGAAGCCGGGATGGACCTGGCAACGCCGCGTCTGAATGTCCAGGTCAGCACCGGTGGCGGGAGTGTGAGCGGGGTTCGCGGCAAGAAGGATGAGTCGGCGGGTTGAGCGGGTGCGGCTGGGCAACCAGTCTTTGTAGCAGCACGGCTTGCCGGCGCGGGCGTGCGTAAACTCGCCACCGCCGGCAAGCCGGGCTGCTACAGAGGTCCAGGATTTGCGCGTCAGCTTACGGTGCGGTCGCAGCGGTCTGGTTATCTTTGAACATGCCGGCAAAACGCGCCTTGTTGGCGGCGTAGTACGCGGCGACGACCTTATCCGGCGAGCTGCCTTTCTCCCGCGCTTCAGACATCATCGTCTGCAGGTCAGCTTGCGGGATCGAATAGTGGGAAAAGAACTGCGCCACCTGCGGATACTCCGCGCTGAAGCCTTTGCGCGCCACCGCGTGGATCTGCTCGACACCGCCGAACAGGTGCTCCGGATCATCCAGGTAGCGCAGCGGGTACTTGGCAAACATCCAGTGCGGACTCCAGGCGTTGACCAGTGACCACTTGCCGCGCTTGAGGTTGCGGTCCAGCTCGCTGAGCATGCCACTCTCCGAGGAGGCGACCATTTTGTAACCCACGATCTTTTTGTCGTTGAGGACTTTCTCGGTCAGCTTGTACTGCCCGTTGCCCACTTCGGAGGTGAGGATCCTGCCCTCGAATTTCTCCGCAATCCCCGGTTTGTTCAGGTCAGCCAGACTCGACACTTCACTGGCCGGAACGATGTCCGGGACCGCCATTCCGATGCGCCCTTCATACAGCACGCCCAAGTCTTCGAGCTTATCCTTGTACTTGTCGTAGAACGCCTTGTGGGTGCCCGGTAGCCAGACCATCGGGATCAAATCGATATTGCCGTTGGCCATGGCCTGAAACTGGATGCCGATGTCTGCCATGACCAGCTTGACCGGCTGTTTGAGCTGATCCTCCAGAACCAGGGTGGCCAGCTTGACCGCGATCTCCGTGTCCGACCAGTTGACCCAGCCGATGCGCACCGGCTGCTGATCGGCGGCATGGCTGAACAGACTGACGGTCGTCAATGCGACCCCTGCCAACCAACCAATACTTTTTTTCTTATACGGCGAATGAGCATCCATCGTGCATCTCCCCTTTCGTATTTGGGTGTTTCCGGGTGTGGCAGTGAATGTGGTGAATCGCGCCAATCTCAGGCCGGCTGTTACGCCGATGGTATCCACACAACCTGTAGGGAGCAAGCGAAATGTACACCTGCGTCGTCGATGATTGACACACGTGTACATTTCACCTATTTTCGCCTCAAACCACGCCTGATGTTCGCCTCCAGGAGCGCACCAAGATGTCCAGCGACCCGCTGCTGCAGCCCTATAAAATCAAGAACCTCACCTTCAGAAACCGCATCATCACCACCTCCCACGAGCCGGCTTATCCGGTGGACGGCATGCCCAAGGATCTGTATCGGGCCTACCACGTCGAGCGGGCCAAGGCCGGGGTGGCGTTGACGATGACGGCAGGTTCGGCAGCCGTCTCCCGCGACAGCCCCCCGGTGTTCAACAACGTGCTGGCGTACAAGGACGAAGTGGTCGGCTGGCTCAAGGACCTGACTGACGAATGCCACGAACATGGCGCGGCGGTGATGATCCAGTTGACCCATCTGGGGCGCCGTACCCGCTGGGACAAGGCCGACTGGCTGCCCGTGGTGTCGCCCTCGCACAAGCGCGAGGCCTCGCATCGCTCCTTCCCCAAGAAGATGGAGGACTGGGATATCCAGCGCATCATCAAGGACTACGTCGATGCCGCCGAGCGTATGAAAGCGGCGGGCATGGACGGTTTGGAGCTGCAGGCCTACGGGCACTTGATGGATCAGTTCTGGTCGCCGCTGACCAACGAGCTCGATAGCGAATACGGTGGCTCCGTGGAAAACCGCCTGCGTTTTACCTTCGATGTGCTGCGCGGCATTCGCAAACAATGCGGCGAGGATTTCCTGCTCGGCGTGCGATATACCGGCGATGAGGACCTGCCCGGTGGTTTTGGCGCCAGCGAGGGCATGGCGGTCTCGCACATGCTCAAGGACAGCGGCCTGGTGGATTTTCTCAACGTGGTGCGCGGACACATCGACACCGATGCAGGCCTGACCGACGTGATCCCGATCCAGGGCATGCGCAATTCGCCGCATCTGGATTTTGCCGGTGAGATCCGCGCCGCGACCGGCTTCCCGACGTTCCACGCGGCGAAGATCCCGGACGTGGCCACCGCTCGCCACGCCATCGCCTCGGGCAAGATCGACATGGTCGGCATGACCCGCGCGCACATGACCGACCCGCACATCGTGCGCAAGATCATCGAGAAGCGTGAAGAGGACATCCGTCCTTGCGTAGGTGCCAATTACTGCCTGGATCGCATCTACCAGGGCGGCGCCGCGTACTGCATTCACAACCCGGCGACCGGTCGCGAGACCACCATGCCCCATGAAATCCCCAAGGCGAGCGTCAAGCGCAAATTCGTGGTGATCGGCGCCGGCCCCGGCGGGCTGGAGGCGGCGCGGGTGGCCGCCGAGCGTGGGCATGAGGTGACGGTGCTGGAAGCGGCCGATCAGCCTGGCGGGCAAATTCGCCTGACCTCGTTGAGCGAACGGCGCCGGGAGATGATCAGCATCATCGACTGGCGCATGGCGCAGTGCGAGCGGCTGGGGGTAAAGTTCCAGTTCAATACCTGGGCAGAAGCGCAGACGGTATTGGAGCAGGAGGCGGACGTGGTGATCGTCGCCACCGGCGGCCTGCCCGACACCGAAGTGCTCAAGCAGGGCAACGAGCTGGTGGTGTCGGCCTGGGACATCATTTCCGGGGACGTCAAACCCGGCAGGAACGTACTGATCTTCGACGATGCAGGCGATCATGCCGCCCTGCAAGCGGCCGAAGTGATTGCCCAGAGCGGCGCACGGCTTGAGATCGTCACCCCGGACCGGGCCTTTTCCCCCGAAGTCATGGCGATGAATCTGGTGCCCTACATGCGCAGCCTGCAGGACCTGGATGTGGTCTTCACCGTGACCTATCGCGTGGAGTCGGTGCACAGGCGCGACGGCAAGCTGGTGGCGGTGTTCGGCAGCGATTACGGCAAGGTCAACAAGGAGCGGATCGTCGATCAGGTGGTGATCAATCACGGCACGCTGCCGCTCGATGAGCTGTATTTCGAACTGCGCCCGCACTCCAGCAATGGCGGCGCAGTCGAGCAGCATGACTTGATCGCCGGCAAGGTGCAGAGCCTGGTGACCCACCCGGACGGGCGCTTCCAGCTGTTCCGCATTGGCGATGCGGTGGCGGCGCGCAACACGCATGCGGCCATTTATGATGCGCTGCGGCTGGTGAAAGATCTCTAGGCACGTCTTGTGCGTGGTTCGATGTGGCAGCCATTACGGTAGGAGTGAGCTTGCTCGCGATAGCTTTGGGTCGGTGAAACTGTCGCTCCCTGGTACACCGCGATCGCGAGCAAGCTCACTCCTACCGTAGGCAATGTCGACTGTCCCACCGCATTCGCCAGCAAGCCGGCTCCCACGACCTTCGGCCAGAATCAAAAGCGGGCGGCGTAACAGAGGTCGACTGCTTCTGCCCGCAGGGCGTGGGAGTCCGGTTTGGACCGCTTACATCCCTCGCCGTGCGACCTGGGCACCTGCCTCAAGGGCATCGCCGATCCGGCGTTCAAAGCCAGCATCGAGCAGGCTCTGCAACGTCGCGGCCGTCACGCCTTGATAAGCGACCAGCGAATCGATCATCGCTTGCGGCTCATGGGTGGCGAGCAACTGGCTTGCGGACACCACCACGCCTCTGGCAGCGCGACAGGCGATGTCCTCGGGGATGCCCGCAGCCACGGCCTGACGCGCCAAGGCCGTCATCAACAGCGCCGGCAACGCAGGCCCGGTGCCCGACAACGCGCTCAGATAGTCGATGTTATCTTCGCTCGGCACGCGGCTGGCGCTGCCGACGCATTCGAGCAGGCGCTGGACAACATCCTGCTCGGCTGCCGACAGATTGTTCGCGCAATGCCACGGCGTGAAGGACTGGCGGATTTCGACGGCCGCGTTGGGCATCGCCCGGATGACGGTGGTGGCGCCAGTGGCGTCGCGGATGGCCTGCGAGGTGACACCGGCCATCAGGGAAATCACCCGCTTGCCCGATGCCTCGACGTGCAGCGCCTTGAATTGCTCCGGGCGCACGGCAATTACCAGCGTGTCACTGGCCTCCACCAGCGCCTGATTGTCCGTCAGCAGATGCGCACCGCTCGCGGCCAGCGGATGGTCGCCGCTGCGGTTGGACAGATACAGTCGATCCGCATCGATGAACCTGCTGTCCAGCACCGCCCGGGCCAGCGCCCCGCCCAGCCAGCCGCTGCCTCCGATGATGCCGAGGGTGTCAGCTGGCATCGGCTGCGGGCTCAAAGGTGTCTGCCAGCGGGACGAATTCACCGGGCTCTTTTTCGGCATAGCCAAACTTGCCGTAAAAGCGGTCCAGCTCGCGCTTTTTCGGCGCCTTGCCGGTAAATATCGCAACGTAGTGAGGGATGCGCCGGAAACGCTCGGTGATGTCTTCGCTGGTCTTCATCGAGATATAGCCGATCTGCGTCAGATAGATCGTCCGGGCCCGCGTGTCGGCACCGTCGTGCTCGTAGCCAAAGCGCCTGAACATGGCGGTCAGTGCACTGATGCGCGCCTCATCGGCGGCGGCGATTTCCACCGACACTTCCTCGGACTGCAGGGCCCAGCTGCGCACGGCAAACTCGAACTGCGAATCGAACAGATCCGGGTTCAGCCAGCACTCGAAAACATTGAGGATTGCCTCGGTGATGTTCTCCGCGTAGCTCTCGCATTGCCGGGTCATGCCGCCGCTGTTTTTGTCCTTCCACCTGGCCAGCAGCGCCGCCAGCAGTTGTTCGCGGTCCTGAAAAAACCAGTAGAAGCTGGTCCGCGATAGATTGAGACGCTTGGCCAGCGGCATGACACGGACGGCATCAACCCCGGACTCTTTCAGGGCATCGTACGCGGCTTCAAGCCATCCCTCCGGCGATCCGCGCCAGCCGGAGTCCTGGGTCTTGCCTCGTTCCTTGCCTGATACCGACATTGCCTGTTGCCTGCGTTCAAAAATAGTGAACGGACTGTACGCCGCTGATCTTTTGAAGTACATCCCTGTACATTCGATTGACGACCAACGTTGCACGAGGGTTTTCGCCTGCCAGCGGCGCTATCGGGCACCCCACCTTATCGCTCAGATATCCCCCACCACCGCGCTCACATGGATCGCGTCGTGGCGCCAATATTCCAGGTCGCAGTCAATCAGGCGGCCGCTCTGGTCGTGGTTGACCCTGGCGATACGCAGACCGGGGCTGCCGATGGACACCTTCAATGCGGCTGCGGCTTCCATCGGCAGGGCGGTGGGCACCATCTCGAAGCGAACCTGGCCGTAACGAATGGCGTAATGGCTGGCATACAGCTCGGTCAGCGACTGATTGAGGTCGAAATCGAGGATCTGCGGAAAAAATTCAGGGTTCAGATAATGCTCGACATACAGCACCAGGCGCTCGTCGATGCGCCGTGCGCGACAGATCTGGATCACGCTGGACAAGGCCGGCAGCTGCAGCAATCCGCAGATCGCCGCCGAAGCCGGTTGCAGTCGCGCCGAAAGGACCTGGGTGGCCGGCACGCGCCCTTGCGCCTGGACCATGGCATGGAAGTGGCTGCGGCGCATCAGGTCGTAGGCCAGCCTGGGCGGTGAGATGAACCAGCCGCGGCGCTCCTCGCGATAAATCAGACCCTGGGCTTCGAGCTGCACCAATGCTTCGCGCAAGGTAATGCGCGTGGTGTCGAATACTTCACTAAGCTTGCGTTCAGCGGGCAGTTTGCCACCAGGCGGTAACAGACCGTGCTCGATCTGCTCCTGCAGGGCATTGCAGATGGTCGTCACCGCTCGAGGCACTTCTTGGCGCATTACGTTACCTATCTGGACTAGACCAGCGCTATTGGGGGGCAAGGTCTACAGCTCAATGGCTCGCTTCAGTGCTCTGGAGCCTAGGCAGCCTAGATGACTGTTACGTGACAAGCCAGCGCCATCCACTTGATAAATCGGACGATAAAAAGACATTAGCCTTTTCATATCAGTTAGTTGGCCATGGTCTACGCTTACCCGACAGCACCGACCTGGAACCGGGATTCCCCCAGCAAAAGTCGGTCCAGACACGAAAGTGTCATAAGACTGGCCTAACTTGGCTCAGGTATTGCTGACCTAGACCAACCATCAGACCCACTCACCCGCAACGCGCATTTCCCACCACTTCCCACATAACGTCGAGAAGTGCACAAAGGAGCTTCGAATGAAACACCTTTTGCTGGCATCACTCCTGGGTTCGGCCATCGCGCTGAGCACATCGGCCATGGCCGCGGACACCGATCTCAAGACCCTGGAAGCCGCGGCCAAGGCCGAAGGCGCGGTCAACAGCGTGGGCATGCCCGACGACTGGGCGAACTGGAAAGGCACCTGGACTGACCTGACCGCCAAATACGGCTTGGTGCACATGGACACCGACATGAGCTCGGCGCAGGAAGTGTCCAAGTTCGACGCGGAAAAAGACAACGCCAGCGCCGACATCGGTGACGTCGGTGCCGCCTTCGGCCCGATCGCCACGGCCAAGGGCGTGACCCAGCCTTACAAACCGAGCACCTGGGATCAGGTCCCGAACTGGGCGAAGGACAAAGACGGTCACTGGGCACTGGCCTACACCGGCACCATCGCGTTCATCGTCAACAAGAAACTGCTGCACGGCTCTGACATACCGACCAAATGGGCTGATCTCAAAGACGGCAAATACAAGGTCACCATCGGTGACGTCAGCACCGCGGCGCAAGCGGCCAACGGCGTACTGGCAGCGGCGATCGCCATGAAGGGCGACGAAACCAACCTCGCACCGGGTCTTGCACTGTTTACCGAACTGGCCAAGCAGAAGCGTCTGGGCATCAACAACCCGACCATCCAGACCATGGAGAAGGGTGAAGTGGAAGTCGGCGTGGTCTGGGACTTCAACGGCCTGAGCTACAAAGCCAAGATGGTCAACCCCGACGACTACGTGGTGCTGATCCCCTCCGACGGCTCGGTCATCTCCGGATACACCACCATCATCAACAAATACGCCAAACACCCGAACGCCGCCAAGCTTGCGCGCGAATACATCTTCAGCGACGCCGGTCAAATCAACCTGGCCAACGGCAACGCCCGTCCGATCCGCGCCGATCACCTGAAACTGCCACCCGAAGTGCAAGCCAAGCTGCTGCCCAACGAGCAGTACAAGGGCGTGACGCCGATCCACGACGCAGCGGCATGGGAGAAGACCTCCAAGGCCCTGCCACAGCAATGGAACGAGCAAGTCATCGTCGAAATGCAGTAAACCCATGGCGCTTCAAGGATGAAGCACCATTTTTTGTGGGACGACCCGAACTACGGCTTCTGCCCGCAGGGCGTGGGAGTCCAGCTTGCTGACGATCTGCCGGGAACCGGCAGCCAAGCCTGAGCGCACCGTGTGTCCGTCACACGGAGTTATCAGAGCCCGCCGCCGGTTCCCGGCAGATCGCTGGCAAGCCGAGCTCCCACGCCTTCGGACAGAATCAAAAGCAGATCGAGTCGCACACCCGGAGAGGCCATGAAACACAACGTCATCCTGATCCTGCTGGACGGCCTGAGTTACAGCGTGGCGCAGCATGCGATGGGGCATCTGCTGGCTTACCGCAATGCTGGCCGGGCCGCGTTGTACAAGCTCGAATGCGAGCTGCCCGCGCTTTCCCGACCGCTGTACGAGTGCATCCTCACCGGTGTCGCACCGATCGACAGCGGTATCGTGCACAACCACGTGTCACGCCTTTCCAATCAACGCAGCGTGTTTCATTACGCCGCCCAAGCCGGCTTGAGCACCGCCGCCGCCGCGTACCACTGGGTCAGCGAGCTGTACAACCGCAGCCCGTTCATCGCTGCCCGCGACCGCCACACCGATGACGCTGACCTGCCGATCCAGCACGGTCATTTCTATTACGTCGACCACTACCCCGATTCCCATCTGTTCGACGATGCCGAGCATCTGCGCCTGGCTCATCAGCCGAATTTTTTGTTCATCCACCCGATGAACATCGACGACGCCGGCCACAAGCACGGCCTGGACACCCCGCAATACCGCAACAGTGCACGCTCGGCCGACATCATCCTGGCCGAATACCTGCAGCGCTGGCTGGACGCCGGGTATCAGGTGTTGGTGACCGCCGACCACGGCATGAACAACGACCGCTCGCACAACGGCATCCTGCCTGAAGAGCGCGAAGTGCCGCTGTTCGTCATCGGTGACGCCTTCAGCCTCGACCCCGGCGCACAACCGAAACAGACCCAGATCTGCGGCATCGTCTGCGAGCTGCTCGGCGTGCCCCACGACAAACCCGTCTGCCCAGAGGTGCTCAAGTGAATTCACAAAGTCGCGGCAAATGGCTGGGGCTGTTGTGCCTGGTGCCTTTTGCGGTTTTCTTCATCGCCTTCCAGATCGCGCCGCTGGCGTGGGTGGCGATCAACAGCCTGTACACCGATGCCGGCTGGGGCCTGGATAACTTCGTCAAGGCGTTCAACTCGCGCTTCTATCGCCAGGCCATGCAGTACAGCCTGGAGATCAGTTTCTGGTCGAGCCTGATCGGCATCGTCATCGCCATCCTGGGCAGCTACTCGTTGCGCAAGGTGCCGTCACGGTTGCGTGATTTCGTCAGCGCCTTCGCCAACATGACCAGCAACTTTTCCGGAGTGCCGCTGGCGTTTGCCTTCATTATCCTGCTGGGTTTCAACGGCGCGCTGACGCTGATTCTGAAACAGGCGGGCATCATCGATGACTTCAACCTGTATTCGAAAACCGGGCTGATCATCCTCTACACCTATTTTCAGATTCCCCTTGGCGTGCTGCTGCTCTACCCGGCCTTCGACGCCCTGCGCGAAGACTGGCGCGAATCGGCGTCGCTGCTGGGCGCCAGCACCTGGGATTTCTGGCGGCACATCGGCGTTCCGGTGCTGACCCCTGCCCTGCTCGGCACCTTCGTCATCCTGCTGGCCAACGCGCTGGGCGCCTACGCCACGGTGTATGCGCTGACTACCGGCAACTTCAACGTGCTGCCGATCCGCATCGCGGCCATGGTCGCCGGTGACATCACCCTGGACCCGAACCTGGCCAGCGCCCTGGCGATGATTCTGGTGGGCATGATGACCCTGGTGACCATCGTCCATCAGTGGCTGTTGAAGAGGAGCTACCATGTCTCGCGCTGAACGCGGCCCGGCCGGGCTCTACCACCGAACCGTGGTGTACATCCTGTTCCTGATTCTGCTGGCGCCGTTGCTGGGTACCTTCGTCTATTCGATCTCCACCAGTTGGTCGGCGACCATCCTGCCAAGCGGCCTGACCTACAAATGGTACGTGGCGCTGTGGAGCGATCCGCGTTTTCTGATCGCGTTCGGCCAGTCGCTGCTGGTGTGCGTGGGGGCACTGCTGCTGTCGGTGGTGCTGGTGCTGCCGCTGCTGTTCGTGGTGCATTACCACTTCCCCAAACTCGACGCGCTGATGAACATCCTGATCCTGCTGCCGTTCGCCGTGCCGCCGGTGGTGTCCTCGGTGGGCCTGTTGCAGCTGTACGGTTCCGGCCCGCTGGCGATGGTCGGCACGCCATGGATTCTGATCGGCTGCTACTTCACGGTCGCTTTGCCGTTCATGTACCGGGCCATTACCAACAACTTGCAGGCGATCAATCTGGTCGACCTGATGGACGCCGCCCAGCTGCTGGGCGCCAACACCTTTCAGGCCGCGTTTCTGATAGTCCTGCCCAACCTGCGCAAGGGCCTGATGATCGCCCTGCTGCTGTCGTTCTCCTTCCTGTTCGGCGAGTTCGTGTTCGCCAACCTGCTGGTGGGCACGCGCTACGAAACCCTGCAGGTGTACCTGAACAACATGCGCAACAGCAGCGGTCACTTCAACAGCGCGCTGGTGATCTCCTATTTCTTCTTCGTACTGCTGCTGACATGGGCGGCCAACCGACTGAACAAGGACAAAGACTGATATGAGCTTCGTCAGTGTCGAAAACCTGCAAAAAAACTACGGCAGCACCGCGGTCTTCAGCGACATCAATTGCGTGATCCACAAGGGCGAGTTCGTCACCCTGCTCGGCCCGTCCGGCTGCGGCAAGTCCACGCTGCTGCGCTGCATCGCCGGGTTGACCTCGGTCACCAGCGGCAGGATCTTTCTCGATGGCAAGGACCTGGTACCGGTGTCGCCGCAAAAACGCGGCATCGGCATGGTGTTCCAGAGTTACGCGCTGTTCCCCAACATGAACGTGGAGCAAAACGTCGCCTTTGGCCTGCGCATGCAGAAGGTCAGCGGTGACGAGTCGAAACAACGGGTGGCCGAGGTACTGAAGCTGGTGGAGCTGGGCGAACTGGCCAAGCGTTATCCGCACCAGATGTCCGGTGGTCAGTGCCAGCGCGTGGCGTTGGCTCGCTCGCTGGTGACCCGTCCGCGCCTGCTGTTGCTCGACGAACCGCTGTCGGCACTCGACGCGCGGATTCGCAAACACTTGCGTGAGCAGATCCGCGCGATTCAGCAGGAGCTGGGCCTGACCACGATTTTCGTGACCCACGATCAGGAAGAAGCGCTGACCATGTCCGACCGGATCTTCCTGATGAATCAGGGCCGGATCGTCCAGAGCGGCGACGCTGAAACCCTGTACACCGCCCCGGTGGACGCGTTTGCCGCAGGCTTCATCGGCAATTACAACCTGTTGGAAGCCGACGCCGCCAGCCGCCTGATGCAGCGCCCGATCAACAGCCGCGTGGCGATTCGTCCGGAAGCGATTCAACTGAGCCTGACCGGTTCCCTGGAAGGCGAAGTGCGCAGCCATAGCCTGTTGGGGAACGTGATTCGCTACCGGATCGAGGCGCGCGGGGTGGAACTGGTGGTCGATGTGCTCAACCGTTCGGCAAACGACTTGCACCCCAACGGCCGCCGCGTCACCCTGAACATCGAAGCGTCGGCACTCTGCGAAGTGGCTTGAAACCAACGCCACACACGGACTGCTACAGTATCGCGCGCTGGCAGAACACATTTTCAGAGGACAGCGGTAATGGCTTTAGCAATTTTCGACCTGGACGAAACCCTGATTCACGGCGACTGCGCCAGCCTCTGGAGCGAGCAAATGGGCCGTCTGGGCTGGGTCGATCACAAGTCGTTCATCACCAAAGACCATGAGCTGATGGAGGCCTACAGCAAAGGCGAGCTGGCGATGGAGGACTACATGGCCTTCAGCCTGGAGCCAATGATCGGCCGCACGCCCGAGGAACTGGATTTCCTCGTGGGTCCGTGGGTCGAGGACTTTATCGAGCCGATCATCTTCAGCGACGCCACCAAGGCGATTGCCGAACACCGAGCGGCAGGCGATCGCATCCTGATCATCTCTGCCTCCGGCGTGCATCTGGTCAAGGCCATTGCCGAGCGTATCGGCGTAGACGAAGTGCTGGCCATCGATCTGGACATCGCCCATGGCGTCTACAGCGGCAAGACCAGCGGTGTGCTGACCTACCGCGAAGGCAAGATCACCCGCCTGATGCAGTGGCTGGATCAGGAGGGCGAAAACCTCGAGGGCGCGAGCTTCTATTCGGATTCACGCAACGACCTGCCACTGCTGGAAAAGGTCGACTTCCCCCATGCAGTCAACCCGGATCCGGTGCTGCGGGCGGCCGCGGAAAAGGCCGGGTGGCCGATCCATAGCTGGAAATGAACCCTCAGGGCCGTCGCAGAATCAGCCTGACGGCCCGACCAACGGTGGGAATACCTGTCATTTTTGACAGTAGTCAACGCTCGCATTCCAGCGCCCAATGACTTCTGGATTAAACCGACAGGAGTCAACTCACATGCCCAACTCACACTGTGGATCTTCGTCTGCTGCCAAACTGCAAGACTCCCGCGCTGCGCTTGAAGTAGAGGTCCTTGATAACGGCACCTTCGTAGGCAAAGCGCTGATCGACAGCAATGGTCAATGGAGCTTGCCAATCAGCGGTCTGAATGTCGAAGACCATACCCTGATTGCACGAATACTCTCTGGGGATAATCCGGTTTCTGCTGAATGGCGTTTCACCATCAACGCACTGGCAGCGCCAACGCTTGTAAGCGTTCGCGACTCCCAAGGCGAGGTTGCAAACGCAGGCTCCACAACCGATACGGCTGTCACAGTGTCCGGCAAAGCTGCCTCGAACGAACAGGTAGAAGTGTTTGACGGAGCCACCTCAAGCGGCATTGCCGCTGTCGATGCCGCCGGAGACTGGAGCAAGCCGGTCAACGCATTGTCATTGGGCGCCCACTCCATAAAGGCCGTCGCCAAGTACGGCAATGAGGCGCCCTCGAACATTCGCACGTTTACCGTCGAATTGCCTGTGCCCGAGTTCGTTCTCGATCCATCGAGCGTGGCGCTCAACGGCAGGCTTTATGTTCCCGCCGGCAGACTAGACATTCTTCCAACCACCTGGCCCACGGGCACCACCGCAACCCGGACGCCGAGTAGCGGCGTGCCACCTTACGTGTACTCTTCCAGCAACACGGCAGTAGCGACCGTTGATACAAATGGGATGATCGCCGCCAGGCAGAACGGCAACGCCTCGATCACCGTTAGAGACAGCCAGGGACGCACAGGCAGTTATCCGGTGATCGTTACCGGGGTGACTGTCTGCGTCGGCTTCACAGCCAGTCGATATCCACAGGCGGTCACTGCCTTGAGCCGCGAAGGATGCAGAATGCCTAGCCTTGATGAGCTGCGGGCAATCTATGCCCAATACGGGTCTCGATGGCCGCAAGGCAACAACTATTACTGGTCTGTTAGCAGCTCTGGACTCAATCGCAATTGGGTAAAAAACCTGGTGACGGAAGCAGAAGGCACCGCAGGCAACACCACGATTGGTGGTTCACTTTGTCTATCAACAGGACTGCGGTAACTGAATAATTCGCCCCTGCCACTGCGCGGGGCCGGCTTGCGAGCGGTGGCGATCTCTAGGCCCTCACCGTTGGCAAGCCGGACTGCTACAGGTGTGTACAGCTTATCGACTGAAAGCTGGCCTCAGACCAGACGCTCATCAATCACCAGAACCACCTTGCCCGACAGCTGATTAATCGCCTGCTCCGCGTAGGCTTGTTCCGCTTGGCTGATCGCAAAGCCACCGCCGGGCACGGCATCGTAGTGCGACCTGATTACCTCAGCTTGCGGGTGCTCCCGGCTTCACCTTCTAACCTGCGCTGAGTCCGACCAACGGCAGCAAAACCTGTCATTTATGACAGTAGTCAACGCTCGCATTCCGGCGCTCAATGACTCCTGGATCAACGGACAGGATTCATTGATATGAAAATCGCCAAGGCCGGCCACAACCCTTCTGCGAATGCCGGGACGCCCCATGCGCTGCTCGAAGTGGAAATCTTTGATGGCCAGACGTTCAAGGAAAAAGTCCCGGTCAATGATGACGGGAGCTGGTCGGCGACTCTTTCATCATTGTCCCTGGGAAGCCATTCATTAACGGCCAGAAGCGCGTCGATCATCTCGACTCCTCCTCGAACCTTCGCAGTCGAAGCGCCCCTGCCGCCGCTGGTTCTGGATGAATCGCCGGTCAGCTTGCAAGAAACACTCTACATACTTGCGATGACAAACCAACCTGATGCATTGCCGACATTTCCCGCTAATTCGACCGTTACTCGCACTGCATCCGGTGGACGCCCGCCTTATACCTATACGTCCTCCAATAGCGCAATCGTCAACGTCACCAGCACGGGTCTTGCCAGTCCCCGTGCCAATGGTTCCGCCACAGTTACAGTCCGCGACAGCGCAGAGCAGGCGAAAAGTTATTCCATAACCGTGAGCAATGTCTGGACTGCTCATTACATGGGCGACTACTACCAGAGTGGTGTGGAGTACCAGCAGCCAGGGGGTATACCCGCTACCCGTGTACACCTGAGGGCTATAGGCGTGCAGCACAGGAACCACTGGCCGTCATACATACCGGATAACTATTACTGGACGAATGAATGGAGCCACAACACCATCATTGGGGCATGGTACTGGCGTGGATGGCCCACAGCCGGAGCTGGAGCGGAGGTCGCAAATTACATTAACGTCATCAGCTCGACTTTTTCGGTTTACCCGACGCGTCCACCAGCCGCCAAGCAGCAGTTCTCGCTGACCCAGCAGCTCATTGCAAAAGCCCGCGAGGTATGGCGAAACCTTTTCCGTTAGGCCAATCCAGCAACGAACGGCCCCACCAAGCCCACGCTTGCCTCGCGTTGACCTTATGTGAGTCCGGCAGCCGTCAGGTCTGGAGAGAAACAACCACCGAGCACAGGCTCGCCCCTGCTCCAGACCGAGACGGTCGCGCTGGGCAATATCCGTGTTTGCGACCGTTCGTCGGTTCAGGAGAGCGCACAGCAGGGTGAGACCGCTGCGTCGCGACCGCAGGGATCACGACGTAGCGAGGGGGATGAGAAACGCAGTGGACAGGCTCAGGCCAGGGTTGGATCAATCACCAGAACCACCTTGCCCGACACCTGATTAGTCGCCAGCTCCGCGTAGGCTTGTTCCGCTTCGCTGATCGCAAAGCT
This sequence comes from Pseudomonas sp. NPDC087358, assembly GCF_044900785.1. Lineage (NCBI taxonomy): Bacteria > Pseudomonadati > Pseudomonadota > Gammaproteobacteria > Pseudomonadales > Pseudomonadaceae > Pseudomonas > Pseudomonas sp. NPDC087358. The sequence continues at coordinate 381,919 of NZ_JBJDOA010000001.1, forward strand.
GCGCGCCAGCTGCGGTTTCAGGCGACCTTCGGTGAACAACGGCCAGACGTGCTGGCTCAGGTCGCTGAGCAGATCGGCCTTGAACTGATCGTCACGGCTGCGCAGGGTCGAACCCAGCAGCTGGATACGCTTGCCCAGGACCAGCGCCATGTCGATTTCGGCCTTGCGCCCGCCCATCAAACCGATCAGCACCAGACGCCCGTCGGTGCCCAGCACCTTGAGATTGAGGGCGGCATAGTTGGCGCCAACCGGGTCAAGAATGACGTCGAAAGGTGCGAAGTCGCTCAGCCCATCGAGGCTTTCGCTGCGGATGACTCCGCCTTGCGCACCCAGGGCCTGGCAATACTCAAGACGCTCGGCCGACCCGACACTGACCCAGCAGGGGCTGCCGAATGCCTTGCACAGCTGAATGGCGGCTGAACCAACTCCACTTGCACCGGCGTGCAGCAACACTTTTTCACCCGGTTTAAGCCCGGCCAGTTGAAACAGGTTGAGCCAGGCCGTCGCGTAGACTTCCGGAATGCCCGCTGCCTCATGCAGGCTCATGCCTTCGGGTACCGGCAGCACATGCCGCGCGTCGACCACCACTTCTTCGGCCATCGCCCCGCCTGCAACCAGCGCGCAGACACGATCTCCGACCTTCCAGGCGGTCCCGGAACCGACCTCGGCGATGAGGCCCGAGCACTCCATGCCGAGGATTTCAGTGACCCCTGGCGGTGGCGGATACAGCCCCGCCCGTTGCAGCAGATCGGCCCGGTTGAGTCCTGCCGCCGCGACCTTGATGCGAACTTGCCCGACATCTTTCGTCGGCGACGGCTGATCAACCCATTCCACGTGCCCTTCAACGCCTTGCAATGCTTTCACGGTGCCTCCATAGTGAGTCTTGACTGGGCCAGCGTGCGTAAAAGCGCTCTGGCTTTCTTGCATTATGCGACCGGCGCCTTGACAGGCTGTGTGCAAACCTAGCGAGCGATGACAAGACAAGGCAAAAACAGGCCGAGAAGCGCAATCCAAGTGTTCTGAATGAGCATTTTTCGCCTGTTTTCAACGCAGTATTGTCGAGCGCAGCAGTTTTCTCACCGCCCGCAGGAAACCGGCGATCTCATAGACGGCCTAATATGCGTTATCAATTGTCCCCGCGTCGAATCAGCATGAAGCAATTTTTGCCCAGCACCACCCTTGCATTACTCATTGGCCTGGCAGCCCTGCCAATGTCCGCCAGCTCTTTTGCAGCCAACAGCTGGGATAATCTTCAACCTGATCGCGATGAGGTCATCGCCAGCCTGAATGTCGTGGAGCTGCTCAAGCGCCACCACTACAGCAAGCCGCCGCTGGACGACAAGCGCTCGGAGATCATCTATCAGAGCTACCTGAAACTCCTCGATCCTGCGCGCAGTTATTTTCTGGCCAGTGACATCGCCGAGTTCGACAAATGGCGTTTTCAGTTCGACGACTTCCTCAAGAGCGGCGACTTGAATGCGGGATTCACTATCTACAAGCGTTATCTGGACCGCATCAAGTCGCGTCTGGATTTCGCCCTGGCCCAGCTGGACAAAGGCGTCGACAAGATCGATCTGACCACCAAGGAAACCTTGCTGGTCGATCGCAAGGACGCGCCATGGCCGAAGAACGAAGCCGAACTGGACGACCTGTGGCGCAAACGCGTCAAGGATGAAGTGCTGCGCTTGAAGATCGCCGGCAAAGACCCGGCGAAGATCCAGGAAACCCTGACCAAGCGCTACAAGAATCAGCTGGCACGCCTGGGGCAGACCCGCAGCGAAGACATCTTCCAGGCTTACCTGAACACCTTCGCCATGTCCTACGATCCGCACACCAACTACCTGTCGCCTGACAGCGCGGAAAACTTCGACATCAACATGAGTCTGTCGCTGGAAGGCATCGGCGCGGTCCTGCAAAGCGACAACGACAACGTCAAGATCGTCCGCCTGGTCCCGGCCGGCCCTGCCGCCAAGACCAAGCAAGTGGCGACCGCCGACAAGATCATCGGCGTCGCCCAGGGCGACAAGGAAATGGTCGACGTGATCGGCTGGCGCCTGGACGAAGTGGTCAAGCTGATCCGCGGTCCGAAAGGCTCGGTCGTGCGTCTGGAGATCGTTCCGGCCAGCAATGCGCCGAGCGATCAGACCACCAAGATCGTGTCGATCACCCGCGAAGCGGTGAAGCTCGAAGAGCAAGCGGCCAAGAAGTCGATCCTGCACCTCAATCAGGACGGCAAGGACTACAAGCTGGGTGTGATCGAGGTTCCTGCGTTCTACCTGGACTTCAAGGCGTACCGCGCTGGCGATCCTGAGTACAAGAGCACCACCCGCGACGTGAAGAAACTGCTGACTGAATTGCAGTCCGAGAAAGTTGACGGGGTGGTCATCGACCTGCGCAACAACGGCGGCGGCTCGTTGCAGGAAGCCACCGAACTGACCAGCCTGTTCATCGACAAGGGCCCAACCGTATTGGTGCGTAATGCAGACGGCAAGGTCGACGTGCTCGAAGACGAGAACAGCGGCGCGTTCTACAAAGGGCCGATGGCGCTGTTGGTCAACCGCCTGTCCGCCTCGGCCTCGGAGATTTTCGCCGGCGCCATGCAGGATTATCACCGCGCGCTGATCATCGGTGGCCAGACCTTCGGCAAAGGCACCGTGCAGACCATTCAGCCGCTCAACCACGGTGAGCTGAAACTGACCCTGGCCAAGTTCTACCGGGTTTCCGGCCAGAGCACCCAGCATCAGGGCGTACTGCCGGACATCGCCTACCCGTCGATCATCGACACCAAGGAAATCGGCGAAAGCGCGCTGCCTGAGGCAATGACCTACGACACCATCAAGCCTGCGATCAAGCCGGCGGTCGATCCGTTCAAACCGTTCCTGGCGCAGTTGCAGTCCCGTCATGACGTGCGTTCGGCCAAAGACGCCGAGTTCGTGTTCATCGAAGAGAAACTGGCGCTGGCCAAGAAGCTGATGAGCGAGAAAACCATCAGCCTCAACGAAGCCGATCGCCGCTCCGAACACGCCGACATCGAGAGCAAGCAGCTGGTGATGGAAAACGTGCGACGCAAGGCCAAGGGCGAAGAACCGCTCAAAGAGCTGAAGAAAGAAGACGAAGACGCACTGCCGGTAGATGACGACAAGACCAAACCCGAAGACGACGCTTACCTGTCGGAAACCGGGCGCATCCTGATCGATTACCTGGGGCTCAGTGGTTCCGTCGCGAAGAAGTAAATCGCTGATGCCACGCTCCTACAGGGTATGCGTGGCGATAGATGAAAGATGAAGACGTGATGGCAATTGGTCATCAAATAGTCATGAATCTGTCGTGAAATACAGGGGCTCGGCGCCAAAGCGTCGAGCCCCTTTTTTCTTGCCCCGAGATTGCCATGACCGTGACTGAACAGCTGAGCGCCTTGAGTGCAATCCTGACTCACCGCGACTTGCACAGCCTGTTCCAACCGATTGTGTCGCTGTCGGATCGCCGCATTCTGGGTTACGAAGCCCTGACCCGCGGCCCATCCAACAGCGCACTGCACTCCCCCGTCAGCCTGTTTGCGGTGGCACGTCAGGCTGGCCGCCTGAGCGAACTGGAACTGGCCTGCCGCGAATCGGCGTGCCGGCGTTTCAGCCAACAGAAACTGGAAGGCAAGCTGTTCCTCAACATCTCGCCCGAATCCCTGCTCGAACCCTCGCATCCGCCGGGGCGCACTTTGCAGCTGCTGCAGCGCTATGGCATCCCGCCAAGCCAGGTGGTCATCGAGCTGACCGAACAGACACCCACAGACGATTTCGAGCTGCTCTACAACGCGCTCTATCACTATCGCGACATGGGTTTCTCCATTGCCCTGGATGATCTGGGTGCCGGTTATTCCAGCCTGCGCCTGTGGTCAGAGCTGCGTCCGGACTACGTGAAGATCGACCGGCACTTCATCGACGGCATTCACCAGGATGCGGTCAAGCGAGAGTTCGTCGGCTCCATGCTGCAGATGGCCAAGGCCTCGCGTGCGCTGGTGATCGCCGAAGGTATCGAGCTGCAGGAAGAACTGGCGGTGCTGATCGACATGGGCGTCGAGCTGGTTCAGGGCTATCTGCTGTGTCGCCCACAGGAAAACCCGCCCCGGGACGCGCGCACGCTGTTGCCGAAGATCGATCCCGGCGCGCTGGCACTCAACGAAGAAGGCAGTGACCTGAGCGCGCTGCTCAACTCGCAGCCCGCGGTGCTGCAGACCACGCCGACCGCGACCGTGCTCGAGGCGTTTCGCAAGCAGGCCAATCTCAACTCGGTGGCGGTGCTCGATGAACAGCAGCAGCCGGTCGGCATCGTCCACCGGCATTCACTGTCGGACGTGCTGCTGCAACCCTTCGCCACTGAAATCTACGCACGCAAACCGATCAGCCGGTTGATGAGCGATGACTTCCTGGCCGTCGAATTGAGCCAGTCCCTGCAACAGGTCAGCCGGCTGATCACCAGTCGTGCCCGGCAGCGGATCGAAGAAGATTTCATCATCATGAACAACGGCGCCTACCTGGGGTTGGGCCGGGTCATCGATGTGCTCAAGCTGATCACCGAACTCAAGATCCAGCAGGCGCGCTACGCCAACCCGCTGACCTTGCTGCCAGGCAACGTACCGATCCAGCAATGCCTGACCCGCCTGCTGCAACAGGGCCGCGAGTCGATGATCTGCTACGTCGATATCGACAGCTTCAAGCCCTTTAACGACATCTATGGCTATGGCCGTGGTGACGAGGTGCTGCTGTGTCTGGCGCAATGCCTGAATGACCGCATCGATCCAAGCCGCGACTTCGTCGGCCACATCGGGGGTGATGATTTCCTGATGGTGCTGGGCTCCGAAGACTGGCGCAAACGCCTGAACATGCTGCTGGAGGACTTCCAGAATCAATGCCGACGGTTCTACCGGGCCGAGCATCTGGAGGCCGGTTGTTTTGTCGCCCTCAACCGCCAGGGGCAACGACAGGAATTCGCACTGCTGTCGCTCTCGGTCGGTGTGGTGCACCTGCACCCGCAAGTGTGCAGCACGCTGGACGCCAGCCAGCTGGCGGAGCTGGCCTCACAGGCCAAGCACCACGCCAAGGAAGTCACCGGCGCGAGCGTGCATGTGATCGATACGCTGTTGATTCTGGCCGAAGACCGTGGGCGTACAGCTTGCTGACGATGTGCTGCGCAGCAGTAGTAAAACCGCCTGCCTGGGCGGCAACAGAGGCACCGCGTTCGCAGGCTTAGCTGCCGGTGCCCGGCAGATCGCCGGCAAGCCTGGCTCCCCCGGGCTGCGGCCAGAATCAAAAGCCTGGCGAACGGGTGCCCTACTCCGGCTTCGCCTCTTGCGGATAGTCGAATTCGAACACGCGCACCACTTCCGAGGCATGCCATGAGGCCGCAGCGATGCCATCGGATGGCCCCGAGAAACGACCCAGGCGTTCGGCGCATTCGAAGAAGCCGGTGCGTGGCAGGCGACTGGCGCCCTGGCTGATGACCAGAGAACTGCGCAGCGGTTGTTCGGCGCGCGCGTCAATGGCGGCCAGGTGTTCGAGTGCGGCGGTCAGGGTCTGCATGGCCGGGCTAGGCAGCTGCAAGCGTTCAAGCAGCGCGCGGTAGGTCACCAGATGGCGTTGCCGGCGGGCCAGATCCAGTTCAGCCAACAGCGCTTCCCAGTGCTGACGGCTGATCCGCACGCTCATGGCTCACCTCGCCAGCCAGGTACACCCAGCTCCCAGGCCAGGCTTCGTCGTATGGCGGCGTCGGGCTGGCGGCTGCCGTTTTCGATCATCTCAAGGTAGGACGGGCTGATGCCGACAGCACGCGCCAACCTGGCAGCTTCCAGGCCCTTGGCCTGGCGCAACGGCCCCAGTTGATCGAACGATGGCCAATCGGCAGAAGCATCATTTTCAGGATCGGCAGCCTGAGCCACGGGCGCGGCGCTCTGCGGGCCGGAAACGCCGGCGGCATGCAACAGCGCCTGATACTGCGCCCATGGCAGCACTGCGTATTCTGGCTCTCCATCGCGGGAAATAACCTGAAGATCCATACCACCCCCTGTAGGACGAAATACTGTTTCGAGTAGTCTTTTTTTCTTTATGTTTGCGGCATCTTAACAGCGGATGGGTTGCACTTGCGTGCACCTAATCGACAGACCTTTCTCAGGAGCGACTTTTTTCCGGGGGATTTGCAGCGCTTGGCACACAAAGGCGGGATTTTCGGGCCGATTGCAGCGCGGGATAGGCGTGATGGTTTTATCGGGTCGGCAGAGCGACTTGCCTGGCAGCCTGGCCGGGTCGTGGAGGTAGGCGATTGTCCGGGAAGGGCGAGCTCAGGCCAACACCGCTGGCACGCCGGAATGCGACAGGTAGCAGCGCGCCGACCTCTTCAGGTCGGCGCGTCAGGAATTACCGTGCGCTTCAGTCTTTCTTCTCTTGCTCAAGCAACTTGGGCGTGGCAGGCAAGCGTTCTACCACGGCCAGTTTTTCCGGCTTCTGTCGTGCCCGCCATTCTTTGAAGGCATTGAGCTCGGATTCGAGGTTTTTCATGACGAAGGCCAGTACCGCGATGTCATCGAGCATGCCCAGCCCCGGTATCCAGTCGGGAATGGCATCCAGGGGGCTGAGGAAATACATCAGTCCCGCCACCACCGACAGGATCGCCTTGCCACTGATGGCCCGGTATTCGCCACGCCAGTACGCCAGGCACAACGCCTGCAACAGCTTGAGGTCTTCCTTGAGCTTGCCCAGGCGATTGCCTTCGCTGGCGGCCTTGCCGGCCACCGCGAACAGCAAGGCAGGCAGACGACCGGCTGCCATCAGCCGTTTGGCCATGGGGAGATAACGAATGAAGTTCCAGGGGGCTTTCATATTCACTCCAGCGATATCGATAAAAATCGACCAAATGGTCAATCGCCACTGCGGGAAGGCCCCGTGTATCAACGGCAAGCCATCAGCCACGAAATGTTATCCACACAAATTGTGGATAACCTTGTGAACAGAGCCGCTTTTCGGCGCTGGAACGCCCGTTCTATAGGGGCTTGGCTTAAATCGCGCGTTTTTTACTCACATAAATAAACGCAAAGAATCGTTGACTTGCAGCCACCGCGAGGCTACTCACGGGTCATTCCCGGCGATGGGCATCGTCCGACAATTCCCGACATTTGCCCAATTAGCTGACGGTATTGGGACTACAGCTGCTCTGCCCGGTTCGATCGGTTTTCGACAAAAATGAAAATGCCCCGTCAAGACGGGGCATTTTTTGTTCAATCAGCAATCGATGTATCGATTACTTCTTGGCTGCTGGTTTGGCAGGTTCGTCTGCCGGTGCAGTCTCTTCTTCTTCGTCCGCGCCTGCGGCTGCATCGTTGGCGCCTGCGGCTGCAGGGTCCTTGATGGCCAGCAGTTCCAGATCGAACACCAGTACCGAGTTGGCCGGGATCATCGGGCTAGGGCTCTGGGCGCCGTAGGCCAGTTCGCTAGGAATGTAGAGTTTGACCTTCTCGCCGACGTGCATCAGTTGCAGGCCTTCGACCCAGCCAGGGATCACACCGCTGACCGGCAGGTCAATCGGGCTGCCGCGTTCGACCGAGCTGTCGAAGACCTTGCCGTCAGTCAGCTTGCCTTCGTAGTGAACGGTCACGACGTCAGTCGGCTTGGGTACCGGACCATCAGCCTTCTTGACGATTTCGTATTGCAGGCCCGAAGCGGTGGTGGTGACTTCCTTGCGCTTGCCGTTTTCTTCGAGGAATTTCTTGCCAGCGGCTGCCGACTCTTCGCTCATCTTGGCCATGCGCGTTTCGGCACGTTTTTGCAGCTCGCCGAAGGCGGCTACCAGCTCATCGTCCTTGAGCTTCTGTTCTTTCTTGCCGACGGCGTCTTCGATACCCAGCGCTACGGCTTTGGAATCCAGATCGTCCATGCCTTCCTGAGCCAGGCTCTTGCCCATGTTCAGGCCAATGCCGTAAGAGGCTTTTTGTGCCGGGGTCTTCAGCTCAACGGTGCTGGCTTGCTTGTCGCAGCCCGCGAGTACCAGACCGACCAGGGCAATCGCCGCTGCCAACCGATGCTGTTTCATCCTGTTTCCTTGTTCATGCGCCAATAGGGCAAACGAGTAAAGCCGCGAGCTTATCAGGCCGCCGCGATCAATGGCTACCGGCATGAGAGGGGGAAAAGGCAGATAAGTTCAGGTATCCAAAGGTTTTCTTGTTTGATCGAGAAAGCCGTTCAGTTTTGGTTCAGGCGCTCGCAAGAAAATCCCCTGATCGTCGATCCACTGCAGGAGTGAGCTTGCTCGCGATCCTGCCGGTCAGACTCCGCACGACGGTGATCAGAACGCTGTCGCGAGCAAGCTCACTGCTACAGGTGCAGCGGTCATTCAATACACATCCCGCAGGTAGCGCTTGTGCTCGCTCAAAGAACGCAGGTACTCCGCCGCGTCCTCTTCGCTCAGGCCACCCTGCTCGGCGATCACCTGGCGCAACGCCTGGTCGACATCCCTGGCCATGCACGCCGCGTCACCGCAGATATAGATCTGCGCGCCCTCCTGCAGCCATCGCCACAACTGGGCACCTTGCTGGCGGACGCGATGCTGAACGTAGATCTTCTCTGCCTGATCGCGGGAAAACGCCAGGCTCAGATGGGTCAACAAACCATCGCGGTGCATGCCTTGCAGCTCCTCACGGTAGTAGAAATCCGTGGCCGCATGCTGCTCGCCGAAGAACAGCCAGTTGCGCCCGCGATCACCACGCATGCGCCGCTCTTGAAGGAAAGCGCGAAACGGCGCAACACCGGTGCCCGGACCGATCATGATCATCGGCACGTCGCCGTCGGCCGGCGGGCGGAAATCCCGGGTCGGTTGCAGGAAGATCGGTACTTGGCAGTCATCGGCACGATCGGCGAGAAAGGTCGATGACACCCCCTTGCGCTTGCCATAGCGGACCGCCGACACCGTCAGGTGCACCTCATCAGGATGCGCCTTGGCACTGGAGGCAATCGAATACAGGCGCGGCTGCAGCGGCGTGAGATTGTCCAGCAACTGCTGCGCCGAGCAAGTCAGCGGAAATTCGCGCAACACATCCGCCAGCTGCCGGCCCCACAGCCAATCCTTCAGCTCACTTTTGAAGGGTTCGCTGAGCAGGGTTTTCAGCTCGCTGCCGGCGCTGCGCTCGGCGATGAAACGCAGCACCTGCGCGTTAGGGCGGGCGATTTCGAAGCCCTCGCTCAAGGCATGGCGCAAAGACACTTCGCCGGTTGCGGCAGTGCTTACCGGCTGCTCGGCATTGAGCTGCGTCAGGCTGATCAGCTCATCGACCAGTTGCGCGCAATTGCGCGGCCACACCCCCAGCGCATCGCCCGCCTGGTACTGCATGCCCGAGTCGCCCAGGGCCAATGCAAACTGGCGCGTGTCCTTGGCTGCGCCCTCCCCGTTCAATCGACGATTGATCGATAGCCGGGCGCCATGGGGTCGCGTGCGAGTGGGCTGATTATCGATAGTGTCGTGGGCCCAAGGGCCATCCGGAATATCCAGCGCCAAGGCCTTTTTCAATGCCTTGAACCAGCCATCGGCATGCACCTGGAAATCGCCATCGCAATCGACACGGGGGATCAGCGCCGAGGCCCCGAGCATCAACAGGCGCTGATCCAGGTTCTTGCCATGCTGACAGAAGCGTTCGTAGCTGCGATCGCCCAGCGCCAGCACGGCATAGCGCAGTGACTCCAGACGCGCCTGTTGCGCGCTTAACCCCTGCCAGAACCGCTGCCCGTTATCAGGCGAGTCGCCGTCGCCAAAGGTACTGCTGATCAGCGCCAGATTGCCGACCTGGCTCAATCGCTCGATCGGAAAACTGTCCATTGCCGCCACGTTCACCGCAACGCCGGCGCTGCGCAAATGTCCGCCAAAACGCTTGGCCAGGAATTCGGCATTTCCCGTCTGCGAGGCCCAGAGCAGGGTCAGCAACGGCTCGCTTTGCGGCTCATCCAGCGGCTGTTCATGGGTGTGCGGCAGGTCAAGAAAGCGATGTCCGATCAACTCGACCTTGCGCAAGGCCACCGCGCAGAATTTGAATTCCGGCTGCAGGGATATCGGGTCAATGGCGTCGCTGGTCAGTGCGTTGATCGCCAGTTGCTCGCCGTACACATCGCTCCAGTGAAACGGCGCAAAGCAATTGCCCGGCCGCACCCTGTCAGTCACTACAGCAGGCAGCAGCGCCTGGCCTCTGGCCGAACGGATCTGCACGGTGTCCTTGTCGCGGATGTTCAACGCCGCCGCGTCATCCGGGTGGATTTCAACGAAGGGTCCCGGATTGAGCCTGTTCAGGGTCGGGACCTTGCCGGTCTTGGTCAGCGTATGCCACTGGTGCTGCAAACGGCCGGTGTTGAGCACCATGGGAAAGTCATCAGTGGGCATCTCGGCCGGGAGCATGTGCGCACGTGCCAGAAACACCGCCCTGCCGTTGTCGGTGGGAAACACGATCGCCGCAGGCTGCCCCTGATCATCCAGACGCAGCGCCTGACTGACGCCATCGTTGCGATAGCGGATCGGGTTTCGCGTGCCGCTATCGTCGGGCGCACAGGGCCATTGCAGCGACTGCTCACGTAACCGCGCGTAGCTGGCGCCGCGAATGTCGTAACCGGTGCCGGGATTGCAGGCCTGTTTGATTTCCTCGAAGACCTCTTCGGCCGATGCATAGGTGAAGCCATCGGCAAAGCCCATTTCACAGGCGACGCGGGCGATGATCTGCCAGTCCGGCAACGCGGCGCCGGGCGCATCGACGGCCTTTTGCGTGAGGTTCAGGTTGCGCTCGGAATTGATCATCACCCCCTCGGCCTCGGCCCACAGCGCGCCGGGCAGGAGGATGTCGGCGTAGCGATTGGTCTCGGTGTCGAGAAACGCATCCTGGGTGATCACCAGTTCAGCGGTTTGCAATGCCTGGATCACCGTGGCGCGGTTGGCGACACTGGCCACAGGGTTGGTGCAGATGATCCAGCAGGCCTTGATCGCGCCGTCACGCATCTGCTTGAACAGGTCGATGGTGCCGCCGCCGACCGTTTGCCGCAGGCTGCCTTGGGGAATGGCCCACAGCTGCTCTATGAAGCTGCGATCGGCTTCGACGAGTACTGAGCGCTGTCCGGGAAGTCCGGGGCCCATGTAGCCCATTTCCCGACCGCCCATGGCATTGGGCTGACCCGTGAGGGAAAACGGCCCGCTGCCTGGACGACAAATCGCGCCCGTGGCCAGATGCAAGTTGCACAGCGCATTGGTGTTCCAGGTGCCATGGGTGCTCTGGTTCAGGCCCATGGTCCAGCAACTCATCCACTCCGGCGCCTGGCCGATCATCTGCGCCGCCTGGCGGATGTCGGCTTCGGCGAGGCCGGTGATCCGCGCAACATTCTGCGGTGTGTAATGCGCGAGAAAATCAGGCATCGCCTCCCAGCCCTGGGTGAACGAGGCAATGAAGTCAGCGTCGGTGTCGCCGTTTTCCAGCAACAGGTGCAACAGGCCGTTGAGCAGCGCCAGATCGGTACCGGGCCTAATCTGCAGAAACACACTGGCCTTGTCCGCCGTGGCACTGCGCCTCGGATCGACAACGATCAACTTCGCCCCGGCCTTGACCCGGTCCATCATGCGCAGGAACAGGATCGGGTGACAGTCGGCCATGTTGGCGCCAATCACGAAAAACAGATCCGCCTTGTCGAAATCGTCATAGGACCCCGGCGGGCCATCACAACCGAGCGACAACTTGTAGCCGCTGCCTGCGCTGGCCATGCACAGCCGCGAGTTGGATTCGATGTTGTGGGTGCGCACAAAACCCTTGGCCAGCTTGTTCGCCAGGTACTGCGCTTCGAGCGACATCTGCCCGGACACATAAAAGGCCAATGCATCGGGGCCGTCACGCTCGAGGATTTCGCGCAGACGCCGGGCGGTTTCGCCGATGGCGGCATCCATGTCGCTGCGCACCGGGTCCTGATTGCGCTGGTGCCGCAGGTAGGCCGACTGCATGCGTCCCGAGTCGGCGATGGCCTGGCCGCAGGTGGTGCCCTTGGTGCACAGGCGGCCGAGGTTGGAGGGATGGGCCTTGTCACCGCTGACCTTGATCACGCGGTTGTTTTCGACCTGCATGACAATGCCGCAGCCCACACCACAATAAGGACACACACTCTTTACGCTGCTGCTCGCCATGACCATTTCCCGAAGCCAAAAAAAAGACGCCCTGTTCTCCTCCGTTCGAATAACGGGGAGCACACGGCGCCTTTGTCGTGAAGATGGCAATCGGCGTTGACTGCCTTTGAGCTGACCTTTGCAAACAACAGGCCAGCATTATAGACAGGCCGGATAGCGGTCCCCCCCGCCGCTCAGGGCGGATTTGACACGGCGACCGCCGGCAAGTCTGGCTGCTACAGGTTGGGGCGAGTGCAAGTAAATCGCACTGTTTGTGTGCCGTTGAAGAGAGACGCGAATCCGCTTCTGCCCGAAGGGCGTGGGAGGCTGACTTGCCAACGATCTGCCGGGGACCGGCCACAAACCCGGTGAATGCGGTGTGTCTGATGCAGCCCAAGGGTTTGATTTGCTGCTGCTTCGCACCAGATCGTCAGCAAGCTGGCCTCCTACGCCCTCCGGGCAGAATCAAGAGCTGAACCAGGCGCCGACGGCAATCTTCATCGGGCAATAACAGCGCTGGCACAGCCATTGCTTGATCCCTGTCAAGTCAGCCTGAATCCACGGTTGGCAGCCCTGGCCGGTCAACGATGATCGACCGCCGCACATGGCAACGGGCTCAGCAGGTTGTGCCGACAGTGTGGTCGAGTGGCAACCCATAAAAGAACAGGCAAAGGCGCCTGGAACCGAAAGGTTCCGGGCGCCTTTTTTTTGCTTTCAAAAAACCTGATTGGCTTTGCCAGGGACTCGATATGAACACCACATTTGCCCCGTGTAACGATGTGCAGACACTGATCGTCGTTGGCAACGGTATGGTCGGTCACCACTGTGTCGAGCAACTGATCGCTGCCGGTGCGCTTGAGCGTTATCGCATTCATGTGTTCGGTGAGGAAGGTCAGCGCGCCTATGACCGTGTGCATCTGTCCGAATACTTCGGCGGGCGCGATGCCGAGTCGCTGGCCTTGAGTGATGCCGCTTTATATGAGCAGGCCGGCCTGACCCTGCACCTGGGCGTGCCAGTGTTGCAGATCGACCGGGCCGGTCGCCAGGTCATCACCGCCAGCGGCTGCTTTGCCTACGACAAGCTGGTGCTGGCCACCGGTTCCTATCCGTTCGTGCCGCCCATCGAGGGTGCCGAAGGCCACTCGCGGCTGGTCTACCGCACGCTGGACGACCTGGACAGCATCCGCGCTGCGGCCAGCAAGGCAACCCGCGGCGTGGTGGTCGGCGGCGGGCTGCTGGGACTTGAAGCGGCAAACGCCCTTAAATCATTGGGCCTTGAGGCTCACGTGGTGGAATTCGCCCCGCGCCTGATGCCGGTCCAGCTGGACGATCACGGCGGCGCCGCATTGAAGGCGCGCATCGAGGCCCTGGGCGTCGGCGTGCATCTGTCCCGCGCCACCCAGTCGATCACTCAGGGCGAGCAGTACCGCTATCGGATGAATTTTGCCGGTGACGATTTTCTCGAAACCGACCTGATCGTGTTTTCCGCTGGCATCCGCCCGCAAGACGCCCTCGCCCGCCAGTGCGAGCTTGAGCTGGGCCCTCGCGGCGGCATCGCCATTGACGAACATTGCCGCACCAGCGATGCCGAGATCTTCGCCATTGGCGAATGCGCGGCCTGGAACGGCAGCGTCTTCGGGCTGGTCGCACCGGGTTACCAGATGGCGCGCAACGTCGCCGCGCAGTTGTGCGAGCTGGACGTCGAGCCGTTCTTCGGCGCCGACATGTCGACCAAACTCAAACTGCTGGGTGTGGATGTTGGCTCCATCGGCGATGCCCACGGCGCACTGACGGGCGCACGCAGCTACCGGTTCATCGATGAAGCCAGCGGCAGCTACCGGCGCCTGGTGGTCTCCGCCGACGGCAAACAGGTGCTCGGTGCGGTGCTGGTCGGCGACAACAGCTACTACGACACCCTGCTGCAATACGCGCAGAACGGCATCGCGCTGCCCGCCGATCCGTCGAGCCTGATCCTGCCCCACAACGAAGGTGCGCCCACCCTGGGCGCCGACGCCCTGCCCGCCAGCGCGACTATCTGTTCCTGCCACAACGTCAACAAAGGGGCGATCTGTTCGGCCATCGACGGCGGCTGCACGGACCTGGCCGGTATCAAGGCTTGCACCAAGGCAGCAACAGGTTGCGGAGGCTGCTCGGCGCTGCTCAAAAGCGTGTTCGAGCACGAACTGACCGCCCGTGGCGTGGCGGTGGACAAGAGCCTGTGCGAGCACTTCGCCTTCACCCGCCAGGAGCTATACGCCTTTGCCCGGGTAGAGCAGATCGAAAGCTTCGAAGACATGCTGGCGCGCCACGGCAAGGGCCACATCGGCTGCGATATCTGCAAACCGGTTGTCGGCTCGATCCTTGCGTCATGCTGGAACAAGCCGATCATGGACCCATCGCTGGTACCGCTGCAGGACACCAACGACACCTTCATGGCCAACATGCAGAAGAACGGCACCTATTCGATCGTGCCGAGAATCCCGGCAGGGGAAATCACTCCGGACGGCCTGATCGCCATCGGTGCAGTGGCCAAGAAATACGATTTGTACACCAAGATCACCGGTGGCCAGCGCATCGACCTGTTCGGCGCGCAGTTGCATGAACTGCCGGATATCTGGGCCGAATTGATCGCCGCCGGGTTCGAGACCGGCCACGCCTACGGCAAGTCGACGCGCACGGTGAAATCCTGCGTCGGCAGTACCTGGTGTCGTTATGGCGTGCAGGACAGCGTGCAGATGGCGCTCAACATCGAGGATCGCTACAAGGGCTTGCGTTCGCCGCACAAGCTCAAATTCGCGGTTTCCGGTTGCACCCGTGAATGCGCCGAGGCGCAGAGCAAGGACATCGGCGTGATCGCCACCGAGAACGGCTGGAACCTGTATGTGTGCGGCAATGGCGGCATGCGTCCGCGCCACGCCGAATTATTCGCCACCGATCTGGATGACCAGACGCTGATTCGCTACATCGACCGGGTGCTGATGCTTTACATCCGCACCGCCGACAAGCTGCAACGCACCTCGGTCTGGCGCGAGTCGCTGGAAGGCGGCCTGGATTACCTCAAGGCGGTGGTCATCGACGACAGCCTGGGACTGGCCGCGGAACTGGAGGCACAGATGCAACTGGTGGTCGACCGTTATGAATGCGAATGGGCCAACGCCCTGAAGAGCCCGGAAAAGCTCAAGCGCTTTCGCACCTTCGTCAACGACAAGGGCGCCGACCCGGACATTCATTTCGTCAAGGAACGCAGCCAGCGCCGCCCGGCGCGGGCCCATGAACTCAATCTGATTGCTACCCGGGAGATCGCACGATGAGCCAGGCCAATGCAGTGATGATGGAGGCATCGCACACCCAAGCCTGGCGCGCGGTGTGCGCGCGCCAGGACCTGGTGCTCAACTCCGGCGTGGTGGCGCTGGTGGGCAACACCCAGGTGGCACTGTTCTATGTGGCCTCGATCAGCGGCACCCCCCAACTGTTTGCCGTGGACAATCGCGACCCGGTGTCGGGCGTCAATGTGATCGGACGCGGCTTGATCGGCAGCCTTGCCGGGGATCTGGTAATCGCCTCGCCTCTATATAAGCAGCATTACCGGCTGGAAGATGGCACTTGCCTTGAGGACCCGGCCTTGCGCCTGCGCACCTGGCCGGTGCGGCTGACGGGGGATGTGGTGGAGATTGATGTGGGGTGAGTCAGTCTTGACCCAGATCTTGTAGGAGGAGCTTGCTCGCGATTGCGGTTTGTCTGATACATCAGGATGGCCTGACACACCGTCATCGCGAGCAAGCTCACTCCTACAGGGGGCTGCCCATAGCCAAATCCCAGGCACAAAAAAAGCGACCCTAAGGTCGCTTTCTCTGTCGTTACGAGGAGTTCAAGGGCCTCGTAACTCAATATGGCGCAGCGGACGGGACTCGAACCCGCGACCCCCGGCGTGACAGGCCGGTATTCTAACCGACTGAACTACCGCTGCGCGTAACACTTGAAACGAATGGTGGGTGATGACGGGATCGAACCGCCGACATTCTGCTTGTAAGGCAGACGCTCTCCCAGCTGAGCTAATCACCCTTCGCTTCGGTGTGGCGCGCATTCTACGGAGCGATCAAAACTCTGGCAAGCACTTTTTTAAATAATTTTTATAATCCTGCCAAAGGGTTACATCAGGGTTGGCCGCAGGGTCGCGGCAGCGAATAATGCCCCCCTTTGTATAAAGGAGAGATGTACCCCATGTGGTTCAAAAACCTGCTTGTCTATCGCCTGACCCAGGACCTGCCATTTGACGCCGAGGCGCTGGAAACCGCATTGGCGACCAAGCCTGCACGTGCATGTGCCAGCCAGGAGTTGACCACTTACGGTTTCATCGCCCCGTTCGGCAAGGGCGAAGACGCTCCGCTGGTGCATGTCAGTGGTGACTTCATGCTGGTCTCGGCGCGCAAGGAAGAACGTATCCTGCCGGGCAGCGTGGTCAACGACGCACTTAAAGAGAAGATAGAAGAGATCGAGACCGAGCAGATGCGCAAGGTCTATAAGAAGGAACGCGACCAGCTCAAGGATGAAATCATCCAGGCGTTCCTGCCACGCGCGTTCATCCGTCGCTCCATGACCTTTGCCGCCATCGCGCCCAAGCAAGGCGTCATCGTGGTCAACGCCTCCAGCCCGAAACGCGCCGAAGACCTGCTGTCCACCCTGCGTGAAGTAGTCGGTTCGCTGCCAGTGCGTCCGGTGACCGTGAAAACCGCGCCGACCGCCGTCATGACCGAGTGGGTCAAGACTGGCCAGACCGCCGAGAGCTTCTTCGTTCTCGACGAATGCGAACTGCGCGACACCCACGAAGACGGCGGCATCGTCAAATGCAAGCGTCAGGACCTGACCAGCGACGAAATCCAGCTGCACCTGAGCACCGGCAAAGTCGTCACGCAACTGTCGCTGGCCTGGCAAGACAAGCTGTCGTTCGTGCTCGACGACAAACTGGGGGTCAAGCGCCTGAAGTTCGAAGACCTGCTGCAAGATCAAGCCGAGCAGGATGGCGGCGACGATGCGCTGGGCCAGCAGGACGCCAGCTTCACCCTGATGATGCTGACCTTCGGCGAGTTCCTGCCGCAGCTGTTCGACGCCCTGGGCGGTGAAGAGATTCCGCAAGGGATCTGAGCCCGAACGCAAATCTGTCTGGCTACAAGACCTGTAGCAGTCCGGCCGGACTGCTACAGGTTCGAGGTCCGCCGGGCTTTCATTCGATAAGCCCGTTAACCGTTCAGCAAAACAATAAAAGGAGCAAGTCATGCGTGCCCTGGCTGCATTGAGTCGTTTTGTCGGTAATACCTTCGCGTACTGGGTGCTGCTGTTCGCCGTATTGGCGTTCCTGTTCCCGACCTGGTTCATTGGCCTGAAGACCCTGATCGTGCCGCTGCTGGGCCTGGTCATGTTCGGCATGGGCCTGACCCTCAAGCTCGACGATTTTTCCGAAGTCGTGCGTCATCCGTGGCGCGTGGCCCTGGGCGTGGTTGCGCATTTCGTGATCATGCCCGGCGTGGCCTGGTTGCTGTGCCAGTTGTTTCACCTGCCAGCGGAAATCGCCGTCGGCGTGATCCTGGTCGGTTGCTGCCCAAGCGGCACTTCATCCAATGTGATGACTTGGCTCGCCAAGGGCGATCTGGCGCTGTCGGTGGCCATCGCCGCCGTCACCACCCTGCTCGCCCCGCTGCTGACCCCGGCGCTGATCTGGCTGTTGGCGTCGGCCTGGTTGCCGGTGTCCTTCATGGAGATGTTCTGGTCGATCCTGCAACTGGTGATGCTGCCCATCGTGCTGGGCGTCGTCGCGCAACGCCTGCTCGGGGCTCGGGTGCAATTTGCCGTGGACGTCCTGCCGCTGATCTCGGTGGTCAGCATCGTGATGATCGTCTGTGCGGTGGTGGCGGCCAGTCAGGCCAAAATCGCTGAGTCGGGCCTGCTGATCATGGCCGTGGTCATCCTGCACAACAGCTTCGGCTTTCTGCTGGGTTACTTCACCGGCAAGCTGTTCAAGCTGCCATTGGCCCAGCGCAAGTCGCTGTCACTGGAAGTCGGCATGCAGAACTCAGGGCTGGGCGCGGCCCTGGCCAGCGCCCACTTCTCGCCACTGGCGGCGGTGCCCAGCGCGCTGTTCAGCGTCTGGCACAACATCTCCGGGGCGTTGCTGTCGACGTACTTCAGGAAGATGCAGCCGGATGCAGTGGTCACGCAAGACAAGCCGGTGGTTGGCTGAAATCCTTTCGCGAGCAAGCTCGCTCCCACGGCCTTCGGCCAGAATCAGGTTTTGTATTCGCTACAAAACCTGTAGGAGTGAGCTTGCTCGCGAAGGCGGCACATCGGTTATCGCACTCCCCCACGCAACTCCGCCACCCTCTCACGCACCAATGCCGGTGCTGACTCTCCTGGCGCGATCACTGGCCCTGCCACCAACGTCACCTTCGACCACAACCTGCGAAACACGCCCTTGTCCGGATCGCGGCTGAAGAAGCTGCCCCACAACCCTTGCAATGCCAGCGGGATCACCGGCACGTCGGTGTGCTCCAGCACGCGAGTCATGCCGCCTTTGAATTCGTCGATTTCCCCCGTGGTGGTCAGCTTGCCTTCCGGGAAGATGCACACCAGCTCGCCATCATTCAGATACTCGGCAATGCGCTTGAACGCCTGATCGTAAATCAACAGGTCTTCACCGCGGCCGGCAATCGGGATCGCCCCTGCGGTGCGGAAGATGAAGTTGAGCACCGGCAGGTTGAAGATCTTGTAGTACATGACGAAGCGGATCGGCCTGCGCACGGAACCGGCGATCAGCAGCGCGTCGACAAACGACACATGATTGCAGACCAGCAACGCCGCACCTTCGTCAGGAATCTGCTCAAGATCGCGATGCTCAACGCGGTACATGGAATGGCTGAGCAGCCAGATCATGAAACGCATGGTGAATTCCGGGACGATCTTGAAGATGTAGGTGTTGACCGCGATGTTCATCAGCGACACCACCAGGAACAATTGCGGGATCGACAACTTCACAACGCTGAGGAAGATGATCGACACGATCGCCGAGACCACCATGAACAGCGCATTGAGAATGTTGTTGGAGGCGATCACCCGGGAGCGTTCTTTCTCCGCCGTGCGCGACTGGATCAGTGCGTACAGCGGCACGATATAAAAACCGCCGAACACGCCGATGCCGAGGATATCCAGCAGCACCCACCAGGCCTTGGCATAGCCCAATATCGCCAGCCAGTTGTTGGCCTGCACGTTTTGCGGGAAATCGCCCGAGTGCCACCACAGCAACAGGCCGAACACGGTCAGCCCCATGGAGCCGAACGGCACCAGGCCGATCTCCACCTTGCGCCCCGAAAGACGCTCGCAGAGCATGGAGCCTGCGGCGATGCCGATGGAGAACACGGTGAGGATCAGGGTGACCACGGTTTCGTCGCCGTACAGAAACTCCTTGGCATAGGCCGGAATCTGCGTCAGGTAGATCGCGCCGACGAACCAGAACCACGAGTTGCCGACAATCGAGCGCGACACTGCCTTGGTCTGGCCCAGGCCCAGTTTCAGGGTGGCCCAGGATTCGCTGAAGATGTTCCAGTTCAGGCGCAGTTGCGGGCTGGCCGCCGCAGCCGGAGGAATGCCACGGCTGGCCAGATACCCCAGGCACGCCACCAGCACCATGGCGGTGGACACGATCGGTGCGTAGTGGGTCGCCGACATCATGATCCCGGCGCCGATAGTGCCGGCCAGGATCGCCAGAAAGGTGCCCATCTCAACCAGGCCGTTGCCGCCCACCAGTTCGTTTTCGTGCAGATGCTGCGGCAGGATCGAGTATTTCACCGGCCCGAACAGCGCCGAATGCGTGCCCATGGCGAACAGCGCGGCCAGCATCAACGACAGGTGATTGAACATAAACCCCGTCGCGCCGACCAGCATGATGCCGATCTCCAGCACCTTGATCATGCGGATCAGCCGGTCTTTGGGATACTTCTCGCCGAACTGCCCGGCCAGCGCCGAGAACAGAAAGAACGGCAGGATGAACAGCAACGCGCACAGGTTGACGTAGATCGAGCGATCACCCTCGATAGCCAGCTTGTACAGAATGGCCAGGATCAGCGATTGCTTGAAGATGTTGTCGTTGAAAGCCCCGAGGGACTGGGTCACGAAAAACGGCAGGAAACGCCGCTTGCCCAACAGACTGAACTGCGACTGACTCATCCCTCTTCATCCTGAATAGCGCCGGTACCGGCTTTGAGATTGGAAGACCGGTGTGCGATCCGAGCCACATTGAAGACGTTGAACGGGCATCTGTCGATCATTTCGTGGCGAACGTGTGCGCCAGGTTTGCGGCGTTGAAGATCTTGCAGGCCGATCTGGATCCCCTGTAGCAGCACGGCTTGCCGGCGGTGGCGGACGTCAAATCGCTACCGCCGGCAAGCCGGACTGCTACAGGGAATTTCTAACCTCACCCATCGATCAACGCTTCAACCCCGCAATGCACGGCGAAACGAACAGATCACCTTTGTAAGCCCCCACCACCGTGCGTTTCATGATCACCAGCCACAGCGCCGCAAGACCCGCCACCAGCAGGCTGCCCGATACCTCAAAGAAACCCAGGTGCAGCACCGCCCCAAGCTTGAGTGTGGTCAGGGCAAACACGCCCAGGGGGAAGGTGAAGCCCCACCAGCCCAGATTGAACGGGATGCCGTTGCGCAGATAACGCGCAGTGATCAGCACCGCCATCAGCAGCCACCACACGCCGACGCCCCAGAGCAGCAAGCCGACGATCAGGCCCAGGCCCGAGGCGATCTCACCGACACCTGGCAAACCATTGGCGGCAAAAATGGCAGGTGAATCGGCGCCCAGCACCATCAGGCCGAACGCACCGGTGCTGATCGGCCCGAGCGCCAGCCAGCTCGACGCAGCCATGCTTTCGTGGGGCAGTTTGTGCAACGCCATGCGCAGCAACAGGATGGTCAGGATGCTGAACGCCACCGGCACCGACAGCGCCCACAGCACGTAGCTTGTGATGAGCACAGCGAACTGGCTGTGGCTGTCGGCCAGGTGTGGCGCCAGCAGCCCGCCGCTGACCGCCGCCACTTCCGCCGCCACGACAGGCAGCAGCCACACGGCGGTCATCTGGTCGATGCGATGTTCCTGGCGGGTGAACATCATGAACGGGATCAGCACGCCGCACGCCAGCGCCATTGCCACATCCAGCCACCATAAGGCTTCGGCCAGTGGCAGCACGGCATCGCCCCAGCGCGGCAGGCCGAACGTGAGCAGGCCGTTGATGAGGGTCGCCAGGCCCATGGGAATGGTGCCGAAGAACATCGACACGGTTGAATGGCCAAACACCCGCCGCGCTTCATCGAAGAACATCACCCAACGCGCGGCATACAGAAAACTGAAAGTCAGGAACATGACGATGTTCAGCATCCACAACCCTTCGGCCAACCGAAACAGGCCGGGGATGGGCATCGGCAGTTGTGTCAGCACGGCGGACAGAATGCCCGTGCCCATGGTCGCGGCAAACCAGTTGGGCGTGAATTGACGAATGACTTCGCGCGGATGGCTCAATTGGCTCAACGGTTTGCGGGGAATGAAAATGGCATGGCTCATGGGGTCGCTCCTGTCCTCGTGTGAGGTGGTCCCCATGTTACGGCGGGATCTGTTATCTATTAAGCGGGTAGTTTCGTTATGGGTCATAGATTTAACAGATATGGACAGTCCCCTGTAGGCGTGAGCTTGCTCGCGATTGCCATTTGTCATCCGCGAAAAATGTAGCGGATGTAACACCACTTTCGCGAGCAAGCTCATTCCTACAGGTTGTTCGTCGACCGATAGACCTGCGACACCACGCCGCTCAGACCTTGGTCGAAACAGACGAACGCCATTGGCCGTGCGAGACTGTTCCACCTGCAACGGATCGCCACCCCAATCGTTGCCTGCTTGAGTCTGGAGTTTCCATGTCGCTGTCCAGCGGACTGATCGCTGCCGTCGCCCTGGCCTATATGGCCATCATGTTCGCCATCGCCTTTTATGGCGATCGTCGGCGTGGCGCCCTGCCGCCTCGATTGCGCGCATGGGTGTACAGCCTGTCGCTGGCGGTCTACTGCACCAGCTGGACATTCTTTGGCGCAGTGGGTCAGGCCGCTGAACAGCTCTGGTCGTTCCTGCCGATCTATCTGGGGCCCATCGTGATGATGGTGCTGGCGCCTTGGGTGCTGCAGAAAATGGTGCTCATCAGCAAGCAGGAGAACATCACCTCCATCGCCGACTTCATCGCCGCGCGCTATGGCAAATCGCAGTCGCTGGCGGTCGTCGTGGCGCTGATCTGCCTGATCGGCGTGCTGCCCTACATCGCCCTGCAGCTCAAGGGCATCGTGCTGGGGGTGAACATTCTCATCGGTGCCGGTGCCGACGCCGCTGGCACCCGTGCCCAGGACACTGCGCTGATCGTGTCGCTGGTGCTCGCACTGTTCACCATCGTCTTCGGTACCCGCAACCTGGACGCCACCGAGCACCACCGCGGCATGGTGCTGGCGATCGCTTTCGAGGCGCTGGTCAAGCTGTTCGCGTTCATGGCCGTGGGCGTGTTCGTGACCTTCGGTCTGTACGACGGGGTCGATGATCTGTTCAATCAGGCGATGCTCGCGCCGCGCCTTGAGGAGTACTGGAAGGAGACGATCAACTGGCCGTCGATGGTGGTGCAGACCGGCGTCGCGATGATGGCGATCGTGTGTCTGCCCCGGCAATTTCACGTGACCGTGGTGGAGAACATCGAGCCGCAGGATCTGCGCCTGGCCAAATGGGTGTTTCCGACCTACCTGCTGCTGGCCGGGCTGTTCGTGGTGCCGATCGCCCTGGCCGGCCAGATGCTGCTGCCAGGCTCGGTATTGCCGGACTCGTTCGTGATCAGCGTACCGCTGGCCCATGCCCATCCAGCACTGGCTTTGCTGGCCTTCATCGGTGGTGCTTCGGCGGCCACCGGCATGGTCATCGTCGCCAGCGTCGCCCTGTCGACCATGGTCTCCAACGACATGCTGCTGCCGTGGCTGCTGCGGCGCAAAACCGCCGAGCGACCGTTCGAGGTGTTCCGCTACTGGATGCTCTCGGTGCGCAGGGTCAGCATCGTGGTCATTCTGCTGCTGGCTTATGTCAGCTACCGATTGCTTGGTTCGACGGCGAGCCTGGCCACCATCGGCCAGATTGCCTTCGCCGCCATCACCCAGCTGACGCCGGCCATGATCGGCGCGTTGTATTGGAAACAGGCCAATCGTCGCGGTGTGTTCGCCGGTCTGGCCGCCGGCGTGTTCATCTGGTTCTACACCCTGGTGCTGCCGCTGACCGCTCACAGCATGGGCTGGGCGCTGAGCAGCTTTCCGCTGCTGGCCTGGCTGCACGGCAATCCGCTGAACCTGCCGATCAGCCCGCTGACCCAAGGCGTGGTGCTGTCGATGGCCGGCAATTTCATCCTGTTCGCCTGGGTCTCGGTGCTGTCGCGTACCCGGGTCTCGGAACACTGGCAGGCTGGGCGTTTCATCGGTCAGGAGTTGCAGGCGCGGCCCAATAACCGGTCGTTGCTGGCGGTGCAGATCGAAGACTTGCTCAAGCTCTCGGCGCGTTTTGTCGGCGAGGAGCGCGCCCAGCAGAGCTTCATCCGCTTCGCCTATCGCCAGGGCAAGGGTTTCAATCCGAACCAGAATGCCGATGGCGAGTGGATCGCCCACACCGAGCGCCTGCTGACCGGCGTACTCGGCACCTCTTCGACCCGCGCAGTGGTCAAGGCGGCCATCGAAGGTCGCGACATGCAGCTTGAGGATGTGGTGCGGATCGCCGATGAAGCCTCCGAAGTGCTGCAGTTCAACCGCGCGTTGTTGCAGGGCGCCATCGAGAACATCACCCAGGGCATCAGCGTGGTCGACCAGTCGTTGAAACTGGTGGCCTGGAATGACCGTTATCTGGAGTTGTTCGACTACCCGGACGGGCTGATCAGCGTCGGCCGCCCGATTGCCGACATCATTCGCTACAACGCCGAACGCGGCCTGCTGGGGCCTGGGGAAGCGCAAGTGCATGTCGCCCGACGCCTGCACTGGATGCGCCAGGGACGTGCACACACCTCCGAGCGGCTGTTTCCCAATGGCCAGGTGATCGAGCTGATCGGCAACCCGATGCCGGGTGGCGGATTCGTCATGAGCTTCACCGACATCACCGCCTTCCGCGAGGCCGAGCAGGCGCTCAAGGGCGTCAATGAAAGCCTGGAGCAGCGGGTTGCCGAACGTACCCGCGAGTTGTCGCAGCTGAACCTGGCACTGACCGAAGCCAAGGCCCACGCCGAAGCCGCCAACCAATCCAAGACCCGCTTCCTCGCAGCGGTCAGCCATGACCTGATGCAGCCGATGAACGCGGCGCGACTGTTCTCGGCAGCCTTGCTCCACGTCGACGACAACATTCCCGACGAGGCGCAAAAACTGATCCAGCACCTGGACAGTTCGTTGCGTTCGGCGGAAGACCTGATCAGCGATCTGCTGGATATTTCGCGCCTGGAAAACGGCAAGTTCACCCCGACCATCGCGCCGTTTCCCTTGAGCAATCTGTTCGACACCCTGGGCGCCGAGTTCAAGGCACTGGCGCAGGAGCAGGGCCTGAGTTTCCGCATGCGCGGCAGCCGATTGCGCGTGGCCAGTGATGTGAAGTTGCTGCGTCGGGTTTTGCAGAACTTCCTGACCAATGCGTTCCGTTACGCCAAGGGGCCGATTCTGCTAGGAGTGCGACGCAAGGGCGGGCAGTTGAGCCTGGAGGTCTGGGACCGTGGCCCGGGGATCCCGGAAGACAAGCGCCAGGTCATTTTCGAAGAATTCAAACGCCTGGACAGCCATCAGACCCGCGCCGAAAAAGGCCTGGGGCTGGGGTTGGCGATTGCCGATGGCCTGTGCAGGGTACTGGGCCATACCCTCCAGGTACGCTCATGGCCGGGCAAAGGCAGCGTGTTCAGCGTCACCGTGCCGCTTGCCCGTTCGCAAACGCTGCCGCCGCCGGTGCCTGCGCAAGCCAAAGGGACGGCGCTCAACGGTACTCAAGTGCTGTGCATTGATAACGAGGACAGCATTCTGATTGGCATGAACAGCCTGCTCAGCCGCTGGGGCTGTCAGGTCTGGACCGCGCGCAATCGCGAGGAGTGTCAGGCCCTGCTCGACGAAGGCATTCGCCCGCACCTGGCGCTGGTGGACTATCACCTGGATCACGGCGAAACCGGCACCGAACTGATGGCCTGGCTGCGCACGCAACTGGGCGAGCCTGTGCCAGGGGTGTTGATCAGCGCCGACGGCCGACCCGAACTGGTGGCGCAGGTGCATGCGGCGGGGCTTGAGTACCTGGCCAAACCGGTGAAACCCGCCGCATTGCGCGCGCTGTTGAGTCGGCATGTGAGCCTGAGCTGAGATCGCGATACCGGCTGACACACAGCAATCGCGAGCACGTTCACTCCTGCAGCGTTTGACCAAACCGCAGGTTTTCAAGCCTGCGGTTTGCGTCGATACGGAAACACATCAATCACCTTCCCCGCCCGAATCGCCTCCTGCAACCCTTTCCAGTAATCAGCGTCGTACAGCTCGCCATGCAGTCGGTTGAAAAGTCGGCGCTGATCCATGTCGGCAAACAGAAACGGTGGAAACTCTTCGGGAAACACGTCCAGCGGACCGATCGAATACCAGGGTTCGCAGGCCATCTCATCCTCCGGCGTGCGCGGCTCGGGGATGCGCCGGAAGTTGGCCTCGGTGAGGAGACAGATCTCGTCGTAGTCGTAGAACACCACACGGCCGTGGCGTGTGACGCCGAAGTTCTTCAGCAGCATGTCGCCGGGAAAGATATTCGCTGCCGCCAGTTGCTTGATCGCCAGGCCGTAGTCCTCCAGCGCTTCATGCACCTGCGCCTGGCTGGCATTCTCCAGATAGAGATTGAGCGGGGTCATGCGCCGTTCGGTCCAGCAGTGACGAATCAACACCGTCTCGCCCTCCAGCACCACGGTCGAGGGCGCCACATCCAGCAATTCCGCCAGGCACTGCGGATCGAATTTTTCGACCGGGAAGCGGAAATCGGCAAACTCCTGGGTGTCGGCCATGCGCCCTACCCGATCGACGTTTTTCACCAACCGGTACTTCTCGATCACGGTCGCGCGGTTGACGTTCTTGGACGGCGAGAAGCGATCCTTGATGATCTTGAACACCGTGTTGAAACCCGGCAACGTGAACACGCTCATGACCATGCCGCGCACCCCCGGCGCCATGATGAAGCGGTCATCGGTGTCGGCCAGGTGACGAATCAATGCCCGGTAGAACTCGGATTTGCCGTGCTTGTAGAAACCGATCGAGGTGTACAGTTCGGCGATGTGCTTGCCCGGCAGGATGCTCTCGAGAAAGCCGACGAACTCGGCTGGCACCGGCACATCGACCATGAAATAGGAGCGCGTGAAGGAAAAGATGATCGAGACCTCGGCCTCGTCGGTGATCAGCGTGTCGATCTGCACGCCTTGCCCTTCACGGTGCAGCAGGGCAATGACCAGCGGCCATTGCTCATCGAGGGTGTGAATGCGCCCGACCAGATAGGCCCCCTTGTTGCGAAACAGCACCGAGGCAAACAGCTCCACGGTCAGCGCCGAATCGCGGCACACCCAATCGGGCAGACTCTCACGCAACACCGCTTGCAGCCGAAGCAGATCACCTGGCAGATCGGCATAGACCAGATTGAAGCGGTAGTCATCGAACACCTGCGCGAGCATTGCGGCAAGGTCGCCATGGGGCTGGTACATGCGCGTTTGCGCAACGCGTTGCCGATGACGAACGGCAGGCCGCGTGGTGTGGATGAACATGCAGCCGTCGCTGATCAGGTCATGACTGAACAGGCTGCAGAAGATCGAGTTGTACCAGGTCTCGGCCAGTTCATCGTCCAGGCGTGGGTCAATCAGTTCGATGTACGCGCTTTTGACCTGCGGCCAGCAAGCGGCGTCCAGGAGAATATCCGCCGCGAAAGCCTCGCGCAGCCAGCCCGTGACCTCGCCGACCTTTTCCTCGTACAGGCTGATCCGCGCCGCTGAGGCGGCCTGGGCCTGCTGCCACAGCGCCTGTTCGAAGCGCAACTGCGCGCCATCGGCAATCTGCTTGAAGTGTCGACGGTAGTCATCGAAGCCATCGAGGATCAAGCGGGCGATGGGCGCAGCAGGCCATGAGGAAGACATCGGGCTATCTCGCAATTGTTCCTGGCCCGAGCTTAGCAGCGGATGGGCTGTATCACCCCCATCCGCCAGCAAGCGGCGCTATTTCACCTTGCGAAATACAAACACCAGCCCCACCACGATCAGCACCATGCCCAGCATGCTCAGCAACGCCAGGCGGTTGCCGAAGATCAGGTAATCCATGATCGCGGTCACGGCGGGCACCAGATAGAACAGGCTGGTGACGTTGACCAGATTGCCTTGGGCGATCAACCGATACAGCAGAAAGGTCGCCAGCACCGAGACCACCAGCCCCATGTACAGCACCGGCACGTAGAAGCCGATGCTGTGCTCGAAGTGAAACGGTTGGAACGGCACGAACACTGCGCACACCAGCGTACCGGCCAGGTACTGGACCGGCAGCGTACCCAGCGGATTATCAGTGATGCGCTTTTGCATGATGGAGCCGCAGGTCATGCTCAACATGCCCAGCACGCCGAACGCCATGCCGGCCAGCGATCCACCGTCGCCGATGCCCTGAAACACCACCAGCACCAGCCCGGCGAGGCCCAGCGACAAGCCGAACATCCGCGAAAACGAGCGACTGCGCTCCACCAGCACAGCGGTCAGGATCGGCTGCACCCCCATGATGGTGGCCATGACGCCGGGTGCGACTTTCATGTCCAGCGCCAACAGATAGCAGATCTGGTAGGCGCCCAGCAGGACCACGCCGGTGACCAGCGCAT
Organism: Pseudomonas sp. NPDC087358; assembly: GCF_044900785.1. Taxonomy (NCBI): domain Bacteria; kingdom Pseudomonadati; phylum Pseudomonadota; class Gammaproteobacteria; order Pseudomonadales; family Pseudomonadaceae; genus Pseudomonas; species Pseudomonas sp. NPDC087358. The sequence goes on from NZ_JBJDOA010000001.1 coordinate 410,029, forward strand.
AGCGCATCGACTGACGGGTAGCGGGCAGTTTGTAGCCCAGGGTCGGGATCAGAATCGCCAGCGCGACCAGCGCCAGCAGGAAGCGAAACAGCAGAAACGCAAAGGGCGATGCATGGGTCAGCCCCCACTTGGAGACAATCGCCCCGCTGCTCCAGAGCAGGACAAACAGCGTGGTCGTGGCCATCGAGGCCAAAGCTTTGTTCGCAAACATGGTGTCACCTGTGATTCAGACAAAATCGGACCCGGCAAAACCGGATTCACTGATGTTTTGTTGGCGTGTGCAGGCGTGGATCGACAGCGTTGCAGCCGTGGATCAGCCGAGCACGACGACGCCTGGCGGTGCGACGACGCACACGACCGGGCTGCTCACAGGAGAAGGTGGGGGGTAACGCGTGATGAAAGCGACTTGCATGCACCCGCACGGTTCGGCAACAGCGAGGGCTGTGGCGTGGAACGCGAAATGTGGGCTGGATGCAGGCATCGTGATCGTCTTCTGAAGAGGGAGTGATCAGGTGTTGCCAAGGTTGCAACACCGGGGCCGACTATAACCAGCCCGCGATGGGTTGTGCAATATCGTTTTACGACGCCAGAAACTCCGTTGGCGACCGCCAGTACCAGGCGGCGCTTACCAGGACATCTTCAGTTCCACGCCCAGATAGTTGCTGTCATGCCCCCCGGCGTCACGCACCGATTGGCCAACGTCATAGTGCACGGCCTCGATGGCGCCGGTCAGATTGCTGGTGAAGGCATAGTCGGTGCGCACCTGGCCGTAAGCGCCGGTCCAGCGGCTGCCCTGCCCGGCCGTCCCCGCCACCGCTATGTTGGGCTGAACATACACCGCATCCTCGGTGGTTTCGCGCCACTGCAGGCCGATGGCGGTCTGCACGCTCAGTTTGGCAATCGGCTTGACGGTGATCGACGGCTTCACATGCAGGATGTTGGCGTAACCGGTGTAGCCGCCCAGCGAGAAGTAATAGCCGTTGGGGAACAGCGGATTGAACGTGCCCAGCGTGCCGTCGCCACTGTGGCGGTCACCGGATGCCGCATCCATTTGCAGACCCAGGCGCGGCGTCCAGCCGATATCGGCAAAGGTGTAGCCGACACGGCTACCGGCGGCCCAGGCACGAATGCTCTTCGCACCCACCGAGCCGGTCTGGCCCATCGCTTCCAGATCCCAGTCATAGCCCTGGGCTGCGCCGCCAAGCCGGGCATCGAAGAGGTTGCGGTGTTCCGCGCCACTGGCATCCAGGTAGTTGGCGTCGTCGCGCTCGTATAGCCCGACGTAGGCCGACAACTCGTTGCTGCCGCCCACCAGACGCTCGGCGCGCAGCATGTGGAAGCGAAATTCATGGTTGGAGCGGTCGTCGAAATGACGTTCGTCCTGATACTGCACCGGCCGGCTGGCGATGGCGATAAACCGCCACAGCCCGGTTTCCCAGTCGGCCCACAGGGCATCGAAGGATTGCCGCACGTTGGGGCCGTCACGCGAAGAAATGAAGCGCTGCAGGTCGAAGGCAAAATCCTGACGACCGACCCGCGCCTTGAAGGTGTTGTCGCCCAGTTTGCGGGTGTACTCCAGAAATGCCAGGCGCAGGTCGGTGCGGTTCTGGTCCGCGCCGCCAATGGTGGTCTTGTCGTAGGCGCGGACGTCTTCGAGCTGGGTGAACAGCCGCCAGTTTTCGTTGAAGTGCAGGTCCGCGTGCACCTGGAAACGCTGCAGCAGATAAGCGTCACGGGCCACGTTGCGGGTGCCGAACGCACTGGCGTCGTTCATCTCGAAACGCTCGCGCAGGGTGCTGCCCAATGACAGGTAGGCCTGCGGATCATCGGCCGACAGCGAGAGGTATTTAAGGCTGTCCAGTGGTTCGGTTCGCAGCGTCGGGTCGGCCAGCACCGACCAATCCTCCTGCCAGCGATTGGTCTTGATGTTCGGCCTCGACGGGCTGCTGTCGGCGAAGGCCAGAGGGGTGACCAGCGGCAGGCTCATGGCCAGCCAGACACCACCCAGACCGGAGACGAATCGTCCGCGTGCCATCGGTCAGCCAGCTGCGACGAGCTGATGGATTTCGGCGACGTAGCCGCCCGGAAACTCAACCATGGCGGCACTGCGACCCTGGCTGTTGTACGTCTGGACGATGACCTTGACCCCGGCGGCCTTGGCTTTGCTCAGCGTGTCTTGCAAGTCGCTGACTTCGTAACCGGTGGTGTCGTGGCCGAACGGATAAGGCAGGTGGCCGTCGGTGACCAGCACTACCATCTTGCCGAATGCCGACTCGATGCGAATGCGCTGGTAGGCGCCATCGGCGCGGCCGATTTCGACACCCGGGGCGTTTTTGACATCGCTCACGACCTTGCCGTGGGAGAAGGCAACGAAGGATTTGACGAAGGCCGCTGCACGGTCAGCCGACACGTACACGCGGTTTTCCGGAACGCTCTGGAACGCTGCGTAATCGGGCACCTTGGTGTGCCAGTACAGCTGCATATTGATGCCCCCCGGCCATTGCACCACGACGTCTCGACCAATCGGGTCGGGGAAATCGGAAACGATCACGTCGGCGCCAGCCTGGCGCGCCTGCTTGACGGCCAGGTCCATGTCCTTGACCAGATATCCATTACGCTCCTGACCGAACGGATGCGGAATCGGCGTGGTGAAACCGAACAGGGAAACCGTGCCCACCGGTGTCTGAATCAACTGCGAGGTGGTGCTGCTCGGGACCGGCAGCACATTGACGACCACTTGGGGCGTGCTCTTGCCGCCGAAGGTCGCGGTGAAGCTCGCCACGAAACGCTCGACGTCAGCCGGCGCGACGTACACATGACTGGTGTCGTATTGAGGGGCGACGGCCACCGCCGTCGATGCGGCCTGCGCGAAAGCTGCGGTCGGGGCAACCACTGCAGCCAGCGGCCCGGCAAGGCCGAACAGCGTGGCTGAAATCATCAGTAATCTGGTGCGCATGCACGTCATCTCCGGGAACAAGGAATGTGCCCATGCTCGGCGCTCGGCCCCGAAGATGATTGAATGGACGTGCTATTTGCCGGCCAACTGCGGCCACCAGAAACGACAAAGCGCCGCTACACAGGGTGCAGCGGCGCTCGTTGGCGAGGGCTCAGCCGAACAGCCAGTAACCCAGAAGCGTCAGCACGATCACCGCCAGCACCGGACGCAGGATACGGTAGGCCTTGGGGTTGGCGCGCTTGAATGTCTTGACCTTGCCACTGAAGGCATTGCTGAAGCGCTTGCTGAAGGCGTAGGCCTGGTTGATCCCGCCCACGCGCTCGTCATCAGTGTTCTGCGGCGCGGTCGCGCGCCCCAGGAATGCACTGACGCTGCGGTTGACCGAGGTCATGAAGCGATTGCTCAACGGCCGCTCGATGTCGCAGAACAAAATCACGCGGGTGACGTCGGTTTCGTTCTTGACCCAGTGCACGTAGGTCTCGTCGAACATCACGTCTTCGCCATCGCGCCAGGCGTAGACGTTGCCATCGACGAAGATCCGGCAGTCGTCGGAGTTGGGCGTGGAGAGGCCCAGGTGATAGCGCAGGGAACCGGCGAACGGATCGCGGTGCGGGTTGAGGTGACTGCCCCCCGGCAACAACGCGAACATGGCGCCTTTGACATTGGGAATACGGCTGACCAGTTCGACGGTTTTGGGGCACAGGGCCTCGGCCGACGGCAGCGGTTTGTCATACCACTTGAGGTAAAAACGCTTCCAGCCCTTCTTGAAGAACGAACCGAAACCGGCGTCGTTGTCCTTGGCGGCGGCGCGGATATAGCCCTCATCGAACAGGTGCATCGCTTCGTCGCGAATGATCTCCCAGTTGTCCTTGAGCACGTCGAGTTCCGGAAACTTGCTGCGGTCCAGATAAGGCTTGGAAGGCACGCTGGAGAACAGGTACATCAACGCGTTGTAAGGGGCGAACAGCGCGGAGTGGTTCACGAACTGGCGCAGTACCGGCAAGCGCGCCTTGCCGCGCAGGTGCACGTACAGCGTGCTGCCGATGAACAGCAGCAGGATTGCCGCCTTGGCAGCAAACGAAAGGGTCATGAAACTCTCCTTGGAACAGGCAAATTGCTAACTCTCGTTGTCACCGCATCCGCTTCTGCCCAAGGGGCGTGAGAGCGTGGCTGGCCCGCGATCTGGCGCGCAGCGGCAGTAACTTTGACATCCGGGTGTATCTGACAGAATCGAACGCACTGATTTTACTGCCGGCACCCGGCAGATCGCGGGACAAGCCACGCTGCTGCGGGCTGCGCCGAGAATCAGGAGCAGACGAGCCAACCATTCTAATCACTGCCAGACAACGCCCGATGACCTGAAGCAAGCTTCGGGCGGATCTGGATGGCGGCCATCATAAGCCTTAGCGGGCTCAGTAAAAAGCCGCAGCGTCGAGCTGTAGGGCTATTGAGTCAGCTCCTGTTCAGTAAACAGATCGCTGAACAGCATGCTCGACAGATAACGCTCGCCCGAGTCGGGCAGGATCACGACTATGGTCTTGCCCTGCATTTCCGGCTTCTCCGCCAGCCGCACCGCCGCGTGCATCGCCGCGCCACAGGAGATACCACACAAAATCCCCTCCTCCTGCATCAAGCGCAGCGCCATGGCCTTGGCTTCTTCGTCGCTGACCAGCTCCACACGGTCGACAATCGACAGGTCGAGGTTTTTGGGAATGAAACCGGCGCCGATGCCCTGGATCTTGTGCGGGCTGGGGGTGATTTCCTGGCCGGCCATTGCCTGGGTAATGATCGGCGAAATCAGCGGCTCCACGGCCACCGAAACGATGGGTTTGCCCATGGTGTTCTTGATATAGCGCGACACCCCGGTGATGGTGCCGCCGGTACCGACGCCGGCGACCAGCACATCGATGGCACCATCGGTGTCGTTCCAGATTTCCGGGCCAGTGGTTTTTTCGTGGATCGCAGGGTTGGCAGGGTTTTCGAACTGCGCAGGCATGAAGTACTTGCCCGGCTCACTGGCGACCAGTTCTTCGGCCTTGGCGATGGCACCCTTCATGCCCTTGGCAGGTTCGGTCAGCACCAGCTCGGCGCCCAATGCCTTGAGCACCTTGCGCCGCTCGATGCTCATGGACGCCGGCATGGTCAGCATCAGCTTGTAGCCCCGGGCGGCTGCGACGAAGGCAAGACCGATCCCGGTGTTGCCGGAGGTCGGCTCGACAATGGTCATGCCGGTCTTCAGCGCGCCACGGCTTTCGGCGTCCCAGATCATGTTGGCGCCAATCCGGCATTTGACCGAATACCCAGGATTGCGCCCTTCGATCTTGGCCAGGATCGTGACCCCGCGCGGCGCGATGCGATTGATCTGCACCAATGGCGTGTTGCCGATGGAATGGGCGTTGTCTGCGTAAATACGGCTCATGACCGGGTCCTTGTGCAGGTGGGAAAAGCCCAAAGCCTATGCCTTGGGCACATATTGCGTCCAGTCATGGCGAACCGATGACGCCGCCGGGAGTCAACCACTCTAGGAAACCGGAGAGCGTTGCCATGAAACGTCGCTATAGCTGGCCTCTGTGGACAGTCGTGGGCCTCGTCGTCTTGTTGATCGCCGTACACATCGCGCTGCCCTACGTGGTGCGCAATTATCTGAATCAGAAGCTTGCCGACATGGGCGAGTATCGCGGTCAAGTGACCGACGTCGACCTGGCCCTGTGGCGCGGAGCCTACAAGATCAACGGCCTGAACATCGTCAAGGTCGATGGCAAGGTCCCGGTGCCGCTGCTCAACGTGCCGGTAATCGATATCGCGGTCAGCTGGCACTCACTCTGGTACGACCACGCCGTGGTAGCACAGGTTGCGTTCGTCAGCCCCGAACTCAACTTCGTCGACGGCGGCGCCAACAAGCAGCAGTCACAGACCGGTGCCGGCACCGACTGGCGCGCCCAATTGAATAAATTGCTGCCCATTACCCTCAACGAGGTGCGCGTGGAGGACGGCAAGATCACCTTCAGTAATTTCAACTCCACGCCCAAGGTCAAGATTTCCGCGGACAAGGTCAACGCCAGCCTCTACAACCTGACCAACGTGGCCGATACCGCTGGCAAGCGCGATGCCCGTTTCGAAGGCAAGGCGCTGTTGCAGGGCCAATCGCCGCTGGACACCAACGCGACGTTCGACCCGTTCAGCAATTTCGAGGACTTCGACTTCAAGCTGCGTGCCACCGACGTACAACTCAAAAGCCTGAACGACTTCGCCTCGGCCTACGGCAAGTTCGACTTCAATGCCGGCAGCGGCGATATCGTGATCGAAGCGCAGGCCAAGAAAGGTCAGCTCAGCGGCTATATCAAGCCACTGCTGCGTGACGTGGATATCTTCAACTGGCAGCAAGACGTGGAAAACCAGAACAAGGGTTTCTTCCGTTCGATCTGGGAGGCCATGGTCGGGGCCAGCGAAACCGTGCTCAAGAACCAGCGCAAAAACCAGTTCGCCACTCGCGTGGAGCTCAGCGGCAGCGTGCACAAACAGGACGTCAGTGCATTCCAGGCGTTTCTGCAAATTCTGCGCAACGCCTTTGTCCAGGCCTTCAACACGCGCTATGACAGCGGCAAGGCTGCGCCCTGAGCCGAGCCGACCGCTGTATGACCGTCAGTGCCGTGGCGCCTACAACAAAGGCGCCACGGTCGGTTCATTGCGCGGCCAGGCATCCAGTACGGCCTTGAACAGGGTCGCCAGCGGAATGGCGAAGAATATCCCCCAGAACCCCCACAGCCCGCCAAACAACAGCACCGCACAGATAATTGCCACCGGGTGCAGGCTCACCGTCTGCGAGAACAACAACGGCACCAGCACGTTGCCATCGAGTGTCTGGATGATTCCGTACACCGCCATCAGGTAGATGAACTGATCGCTCCAGCCCCACTGGAACAAAGCGATGAAGGCGACTGGCACCGTGACCACGACCGCCCCCACATACGGCACGACCACGGAAATCCCCACCAGCATCGCCAACAGCGCCGAGTAATTGAGGCCCATGGTCACGAAAGCGATGTAGGTCACCGCCCCGCAGATGAAAATCTCGATGACCTTGCCACGAATATAGTTGGCGATCTGCCGGTTCATTTCTTCGGCAACGCGGGTGATCAGCGTACGCTCGCGCGGCAGGTAGCCCCTGACCCAACGGCTGATCATCCGACGATCCTTGAGAAAGAAGAACACCAGGATCGGCACCAACACCAGGTAGATCATCATCGCCACCAGCAACGGCAGGCTCGACAGCGAGAAGGTCAGTGCCCACTGGCCGAACTTGCCGATTTCGCCACGGGCCGCCTCGATCGCCTGCAGCACCTGCTCGTCGGAGACCAGATGCGGGTAGCGTTCCGGCAGCAGCAACAGCAGCGATTGCCACTTGGCCAGCATTCCCGGCAGTTCGTTGAACAGGGTGATCAGCTGATGCCAGAGCAAAGGCACGAGCACCAGCAGGAAGATGCCCAGCGCGCCCATGAACAGGGCGAATACCACCCCGACAGCAGCGCCTTCGGGCATGCGCAAGCGCTCCAGCTGCACGACCATGCCCTGCATCAGGAACGCCAGCACCAGACCCGCGAGCACCGGAGCCAGCATGCCGCCCAGGGTCAGGACGATGGTGAACGCCAGAAACAGCAGCACCGCCAGCACCACCGCCTCTTCATCCGAGAAGTAGCGCTGCATCCAGTCGCGAAGCACTTTGAACATCAATGATCCTTTGGGTGGAAGGGGTAAGAGGCGAAGGGATAAAAACCGGTCAGGCCTTGCGTAGCCAGTAGCGATAAATGCCGTTGGCGGCTTCCTCATGCAACAGCGCGTGGCCAGCCAGCCTTGCAAAGGTGCGGAAATCACGTTGCGAACCGGCGTCGGTGGCAGTGACCATGAGCACCGAGCCGCTGGCCAGGCGATTGAGCTCCATCTTGGCCTTGAGCAAGGGCAAGGGGCAATTCAGGCCACTGGCGTCCAGCTCGGCGTCGCACGTCGCGGGGCGCCCTACAGCGTCAGACATCGTTTCTCTCCGGGTAGACACATCCAATTACACAGAAACTTTGAACAGAACGATCAAGAAAATTCGTACAAGCTTGCAAGAATACCGCACTCTGGTCAGCAAGCCATTGAGCCAGCTACAGTAACGACTTTCTGCCTCAGAGTTTCGTGCATGAATTTTCTGCGCCCCACACTGCTGACGCTTGCATGCCTGCTGGCACCTCCGACTTTTGCGGACGACCTGCCGTCGCTTGGCGATGCCAGCTCTTCGATCGTTTCACCACAACAGGAACATGACCTGGGGCGTGCCTGGCTGGGCCTGCTGCGAGCCCAAGTGCCGCAGTTGTCAGATCCACAGCTCAAGGATTTCGTCGAAACGACGGTCTATCGTCTGGCCGAGACCAGTCAGGTGCAGGATCGGCGACTGGAATTCATCCTGATCAACACCCCGGAAATCAACGCCTTTGCCGCGCCTGGCGGGATCATCGGGGTCAACGGCGGGCTGTTCCTTCACGCCGAGACCGAGGGCGAATACGCAGCGGTACTGGCCCACGAACTGGCTCACTTGTCGCAACGCCACTTTGCCCGCGGTGTTCAGGCACAGCAACGCATGCAAGTGCCGGTGATGGCGGCAATGCTCGCCGGCATCGTCATGGCGGTCGCCGGCGCAGGCGATGCCGGGATTGCGACCATCGCCGGCACGCAGGCCGCCGCTATCCAGGAGCAGGCGCGTTTTTCCAGGCAGAACGAGGCCGAAGCCGACCGCATCGGCATTCTCAACCTGGAAAAGGCCGGCTACGACCCGCGCAACATGCCGACCATGTTCGAGCGCCTGGCGCGTCAGTATCGTTATGACGCCAAGCCGCCGGAATTCCTCATGAGTCACCCGGTGACCGAATCGCGTATCGCCGATACCCGCAACCGCGCCGAACAATCCAAAATCGGCGGCAAGGAAGACAGCCCCACCTATCAGCTGATGCGTTCCCGGGTGGTCCTGATCTACGAAGAAACCCCCGGCATGGCGGCCAAGCGTTTTCGCGCGCAATTGGCCGAAAACCCGAAAAACGACGCCGCTCGCTACGGCCTGGCATTGGCGCAGACCAAGGCCGGCCAGCTCAATGAGTCGCGCGAGACTCTCAAGCCGCTGCTGGACAAGGCGCCAGACGACATCACCTACAACCTGGCGGCAATCAATCTGGACATTGCCAACAATCGATTGCCCGACGCGCAGCAGCGAGTCAACCGGCTGTTGAGCATCTATCCGAATGATTACCCGCTCAATCAGGCCAAAGTCGACGTATTGCTCAAACAGCAGAAGGCACCTGAAGCACTGACGTCCCTGGAGACGTTGCTCAAGAGCCGTCCGGACGATCCGGATATCTGGAATCAGGTGGCCGACACCCGCGGGCTGGCGGGCAACACCATCGGCCTGCACCAGGCCCGCGCCGAATATTTTGCGCTGATGGGCGACTTCAAGCAGGCGATCCAGCAGCTGGAGTTCGCCAAGCGCCGGGCCAATAACAACTTCCAGCTGGCGTCACGGATCGATGCGCGGCAACAGGAAATCATCGCCCAGGAGCGGGCAGTGAAGGAGTTGATGAACTAGAGGCAGCACTGTCCCTGAGGCAGTCCGGCTTGCCGGCGGTGACGATATTGAAAGCGTCACCGCCGGCAAGCCGGACTGTTACAGCTCTTACGAATCAGGCATTACCCGAGAGCTTCATCCGCGCGGCCTGGGTGAAATCCAGCATCCGCTGCAGCGGGCGCACGGCATGCGGGATGATCGCCGGATCGACGAAAATCTCATTGGTGCCTTCACGCAGGCACTGCAGCGTGCGCGCCAAGGTGTTCATGGCCATCCACGGGCAGTGCGCGCAACTGCGGCAGGCCGCGCCGTTGCCAGCGGTAGGGGCTTCGATGAAGACCTTGTCCGGGCACAACTGCTGCATCTTGTAGAAAATGCCGCGGTCGGTGGCCACGATAAACGTCTTGTTCGGCAGCGTCTGGGCGGCTTTGATCAGCTGGCTGGTGGACCCTACCGCATCGGCCAGATCGATCACCGACTCCGGCGACTCTGGATGCACCAGAATCGCGGCATCCGGGTACAGCGCCTTCATGTCTTCCAGCTGCCGCGACTTGAACTCCTCGTGGACGATGCACGCGCCGTCCCACAGCAGCATGTCCGCGCCGGTTTCACGCTGGATATAACGCCCAAGGTGCTTGTCCGGCGCCCAGATGATCTTCTCGCCGTTGTCCATCAGACTCTCGACGATCTCCAGCGCACAGCTGGAGGTCACGACCCAATCGGCGCGGGCTTTAACCGCTGCGGAAGTGTTGGCATAGACGACCACTGTGCGCTCGGGGTGCTGGTCGCAGAACGCCGAAAATTCGTCAACGCCGCAACCCAGGTCCAGCGAGCAGGTCGCCTCCAGTGTCGGCATCAGAATGCGTTTTTCAGGGGTCAGGATTTTTGCGGTTTCGCCCATGAACCGCACGCCAGCAACCAGCACGGTCTTGGCCGGATGGTTTTTACCAAAGCGGGCCATCTCCAGGGAGTCCGACACACAACCGCCGGTTTCCTCCGCCAGCGCCTGAATAACGGGGTCGCAGTAGTAATGAGCCACCAGCACCGCATCTTGAGCCGCAAGCTCTGCAGCGATCAGGCGACGATACTCGGCTTCCTCCTCCGGGGTCAGGGGCTTGGGTTGTTTGGCGTCTAGATGCGCCTGTACCAGAAGGCGTTCGGAAATCTGTGTCATGTTCGCAGGACCTGAATGCGCGTAAGCGCGAACGTCGAGTTTACACCTGAACAACAGGCAACAAAAAAGCGGGAAATCCTCACGGTCATGAGATTTCCAGCCCTGTGCATGCATCTTCGTGCGTGGATCGAAAAGCGATCGCCCTGCACGCCTCGTCTGCCATGCCCCTCGAGGTGGGTCAGAGCACCAAGACGCGCGACGCGGCGGCGAATGTATCACGTAACTTGTTGAGCGATCACTTACGCTGCGGTGGGTATACGAGCGCAGCCGCGGACCACTCGAGGCCGCCGCCACCGGCATATATGCCTCAGCCCTGCCGTTCAGCGTATCGAGCGAAGCGGTGCAGGACCGACAGCCATTCGGCGCGTTGCTGGGCTTGAGTAGGTTGCGGGGCCGCATCGAAGGTCTGACGAATCATGACACCGGCGTCCATTTCCGTGAACTCCAGGGTAACTGTGGTGCCATCCTGCGCGATGAACTCGATCAGCCTGTCCATCTGAATCTGCGCGTAGGTCGCGACAAAGTCGAATCCCGAGCTCTTGTCGTTGGCTTCGATGCGTAGCTGCAGCTTACCGCCCACTGTGAGATCGTTCGATGCCCAGATTGTGTGCCAGGCGTCAGAGGCATCCCACTGCACGATATCGTCCGGGTTGTTGAAGCAGCGCCAGACAACAGCGATGGGTGCGGCAACATGGGTTTGGACAGTGATCTTCATGACGACTCATGGTCATGCCTGTCGACAGGCTCGAGCCCACCGAATTGCAGGCAAAAAAAAACCCGGAAATCCTCACTCTCGTGGGCCTTCCGGATTTTCTAAACCGCTAAAAATGGTGGGTCGTGTGGGATTCGAACCTACGACCAATTGGTTAAAAGCCAACTGCTCTACCAACTGAGCTAACGACCCGCTTCGTGGTGGCGCGTATATTACCGCTTTCTCTCAGTAATTCAACACCTTATTGAAAAAAAATTAAAAATATCTGGTTGGGTCGGTTACGCCAGCCGCTGCGAAGCCTTCTGCGCGCAGGCGGCAGCTATCGCATTTACGGCAGGCACGACCCTGATCATCCGCCTGGTAGCAAGAGACGGTGAGGCCATAATCGACGCCCAGACGCACGCCAGCCTTGACGATGTCAGCCTTGCTCAGCATCTGCAGCGGGGCTTGAATCGTGAAACCCTGGCCTTCTACTCCGGCCTTGGTCGCAAGGTTGGCCATACGCTCGAAGGACTCGACGAACTCGGGGCGACAATCCGGGTAACCGGAGTAATCGACCGCGTTGACGCCGATAAAGATGTCGCGCGCGCCCAGTACTTCGGCCCAGCCCAGCGCCAGCGACAGGAACACCGTATTGCGTGCAGGCACGTAGGTGACCGGAATGCCCTCTCCTGGCGTCTCGGGGACGGCAATGCTGCTGTCTGTCAGCGCAGAACCGCCGATACCGTTCAGGTTCAGACCGATCACCTTGTGCTCGACCACGCCGAGGTCTTTGGCCACACGCTCTGCGGCCTGCAGTTCTGCGCGATGGCGCTGGCCGTAGTCAAAGCTCATGGTGTAGCAGCTGAAGCCGTCGGCTTTGGCCATGGCAACTACTGTCGCCGAATCCAGCCCGCCAGACAGCAGGATTACCGCTCTTTTCTCAGTCATTTCTGTTCTCCTTTCAGCGCCCTGGCTCGTCGTTCCAGAGAATTTTATGCAGCTGCAACTGCAGGCGTACGGGCAGGTTGTCGGCGACGATCCAGTCTGCCAGGTCCCTGACGTTGAGGTCGCGGTGCACGGGGGAAAACAACACTTCGCCAGCGCGGCGATCCAGACCGTATTGAATGAGCTTGGAAACAGCCCAGTCGTAGTCTTCCCGCGAGCAAATGACGAATTTGACCTGATCATTGGAAGTCAGCAGATCGATGTTCTCGTATCGATTGCGGGAGACTTCTTTGGAGCCCGGCGTCTTCAAATCGACCACGCGGCTGACGCGCGGGTCGACCCTGGAGATGTCCAGCGCACCGCTGGTCTCAAGGGAAACTTCATAACCGGCGTCGCACAGGCGCTCGAGCAAGGGGATGGCGTTGGGCTGGGCCAGCGGCTCACCACCGGTCACGCACACGTAACGCGGCCGGTAACTGGCGACCTGCTCCATGAGCGAGTCGAGGGTCTGGATCGTTCCGCCGCTGAACGCGTATTCGCTGTCGCAATAACCGCAACGCAACGGGCAGCCAGTGAGGCGCACAAATACGGTGGGCAAGCCCGCCGTGCGCGTTTCACCCTGCAAGGAGTAGAAAACTTCGGTGATGCGTAATGTGTCTTGCATAAGGGCCACGGGCGTAACGGCTAAACAGGCCATCCGCCTCCGTCAGGCACTTGCGTACACCCTGCAATCGCAGAATCCACACAAGCGTAATCAATACCGGAATTTCGGGTGCGAGATTCTAACGAAAAAAGCCGCGCAACGCGCGGCTTTCTTGAATTCGGGGTCAAGCTGTCTGGCAATCAGAGACGCTGAAGGTCTCGTTGCGCCAGTTGCGCAGCAGATGTGCCCGGGTACTGGGCGACGACTTGCTGCAGGATGCCTTTGACCTTGTCGGTGTGGCCCAGTCGACGTTCGACATCCGCAAGCTTGTAGAGCGAGTCAGGGACCTTGGCATGCTTGGGGTACAACTGACTGACCTTGGCAAAAGCCTGTCCGGCACCTTGCAGATCGCCTTTGGCCAGATTGACTTCGCCCAACCAGTACTGGGCATTGCCCGCATATTGGCTGTTGGGATACTTGCGCAGGAAAGCAGAGAACGCCTGGCTGGCCTTGTCGAAATCCTTGGCCTTGATCAGGTCGAAAGCAGCGTCATAGTAGAGCTTCTCTTTCGCCGGGTCGCCCGGTTCACTGCTGGTTTGCGGGGCCTGGGCGGCAGCGCCGGCCGCAGGTGCCACGGGTGCTCCGCCGGCGTTTACGCCGCCGTCGGAAGCTGAATTGTTGGCAGCTGGTGCAGCAGGTGCGCCGCCAGCTCCGATGCGTGAGTCGAGGTCCTTGTAGCGATCCAGCGCTTCTTGCTTCATCTGCTGGATATCGTTCTGCTGGACTTCGACGATTCCGCGCAAGCGCGAAATTTCATCCTGCATTTGTTGCAACTGCATGAACAGCTGACCTTGCGCCGAAGGTGCGGCCGTAGCCGCACCTCCGGCGTAGGCGCCCGCCGTACCATAACCCGATGGCGGATAACTGCTACCAGCAGAGCCAGAGTTGTCATCGACCACAGGAACCGCACCCATCGCTGCAAGAGGAAGGGTGAGAGCCAAAACGGTTAAAGCACGGCGGCACGTTCGCATGTCAAATTACTTACGCAGTTCGACGCGACGGTTTTGAGCCCAGGATTGCTCGTCGTTGCCGGTAGCAACTGGACGCTCTTCACCGTAGGAAACGACTTCCAGCTGAGCTGGCGAAACGCCTTGCAGAACCAGGTAGCGTTGAACGGCTTTCGCACGACGCTCGCCCAGTGCCAGGTTGTATTCGCGAGTACCGCGTTCGTCGGTGTTGCCTTCCAGAACTACGCGCGCGCCGTTGCCTTTCAGGTCTTTGGCGTGAACGTCCAGAGCGCGCATGGCCTCTGGTTTCAGGTCGGAACTGTCGTATTCGAAGTAGAAAGTGGTGATTGCGCGCAGAGCAGCTTCTTCGCTCAGGCTGCCATCAACGGCACCAGTGTTAGCGCCGTAACCAGCGTTTGGATCTACAGCAGCGCCTTCACCGGCATTGTCGCCGCCTTTGGACGAGCAACCTACAGCTACAGCCATGGCCAGAGCCAGCGCAGCAAATTTACCAAACTTCAGCATTTCCATCGTGAAACTCCTAATGAACCCCACTGTCTTAATTTAAACGTAAAGCTCCGAGTGAGTTCAGGTAAGGGGCCCAGGAAGGTTCTCTGACTTCGCCGTGAGAGGTAG
>NZ_JBJDOA010000001.1:424685-583098 GCF_044900785.1 Pseudomonas sp. NPDC087358
GCCTTACGCGTCCATTAATGGACACGAGCATCAAGACTCCCCGGCCCTGCTGGCGGGTGGCGTAGATTACCATGGTGCCGTTGGGCGCAACAGTAGGCGACTCATCAAGGTTGCTATCTGTGAGGATTTTCACGCTACCGCGCTGCAAATCCTGAGCCGCTACCTTGAAGTTAGTGAAACCATCTTGACGATGGATCATGACCAGAGTCTTTTCATCAGCCGACAACTTAGGGTTTGCGTTGTAGTTACCGATGAAAGTGACTCGCTCAGCGCCGCCACCGTTAATGCTCGTTTTATAGATCTGTGGTTTGCCGCCACGATCGGAAGTGAAATAAAGAGTCGAGCCGTCCTTGCCAAAGAAAGGTTCGGTATCGATGGACGAATCATTGGTCACTCGCGACAGCTGACGCGAAGCCAGATTCATCACGTAGATTTCCGGGTTGCCGTCCTTGGACAGAACCATTGCCAGTTTGCTGCCATCCGGAGACCACGCAGGGGCGCCGTTGAGGCCTTCAAAGTTGGTGATCTGCTCGCGACGGCCAGTATCAATGTGCTGGACGAATATACGTGGACGCTTCTGTTCGAACGATACGTAGGCGATGCGCTTGCCATCGGGCGCGAAACGCGGCGACAGAATCGGCTCACGCGACTGCAACAGGGTGACTGCGCGAGCACCGTCGTAGTCCGAACGTTGCAGCGTGTAACGGGTATTGTCGGTAGAAAAACGTTCGGCGGTGACATACAGCATGCGAGTGGAGAACGCACCCTTGATGCCGGTCAGTTTTTCGAAAGACTGGTCGGCAATGTAGTGCGACATGTCACGCAGCTGATCGGTCGTACCCGACACATTGCCGGTCAACACCTGTTGCTCGGTGGCCACGTTGAACAGTGCATATTGAACCTGCAGCCGACCGCCCGAGGGCGTGATGCTGCCGACCATGACGTACTGGGCACCCAGCGCTTTCCAGTCACGGAAGATGACTTCGCTGGCCTGGCTCGGCTGGCTGATCATGTTTTCCTTTGGAATCGGCGAGTAATAGCCCGAGTTCTGCAGGTCACTGCCAATGATCTTGGCCATGTCTTCCGGCAATACGCTGCCGCCCTGCAAGCCAAATGGCACAACTGCAATCGGCGTGGCGCGGTCACTGCCGCTTGTGACCAGAATGTTCTTTTCGTCGGCAGCGGCAAAACCCGCTGCGCAACATAGAACGACAAGCAATCCTCGAAGAAGGTTAATCACAAGGCTAGATCCTCAGGTGTGAATGTCATCTTGAATGACCGGTAAGGTGCGAAATCCGAAGGTTTCAGCCCCTGCATCTCTGTCAAACGACCAATGTTCTTGACCGCTGCTACTGCCGAACTGTCGAAAGGACCATCGCCGCTGGATTTGCTGACGGTAACCGAAGTGACCGTGCCATCCGGCAACATGGCGATCTGCAACACGACTGTCATGCCTTTACGTGCCGAAGGTGGACGTGCCCAACCTTCCGCCGCGCGTGAGCGAATCAAGTCATCGAAGCTGCCTGCCGTTTCGTCGCCCTGCTCATCGGCCAGCGCCTGTTGGCGTTCGGGCTTGTCGGAAAGCAGATCGGCCAGTGCTTGCGCCTTCTTCTCTTCCGCCGATTTACGGGCTGCGTCCTGGGCTTTCTTCTTCGCGTCGTCAGCAGATTTCTTCTTGGCATCCTCGGCCGCTTTTTTCTTCGCGTCCTCGGTGGCCTTTTTCTTCGCGTCGTCAGCAGCCTGCTTCTTCGCGTCCTCGGCAGCCTGTTTCTTGGCTTCTTCGGCGGCCGCGCGCTTGGCGTCTTCCTCGGCTTTTTTCTTCGCGTCGTCTTCGGCTTTCTTCTTGGCTATATCAGCCACTTGTTTCTCTTCTGCGGCCTTCTTGGCGTCGTCTGCCTTCTTGGCTTCGGTCTTCTTGGCGTCTTCAGCTTTCTTGGCGTCATCGGCCTTTTTGGCGTCGTCAGCCTTCTTCGCTTCCTCAGCCTTTTGCTCTTCGGCTTTTTGAGCCGCGTCGGCTTTCTTTTGTTCCGCCGCCTTTATCGCTTCCTGCTCAACTTTTTTCTGCTCCATCTGCTCGACTTCAGTTTGTCGTGCAGCGGATTTCTTCGCCTCGCCGGCAAGCTTCTGGTTGGTCTGGGTCGTCGCCTGGCTCTTGGACTTCAACTGATAAAGCGTGGCCTGAACGATTGGCTTGGCCTCAGGCAGCTCTGGCGTCATCGCAAAGCTCGCGAACAACATGCCAAAAATCAGGACGTGCAGTGCCACAGCCCAGACCGAGGGCCAGAAGTAGCTTTCCGAGGCTGTCGGCTCTCGAATCGGCTGCATCAGGGGGCCTCGGTAATCAGACCAACATTCCCGACTCCGGCCTTCTGCAACCCGCCCATGGTGCCCATCACCGCACCGTAATCGACGGTCTTGTCGCCGCGGATGAAGACCTGGGTCTGCTTGCCGGCCTCACGACCGGCGGCGATGATCTTGGTCACCGCGCTGGTCAGCTGCGGCAAGGTCATGGCCTTGTCCATCTGCTTGTCGGTATCGACTTCGCTGCCAAGATTCCAGTAGTAGGTCTTGTCAGCCTTGATCGAAATGGTCAGGACCTGATTGTTGTTGTCCTGCGGCAGGGCCTCGCTGGAGACCTTGGGCAGATCGACCTTCACGCCCTGGTTAATCATTGGAGCCGTCACCATGAAGATGACCAGCAGCACCAGCATCACGTCGATGTAAGGCACCACGTTCATTTCGGCGACCGGCTTGCGTTTGTTGCGTCGGCCGCGAGCGATTAAAGCCATTGGGAAATACCTGCTTAGTCTTCGCTGGTGTGCACTTTACGGTGCAGGATGGCCTGGAATTCGTCGGCGAATGTGTAGTAACGGCCAATCAGGTTTTCGCCACGAGCGGCGAAACGGTTGTAGGCGATTACTGCAGGGATTGCAGCGAACAGGCCGATGGCGGTAGCGATCAGTGCTTCGGCGATACCCGGTGCGACGGTGGCCAGAGTCGCCTGCTGGGCCGTGGCCAGGCCACGGAAGGAGTTCATGATGCCCCAGACGGTACCGAACAGCCCGACATAAGGACTGGTGGAACCCACGGTTGCCAGGAACGGCAGACTTTGTTCGAGTTTCTCTTCCTCACGGGAGATGGCAACGCGCATGGCACGTGCAACACCTTCCATTACCGCATCGGGATCGACGCCCGGTTGCTGGCGCAGACGGGAAAACTCCTTGAAGCCGGCGCGGAAGATCTGCTCCACACCTGAATCCGGGTCAGGATTGCTGCCAGCCTGACGGTACAGCTTGGACAGGTCGATACCCGACCAGAAACGCTCTTCGAAGCTGTCCAGCGCACGGCGCCCGGCACGCAGCATCGCGCTGCGCTGAAAAATCATGATCCACGAGGTGACCGATGCGGCCACCAGGATCAGCATTACCAACTGAACGACCACGCTGGCATTGCTGACCAAACTCCACATGGAGGAATGGTCGACGACGTTAGCTTCCACGCTGTATCTCCTGCTCTGAATGTGTACCCGCGCCGCCCTGACCGGCAAAGGCCGTGCGCAGAGCTTCGGGAATGGCCCGGGGTTTCAAACTATCGGCGCGCACACACGCCACCAAAAACTGCCCCTCGCAGAGCAGCACATCATCCGCAGCCCGCCTGACCTGCTGTTTAAAGCGCAGGCTGGCACGGTTCAATTCGATCACTTCGGCGCTGATCAGCAGCTCATCGTCCAGTCGCGCCGGCTTGTGGTAACGCGCCTCGCTGGAATGCACGACAAACAACAGGTTCTCATCACCAGCCATTGCGGACTGGGCAAAGCCCAATTCCCGCAGTCGCTCGGTCCGAGCCCGCTCCATGAATTTCAGGTAATTGACGTAGTAGACGATGCCGCCAGCATCGGTGTCCTCGTAATAAACGCGACAACGATGTGCGAACGACTGAGCCCCGTTTTGCGCGCGCATACTCTAGTGCTTACTCCTCGGGTTGCCAATCCGGCCAGGCAACTGTTTTTCATCGTTTTTCATTGTCATGTGCAAGGTCATATCGCCCTGACTGCCCGTCAGACCATCAAACATCCGAATAAATCGCTCGGCGTCGCTTTTATTCGTCGGCATCGTCGACCCGTTCATCCGGAACCGCCCGATCCCCCATGCGCGACGGAATGTTCAGACCGAAGTGCAGATAGGCATGCCGGGTGACCATGCGTCCTCGTGGCGTGCGCATCATATAGCCTTGCTGGATCAAATAGGGTTCCAGTACATCCTCGATGGTGTGTCGCTCCTCGCTGATCGCTGCGGCAAGGTTGTCAACGCCAACCGGGCCACCGTCGAACTTCTCGATCATGGTCAGCAGCAACCGACGGTCCTGATGATCGAAGCCGCGCTCATCGACATCCAGCAGGTTCAGCGCCAGATCGGCAATGGCCTTGGTGATTTCTCCCTTGGCGCGCACCTCGGCAAAATCGCGTACCCGGCGTAACAGACGGTTGGCAATACGCGGGGTACCGCGAGCCCGGCGAGCAATCTCGAAAGCCCCCTGATCCTCGATAGGCAGCCCCAGGATGCCCGCCGAACGGGACACGATCGTGGCCAGGTCTGCGGTGCTGTAGAACTCAAGACGCTGCACGATACCGAAGCGGTCACGCAACGGATTGGTCAGCATGCCCGCCCGAGTGGTGGCGCCGACCAGGGTGAAAGGCGGCAGGTCGAGCTTGATCGAGCGCGCCGCAGGGCCTTCGCCGATCATGATGTCGAGCTGGAAGTCTTCCATCGCCGGGTACAGGACCTCTTCGACGATGGGCGACAGGCGGTGGATTTCGTCGATGAACAGCACGTCGTGCGGTTCAAGATTGGTAAGAATCGCCGCCAGATCGCCCGGCCGCTCCAGTACCGGGCCGGAGGTGCTCTTGATCGAAACCGACATTTCCTGGGCGATGATATGGGCCAGCGTGGTCTTGCCCAGCCCCGGCGGCCCGAAGATTAGTGTGTGGTCCAGGGCTTCGTTGCGTCCCCGGGCAGCCTGAATGAACAACTCCATCTGCTCGCGCACGGTAGGTTGACCAATGTAGTCGGCCAGGCTCAGCGGCCGGATGGCACGATCCAGTTGCTCGTCACGATCGCGTCCAGTGGCGGCGATCAGGCGGTCGGCGTCGATCACTTACATCATCCCCTTGAGTGCGCGGCGAATCAGATCTTCACTGCTCAGATTCTTGTCTTTGATGGCCGTGATGGCCTTGCTGGCTTCCTGCGGCTTGTAGCCCAGCGAGACCAGCGCGCTGATCGCGTCCGACTCGGCGGTAGCGATCGCCATCGGCGCGCCAGGGCCTTCAGACACCAGGGCGAAGGTGCCCGGCAACGCGTCCCATGCCTTGAAGCGGTCCTTGAGTTCAACCAGCAGACGCTCGGCGGTCTTCTTGCCTACCCCTGGCACGCGGGTCAGCGCCGAGGTGTCTTGCGCCTGAACGCAGCGCACCAGCTCATCGACTTCCAGCGTGGACATCAAGGCAAGCGCCAGCTTCGGTCCCACACCATTGAGGCGGATAAGCTCGCGAAACATCTCGCGGTCGCGCTTCTCGTAAAAGCCGAACAGCAGATGCGCATCTTCACGAACCACCAGATGGGTGTGCAGCGTCACCGTATCGCCCAGATGTGGCAGACGATAGAGGGTGGTCATCGGAACTTCGATCTCGTAGCCCACACCGTTGACATCCAGCACCAGGTGCGGTGGTTGCTTCTCGACCAGCGCACCGCGCAAACGTCCAATCACGTATCAGATCCTTTTCAGTAGCCCGTCACTGCGATCGACAGGGTTGAACCCCGGTCGCCATGGTTGCAGGACTCACGCGAGCTGCAAGTGAAGATTTATAAGCGAATGATGCTATCAGAGACGCAAGCGCCCACCACGACTACGTGCGGTATTGAGGCCATGAGGAATCAGACTGGAGCGTGTATGGGCATGACACAAGGCAATCGCCAACGCATCCGAGGCGTCTATCTGCGGTTTCTTGGTCAGTTTCAGCAGATGCATGACCATCATCATCACCTGATCCTTGTTCGCTCCACCCGTGCCCGCCACTGCCTGCTTGACCTGTGTCGCGGTGTATTCAGCTATTTCCAGGCTTTCCTCGGCGCCCGCGACGATTGCCGCGCCCCGGGCCTGGCCGAGCTTGAGCGCTGAGTCGGGGTTGCGCGCCATGAACACCTTTTCGATGCCCATGGTCACCGGGCCGTAGGTCTGGATCACCTCTCGCACACCCCGATAGATGATCTGCAGGCGCTCGTGCAACAAGCCACTGCCGGTGCGGATACAGCCCGAGGCCACATATTCGCAGCCGCGGCCCGTGTCTCGCACGACGCCAAAGCCGGTGATTCGCGAACCGGGGTCGATACCAAGGATAAGAGTCATAACGCCTGCAGCTTGAGAAGTGACGCGCACAATTGGACGCAGCTTAAAGGCAGAAGCCGAAGGCCCGAAGCGATGATCGAATCAGCGCTTCGTGCCTCCGGCCTCAGGTCCAGACGAGGGTGATGGTCAGCCAAGCTGCTCCAGCACTTCATCGGGTATTTCCGCGTTGGAATAGACGTTCTGTACGTCATCCAGGTCCTCGAGCATGTCGATCAGCTTGAGTACCTTCTCCGCCATCTCAAGATCCAGCACCGCGCTGGTGGTCGGCTGCATTACGATCTCTGCATCGGACGCCTTGAACCCGGCGGCTTCCAGAGCGATGCGCACCGCGTAGAAACCGGCGAACGAGGTAAACACGTCGATGGAGCCGTCTTCATGGGTTACGACATCGTCGGCATCCGCTTCCATCGCAGCTTCGATCAGCGCGTCTTCATCAATGCCTGGCGCGAAGGATATCTGCCCTTTGCGTTCGAACAGATAAGCCACCGAGCCATCGGTACCCAGATTCCCGCCGCACTTGCTGAACGCGTGGCGTACGGCTGCGGCCGTCCGGTTGCGGTTGTCGGTCATGGTTTCGACCATGACCGCCACGCCGCCAGGGCCGTAACCCTCATAGCCCAGCTCGACCATATCATCGGCATCGGCAGCGCCGGCACCCCGGGCGATCGCCCGGTCGATGATGTCGCGACTCATGTTAGCGCCTAGCGCCTTGTCCTGAGCCAGACGCAAACGCGGGTTGGATGCCGGATCACCGCCACCCTGGCGAGCGGCGACCGTCAGCTCACGAATCCACTTGGTGAAGATCTTGCCTTTCTTGGCATCCTGACGCTCTTTGCGGTGCTTGATGTTCGCCCACTTGGAATGACCAGCCATAACACGCTCCAAACCTTGAAACACGACGCCCCGTTCGATGACTCGAACGGGACGCTTCACTCGAAACCTTGCCCGATGCGGGCGTGGGAATCAGGGCGTATCGTGTCGATCCGCCCTGCCCCGCTGTCACTCGGCCTTTGGCGTTTCGCGCAGGCGAATGTGCAGTTCACGCAGCTGTTTGGCGTCGACCACACCTGGAGCCTGGGTCATCACGTCAGCAGCGCTCTGGGTTTTCGGGAAGGCAATGACTTCACGAATCGACTGCGCGCCAGTCATCAGCATGACCAGACGATCCAGGCCGAAGGCCAGACCACCGTGCGGTGGAGCACCATACTTAAGAGCGTCGAGCAGGAAGCCGAACTTCTCTTGCTGCTCATCTTCGGAAATACCCAGCAGACGGAACACCGCTTGCTGCATTTCCTTGCGATGGATACGGATCGAACCGCCGCCCAGCTCGGTGCCGTTGAGCACCATGTCGTAGGCGCGGGACAGAGCGGTTGCCGGGTTGGCGGCCAACTCTTCAGGCGAGCACTTTGGCGCAGTGAACGGGTGGTGCAACGCACTGAAGCTGCCGTCGTCGTTCTCTTCGAACATCGGGAAGTCGACGACCCACATCGGTGCCCATTCGCAGGTCAGCAGGTTCAGGTCGTGGCCAAGCTTGATACGCAATGCGCCCAAGGCTTCGCTGACGACTTTGAACTTGTCGGCGCCGAAGAACACGATGTCGCCATCAACGGCGCCAACGCGATCCAGAATCACGTTCAGGTTGTCTTGCGGGATGTTCTTGACGATCGGAGACTGCAAGCCTTCAACGCCCTTGGCGCGCTCGTTGACCTTGATGTAGGCCAGACCGCGTGCACCATAGATGCCGACGAACTTGGTGTAGTCGTCGATCTTGCTGCGCGGCATGCTCGCACCACCGGGGACGCGCAAAGCGGTCACGCGGCATTTCGGGTCGTTGGCCGGGCCGCTGAAGACCTTGAACTCGACATCCTTGAGCTGATCGGCGACGTCTACCAGTTCCAGCGGGTTGCGCAGGTCAGGCTTGTCGGAACCGTAGCGGCGCATGGCTTCTTCGAAGGTCATGTGCGGGAAGTCGTCAAACTCCAGGTCCAGCACTTCCTTGAACAGCTTGCGAATCATGCTCTCGGTCAGACCCATGATGTCGGCTTCGTTGAGGAAGCTGGTCTCGATGTCGATCTGGGTGAACTCAGGCTGACGGTCGGCACGCAGGTCTTCGTCGCGGAAACATTTGGCGATCTGGTAGTAACGGTCGAAGCCGGCGACCATCAGCAATTGCTTGAACAGCTGCGGCGATTGCGGCAGGGCGAAGAAGCTGCCGGCATGCGTACGGCTAGGTACCAGATAGTCGCGAGCACCTTCAGGGGTGGCACGGGTCAGGATCGGGGTTTCGACGTCAAGGAAGCCGTTACCGTCCAGAAATCCACGGATGCTGGAGGTGATGCGCGAGCGCAGGCGCAGCTTTTCGGCCATCTCTGGACGGCGCAGGTCGATGAAGCGATAGCGCAGGCGGGTCTCTTCGCCAACGTCGGAGTACTCGTTGAGCGGGAACGGCGGGGTTTCCGACTCGTTCAGGACTTCCAGCTCGTAGCCGAGGACTTCGATGGCACCGGAGGCCATGTTCGGATTGACAGCGCCAGCCGGACGCGCGCGGACCTTGCCGGTCAGCTTGACCACGTATTCGCTGCGCACGCGATCGGCGATGGCGAAGGTGTCGGCGCGATCCGGATCGAAGACCACCTGAGCGAGACCTTCACGATCACGGATGTCGAGGAAAATCACACCCCCGTGGTCGCGACGGCGGTGGACCCATCCGCAAAGGGTAATTTCCTGGCCTTCCAGGCTTTCGTTCAGTTGGCCGCAATAATGGCTGCGCATCATGATCGTGTGTTCACTTCTCGTAATTCGGAATTCGGTGGAGCTCTCGCCCGTCGCAGTGCGCAATAGTGCAGGAGCCCTGGCATGCACTTCAAGCTGACAGGTCGGTCGCTGCCCGCCGTAGTAAGGCGGGGGATTATATAGGGTTAATCAAGGCTGTGCAGCCGCGCAGGCCGATACAGATAAAGAAGTCGCCCGGAACGAGGCTTTCTCGATCCCGGGCGACGGTTGCTCAAGCAGGCCCGACCACGCGCACCCGCAAAAAATTAGCGCCTGTGCGCAGTCATGCAGGCGACAGCTGAAAGCCTTCGGCCTTGAGCAGATGCGCCACACACACGACGCGAATCAGACCGCTGAAGTTTTTAACACCGCCGTAACGCAGATGAACTTCCCGGTCGACATAAGATAAAACCGCGTTGATCGAACAACTGTTGCAACTTGCAATTTCCGACAGGATATTCCAGTACACCTCCTCCAGGCGCAGGCAGGTTGCCAGCCCATTAAGCCTTACCGAGCGCGACTGCGGCTGCGCAAGGTCCATATTGAAGTTTTCCACAAACGGATCGTTTTGAACGGTGAAACATCGGTGTGCATCCTTGACCTCCCGTGCAGAATTTTGACTCATGAATTCCCCCTTGACGCAATTTCGAACCTGGCGATAGAAACATTTGAAATCAAATAGACAACACGCCTATCAAGCCCTATTCATTGGGGGTTATCCAGCGGAATGAGCAACCACGAGGTGTAGGACATGACCACAAGTGCAAGACGAATTTCGACAAGATAAGACTTGAAGAAGTTAAAAAACAGGATGGGTATTACATATATATATTTTGCGGACTGAGATATCGACGGGACGCATCAAACCAGCACTGTTAGTTGACCACTTCGACAACTTAATCGCTTCAGCCATCAACACTGCGCAAGAAGTTGAATAGCAATTTACACGTTGAAAACTGCGACTGAGGACGTCAGCCTGAAACAAAGGCCAAGCCGTAAGGGTCAGGCGAGCGGCAGCCGATGCACGCCGCTCACCGTGCCGGTTTACTTGCCTTCGAGCATCGCGCGCAGCATCCAGGCTGTTTTCTCATGAATCTGCATGCGCTGGGTCAACAGGTCAGCGGTAGGTTCGTCACTGACTTTGTCCAGCAGCGGGAAGATGCCGCGAGCGGTCCGCGTCACTGCCTCTTGCCCCTGCACCAGCGAACGAATCATGTCTTCGGCGCCAGGGACACCCTCTTCCTCCTTGATCGAGGACAGACGCGCGTAGGTCGAATAGGTCCCCGGGGCCGGAAAGCCCAAGGCACGGATACGCTCTGCGATGGAGTCGACGGCCAGGGCCAGTTCGTTGTATTGCTCCTCGAACATCAGGTGCAAGGTACGAAACATCGGGCCTGTGACGTTCCAGTGGAAGTTGTGGGTTTTCAGATACAGCACATAGGTATCTGCCAGCAGGCGGGATAGACCCTCCACAATGGACTTGCGATCTTCTTCGCTGATACCGATATCAATTGCCATGCTTTGCCCTCTTTATAGAATGATTTTTTCCAAGCAACTGCCGACCACTCTACCAAGACGTGAGCCACCACGCAGCCATACATCGGAATGACGCGCTTGGGGAAAACGCCGCGCGGCATGCCCCGCCCGAAGTTCGCGGCCAACCCACAGGCATGCGAAACCTGTCGATTGCAGCCCCAAGGAGCTAAACATTGCCCACGCTGCCCTCGATGGCTCTGCGCCGAGCCTTCGGTGCCGTCATGCAAATATGAGACAAATAGCCACCACCATCACCGGAGACTGGCGCTAAGCGCTTGATTTGAGTAGCTCTCGGCTTTGCTGTTAAATACGGATGTGTCGCTGCTGACGTGCCAACAGGCTGCAGCGCATAGGCTGACCCGACGCTCGTGCAGCACGCCTTCCTTTTTGTCAGAAGCGTACCGGACGTCATCAGCTATTTCCTTGCGATCCATCTTAATGTGAGTCATCAAAATGTTGAAAATAGTCCACCTGCTAACGGGCGCAGCTGCCCTGCTGCTGTCATTCATACCCAGCCTGCGTAGTGAAGCGTTGTCTTCTTACCTGTCTCAACCGGATGCGTTGTACCTTGCATTCTTTGGCCTCATCAATCTGCTGCTCGCTCCGGTGATTCCTTACTGGAACCGGGGTCCACGTCATCAACTGCAAAATCTGGTCAGCGCACTGCTGGTGCTGGCCGTGGTGCTGCAGATCCTCACGCTACTCGTTCCACTGGAAACCATTGCCGGGCAACCAGCGGTTCTCGCCAGCCTGGTGGCTGTGGTGATTGCCGTCGCCGTGCACCTGGCTGTGAGTTTTTACCGGTCTTCCCCTTCGCCCGCTTCCCAGCCTCACGAACTGGGCAACCGGGATACCGGGACGGTCAAGTGGTTCAACACATCCAAGGGCTTTGGTTTTATCTCGCGGGATTCAGGCGACGATATCTTCGTACACTTTCGCGCCATCCGCGGTGAAGGTCACCGGGTGCTGGTCGAAGGTCAGCGCGTAGAGTTTTCGGTGATGAACCGGGACAAAGGCCTGCAAGCCGAAGACGTCATCGCAGCGTTGCCGCGCCGGTAACGCTAGCCACAAAAAAACCGCGCCTGCAAGCGCGGTTTTTTTTGCCTGCCGACACTCAATAATGTGGCGGCGGCGCATCTTCCTCAAACGCTTCGAATTGCCCGCCCATCTCCGCCTGACGCTTGATCAAGGCGGCCATCTGCAGTTGCAGTCGCTCCACACTTCGCTGCTGAGCGACCAATACATCGTTGAGCGTCTGAATAGTATCGTCCTGAAACGCCAGACGGCTTTCCAGTTCCATCACGCGCTCTTCCAGATCCATCACGACTGCTCCGCGAACGTGAAATCTTCGGTAAGCACTGCCTTGAGCCGCGCAAGGACCTCAGCCGCCTGGTCGGCCGAGTAAGCAACTGCCGGATGCCTGCCCCACACCGGGGCCGGCCATGCTGCATCAGTCTTGTGGCGCACGATGACGTGCATGTGCAACTGACTTACCACGTTGCCCAGCGCTGCGACATTCATCTTGTCGGCGTTGAAGAGCAACTGGAGTGTCTTGGACAGAACACTGGTCTCCTTCCACAGTTGCGCCTGTTCGGCATCGGATAACTGGAAAATCTCGCTGATATCTGCCCTGCGTGGCACCAGGATGAACCATGGGTACTGCGAGTCGTTTGACAATAGCAGTCGGCACAGCGGGAAATCTCCCACTGACAATGTGTCCTGTAGCAAACGCTGATCCAAAACGAACACGCGATGACTCCTGATCGCCGGGTTAAGGTTTTCGGCTGTTAATAGAGTTCGCCGAAATATGCACCGATAGGCGGCAGGATACTCGGGAATGGGCATCGAATCACCCCGACCCGCCATTTCGGATCATTTTGCACGGCCAGTGTTGATCCAGGGTCAGCTGATGGCGTTGGGTGCCTGCCCGGGATGTCCCCCTCCCGCCCAAACGCACTGGCATGACGCAGCGACGAAGGACAATAGATTCCGCTGGCGTCCCCGAAAATCAGCCCTGTAGCCCTTGTTAATCAAGGCCTTGACCGAGCGCCTGACTGAGCCGCGCTGACTCAAAAGTCAGACGCCGGTGGCACAAAGGAACGCGCGTACCAAATTCAGGCGAAATCACGATTCGGTGCACCAAAACGACTCACTCCAGGCAGCCGCGACACGGGCACCCATGCGCAATTTACCCACTTGCCCTCGGTAACAGGTAACGTCCGTGACATCTTTGAGGGGTAACCTCATCCGTTCAGACAGCGCAAACCATTTATTTCAATTTTTTTTAGCCTTATAAAACAATGAATTACGGGACCCTCTGAATGTGTTTATGTGGCTGTTGACATTTTTTTCAGGTTTGTGGGAACTTTGTGCACGGTTGTTGCTTTGTCACACACAGGATCGAACGTATGGGTCACCTGCCTGAACGTCGGTCGAGAAGAAAATGGCGATGAGCTTCTGGAGGCATTTGGGATGGCGGGATGCAGGTTAAAGCGGATGGGCGTCCCGGCCGTCGAAAAGTACTGCGGTAGTTGCACGTCTATGGATATGGAGCTGTTCAGTAGCGACACGGACAGTGCTGGTTTGCGACACGGCCGTAAAGAATTTGAAAGGATAGGTACGTAACTATCGCCAATAATGTCAGCGTGCTATAAGTTCGCCGACACCAAAAAGAAAGAGCCGTTCAGATAAAAAAACAGGTGGACGGCAGTACTCTTCTTAAAACCAAAGGAGCAAAGTCACGATGAGAGTGATGAAGTGGAGCGCA
The DNA here is from genome assembly GCF_044900785.1 of Pseudomonas sp. NPDC087358. Lineage (NCBI taxonomy): Bacteria > Pseudomonadati > Pseudomonadota > Gammaproteobacteria > Pseudomonadales > Pseudomonadaceae > Pseudomonas > Pseudomonas sp. NPDC087358. Next base: position 438,163 of record NZ_JBJDOA010000001.1, read on the forward strand.
ATCGCCCTGGCAGTTACTGCGGCCAGTACCCAATTGGCATCGGCTGCGGCATTCGTAAGCGATCAGTCCGAAGCAACTGGTTTTGTTGAAGGTAGCAAGCTGGACGTCAAGGCTCGCAACTACTACTACAACCGTAACAAGATGAACGGTGCAGTAGACGACAAGGACTGGACTCAAGGTTTCTGGGCCAACTACAGCTCCGGTTACACTCAAGGCCTGATCGGCGTGGGTGTTGACGCATTCGGTTACGCTGGCTTCAAGCTGGACGGTTCGGACAAGTATTCCGGCTCGGGCAACCTGGTCACCGACAGCAACGGCAAAAACGAAGACAGCTTCGGCAAAGCCGGTGGTGCTGTTAAGTTCCGCGTTTCGAAAACCGAACTGAAAATCGGCGACATGCAGCCGCAGAACCCGGTCTTCGCAGTAGGCGGCTCCCGTCTGTTGCCTCAGACTGCCAGCGGTATCACTCTGCAGAGCAGCGAACTCAAAGGTCTGGACGTTGAAGCCGGTCGTTTCTATTCGGGCACCAGCCAGGATGAAACCAACCGTGACGGCGACATCTGGGCGACCTACGCTGGCGTGACTTCGAAGTCTGCTACCTACGGCGGCGGCAAGTACTCCATCACTGACAACCTGGGCGTTGGTTTCTACTACAACAAACTCGAAGACGTGTGGAACCAGTACTACGGTAACGTGAACTACGCGCTGCCGTTGACCGACGACCAGTCCCTGGCCTTCGACTTCAACTACTACAACACCCAGGACACTGGCAGCAAGAAAGCAGGCGACATCAGCAACAACGCCTACTCCCTGTCTGCAGCCTACTCGTTCCTGGCCGCTCATACCCTGACCCTGGCTTTCCAGAAAGTTAACGGTGATACGCCGTTCGACTACATCGGTATCGGCGACAACAACCGTGGTGGCGACTCGATCTTCCTGGCGAACTCGATTCAATACTCCGACTTTAACGCCCCGGGTGAGAAATCCTGGCAAGCTCGCTACGACCTGAACATGTCTCCTTATGGTGTTCCTGGTCTGAGCTTCATGGCTCGTTACGTCAGCGGTACCGACATCGACGGTACTCACACCCCATCGAACAGCACCTACACCGGTCTGTACGGTGCTGACGGTAGCCACCACGAGACCAACGTCGAGGCCAAGTACGTTGTTCAGACTGGCCCGGCAAAAGACCTGTCGTTCCGCATCCGTCAAGCGTTCCACCGTGCCAACACGGACGAGGGCGAAGGCGATGTCAACGAGTTCCGTCTGATCGTCGACTACCCGATTTCGGTCCTGTAATCGCGCTGTCTGACACTCGTTATAGAAAAGCCCGGCCTTGTGCCGGGCTTTTTCATGCCTGCAACATCGACTCTCTCACCGCCCCAAGCGCCCAGGCGCCCTGTACTCGACCGTATCACCACCGTACAATGCCAGGTCATTTCCCAGTCACAGCAACCGACAACGGCCGACCATGCGTACAAGTCAATATTTGCTCGCCACACAAAAAGAAACGCCAAACGATGCGGTCGTGATCAGCCATCAGCTGATGCTTCGTGCCGGCATGATCCGCAAGCTCGCCTCCGGTCTCTACACCTGGCTGCCCATGGGTTTGCGTGTACTGCGCAAGGTCGAAGCGGTCGTGCGTGAAGAGATGAACGCGGCAGGTGCACTGGAAGTATTGATGCCCGGCATTCAGCCGGCAGAATTGTGGCAGGAATCCGGTCGCTGGGAGCAATACGGCCCTGAGCTGCTGCGCCTCAAAGACCGTCATGATCGCGAGTTCTGCGCCGGTCCGACCCACGAGGAAGTCATCACCGATCTGGCTCGCAACGAGCTGAGCAGCTATAAACAGCTGCCAATCAACATGTACCAGATCCAGACCAAGTTCCGTGACGAGATCCGTCCACGCTTCGGCTTGATGCGCGGTCGTGAATTCATCATGAAGGACGCCTACTCCTTCCACGCGACCCAGGATTCCCTGCAGCAAACCTACGACCGTATGCACCAGGCATACAGCAACGTATTCACCCGCCTTGGCCTGAACTTCCGCCCTGTGGTGGCAGACAACGGTTCGATCGGCGGCGCCGGCTCCCACGAGTTCCATGTGCTGGCCGAGTCGGGCGAAGACGATATCGTGTTCAGCGACACCTCCGATTACGCCGCCAACATCGAGAAGGCCGAGGCCGTACCCCGCGAGAAGTCGCGTGGCGTCGCGACCGAGCAACTGCGCCTGGTCGATACGCCGAACGCCAAGACCATCGCCGCGCTGGTCGAGCAGTTCAACCTCGCGATCGAGAAAACCGTCAAGACGCTGGTGGTGCATGCAGCAGAAGAAGGCAAGCTGATCGCGCTGATCATTCGTGGCGACCACGAACTCAACGAGATCAAGGCATCCAATCACCCATTGGTGGCCAGCCCGCTGGTCATGGCCAGTGAAGCCGATCTGCGCGACGCCATTGGCGCTGGCGCCGGGTCACTCGGTCCGCTGAATCTGCCACTGCCGTGCATCATCGACCGTTCGGTCGAGCTGATGAGCGATTTCGGCATCGGTGCAAACATCGACGACAAGCACTACTTCGGTGTGAACTGGGAACGCGATCTGCCGGTTCCGGAGGTCGCCGACCTGCGCAATGTGGTCGAAGGCGATCCAAGTCCGGATGGCCAGGGCAATGTCATCATCAAGCGCGGCATCGAAGTGGGCCATATCTTCCAGCTGGGCACCAAGTACAGCGACGCGATGAAGTGCCAGGTACTGGGCGAAAACGGCAAGCCTGTCACCTTGGCCATGGGTTGCTATGGCATCGGTGTTTCTCGCGTTGTCGCAGCCGCCATCGAGCAGAACAACGACGAAAACGGCATCATCTGGAGCGACGCGCTGGCACCGTACCAGATTGCCCTGGTACCGCTGCGTTATGAGACCGACGCTGTTCGCGAGGCCACCGACAAACTGTACGCAGAGCTCACCGCTGCAGGTTTCGAGGTGTTGCTGGACGACCGCGACAAGAAAACCAGCCCGGGCATCAAGTTCGCGGACATGGAGCTGATCGGCATCCCCCATCGGATCGTGGTCAGCGACCGCGGTCTGGCCGAAGGCAATCTGGAGTACAAGAGCCGTACCGAGTCTGAAGCCCAGGCCTTGCCGGTTGCTGATGTGCTGTCCTTCATCAAGGGCCGGATCAAGCGCTGAGTCGATGGCGCGCCCGCTGCTGGCGGGCGCGCCCTCCTTGACCGGCTTTATCCTGCCGTACGTGCAACAAGAGATCTCATGTTCAAGCGAAGTTCCTCAAGTCTCGCAGGCGCCGCGTTATGTGGCAGCCTGCTCGTCAGCGGTTGCGCCAATCATCTGTCTCAACGCAGCGAGCACGAAGAGCGCATCGAGCGTAAGTTGCTCGATCACAGTTTCCAGATCGATGTCGGCGAACCCAGAACGCTGGAGTTGCCACAACGTCGTGTGCGTATCCACGAACTGAAAACCTTCGACATCACCGAATTCGAAGTCACCCGCCATTACGATCGCTACACCCCCTATCAACCCTGGCGCGAAATCTACGAAATCCCGATGGGTGCCGTGGCCATCGTCGCCGGCGTTGGCGCCAACGTGGTCAATGTGCTGACCTTCGGCAGCCTGCCGGACAGCGTGACCAAAGACTGGCTCAGTTACGGCATTGCGGGCATCAATCCGTTCATGAACGCACCTTCACACGGCCGGGCCCAGCAAAACCTGGCCGGCATCGACGAAGTGCAGCATGATCATCGCGTCGAACATTCGAGCCTGCCCTGGAGTGAAAGCCCCGTGGAGATCAAGGCGGGTAAAGACACGCATGAGCTGAACACCGACCGCAACGGCGTACTGCGTATCAACCTGCTGGACAGTCCGTTCGCCGAACAGGACCTCAGTCGCATCACGCAACTGAGCATCAAGGTGGAGGATGAGCAGACCAACGTCCAGGCCAATGCCAGTCTGCCGCTGAGCAAATCCCTGCGTGGCAAACTGATCGAGGCCCACGACCTGATCTACGACGACCTTGAAGATGACGAAGTCAGCCAGTGGGTGCATCGGGTCAAGCGCCTGTCGGAACTGGGTCTGGAAGAACAGGCCAGCGAACTGGAACAGTCATTGATCGAAATGACGCGCAACGACCCGCAACTGCAACACGAGTTTCTCAAATCGCTGGCCAAGGACGCCGGCCGCCTGGTCGCCGTGCCTGCCGGAAGCGAGTAACAGGTGGCGTCAGCTGAACAGCTGAAGCTGTTCGTGGGCGCCACGCAGATCGTGTAACCGCACGCCGATCCCCAGCAATCGCACCGGCTTGCCGCCGCGTGCGAAAGCCTGGGTGAGCAAATGCTCGTAGCTCTCCAGATCCTTTGCCGCGCCCGCTTGCTCCAGCGTGGTCTGGGTGAAGTCGTGAAACTTCACTTTCACGAACGGTTTGCCCGGGCGGTACTGCGTATCGATGCGGGCAATCCTGCCGTTCAGGCTTTCCAGCAATTCGGGCAGCTTTTCCAGGCAACTGGCCAGATCAGGGAGATCCGTATCGTAGGTATTTTCCACACTCACTGATTGTCGACGACTGTCGTTCTGCACTGGACGCTCGTCGATGCCGTGGGCCAGATTCCAGAGCCGTTCGCCAAAGGAGCCAAATTCGCGTACCAGCGACAGCCGGCTCCAGTCACGCAGGTCAGCGCAACTGACGATTCCCAGGCGCCCCAGCTTGTCGGCCGTGACTTTGCCGACACCATGCAGCTTGGAGACCGGGAGCTGGGAAACGAAGTCTTCGACCTGATCCGGCGTGATCACGAACAAGCCGTTGGGCTTGCGCCAGTCACTGGCAATCTTGGCCAGAAACTTGTTGGGCGCCACCCCGGCCGAAACGGTGATGTGCAACTGGTTGGAAACCCGCCGGCGGATGTCCTGAGCGATACGCGTGGCGCTGCCGGCAAACTGACCGCAGTCAGAGACATCCAGATAAGCCTCATCCAGCGACAACGGCTCGATCAGATCGGTGTAATCGCGGAAGATCGTATGAATTTCCTTGGACGCTTCTTTATAAGCATCCATTCGCGGCTTGACGATAGTCAGGTCCGGGCACAGTGACAGTGCGTGCCGCGACGACATCGCCGAACGCACGCCATAAGCCCGGGCCTCGTAGCTACAGGTGGCAATGACGCCGCGCCGGTCTGCGGCGCCACCCACCGCCAACGGCTTGCCGGCCAGGCTGGGGTCGTCGCGCATTTCAATGGCGGCGTAGAAGCAGTCACAGTCTATATGGATGATTTTGCGCTGCGGCATAACATGCGGTCGTAGGAAAACGGATTAGGCAGTATCTCATTCATGCAACGGTCTGACACTCACCATCCATTCATGCCTGCAGCCATGGCTCAAACGCGCGACGAAAGCACCGCCAATGCAGGCGGACAGCCGCGTGTGCCAGGCCCTGCTCCACAGTGCGCTGACCACAATCGCTAACCAATTGAAGAAAAAGCATTTTTTTCCGTGCAACGCTTGACACCCTCGCATTCCTCTGTAGAATGCCGGCACACAGACGCGGGATGGAGCAGTCTGGTAGCTCGTCGGGCTCATAACCCGAAGGTCGTCGGTTCAAATCCGGCTCCCGCAACCAAACATCAAAAAAGGCTACTCGAAAGAGTGGCCTTTTTTGTGCGCGACGGTTTTTGATCTGGCTGGACATCGAGTCTTTCTTTCATACAACTGAAACACAGGCAATCGATGATGGCCTCGTGCCCAGCCTGGCGGCTGCGATAAAAGCCTTGTCGAACCGTCACTTAGGCTTGCAGCCCATGGAATGCGCTTATTTTGTCGATCATTGGCATAAAGGGTTGACACCTCGCCGTTCGGCTGTAGAATGCCGCCACACAGACGCGGGATGGAGCAGTCTGGTAGCTCGTCGGGCTCATAACCCGAAGGTCGTCGGTTCAAATCCGGCTCCCGCAACCAAACGTCTAAAAAGGCTACTCGAAAGAGTGGCCTTTTTTTTGCCCTGACGAAAAGCGCCCGAACAGCATGGGCAAACGCTTGTCACAGTGATTGTCAGACCTTTTAGCCTGGGCTGCTCGTTACCAGGTGTTGCAAGGCGCGATAGTTTTTATCCCCCTTGCCGATACGCTGGCCAGCAACTGAACCTAGACTGAATGGTCACGCAAACGTATCTGCCGTATTCGCCCGTTAGACGTTGAAGCGCTAACATCCTGAATTATTTTTTGCGTAGGGATTGGTAACTTGGCTGTATACCCCCATCCTGTCGCGCACGATCCAAGGAGTGATTGATGCGCGCCAACCCATCCGACACAAACGAAGCAGTTCCGGAGCGTCTTCCGGTCCCCCCTGCCCGACTGCGCGTACGCGAACTGGTGAGCAAGTATCGTCAACCCATCGGGCTGGCTGTCACCATCCTGCTGTTCGCCGTGGCGCTTATCGCCTGCCGGCACATGCTTACCGAGCTGGACATTTATGCCTTGCAGGATTCGCTGCTGAGCGTGCCGCTACCCTCGTTGGGCGGCGCTGTTCTGGCGACTGTCATCGGCTTCACCATACTGCTGGGTTATGAATGGTCCGCCAGTCGCTATGCCAATGTCGAGTTGCCCGCCAAGAGCCTGATCATGGGCGGTTTCTGCGCCTTCGCCATCGGTAACGCCGTTGGCTTGTCCATGCTTTCCGGCGGCTCTGTGCGTTACCGCCTGTATTCCCGACTGGGCCTGGGTGCTGGTGAAGTCGCCCACATGACCCTGTTCGCCAGCCTTTCGCTGGGTTGCGCACTGCCACCGCTGGCCGCATTGGCAACCTTGAGCGACCTGCCCGCCGCCTCGCTGGCGCTGCATTTGTCGGTGCCGGTGCTGGCGACTGTCGCGGTCGCGGTGCTTGCGATCAGCCTGATTCTCGGCGTAGCCATCTATCGTCGGCGACTGCCCGAGCAGACCATCCCGAACAGCCTGCTGGTACGTGCCGGACGCCGCACCCTGCGTCTGCCCGGGTTGCGTCTGACCCTGATGCAACTGGTCATTACCGCGCTGGACGTCGCCGCCGCTGCCGCCGTGCTGTATCTGCTGTTGCCGTCCGCCCCGCCCTTCGGCGCGTTTTTGCTGGTCTATCTGCTGGCATTGGCCGCCGGGGTGCTCAGCCATGTACCGGGTGGCGTCGGGGTTTTCGAAGCCATTCTGCTGACCGCTTTCGCTGACGAACTGGGTGCTGCGCCACTGGCCGCGGCGTTGCTGCTGTATCGCTTGATCTACGTGGTACTGCCGCTGCTGGTGGCGTGTCTGGTCCTGCTGTTCAGCGAGGCCAAGCGCTTTCTGTTTGCCCGCCAGGCCATGCGTGTCGCCTCGGGCCTGGGCGCGCCGATTCTTGCGTTGTTGGTGTTCCTGTCTGGCGTGGTGCTGCTGTTTTCCGGTGCCACTCCGGAAATCGATACCCGGCTCGAAAGCCTGGGGTTTCTGATCCCTCATCGGCTTATCGATGCCTCGCACTTCGGCGCGAGCCTGATTGGCGTGCTGTGTCTGTTGCTGGCCCAGGGCCTGCGTCGGCGGCTGTCCGCAGCCTGGATGCTGACGACGATCTTGCTGTTCGTCGGCTCCGTGCTTTCGATTCTCAAGGGGTTCGACTGGGAGGAAGCCAGCCTGCTGCTGTCGACCGCCTGCCTGCTGGCGATCTTCCGCCGCTCGTTCTATCGCCCCAGCCGCTTGCTCGAGCTGCCGTTCTCGCCGCTGTATCTGGTCGCCAGTATCTGCGTGCTGGGCGCCTCGTTCTGGCTGCTGCTGTTTGCCTATCAAGACGTTCCTTACAGCCATCAACTGTGGTGGCAATTCACCCTTGACGCTGACGCACCCCGTGGCCTGCGCTCGGCGCTGGGCAGTGCGGTACTGCTGGTGATCGTCTCGCTGACCTGGCTGTTGCGCACCGCGCGCCCACAGATCGATCTGCCCGATGAGGCTCAGCTGGCCAAGGCTGCCGAGATCATCAAGGCCTCCAATCAGCCGGACGGCGGGCTGGTGCTCACCGGTGACAAGGCCGTGCTGCTGCACCCGGACGGCAATGCATTCTTGATGTACGCCCATCGCGGCCGTAGCCTGGTGGCGCTGTATGATCCGATCGGGCCGACGCAACAGCGCGCCGAGCTGATCTGGCAATTCCGTGACCTGTGCGACGTCCACCACGCGCGCCCGGTTTTCTACCAGGTACGCGCCGAAAACCTGCCGTTCTACATGGACATCGGCCTGACCGCCATCAAGCTGGGCGAAGAGGCACGGGTCGATCTGCTCAAGTTCGACATCGACGCCAAGGGCAAGGAAATGAAAGACCTGCGCTACACCTGGAACAGAGGGGGTCGCGACGGTCTGTCACTGGAAATCTATGAAGTCGGTCAGGCACCGATGGAAGAGCTCAAGGTCATTTCCGATGCCTGGCTGACCGGTAAGAACGTGCGCGAAAAAGGCTTCTCGCTGGGTCGTTTCAGCCTTGATTACCTCAAGCATTTCCGCATTGCCATCATTCACTTCGAAGGCAAGCCGGTGGCGTTTTCCAACCTGCTGGAAACCTCGCGCCATGATCTGGCCAGCCTGGATCTGATGCGCTCGCACCCGGAAGCGCCGAAGCTGACCATGGAGTTCATGATGGTCGGCCTGATCCTGCATTACAAAAAAGAAGGCTACGCACGCTTCAGCCTGGGCATGGTGCCATTGTCCGGGCTGCAGCCACGACGTGGCGCACCATTGACCCAGCGTCTGGGCTCGATGGTCTTCAGTCGCGGCGAGCAGCTCTACAATTTTCAGGGCCTGCGCCGCTTCAAAGACAAATTCCAGCCTGACTGGGAACCTCGTTATATGGCCGTGCCCGCAGGACTTGATCCGCTGGTGGCACTGGCAGATACCGCCGCCCTTATCGCGGGCGGCCTGACTGGATTGGTGAAACGCTGATGATTCAACGCTACTGGCGCTTTTTGCTCGCTGCCCTGGTAATTCTGGTAGTCGCACTGGGTTTCTGGCTGTGGAACCGCCCTGCCGCACAACCGACACTGGAACACATGACACTGGATGACGGCTCGGCGCTGATTCGCGCCACCCCATCGACCAAGGTCAAGACACGGGTTGCCCTGGCCGTGACCGCCGACGACGCGATGACCGAAAAACAGGTCCTGGCACTGAGCTACGACGCCTCGGCCCAGGTCATTCAGGTTGTCCTGCCAAAAGACGACTGCCAGTTGCAGGACAAGGCGTTCAATGCCGCTCTGCAAAAGCTCGATGGTGCGCCGGATGTGGTCGCAGGCATCAGTGCCGGCGGGTCGGTCGCCTGGAGTTGGCTGGCCGCTCAGACCAATGACAAGGCCCAGGCCATCTCGGTGAACTTCGTCCTCAATCAGCCTGACTGCAAGGTGCCTGCACCGAAAGCCGCTGCCCATGGCAAATGGACCGTGGCCTGGAATGACGGCCCGGACGACGAAACAGCTGTGTTCGTGCGTGACACACCCAACGCCGAGACCAAAATCAGCGACTACGACATCAAGTACCCACAGATCCTCAACACCGAGGTTCGTCATCTGCTGGTTGCCGACGACGCCAACGGCGGGCTCAACATCCCCGTGGTGGAAGTGCCTTCCAGCCAGCCATCGGACACCGTCACCCTGTTCCTCTCCGGCGATGGCGGCTGGCGCGATCTGGACAAGGACGTGGCGGGTGACATGGCGAAATCGGGCGGCTATCCCGTGGTCGGCATCGACACCTTGCGCTACTACTGGGAGCACAAATCACCCGAGCAGACCGCTACCGACCTGAGCGAGTTGATGGCCCATTACCGGCAGAAATGGGGTGCCAAGCACTTTGTCCTGGCCGGCTACTCGTTCGGCGCCGACGTATTGCCGGCGATCTACAACCGCCTGCCGGAAGACGACAAGGCGCGGGTCGACGGTATCATCCTGCTGGCCTTTGCGCGCAGCGGCAGCTTCGAAATTGCCGTTGAAGGCTGGCTCGGCGCATCCGGCAAGGAAGCGGCTACCGGCCCGGAAATGGCCAAGCTGCCGGCGGACAAGGTGTTCTGCGTCTATGGCGTGGAAGAGAAGGATGAAAGCGGCTGCACCGAAGCCACCGCCCCTGGCCAGAAGCAACAGCTTCCGGGCGGCCATCACTTTGACGAAGACTACCCGGCTCTGGCCAAGCGCCTGATTGCCGTCATCGACAAGTGGAAGGGCAAGGAAGCGCCCGAATCAGCCAACGCCGACTGACCCGCAGCCGTAAAAAATCCCCGCACTCTCACGACTGCGGGGATTTTTTTGTCTGCGCTTGTGGGCGCAGTAATAGCCTGATTCATGACGCCTGTAACAATCCAGTTCGCCGGCGATGAGGCCCTGAGATCGCCCCGCCGGCAAGCCGTACAAAGGCTTTCGCTACATCTCCACCTGCGTACCCAGTTCGATCACTCGGTTGAACGGCAGTTTGAAGAAGCGCAGGTTACCGTTGGCGTTCTTCAACATGAAGGCGAACAAGCCTTCGCGCCAGCGCGCCATACCCACCAGCTTGGACGACACCACTGTCTCGCGACTGAGGAAATAGGTGGTGCGCATCGGACTGAAATCCAGTTCGGCCAGGTGACACAGTTTCAACGCGGCAGGCACGTCCGGCTCGTCGATGAAACCGAAGTGCAGGATCACCCGGAAGAACCCTTCACCGTAGGCCTCAACCTCGAAGCGCTGAGCGGCAGGCACCCGCGGCGTGTCTTCGTAAACCACCGTCAGCAGCACCACTTGCTCATGCAGCACCTGGTTGTGCAGCAGGTTGTGCAGCAACGCATGGGGCACGGCATCCGGACGCGCGGTCAGGAACACAGCAGTGCCCTGCACGCGGTGTGGCGGCTGCACGCGAATACTGCTGATGAAGATCGGCAGCGGCAGGCCGCCCTCGTCGATGCGGTCCACCAGCAACTGCTTGCCGCGCTTCCAGGTGGTCATCAGGATAAACAGCGCGATACCTGCCAGAAACGGAAACGCCCCGCCCTGCACCACTTTCGGCACGTTGGCGGCGAAGAACAGACCGTCCACCAACAGGCAACCAAGCAGGATCGGAATTGCGATCAGCGGCGGCCACTTCCACGCCAGCAGCATCACCGAGGAAACCAGGATGGTGGTACAGAGCATGGTGCCGGTGACCGCCACGCCGTAAGCAGAGGCCAGGGCGCCAGACGACTCGAAGCCCAGCACCAGCAGGATCACACCCACCATCAGCGCCCAGTTAACCGCACCGATGTAGATCTGCCCCTGGGCGTCGCTGGACGTGTGCTGGATGTACATGCGCGGAATATAGCCGAGCTGAATGGCCTGCAGGGTCATGGAAAACGCACCGGAGATCACCGCCTGAGAGGCAATAATGGTCGCCAGCGTGGACAGCGCGATCAGCGGCAACAATCCCCAGGCGGGCGCCAGCAGGTAAAAGGGGTTGCGCACAGCCTCCGGATCTTCGATCACCAGGGCGCCCTGGCCAAAATAGTTAAGCACCAGCGCCGGCAGCACCAGGCCGAACCAGGCACGGGAAATCGGCTTGCGACCGAAGTGGCCCATGTCTGCGTACAAGGCTTCGGCACCGGTCAGCGCCAGCACCACCGCGCCTAGCACCGCCACGCCGATACCCGGGTGATCGATGAAAAAGCGCAGTGCCCAGACCGGATTGACCGCATGCAGCACCTCGGGCTGGCGGACAATACCGTTGATACCAAGGGCCCCCAGGGTCACGAACCACAGCACCATGATGGGTCCGAACATCACCCCGATTCGGGCGGTGCCGTGCCGCTGGATGAGGAACAGCGCTACCAGCACGATCAAGGCGATCGGCACGACCCAGTGGTCCAGGCCATCGAACGCCAGCTCCATGCCCTCGACCGCCGACAACACGGAGATGGCCGGGGTGATCATGCTGTCGCCGTAAAACAACGCAGCGCCAAACAGGCCGAAGACAATCATCGTTGCCTGCAGCTTCGGAAACCTGGCGGAGGCTCGGCGGGCCAGTGCGGTGAGGGCCATGATGCCGCCTTCACCGTCGTTGTCCGCGCGCAGCACCAAGGCCATGTATTTGAATGAAACGACCCAGATCAGCGACCAGAAAATCAGCGACAGGATGCCCAGCACTGCATCGTGCCCAGCCTGCACCCCGTAGCCGCCGACGAATACTTCCTTGATCGTGTACAGCGGGCTGGTGCCGATGTCGCCGTACGCCACTCCCACCGCCCCCACCAGCAGACTCAATGGTTTGGCCGAATGATGTCCGGCCTCTGCCTGACTAGTTGCGTGACCCATTTACAACTCCTGAAACCATGACTCGAGCACCGCGATACTGCGCTGTCAGGTTGACCTGCGGCGTATCGGTAAATTCCGAAGAACCCGACCGGCAAGGGCCACCGGGTTCAACGCCGCGAAGCATAGCGCAGCACTCGTCGTAATTCTCGGTATAACGCTGGTCAATCGTTCGAGTGATCGCTAGAATTGCGCACTTTTTGATCAGAGGCGCACCAAGCGCCCAGTCAGTGCCTCGGCCAGTCGCCCGGGCAACCCTACGCCGAGGTTAGTCAATGTCCACCGTCACCACGTCTGCCGCCCCCAAGGTCGGCTTTGTCAGCCTCGGTTGCCCGAAGGCTCTGGTCGATTCCGAACGCATCCTTACCCAGCTGCGCATGGAAGGCTATCAGGTCGTGCCGACCTACGAAGACGCCGACGTCGTGGTGGTCAACACCTGTGGGTTCATCGATAGCGCCAAGGCCGAATCCCTGGACACCATCGGTGAAGCCCTGGCGGAAAACGGCAAGGTCATCGTCACCGGCTGCATGGGCGTGGACGAAAGCGTCATCCGCAACGTGCATCCCAGCGTACTCGCCGTGACCGGTCCGCAGCAGTATGAGCAAGTGCTCAACGCCGTCCACGATGCCGCACCGCCCAAGCTTGATCACAACCCGCTGATCGATCTGGTGCCGCCGCAGGGGATCAAGCTGACTCCGCGCCATTACGCTTATCTGAAGATTTCCGAAGGCTGTAACCACAGCTGCAGTTTCTGCATCATCCCGTCGATGCGCGGCAAGCTGGTCAGCCGTCCGGTGGGTGACGTGCTCGACGAAGCCCAGCGCCTGGTCAAGGCTGGCGTGCAGGAGCTGCTGGTGATCTCCCAGGACACCAGCGCCTACGGCGTCGACATCAAGTACCGCACCGGTTTCTGGAACGGCCAGCCGGTCAAGACGCGCATGACCGAGCTTTGCCAGGCACTGAGCTCGCTGGGCGTGTGGGTGCGCCTGCACTACGTCTACCCTTATCCGCACGTCGACGAGATCATCCCGTTGATGGCCGAGGGCAAGATCCTGCCGTACCTGGACATCCCGTTCCAGCACGCCAGCCCGAAAATCCTCAAGCTGATGAAGCGCCCGGCCTTCGAAGACAAGACCCTGGCGCGCATCAAGAACTGGCGCGAACAGTGCCCGGACCTGATCATCCGTTCGACCTTCATCGTCGGCTTCCCCGGTGAAACCGAAGAAGACTTCCAGTACCTGCTGGACTGGCTGACCGAAGCGCAACTCGATCGCGTCGGCTGCTTCCAGTATTCGCCGGTCGAAGGCGCGCCAGCCAATCTCCTGGACGCGCCGGTCGTGCCGGACGACGTCAAACAGGAACGCTGGGATCGCTTCATGGCGCACCAGCAGGCCATCAGCGCCGCGCGCCTGCAGCTGAAGATCGGCAAGGAAATCGAAGTGCTGATCGATGAAGTAGACGAGCAGGGTTTCGTTGGTCGCTCGTTCTTCGATGCACCGGAAATCGACGGTAACGTGTTCGTCGAAAGCGATCGTGACCTCAAGCCTGGCGACAAGATCATGTGCCGCGTGGTCGATGCCGATGAATACGACCTGTGGGCTGAGCCGGTCTGACGTCCGGCCGTTCCCGCAGCAAAACAACCCCGCCCTTCAAACGGCGGGGTTTGTTTTTTCTGGCTATCGTTTGTAGTTCAGGACAACGAAAAAACAGGAGAAGAGGCGACATGACCCACCACTCGGTCATTTACCTGCCCAAGCCGCACGACTACGCCGAGTTGACCCGGGTCTGGGAAGCATCGGTTCGGGCGACCCATGATTTTCTCCCGGACAACTACATCACCCTGCTCAGAAATCTCTTGCAGACCCAGTATCTGGGCGCCGTGAACCTGTTTTGCACGCGCGACTCGCACCTGCACATCACCGGTTTCGCCGGCACGACGCCGGGTAAGCTGGAGATGCTGTTCATCGCTCCTGATTACCGTGGCATGGGCCTGGGCAAGAAGCTGCTGGACTATGCCATCGAAAACTTCCAGGTAACCGAGCTGGACGTCAACGAGCAAAACCCGCAAGCGCTCGGATTTTATCAAAAGCAGGGATTTGAAACCGTAGGTCGCGCCGAAATGGACGGCCTGGGCAGGCCATACCCGATGTTGCGGATGCGAATAAAAAACCCGAGCTAATCATCTGTAGGAGTGAGCTTGCTCGCGATTGCAGTGTGCCAGTCACTTTATCTGTACCAGACATAAGGCAATCGCGAGCAAGCTCGCTCCTACAAAAAATAGAGTCGCCCGCGAATCTGGCGCTGGGTTGCGTTATCGCTTCAAACTCTCCAGCAACACCTTATTGAACTGCTGAGGGTCCTGAATCTGCGGGGCATGTCCCAACCCTGCAAACTCGACCAGAGTGGCCTGGGGGATGCGCCGGGCCGCAGCCTTGCCCAGCTCCGGATAGTTGCCCAGCGTCTTGCGCAGCGCCTCAGGCGCGGCGTCCTTGGCGATGGCGGTGTTGTCCTTCTGGCCGATCAACAGCACCGTCGGCATCTTCAACTTCTCGAAGTCGTAAAACACCGGTTGATTGAAGATCATCCCGTACGTCTGCGCGGAGGCCCGGGCGACTTCTTCATTGCCCTTGCCGTTGAACATGCCCGCCTGCATATCGACCCAATGATCGAATTCAGGCCGCCACTCATTGGCGTAGTAGGTCGACTGCTGGTATTTACGGATGCTCTGGGCGTTGGTCTTGAGTTCGCGAGCGTACCAGTCGTCGAAGCTGCGATCAGGCACTCCCTTGGCTTTCCAGTCCTCAAGACCGATGGGATTGACCAGCAGCAACTGATCGACCTGATCGGGGTACATCAACGCGAAACGCGTCGCCAGCATGCCACCCATGGAATGACCGACCACGGTGACATGATCGATGCCAAGGCGGGTCAGCAAGGCCTTGGTGTTCTGCGCCAGTTGCTCGAAGCTGTACTTATAGTCCGCCGGTTTGCTGGAGCGGCAGAAACCGATCTGGTCAGGCGCCACTACTCGATAGCCTGCCCCCGTCAGCGCCTTGATGCTGCCCTCCCAGGTCGCGCCACAGAAGTTCTTGCCATGCAGCATCAGCACGCTGCGGCCGTTGGCTGTACCTGTCGGCTTGATGTCGATGTAACCCATCTGCACCGGCGCGCCCTGGGACTGAAAACTGAAGCTCTGCGCCGGGAACGGATAGTCGAACCCCTCAAGCTGCGGCCCATAAGACGGGGTCGGTGCCGCCATCAGTGGCAAGCTGACACTCATCAGCAACGCGGGTAACCATCTGCTCATTAAAAGGCTCCAGACAAAGTGGGATTCAAGAGCAGACCTGTGCCGCCCCCGTAAAAATCCCCCGAATGGACGCTCATTCGCCAGGCATTTTCAATGTTGCCGCGATTAACGGTGTTTGCATGGGTACAATAGGCGCCTTTCCTTTCTGTTACGGCTTTTCTCATGACTGACCCCATTCGCCTTTCCAAACGCCTAATCGAGCTGGTCGGTTGCTCCCGCAGGGAGGCCGAGCTGTTCATCGAAGGCGGCTGGGTCACGGTGGACGGCGTTGTCGTCGACGAGCCACAGTTCAAGGTCGATAACCAGACGGTCGTCCTGAGCCCGGAAGCCAAAGCCATCACCCCGGAATCGGTGACGATCCTGTTCAACGTGCCCGCCGGTATGAGCCCGGAAAAGGCCCTGGCGTTGATCACACCCGAGACCTTGTCGGCGGAACACGCCTTCGGCAAGCGGCCGCTCAAGGGTCACTTTCTGCGCCTGGAGGCGATTTCCACGCTGCAAGCCAATGCCAGCGGCCTGATGGTGTTCAGCCAGGACTGGAAAATCCTGCGCAAGCTGACCGACGATCGCAGCAAGATCGAACAGGAATACGTGGTCGAGATCGATGGTGACATGGTCGCCCACGGCCTCAACCGTCTGAACCATGGCCTGATGTACAAAGGCAAGGAGCTGCCCAAGGTCAAGGCCAGCTGGCAGAACGAAACCCGCCTGCGCTTCGCCATGAAGAACCCGCAGCCGGGCGTCATCGCGCTGATGTGCGAAGCAGTCGGGCTCAAGGTGGTCTCCGTGCGGCGTATTCGTGTCGGCGGCGTCTCCATCGGCAAGGTGCCCGAAGGCCAATGGCGCTACATGACCGACAAAGAAAAGTTCTAAGCCCTTTTTCAGCGCCGCGCCCGATGTAGCGCGCGCTCACACCCGATTGATCAGGACACCCGCATCATGATGAACAATGACGTACTGCGTAGCATTCGCTACATGCTCGATATCAGCGACACCAAGGTGGTGGACATCATCAAGCTTGGCGGCCTGGACGTGACCAAGGCGCAGATCATGGCCTACATGAAGAAAGACGAAGAAGAAGGCTTCGAGCCGTGCAGCGACGAGGTCATGGCTTACTTCCTGGACGGCCTGGTGTTCTTCAAGCGTGGCAAGGACGACAGCCGTCCGCAGCTGGCGGTCGAATTGCCGATCACCAACAATATCGTGCTGAAAAAATTGCGGGTCGCCTTCGAACTCAAGGAAGACGACATGCATGGGATCCTCAAGGCTGCGGAGTTCCCGGTGTCCAAGCCAGAACTGAGCGCCCTGTTCCGCAAGGCCGGCCACAACAACTACCGTCCATGCGGCGACCAGTTGCTGCGCAACTTCCTGCGCGGCCTGACCTTGCGCGTTCGCGGCTGAGCGCTGCCGGTCATCCGATGAATCAGCCCCTTCGATGAGCCAGAGCTACAGCGTCTCCCCTATCGGCTTCGTGCGTTCCTGCTTCAAGGAAAAGTTCGCCATTCCGCGTCAGCCACAGTTAGCCCCCGCGGCTCGCGGCGTGCTGGAGCTGGTAGCGCCGTTCGACCAGGGCGACGCCGTGCAGGGGCTGGAGCAGGTCAGCCATGTCTGGCTGTTGTTTGTCTTCCATCAAGCGCTGGAAGCCAAGCCACGCCTGAAAGTGCGCCCTCCTCGCCTGGGCGGCAACCAGTCGATGGGCGTGTTCGCCACCCGCGCGACCCATCGGCCCAACGGTATCGGTCAGTCAGTGGTCAAGCTGGAGAAAGTCGAAGCCGGTCGCCTGTGGCTGTCGGGGATCGATTTGCTCGACGGCACGCCAGTGCTCGACATCAAGCCCTACGTGCCCTACGCCGACGCGATTGCCGACGCCAGCAATCACATGGCCGCCGCCGCGCCCGCACTGATTCCCGTGCAATGGGCCGCAGCAGCGCTGTCCCAGGCGCGAGAGCATGGTTTGCGGCTTGCCGAGCCACTGGTTGAGCTGATCGAACAATGTCTGGCTCAGGATCCACGCCCCGCCTATCAGGTACCAACGCCCGAGCGCCGCTATGGCGCGCAGTTCTGGGATCTGGATGTGCGCTGGCATTACCCGCAAGCAGGGACGATTCGGGTGCTTGAGGTCGTTCCAGCGGCCAACTGATCGCTGAGACCCTGGTGCCTGTTGAGTATCCGACATCAAAGCCCTGGCAATCGGTTTTGCCGCCGGTGGTGATTTCAAGAACGCGGCTGGCAAGCCGGACACCTACATCGGTGTGCAATGGCTCGGAGATTGATCGTACCCACAAAAAAACCGCCTGGACCGTGACCTCCAGGCGGCTTTTTTCAGACCCCAAGTGGCTGGGGCCTGTACTGACTTATTCGCGGACAAATCCACCCACACAGTCAATGTGCGAGCGGTTCATCCACGATTGGGTCGATCCGGGC
Source organism: Pseudomonas sp. NPDC087358 (assembly GCF_044900785.1). NCBI lineage: Bacteria > Pseudomonadati > Pseudomonadota > Gammaproteobacteria > Pseudomonadales > Pseudomonadaceae > Pseudomonas > Pseudomonas sp. NPDC087358. The sequence continues at coordinate 456,181 of NZ_JBJDOA010000001.1, forward strand.
CTGCCTTGGCGCAGGGCCAACAGGTTATTTCTCGACGAATGCACGCTCGATCAGGTAGTCACCCGGCTCACGCATGCGTGGCGAAACAGTCAGGCCGAAGCTGTTCAACACTTCGCTGGTTTCGTCGAGCATGCTCGGGCTGCCGCACAGCATGGCGCGGTCGTCCTGCGGGTTGATCGGCGGCAGACCGATATCGCTGAACAGCTTGCCGCTGCGCATCAGGTCGGTCAGGCGGCCTTCGTTTTCGAACGGCTCGCGGGTAACGGTTGGGTAGTAGATCAGCTTGTCGCGCAGCGACTCGCCGAAGAATTCGTTCTGTGGCAGGTGCTCGGTGATGAATTCGCGGTAAGCGACTTCGTTCACGTAACGCACGCCGTGGCACAGGATGACCTTCTCGAAACGCTCGTAGGTTTCCGGGTCCTGGATGACACTCATGAAAGGTGCCAGACCGGTACCGGTGCTGAGCAGGTACAGGTGTTTGCCAGGCTTGAGGTCGTCCAGCACCAGGGTACCGGTAGGCTTCTTGCTGATGATGATCTCATCGCCTTCCTTCAGGTGCTGCAGCTGCGAGGTCAGCGGGCCGTCAGGCACCTTGATGCTGAAGAACTCCAGATGCTCTTCCCAGTTGGGGCTGGCAATGGAGTAGGCACGCATGAGCGGGCGCCCGTTTGGCTGCTGCAGACCGATCATGACGAACTGACCGTTCTCGAAGCGCAGGCCTGGATCACGGGTGCACTTGAAACTGAAGAGGGTGTCGTTCCAGTGATGAACGCTGAGGACACGCTCGTGATTCATGTTGCTCATGGTACGTGGGAACTCCTGAAAATTGCCTGCGCCAGTCAAAGCGCCATTGCGCGATATTCTAGTGGCAAGCACAATATCTGTTAACTGAATTATCAAGATATAGGTTATCGGTTATATAGATATGCGATTTACTCTCCGTCAACTGCAAGTCTTCGTCGCTGTGGCCCAACAGGAAAGCGTTTCCCGCGCTGCCGTGCAGCTGTCGTTATCGCAATCTGCCGCCAGCACCTCCATCACCGAGCTGGAACGACAATCGAGCTGCCAGCTGTTCGACCGGGCCGGAAAACGCCTGAGCCTGAATGCCACCGGGCGTCAGCTGTTGCCGCAGGCCGTCGCCCTGCTCGACCAGGCCAAGGAGATCGAAGACCTGCTCAACGGCAAGTCTGGCTTCGGCTCGCTGGCGGTTGGTGCCACGCTGACCATCGGTAACTACCTGGCGACGCTGCTGATCGGCAGCTTCATGCAACGCCACCCCGAAAGCCAAGTGAAGCTGCATGTGCAGAACACGGCCAATATCGTGCAGCAAGTGGCGCATTACGAAATCGATTTGGGCTTGATCGAGGGCGATTGCAGCCACCCTGATATAGAAGTGCAAACCTGGGTCGAAGACGAGTTGGTGGTGTTTTGCGCGCCGCAACACCGACTGGCCGCCAAGGGTCACGCGACGTTGGCGCAATTGACCCAGGAGGCCTGGATTCTGCGGGAACAGGGGTCAGGCACGCGGTTGACCTTCGATCAGGCCATGCGTCACCACCTCAATAGCCTCAATGTGCGTCTGGAGCTGGAGCACACCGAGGCGATCAAACGCGCCGTTGAGTCGGGCCTGGGGATTGGCTGTATTTCTCGTCTGGCCCTGCGCGATGCCTTCCGCCGGGGCAGCCTGGTGGCCGTGGAGACCCCTGAGCTGGATCTGGTGCGCCAGTTTTACTTCATCTGGCATAAACAGAAATACCAGACGTCGGCCATTCGTGAGTTTCTCGACCTGTGCCGTTCATTTACCGCAGGCGTGCGTCGCAGCGATGAAATCGTGCTGCCCAGCATCGCCTGACCGTCTCAGGTTGCAACAGGGCAACTACGCACCCTTCTAGCAACACGGCTTGCTGGCGGCGGCGCCCTCAGGATCGCTACCGCCGGCAAGCCGGACTGCTACCCGAATGTCGAGGGTCAGCCGAGCAGGATCAGACCCCAGACCACCGCGATCATGGTCAACGCCACGAACTGGGCGGCACTGCCCATGTCCTTGGCGTTCTTGGAGAGTGGGTGTCGGTCCAGCGATATGCGATCGATCGCCGCTTCAATGGCCGAGTTGAGCAATTCCACGATCAGTGCCAGCAGGCACACGGCAATAAGCATCGCCCGCTCGCCCCGACTGACGTGGAACAGGAACGACAGCGGGATCAGAATGACATTGAGCAGCACCAGCTGACGAAACGCCGCCTCACCTTTGAAGGCTGCGGTCAGGCCGTCCAGTGAATAACCAGATGCATTAAGGATACGTTTAAGGCCGGTTTGACCTTTGAAAGGCGACGTCATAGGGGCAACTACTGCTCGATAAAAGACGGTGGAGGCTAGTTTAGCGGCGGTCAAAAAAGTGTGAAGCACACCCGCCCCAAGCCATGATGGAAACCCGGCACAACCGCATCAGGTCGACGGAATCGACTCGAGCTGTTGCAGCAGCAGTGCCGCCTGAGTGCGCGTTCGTACGCCGAGTTTGCGGAAAATCGCGGTCACGTGGGCCTTGATCGTCGCTTCCGAGACGCTTAGCTCGTAAGCGATCTGCTTGTTGAGCAAGCCTTCACAGACCATGGTCAACACGCGAAACTGCTGAGGTGTGAGGCTGGCCAGTCCTTCGCTTGCCGCCCTGGCTTCCGGCGAGACGCTGACGGGCTCATTGACCTGCGGCGGCCACCAGACGTCACCGTCGAGCACCGTGCGCACGGCCTGCTGGATGATTTCCAGGGAGCTGGACTTGGGAATGAAACCGCTGGCGCCGAATTCCTTGGACTTGACCACCACGGCCGCTTCTTCCTGCGCCGAGACCATTACCACTGGAACCTGTGGGTACTGGCCACGCAACAGCACGAGCCCGGAGAAGCCGTATGCACCGGGCATATTGAGGTCCAGCAGCACCAGGTCCCAATCGCCTTTTTCGGTCAGACGCGCCTCAAGCTCAGCGATACTTTCCGCTTCAACCAACCGCGCGTCAGCGCCCAGCCCCAAGGTCAAGGCTTGACGCAGGGCGCTACGGAACAAGGGGTGGTCATCGGCGATCAGGATTTCGTAGGTCATTTCATGATCCTGTTTATAAGTGAGAGCCGACGGATTCAGCCCTCACGATGGCACTGTGAAATGCCAGCCTGTATACGCTGCGCCAATACGGCGCATCAACGCTGAAAACAGACAGAGCACGGCGTTGCAGCATGCGTGCGGCGCCAAGGATGCCCAGCCAGGCCGGGGTGGTCAAGTTTGGCGCTTTGCGGCACAGTGCGCGGCCCTGATTATTGCGAGTGCCATCATGCGACAACACGCCCTGCGAGCGGACTTGCTCATGCTGCTGACCGCGATCATCTGGGGCACAGGATTCGTTGCGCAGACCGCCGGGATGGATCATATCGGCCCCTATCTTTATTCAGGGCTGCGCTTTGCTCTGGGCTCCGTCTGCCTGCTACCGCTGGTGCTGCGTCGTCCGGCGAGCGGCCCGCCACCCGAGCCATTATTGACCCGCGGCCTGCTGCAGGGCGGTATGGTGATGGGCGTTGCGCTGGCATTGGGTATCAACCTGCAGCAAGTCGGGCTGCTATTTACCAGTGTCACCCACTCGGGCTTCATCACCGGCCTGTACGTGATTGTAGTTCCGCTTCTGGGGCTGTTCATGGGTCACAAGACCGGCCTCGGGACTTGGCTGGGATGCCTGCTGGCGGTGATCGGCATGTTTCTGCTGAGCGTGGGCGACAACTCTCAGGTGGCGTCCGGCGACTGGCTGCAGCTGATCGGCGCCTTCGTGTGGGGCGCGCATGTGATTCTGGTCGGGTTGTTCGCCAGCCGTCACGATCCCATCCGCCTGGCGTTTCTTCAGTTTGTCACCTGCTCGGTGATCAGTATGGTCCTGGCGCTGATCTTCGAACCCATCGAGATCAGCGCCATTAGCGCCGCCGGTCCTGCCTTGCTGTACGGCGGGCTGATTGCCGTCGGCATCGGCTACACCCTGCAGGTCGTAGCGCAAAAACATGCGATTGCCTCCCATGCCGCGATCATTTTTTCGTTGGAGGCGGTTTTCGCCGCGATCGCCGGCGCGTGGCTGCTGGGTGAGGCATTGCAGCTTAAAGGCTATATGGGTTGCGCATTGATGCTAGCGGGAATGCTGCTGGCGCAGCTGTGGCCGAGGAAGGCGCAAACAGCACATTGATTTCTGACCTGTAGCAGCCGGCTTGCCGGCGGTGGCGAATGTCCGGACGCCGCCGCCGGCAAGCCGGACTGTTACAGGATTCAGAAGGCCGTTTAGATAAATGCCTTCAGAAAGCTGTGCGGCGCATCGTCCGGATCGATCGGCCGCTGATACTTCGCACCCAGATAATGAGCGCTGAACACGTCCAGATACGCATCCAGCACGCCGCCAGCCTGCTGATCATCCGCCAATTCCAGACACAACGCCGCCACTTCAGCCGTACAGAAATGGTCATCGCGTTTGGAACGACGCAGGCGATAGCGCGACATCTGTTCGGGCACCAGACTCAACACCGGCAAATGATCCAGATACGGGCTCTTGCGAAACATCTTGCGCGCTTCTGGCCACGTGGCATCGAGCAGAATGAACAGTGGCCGCTTGCCCTGCTCCAGCTTGACCTCGGTCACGACGCGTTCGGCCGCGACGAACTCACCAGGAAACACGATATACGGTTGCCATTGCGGGTCATTGAGCAAGGCTGGCAGCTTCTCGTCCACCTCGGTTCGCGACCAGGTGAATGCCTCCGTGTCCTTGATCACATCGGCGATAAGCCAGCCGGTATTGGTAGGCTTGAGCGGCTCGGTGTCGTACATCAACAGGCACACGGCGGACCTGGCCGCAACGGTAGGTTTCCAGGCGCACAGGCAATAGCTTTCGATCACCCTGCACCCTGGACAGCGCGGCGCACGCGAGCCGCGGGCGATGAAGGGCTTGGTGCTGCGGGCCAGGCGTTCAGCGCGCAGACGCGAGACAGCATGGCTCATGAGGCTAACCGCCCAGATATCGACAGTGGGTGGCAGAAGGTCGGCAGCACGATGAACATCCGGCATGAAAAAAGTCGGCGCAGTCTACCAGAGCGTCGGGTTCTCTGGTGTCCATCAAGGCGACTCACCTATACTGGCCGGCCTTCAAAGCCTTACGTCACCCGTGAACGCCAGCGGATGTCGCCGGTCCAACGACGTTCACTGCCCCAGGAGAATCCAATGCTGCGTTTCATCGCCCCCGCCCTCACGCTTTTGCTCATCGCTCCGCTTTGCGCCAATGCGGCGTCCAAACAGGATTACGAACTGAACAAAGAGCTCGAAAAAGTAGCGGCGTCGAGCAATGTCGGAAAGCCCAATGCGATCAGCGAAGACATCCTCGACGAGGGCTATACCGTCGATGGCAGAATGCTGATCAATCATCTGAGCGTGCAATCCGGTCAGGCCGCACAGATGCGTGAAAACCCGGATCTGGTAGGCCGTCAGTTGGGCACCAGCGTATGCCGCAACACGGGCTATCGTCAGCTGATGGGCAAAGGGGCAATCCTGCGTTACGAATTCAAGGAATACAAAACCGGCAAGCTGATTACCACGCAGCAAATCACCGCAGCCGATTGCGCAGCCAAGGCGCCCGCCAAGAAAAAGTAACCTCGCCCTCTGGCAGGCCGCGCGCCGTTGCTAACCCTCGGCGCGTGACTGCATGCCTCGCGCCGGGTGATTTCCAGTTCTCCCCTCCCAGGTTTGCGCCACAAAGACTGATTGCCAGCGTTCGGGTTTCGGGCACATCATCAAACCACTGCTGTTGCGCACAGCCAAATTCGCTTCATCCTCTCAGGCAAACGGGGAGTGCCTGCCATCATCGTGATCCTCAACGTTCTTATTTCAACCCAAGGACATAGGCAGAATCAGCGTGGCGTCGATCAGTCGCCATCCCGTTCCTGACCAATCGCCAGAGATGGGCTATCAGCAGCGACGCAAGAAGCGTCGTGATCTTGTTGCCGTAGACAGGGTCGAGATTCTGCAAAAGGAGAAAGTTTGCATGCCTTACGTACCTAATGATTCGCTCTCTCGCCATTTCCAGAGCAGCGGCATCGACCTTGGCGCCAAGGTTGAAGAACAACTCAGTCTGGTCGCCCCCAACAGCCCAAACCTTGCGTTGTACCGTGACATGATGCTGACCGTCCTGCGCATGGCTCAAGACGATCGCAATCGCTGGAACGCCAAGATCACCCTGCAGGCACTACGGGAACTGGACAACGCTTTTCGCGTCCTCGAGCAGTTCAAGGGCCGTCGCAAGGTCACGGTTTTCGGCTCGGCTCGCACCCCTGTCGAACACCCGGTGTACGCCCTGGCCCGGGAACTGGGCATGAAACTGGCCGCCTCCGACCTGATGGTCATCACCGGGGCTGGCGGCGGAATCATGGCAGCCGCCCATGAGGGCGCAGGCCTGGACTACAGCCTGGGATTCAACATTACCCTCCCGTTCGAGCAACACGCCAATGCGACCGTCGATGGCACTGGCAACCTGCTGCCTTTCCACTTTTTCTTTACCCGCAAGCTGTTCTTCGTCAAGGAAGCCGACGCACTTGTGCTCTGCCCTGGGGGCTTCGGTACGCTGGATGAGGCACTGGAAGTTCTGACATTGATTCAGACTGGCAAGAGCCCGCTGGTGCCAATCGTATTACTGGATGCACCGGGCGGCACATTCTGGGAGGGCGCGCTGGCGTTCATCAAGAACGAACTGGAAGCCAATCACTACATTCTGCCCAGCGACATGAATCTGCTCAAACTGGTATACAGCGCGGACGAAGCAGTCGCCGAGATCAACCAGTTCTACAGCAACTTCCATTCAAGCCGCTGGCTCAAGAATACGTTTGTGATACGAATGCACCACGCACTCAGTGAGGACGCCCTGGCCCATATGCATGAAGCATTTGCTGACTTGCGTCTGAGCGATGACTTCCATCAGCACGGCTATCAAGACGAACATGACGAGGCGCAGTTCAGCCACCTTACGCGGCTGGCCTTCAAATTCACCGGCCGAAACCATGGCCGTCTGCGAGAGCTGGTGAATTACATCAATCTGAGCGACAACTGGGCCGAGCCGCCGCAGGACCAGCCAACCCGGGACCGCGGACAGTTGCAGGCGAATTGATCTTTTGTGAGCGTGCAAACTACCTGTAGCAATACGGCTTGTCGGCGGTTGCGGGGTGTGTCAGCCACATCTCTGTAGCTGATACCTCGTAACCGCCGACAAGCCGTACAGGGAGTTGTGCTGTGCAGGATTAGTCGTCGTAGCCTTTACCGCTCAACAGTCGCCCAATCATCTCGGGCGGGTAGCCGCGATAACTCAGAAAGCGCATCTGCTGACCTCGCTCGCGAGCTTCCTTGGGCAGTTGTCCGGCGAACTTGCGCTGCCAACACTCTTCAAGCTTTTCTCGCCAGTCGATGCCGCACTCTCGTAGCGCCAGCTCGATATCGGCACGTTGCAAGCCCCGCTGCCCCAGCTCTTCGCGGATCCGCAAAGGGCCGTATCCCGAACGAGCGCGGTAGGAAACAAAACTTTCGAGATAACGGGATTCGCAAAGCAAACCCTCTTCCGTCAGACGGTCGAGGGCGGCTTCGATCAATTCAGGTGGTGCACCGCGCTGACGCAATTTACGCGTAAGCTCAACACGACCGTGCTCGCGACGTGCGAGCAGGTCCATTGCGGTACGCCGTACAGCGACGGGCGTATCAAGCTCTACGGGCATGGCTGGTTGCAGATCAGAGATCGGCGTCAGCTTCGACTTCCGCTACATCATCTTCGGCAACGCGAGACGATTGGGCTTTGACATCAGGTTTTGCAGCCAGCAGTTTTTCGCGGATCTGTTTCTCCAGGGTCGCACCGATTTCCGGATTGTCCTGCAGGAACTTGGCCGAGTTGGCCTTACCCTGACCGATCTTGCTGCCCTGATAGCTGTACCAGGCACCGGACTTCTCCAGCAGACCGTGCAGCACGCCCAGGTCGATGATTTCGCCGTTGCGATAGATACCCTTGCCGTACAGAATCTGGAACTCGGCCTGACGGAACGGAGGCGCTACTTTGTTTTTCACGACCTTGACGCGGGTTTCACTGCCGACGACCTCGTCGCCTTCCTTCACCGCGCCGGTGCGGCGGATGTCCAGACGCACCGAGGCGTAGAATTTCAGCGCGTTACCACCGGTGGTGGTTTCCGGGCTGCCGAACATGACGCCGATCTTCATGCGGATCTGGTTGATGAAGATGACCAGGCAGTTGGCGTTCTTGATATTACCGGTGATTTTACGCAGGGCCTGAGACATCAGGCGCGCTTGCAGGCCGACGTGCATGTCGCCCATCTCGCCTTCGATTTCAGCTTTTGGTACCAGAGCGGCCACGGAGTCGACGACGATGACGTCGATGGCATTGGAGCGCACCAGCATGTCGGTGATTTCCAGAGCTTGCTCGCCGGTATCCGGTTGCGAGACCAGCAGGTCGTCGACATTGACGCCCAATTTGCCAGCGTACTCGGGATCGAGGGCGTGCTCGGCGTCGACAAACGCACAGGTGGCGCCCATCTTTTGAGCTTCAGCGATGACCGAAAGGGTCAGCGTGGTTTTACCGGAAGACTCAGGACCGTAGATTTCAACGATCCGGCCTTTTGGCAGGCCGCCGATACCCAGTGCGATATCGAGACCCAACGAGCCGGTGGAGATAGCAGGAATAGCCTGGCGGTCATGGTCACCCATGCGCATCACGGCGCCTTTGCCGAACTGACGCTCGATCTGACCCAAGGCCGCAGCCAAGGCTTTCTTCTTGTTGTCGTCCATTGAAGTCCTCTCGTAATCGGTTAGGCCTGACGGCCGATATAACTGTATAAGTAGCCAGTATTATTCCACAGGGTTGCGCGCTCGCCTACCCCCGATTTGGTATTTCTCCGCGTGCGAGCTGGATCAGCCCCTCTAGGGCGGCCTTGACCGTTTGTCGGCGTACCGCGTCGCGGTCACCGGCAAACAGAAAGCGCTGGGCAATCAGCTGTTCTGCGGCGGCCCAGCAGATCCAGACGGTACCGACAGGTTTGTCCACGGAACCACCGTCAGGTCCGGCGACGCCGCTGACGGCGACAGCGAACCGTGCGCTGCTGTTGACCTGAGCGCCACGTGCCATGGCTTCGACCACTTCCCGGCTGACCGCGCCCACCGCGTCGAACAATTGCGGCGGGACCGCCAATTGTCGGGTTTTCTGCCGATTGGAATAGGTGACATAACCGGCCTCGAACCAGCTCGAACTGCCAGGGATGCGCGTGACGGCCTCTGCAATGCCGCCACCGGTACAGGATTCAGCGGTCGACAGCTGGGCGCTGGAAGCCAGAAGCAACTGGCCGAGCGTCGCTGCCAACTGAGTGATGTCATCCACAGGAAAGTGCTCCACTGACGGCTTGGCAAAGCTCATACGCTACACGAGCCGGTCTGGGGTGCAAGTGCGGCGGACGTCTCATTCGCCACTGCAGCGTCTGTCGCAGCCGCTACGGGCTGATCTGCTTTCGGGCAAGGTTTCCTGACGGTTTCCACGATGCTTTCACGAGGCCGCAGCCTGGCCTCGGCGAGGGTGATAAAGCGTCCATTGGTGGCGTCCCGCGCGCGTTTACGTCTCATGGCAAAGTCCTTTTAAGATGCCTGCCCAAGCTCGGCAGGCGACTTCGACAGGGTAGACAGCTGCGATCGATAAATGTGGGCTCAGAAACCTGTCGTGACGAATACGTCAGTCCTGCGGCCCATGGGCGTGCGTGGTAACCTTGCGCCCATCGCAAAAGCAATCGGATCCGACGTCGGCCCACGTAGGTGGTGTTCCACCCGGTACTCTGCACTTGCCTCAATCTCCCAACGAATTTGCCTGAATAACTGATGAACAAAGCAATTTCCGATCTCTCCTCGCACACCCCCATGATGCAGCAGTACTGGAAACTGAAGAATCAGCATCCAGACCAGTTGATGTTCTATCGCATGGGCGACTTCTACGAAATCTTCTACGAAGACGCCAAAAAGGCGGCCAAGCTGCTGGACATCACCCTGACCGCCAGGGGTCAATCGGCCGGGCAGAGCATTCCCATGTGCGGCATTCCCTATCATGCGGCAGAGGGGTATCTGGCCAAACTGGTTAAGCTGGGCGAATCGGTGGTGATCTGCGAGCAGATTGGCGATCCGGCGACCAGCAAGGGACCGGTTGAACGCCAGGTGGTGCGCATCATCACGCCCGGTACGGTGAGTGACGAGGCGTTGCTCGATGAGCGGCGCGACAACCTGATCGCTGCCGTGCTGGGCGATGAAAGACTGTTCGGGCTGGCGGTGCTGGACATCACCAGTGGCAATTTCACCGTCCAGGAGATCAAGGGCTGGGAAAACCTGCTGGCTGAACTTGAGCGCATCAACCCGGTTGAACTGCTGATCCCCGACGACTGGCCGCAAGGTCTGCCGGCGGAAAAGCGCCGTGGCTCGCGCCGTCGCGCGCCCTGGGATTTCGAGCGCGATTCGGCGCACAAGAGTCTGTGCCAGCAGTTCTCCACCCAGGATCTCAAAGGCTTTGGCTGCGAGACCCTGACCCTGGCGATCGGTGCCGCTGGTTGCCTGTTGGGCTATGCCAAGGAAACCCAGCGCACCGCCCTGCCCCATTTGCGCAGCCTGCGTCATGAGCGTATGGACGACACGGTGATCCTGGACGGCGCCAGTCGCCGCAATCTGGAACTGGACACCAACCTGGCTGGCGGCCGCGACAACACCCTGCAGTCGGTCATGGATCGCTGCCAGACCGCGATGGCCACGCGCCTGCTGACTCGCTGGCTGAATCGGCCGCTGCGCGACCTCAAGGTGCTGCAGGCACGCCAGGAGTCCATCGGCTGCTTCCTCGAGCGCTACCGCTTCGAGCAATTGCAACCCCAGCTCAAGGAGATTGGCGACCTGGAGCGCATCCTTGCGCGCATCGGCCTGCGCAATGCCCGCCCGCGCGACCTGGCGCGGCTGCGTGATGCCTTGAGCGCGCTGCCCGAACTGCAACGGGCGCTGGCCGAACTCGACGCCCCGCATATCCAGCAACTGGCCAACGCCGCCAGCACCTACCCCAAGCTTGCCGACCTGCTGGAACGGGCGATTATCGATAACCCGCCTGCGGTCATTCGCGACGGTGGCGTATTGAAAACCGGTTATGACGGCGAACTCGACGAGCTGCTGTCGCTGAGTGAAAACGCCGGCCAGTTCCTGATCGACCTGGAGGCCCGCGAGAAAGCCCGCACCGGCCTTTCCAACCTGAAGGTGGGTTACAACCGCGTTCACGGCTACTTCATCGAGCTGCCGAGCCGGCAGGCCGAACAGGCGCCTGCCGACTACATACGCCGCCAGACACTCAAAGGCGCGGAGCGCTTCATCACCCCCGAGCTCAAGGAGTTCGAGGACAAGGCGTTGTCGGCCAAGAGCCGCGCGCTGGCGCGGGAGAAAATGCTTTACGAAGCGTTGCTCGAAGACCTGATCGGTCATCTGGCACCATTGCAGGACACCGCCGCAGCGCTGGCCGAACTGGATGTGTTGAGCAACCTGGCCGAGCGCGCGCTGAACCTGGACCTGAACCGCCCACGCTTTACCGACGAACCCTGCATGCGGATCGAGCAAGGTCGCCACCCGGTGGTCGAACAGGTGCTGTCATCGCCCTTCGTGGCCAACGATCTGGACCTGCACGACAACACCCGCATGCTGGTGATCACCGGTCCGAACATGGGCGGTAAATCCACCTATATGCGTCAGACCGCATTGATTGTCCTGCTGGCCCACATCGGCAGCTTCGTTCCAGCGGCCAGCTGCGAGCTTTCACTGGTGGACCGGATCTTCACCCGGATCGGCTCCAGTGATGACCTGGCAGGCGGGCGTTCGACTTTCATGGTGGAAATGAGCGAAACGGCGAACATTCTGCACAACGCCACGGACAAGAGCCTGGTGCTGATGGATGAAGTCGGGCGCGGGACCAGCACTTTCGACGGACTGTCGCTGGCCTGGGCTGCGGCAGAATGTCTCGCCCAGCTTCGCGCCTACACCCTGTTTGCCACGCATTACTTCGAGTTGACCGTACTGCCGGAAAGCGAGCCGCTGGTGGCCAATGTGCACCTCAATGCGACCGAGCATAATGAGCGCATCGTGTTCCTGCATCGGGTCCTGCCAGGCCCCGCGAGTCAGAGCTATGGCTTGGCGGTTGCCCAGCTGGCCGGGGTTCCGGGCAAGGTAATCACACGCGCCAGGGAACACTTGCAGCGGCTTGAAACCACCAGCCTGCCCCACGAACAGCCCAAGTCCAAGCCCGGCAGACCGCCGGTGCCAATGCAAAGCGATATGTTCGCCAGCCTGCCGCACCCGGTGCTGGACGAGTTGTCGAACCTGAAAGTCGACGATCTGACGCCGCGTCAGGCGCTGGAGTTGTTGTATTCGATGCAAACACGCATCTGACGTGAATCGTAACAAGCTGCTAGAATCCCGCGCGGTTTGGGACGCTGTGAGCTTTTAGCCTGGCTTCACAGATAATCCGAGCCGCGTTTGAACGCAGCGAACCAGGGTCGGGCGACGCAGCGCAAGTCACCTTGCCTGCCGCGCTGTTCGACACAAGCTGAGTTTTCACGGCCCGGGGGACTTCCCGAACCTGGCAAGCCTGATTGAATGGCCTTGCTACCGCCGCCTGAGGAGAGAATTAGAAATGACCTTCGTCGTCACCGACAACTGCATCAAGTGCAAGTACACCGACTGCGTAGAAGTGTGTCCGGTGGACTGCTTTTACGAAGGCCCGAACTTCCTGGTGATTCACCCGGATGAGTGCATCGATTGCGCGCTGTGCGAGCCTGAATGCCCCGCCAACGCCATCTTCTCGGAAGATGAGGTGCCGGCCGGCATGGAGAACTTCATCGAGCTGAACGCCGAGCTGGCGGATGTCTGGCCCAACATCACCGAGCGTAAGGATGCGCTGCCGGATGCTAAAGAGTGGGATGGCAAGTCTGGCAAGATCGCTGACCTGGAACGCTAAGCTCCAACGCGGCATCTGTGAAAGGCCCTACGGGGTCTTTTTGCATTTTTGCGGGTAGCGACCTGTAGGGTCAGCTGTTTTCTGCAGACGAAAAAAGGGGCGGTTTGACCCGCCCACATTTTTTCCATATTCCCTTTAATCCTTTTCATCATCCTGATGAATCGCATCCTGCGATGTCCCTGCAGCAGTCATCCTTGACCGCCTGTGCCAATCCCTTGGCACAGTTCTGATCTTAGTGATTTACAGAGCTTGCGCAACACCCCTGAGTTTTCAAGAAAATACAGGGAGGTTTCAGCGATCAAAATAAAAGCTATTGAAATCATAAGGATGGACAAACGCCAACACCGATCCGAGGTCGACGCCCTCAACAAATAGTGTGATCGCTGACAGCCCGCGTAAGAAAACTCGCACAACTAAAGTAAGTCGGCCCTACATGGGAGTTTTATATTAAATTCAACATACATGTAGGAATATCCAAAACGTTTTGCATGAAAACACTTTGAATCCTGGACATTAAAAAGCCCCGAATATCGGGGCTATTAGATGATGCTAGTTGGCCACCAAGTTGCGCGGCCAGCCAGAAACCCTACTGAAACAATGACTCGCTCGACAAGCCGTTCTTTTCAAGAATCTCCCGAAGGCGCTTCAGGCCTTCGACCTGGATCTGCCTCACCCGCTCCCTGGTCAGACCGATCTCCAGCCCTACATCTTCCAGGGTGCTGCTCTCATGACCACGCAAGCCGAAGCGGCGTACGACCACTTCGCGTTGCTTGTCGGTCAGCTCAGACAGCCACTGGTCGATGCTCTGCGACAGATCATCGTCTTGCAACAGTTCACAGGGGTCGGTAGGACGATCGTCAGTGAGCGTATCAAGCAGCGTCTTGTCCGAGTCAGGCCCCAGGGACACATCGACGGAAGACACTCGCTCGTTGAGCCCGAGCATGCGCTTGACTTCACCGACCGGCTTCTCGAGCAGGTTGGCAATCTCTTCGGGGGAGGGTTCGTGATCGAGCTTCTGGGTCAGTTCACGCGCAGCGCGCAGATAGACATTGAGCTCCTTGACCACATGAATCGGCAGGCGGATGGTCCGGGTCTGATTCATGATTGCGCGTTCGATGGTCTGACGAATCCACCACGTCGCGTATGTGGAGAAGCGGAAGCCACGTTCCGGATCGAATTTTTCGACCGCACGAATCAGGCCAAGGTTGCCCTCTTCGATCAGGTCCAGCAATGACAGGCCACGATTGACGTAGCGACGGGCGATTTTCACCACCAGGCGCAGGTTGCTCTCAATCATGCGTTTACGGCCCGCGGGATCACCGCTTTGCGACAGTCGCGCAAAGTGGACTTCTTCTTCCGGGGACAGCAATGGGGAAAAACCGATCTCATTGAGATACAGCTGCGTGGCATCCAGTGCCCGCGTGTAGTCGATGTACTTGTGCTGCTTGAGTGCTGTGGAGTTTTTGGTCTTCGCACGAACAGAAGGTGCAGCTGGCTTCTCATCCGTTGCAGAATCCAGAACGATCCCGGGCTCCATCAGGAGAACCTCGTCGTCTATGTCAAACTCCGGCACTTCTTTGTTGAGAGCCATTGTTATAGTCCTTTGGTGAGTTCGACCTCAAGCTCCAGTGGCGCCTTTTTCCTTGGCATCACTTGAGCCTGTCCCCTCTACGCCAGGAACAGGCTGGTAACCGATCAACGACGTGGCAAAAATTCCAGTGGATCAACAGGCTTACCCTGACGGCGAATCTCGAAATGCAGTTTCACCCGGTCAGTCCCTGTGGACCCCATCTCGGCAATTGTCTGCCCTGCCTTGACCTGCTGCCCCTCCCGAACCAAGAGCCTGCGGTTATGACCGTAAGCACTTACGTAGGTATCGCTGTGCTTGATGATTACTAACTCGCCGTAGCCCCGTAAACCACTCCCGGCGTAGACCACTGAACCATCAGACGCGGCCAAAACAGGCTGTCCCAAATCCCCGGCGATATCAATTCCTTTATTCAAACTACCGTTTGAAGAAAACTTGCCTATCAAAACACCGCTCGTTGGCCACGCCCAACCGCTCGCCGAACGTGCTCCGGCCACTACAGGTGTATTGACCGGAGCGGTAGTCGGCGTCGTCGCAGGCGCTGCCACGGTGCCGGCAGCTACCCCCACAGGCCGGGTGATGACGGTGGTCTTGAGAGAGCCCGAAGGCGAGCTGGCGCTGCTGGTTGTAGACTGCGGGACGACCACGGGCGCAGCCGCCACGGCACTGGACGCCGAACTGGAACGCCCGTCGAAACGAATCGCCTGACCGACGTGAATGGTGAAAGGCTCGGGAATATTGTTTCGAGCGGCGAGCGCCTTCCAGTCCCATCCGTAACGGAATGCGATGGAGAACAACGTGTCGCCACGCTTGACGACGTATTGACCGGTAGTCACCGGTTGCCGGGTAGGGGCTGCCGGCTTGCCGCCATTGCGATCGACAACACGAACGCCGCCCGATGGTGCGGAGGAGCAGCCGACCAGAAGGACACTCAGGGCAATGCCAATCACCAGACGTTGAAAACTTGTTGAAGACCTACGCTGCCGAATGACTGTGAGACTCACCCGCCACTCCCTTTACTGGTGACTGAATTAAAGCTGCCCATTGTGTCTTGATCATGACAGGCAGCCATGGAAAAACTGGTTTCGAAAAACTTCGCGACGACAAGCAGCGGACAGGTTGAACCCTCATCGCAAATCGCCAGCCTGTAGACAGGCGGCGCCTCACGGAATTCATTGCAGCTGCAAAACAGTGGTTATGCCAGTGGACCGTTGAGCAAGGGCACGAAGCGTACCGCCCCCAGAACGTGACGGGAGAAACCGTTGTCTTCGCGGATGATCAACATCAGTTGCTGCACTTCCCCCGAACCTACCGGAATCACCAGACGGCCACCGGGGGCCAGTTGATCCAGCAGCGCCTGGGGCACGTCGGTCGCGACCGCGGTGACGATGATGCCGTTATAAGGCGCAAGCGCCGGCCAGCCCTCCCAGCCGTCACCCCAGCGAAACACCATGTTGCGCAGGTTCAGCTCCAGCAGGCGCTCCTTGGCACGGTCCTGGAGGACCTTGATACGCTCGACGGAAAACACCCGCTCGACCAGTTGCGCCAGCACCGCGGTCTGGTAACCCGAGCCGGTGCCGATCTCCAGCACTTTGTCCAGCGGCCCCGCCGCCAGCAGCAGCTCGCTCATGCGAGCGACCATGTAGGGCTGGGAGATGGTCTGGTTGTTACCGATCGGCAACGCTGTGTCTTCATAGGCCCGATGGGCGAGCGCTTCGTCGACGAACAGATGCCGGGGCGTCTTGCGAATGACATCCAGCACCTGAGCGTTGCTGATGCCCTCCTCGTACAACCGCTGGATCAGCCGCTCGCGGGTGCGCTGGGAAGTCATCCCCACGCCACGACGTAATAGATCATCTTGCTCACGCGACATCAGGCCATTCCCTCCAGCCATGCGTTCAGGCTGTTGAAACCGTCCTGATAGGTCCGATCCAGCTGCAACGGTGTGATCGACACGTAGCCTTGCATCACGGCGTGAAAATCCGTACCCGGGCCACCGTCTTCGGCATCACCGGCAGCTGCGATCCAGTAGCCGGCCTTGCCACGCGGGTCAACCACGCGTACCGGTGCCGCAGCGCGGGTACGATGCCCCAGACGGGTCAGCTGGATTCCACGCACATGGTTGAGCGGCAGGTTTGGAATATTCACATTCAATACGGTACGTGGCGCAAGATCGAGTTGCTCGTGCGCCTCGACCAGGAGCCGCGCGTAATGCGCGGCGGTTGCCAGGTTATCGACCTGACGGGACAAAAATGAAAAGGCAAATGACGGACGTTGCAGAAACCGCCCTTCCAGCGCCGCAGCGACAGTCCCCGAATACAGCACATCGTCGCCCAGGTTGGCGCCCAGATTGATCCCGGACACCACCATGTCGGGCTCGCGCTCCAACAAGCCGTTAAGCCCCAGATGGACGCAGTCGGTGGGTGTGCCGTTGATGCTGATAAAACCGTTGTCCAGAAAATGCGGGTGCAGCGGCCGATCAAGGGTCAATGAGCTGCTCGCGCCACTTCTGTCTTGATCAGGCGCGATGACCACGCACTCGGCATAGTCCGCCAGCGCTCCATGGAGCGCAGCGAGTCCGGGTGCCATGACCCCATCATCATTTGAAATCAGAATACGCATGAGCTGTCCGTCTGTCCTGCGGGCGCCAGATCGACGAGTTCACGCACCAATGCGGTGGCGAAGCATCCGGCCGGCAGGACGAATTCCAGTTGCAGAATGTCAGGCTCGGGATAATGCCACGTCAACCGCCCAATGGGCAGCCGCAGGATACGCCGTTCGTGTTCCATTCCGGCTTTTATCAACCAGTTACAGAGCGACGACTCGCGCAGCGCAACGCTGTTTTCAAGCTCGGCAGTGGCGCCAGCCGCGGGGGATTGGCCCTCCCCCCACTGTGGGCCAGTGGGGTGCAGATCGAGAATTGCCAGACGCGGATCGCTGCACTCAGCCTCACCTGCCGCAAAGAAGCTACGGCTATCGGTAAACGCCAGCAGATCACCTACTTGTGCCCGCTGCCAGCTGCCATCGGCGACCCGTGCCGCCAGGACCTGATTGAACAGGTAGCTGCGGGCAGTGGAAAGCAGTCGGGAACGCACATTGCGCTGCTCGGGCAAGGCCTGGCGTTCGGCGTAATGACGCGCTTCACCGACGTTGCCGCCTTCATGGCCGAAACGCTGGGCCCCGAAATAGTTGGGAATGCCGCCCTGCCTTATGGCTTCCAGGCGTGCATCCATGGCAGGCTTGTCGACCTGCAACTGCGTCAGACGCAGGGTAAAGCCGTTGGCTGCGTGGGCGCCGCGTTGCAGCTTGCGCTTGTGGCGGGTACTGCGCAGGATCTTCAGCGTATCGTTTTCAGCCGCGGACAGGTCCGGATCGGCCTTGCCCGGCAGTTGAATGCTGAACCATTGGCGGGTCAACGCCTGACGGTCCTTCAAACCGGCATAGCTGACCGTGCGCAGGGGAACGCCAGCCGCCTTGGCCAGGCGCCGGGCCGCTTCCTCGGTATTCAGGCCACGCTTTTCGACCCACAGCCATAGATGTTCGCCATCGCCGGAGAGGGGGATGTCGAGCACTTCATCCACCTGAAAGTCTTCAGCGGTGGCTTTGAGCACTGCAGTGCCCAGGGCATCGCCGTACGCCTTGGGGCCCAGGAGTTCTAGTTCGGTCATGCGGGGATCAACAGCGCGACGGCGTGAACCGCAATGCCCTCTTCACGACCGGTGAAACCGAGCTTCTCGGTGGTCGTGGCCTTGACGTTGACCTGGTCGAGTTCGACCTGCAGGTCCGCTGCGATCAGCGCACGCATGGCGTCGATATGCGGCGCCATCTTCGGTGCCTGGGCAACGATCGTAGCGTCGACATTACCCACCTTCCAGCCTTTGGCCTGCACCTGCTGGAGCACATGACGCAGCAACACGCGGCTATCGGCCCCCTTGAACTGCGGCTCGGTATCGGGAAAGTGCTTGCCGATGTCGCCCAACGCCGCAGCGCCCAACAGGGCATCGCTCAATGCATGCAACAGCACATCGCCATCCGAATGAGCGAGCAGCCCAAACGTGTGTGCAATCCGCACCCCGCCCAAGGTAATGAAATCGCCTTCAGCGAAACGGTGCACATCATAGCCATGGCCAATACGCATAAAAAAACGCCCTGAAAAAGTCAGGGCGTGATTCTACCTACTTTGTCGGACATTAGGGCCTGCCGACACTCAATTGCCGGCCACGTCATCGCGATCGTGTACCAGCCCCTCAGTTGGCCAAGGCACGGGCATGATGGCGCAGGTGGTCCTCGATGAAGCTGGCGATGAAGTAATAGCTGTGGTCGTAACCGGGCTGCATGCGTAACTCCAGCGGGTGGCCTACCGCCTTCGCCGCCTGGATCAGCGCCTCGGGCTTGAGCTGATTGGCGAGGAAGTCGTCGCGATCGCCCTGATCGATCAACAGTGGCAAACGCTCGGTTGCCTCGGCGATCAGGGCAGTGGCGTCCCATTCGCGCCATTTGGAGCGGTCCTCGCCCAGATAGCGGGAGAAGGCCTTCTGCCCCCAAGGGCAATCCATCGGATTGCAGATCGGTGAGAACGCCGACACCGACTTATAACGTCCCGGGTTACGCAAAGCGCTAACCAGCGCACCGTGCCCGCCCATCGAGTGACCGCTGATGCCACGGCTTTGCGAGGCCGGAAAATGCGCCTCGATCAGGGCCGGCAGTTCGCTGACCACGTAGTCGTACATGCGGTAGTGTCGCGCCCACGGGGTTTGGGTCGCATTGAGGTAGAACCCGGCCCCCAGACCGAAATCGTAGGCGTTGTCCGGATCGCCGGGAACGTCAGCGCCGCGCGGGCTGGTGTCCGGGGCGACGATGATCAACCCCAACTCGGCTGCCAGGCGTTGAGCGCCGGCCTTCTGCATGAAATTCTCATCGGTGCAGGTCAGGCCCGACAGCCAGTACACCACCGGCAGCTTGCCACCCTGCTCTGCCTGCGGCGGCAGATACACGGCGAATACCATGTCGCAGCCCAGCACATCGGAGTGATGCCTGTAGCGTTTGTGCCAGCCGCCGAAACTCTTCTGGCACGAGATGTTTTCCAGATTCAAGGTCGTTCCTCCCAACCGCAAGCTTCAAGCCGTCAGCTGCAAGTCGGCACAGTGGCGCGCCTTCTTGCAGCTTGCAGCTCGTGGCTTGTCGCTGCTCTTAGAAATGGATGACCGAACGAATGCTTTTGCCTTCGTGCATCAGCTCGAACGCTTCGTTGATCCGGTCCAGGGTCATGGTGTGGGTGATGAAGGTGTCCAGCGGGATTTCGCCGCTCTGCGCCTTTTCCACATAGCTGGGCAGCTCGGTGCGACCTTTGACGCCGCCGAACGCCGAGCCGCGCCAGACGCGACCGGTGACCAGCTGGAACGGACGAGTGGATATTTCCTGACCGGAAGGCGCCACGCCGATGATGATGGATTCGCCCCAACCTTTGTGGCAGCACTCCAGCGCCGCACGCATCAGGCTGACGTTGCCGATGCATTCGAAGCTGTAGTCCACGCCGCCATCAGTCAGTTCGACGATAACGTCCTGAATAGGCTTGGTGTGTTCTTTGGGGTTGATGAAATCGGTGGCGCCCAGCTCACGTGCCACATCGAACTTGGCCGGGTTGATGTCGATGGCGATGATGCGCGAGGCCTTGGCCATTTTTGCACCGATGATCGCCGCCAGGCCGATGCCGCCCAGGCCGAAGATGGCTACGGTCGCGCCCTCTTCTACCTTGGCGGTATTGAGCACCGCGCCAATGCCGGTGGTCACGCCACAGCCGAGCAGGCAGACCTTTTCCAGCGGCGCTTCCTTTGGAATCCTGGCCAGGGAGATTTCCGGCACCACGGTGTACTCGGAGAACGTCGAGCAGCCCATGTAGTGGTAGATCGGCTGGCCGTTGTAGCTGAAGCGGGTGGTGCCATCGGGCATCAGGCCCTTGCCTTGGGTCGCGCGGACTTTCTGGCAGAGATTGGTCTTGCCCGACTTGCAGAATTTGCACTCACGGCATTCGGCCGTGTAGAGCGGAATGACGTGATCGCCCACCGCCAGGGAAGTCACGCCCTCGCCGATGGCCTCCACGATGCCGCCGCCTTCGTGCCCCAGGATGCACGGGAACACGCCTTCGGAGTCAGCACCGGACAAGGTGTAGGCGTCGGTATGACACACGCCGGAGGCGACGGTGCGGATCAACACCTCGCCGGCTTTCGGTGCTTCGACGTCCACTTCGACGATCTGCAGCGGTTCATTGGGCGCGAAGGCAACGGCAGCACGAGACTTGATCATCATGATCTCCAGCGAAGAAAAAACGAGCCCGCAGTGTAAAGCAGTGCCGTTTGATTAATAATCCGTCGAAAAGCAAAACATTAATGCTGCACAGGGATAATCGATGTACGTCAATCGCTGGGAAGGTCTCGACGAATTCGTCGCGGTGGCCGAATGCGGCCAGTTCACTGCAGCAGCGGATCGCCTGGGCGTATCGTCTTCACACATCAGCCGGCAGATCGCGCGGTTGGAGGAGCGCCTGCAGACGCGCCTGCTGTACCGCAGTACCCGCAAGGTCGCGTTGACCGAAGCTGGCCAGACATTCCTGGCCCACTGCCAGCGGTTACAGGATGGGCGCGAGGAGGCGCTGCGGGCCGTGGGTGATCTGACCAGCGAACCCAAGGGGCTGCTGCGAATGACTTGCGCAGTCGCGTATGGCGAGCGCTTCATCGCGCCGCTGGTGACCCGGTTCATGGAGGATTATCCAGAGCTGCGCGTTGATATCGAGTTGAGCAACAACACACTGGATCTGCTGCATGAGGGCATGGACCTGGCGATCCGTCTTGGCCGTTTGCAGGAGTCACGGCTGGTGGCAACACGTCTGGCCCCACGCCGCATGTACCTGTGTGCATCGCCTTCTTACCTGGAACGCTACGGTCGCCCGCACAGCGTGTCGGAACTGAGCCGGCACAATTGCCTGATCGGCAGCTCCGACAGCTGGCTGCTGCAGCAGAACGGGCGGGAATTTTCCCAGCGTGTCCAGGGCAACTGGCGCTGCAACAGTGGCCAGGCGGTGCTGGACGCGGCACTGCGGGGCGTGGGCCTGTGTCAGCTGCCTGACTATTACGTGCTCGAGCACCTGAAAAGCGGCGCGCTGATTGCGCTACTCGATGCCCAACAGCCGCCCAATACAGCGGTCTGGGCGTTGTACCCGCAGCAGCGACACCTCTCGCCGAAGGTCAGGAAGCTGGTGGATTATCTGAAGGCCGGATTGGCGTTGCGGGCGGAGTATCTGTAGGAAATCCGCTTCTGCCCGCAGGGCGTGGGAGTCGCCGGGGTGGCGTACACCTTGCCGACGATGTGGTGCGAGGCGCCAGCAAACCCTGTCAGCGATTGGATTCAGCCCGCCGCTGGCGCAGCCATTCAAGGTCTTCCGGGCGGGTGACCTTGATGTTGTCGGCGCGCCCTTCGATCAGACGAGGTGACTGGCCAGCCCATTCCATGGCCGAGGACTCATCGGTAATCGCCACGTTCGACACCAGACTGTCCGCCAACGCCCGATGCAACGGACCCAGGCGGAACATCTGCGGCGTGTAGGCCTGCCAGATCAGGCTGCGATCAACGGTTTCAGCCACACGACCATTGCCATCGACGCGCTTCAGGGTGTCCTTCGCTGGCACCGCCAACAGGCCGCCGACCGGATCGTTTGCCAGTTCCCCAAGCAGGTTGTCCAGGTCCGCGCGTGCCAGGTTAGGCCGCGCGGCATCATGTACCAACACCCAGTCATTGTCGTCGGCACCCTTGGCGTGCAAATGCAGCAGGGCATTGAGTACCGAGTCCGCCCGCTCCTTGCCACCGGCGACTCGCTGAATACGACAGTCCAGCGCGCAGGGCAACGTCGGCCAGTAAGGATCGTCCACAGCCAAACTGATCACCAGGCCGCGCAGGCCGGGATGATCGAGAAAGCAAAGCAGGCTGTGTTCAAGAATGGTGAGGCCGCCCAATTGCAGATACTGCTTGGGACGGTCTGCCGCCATGCGAGCACCAACGCCCGCCGCGGGAATCACTGCCCAGAAGGCAGGAAGCGATTGTGTCATTGCGTCAACGTCACTGTGCCAACTGATAAAGGGTTTCGCCGTCCTTGACCATGCCCAACTCGTGGCGGGCGCGTTCTTCAACGGTTTCCAGGCCTTTCTTCAGTTCCAGCACCTCGGCATCAAGCACCCGGTTGCGCTCCAGCAGAGCGTCGTTCTCGGAATGTTGATCGGCGATTTGCTGGGTCAGACTGGCGACCTGCGCGAGACTGCCATTGCCCACCCACAGGCGATATTGCAAGCCAGCGAGCAGCAGGAGCAGAACGAGGAACAACCAGTTAGGACTGCGCATTGTGAATATCTGTTACCCGGTGGAGAAAGACAGCAAGACCGACCATTTCAAATGCCCAAGAGCCCGGTGGTCACCGGGCTCATGGATCAGGACGTCAGGATAAATCGGTTTTAGCGATTTCCCCTACAGCGCCTGCTGCCTTTTTACCATCTTGCAATCAGCCGCGAAACTCGCCGCGACCACGGTATACAGCTTTGGCGCCCAATTGCTCTTCGATACGCAGCAGTTGGTTGTACTTGGCGATGCGATCGGAGCGGCTCAGAGAACCGGTCTTGATCTGACCTGCGGCCGTGCCCACCGCAAGATCGGCAATGGTCGAATCCTCGGTTTCACCGGAGCGGTGGGAGATCACCGCCGTGTAACCGGCAGCCTTGGCCATCTGGATGGCTTCCAGGGTTTCGGTCAGCGTGCCGATCTGGTTGAACTTGATCAGGATCGAGTTACCGATTTTCTTGTCGATACCTTCTTTCAGGATCTTGGTGTTGGTCACGAACAGGTCGTCACCCACCAGCTGGATCTTGTCACCGATCTTGTCAGTGAGCACCTTCCAGCCATCCCAGTCGGACTCGTCCAGACCGTCTTCGATGGAGATGATCGGGTGTTTGCTCACCAGGTCGGCCAGGTAGTCAGCGAAACCGGCGGAGTCATACTCGCCTTCTTCGCTCAACACGTACTTGCCGTTCTTGTAGAACTCGCTCGCTGCGCAGTCCAGCGCCAGGGTCACGTCAGTGCCCAGCTTGTAACCGGCGTTGGCCACGGCCTCAGCGATGGCGTCCAGTGCGTCGGCGTTGGAGTTCAGGTTCGGTGCGAAGCCACCTTCATCGCCCACGGCGGTGTTCAGACCGCGCGCCTTGAGTACAGCCTTGAGGTGATGGAAGATCTCGGTGCCCCAGCGCAGGCCTTCGGAGAAGGTCTTGGCGCCTACCGGCTGGATCATGAATTCCTGGATGTCGATGTTGTTATCGGCATGCTCGCCGCCGTTGATGATGTTCATCATCGGAACCGGCATGGAGTAGACGCCCGGCGTGCCATTGAGGTTGGCAATGTGCGCGTACAGCGGCAGGTCCTGATCCTGGGCAGCGGCCTTGGCGGCAGCCAGGGACACGGCGAGGATCGCGTTGGCGCCCAGGCTGGCCTTGTTTTCAGTGCCGTCGAGCTCGATCATCGCGTGATCCAGTGCCTTTTGGTCAACCGGGTCCTTGCCCAGCAGCAGGTCGCGGATCGGGCCGTTGATGTTGGCCACGGCCTTCAGAACGCCCTTGCCCATGTAACGGCTCTTGTCGCCATCACGCAGCTCAAGTGCTTCACGCGAGCCGGTGGATGCACCGGACGGCGCACAGGCGCTGCCGATGATGCCGTTGTCGAGGAGCACATCTGCTTCCACGGTGGGGTTGCCACGGGAGTCGAGAACTTCACGACCTTTGATGTCGACGATTTTTGCCATTGTTGTTAACACTCCAAGATTGACGAAAACGACGCAGCTGGGAAAAACGACTGGCGTCTCGAGGCACTAGACAGCGGGCAGGCCCGAGACGACAAAAATTCCCGACCCTTTGGTCGGGAAAAGAACGAGCGGCACTGTACCGGAGGCCCCGGCGTCGGAGAAGCGGGTTTTTACGCCGTTTCTATCGACGGGAACGCCTTGATCAGGTCATCGAGTGCCTTGAGCTGGGTCAGGAACGGCTCCAGTTTGTCCAGACGCAGCGCGCATGGGCCATCGCATTTGGCGTTGTCCGGGTCCGGATGCGCCTCGAGGAACAGACCTGCCAGGCCCTGGCTGATCCCGGCCTTGGCCAGATCGGTCACCTGGGCACGACGACCGCCTGCCGAATCGGAGCGACCACCGGGCATCTGCAACGCATGGGTCACGTCGAAGAATACCGGGTATTCGAACGATTTCATGATGCCGAAACCCAGCATGTCCACCACCAGGTTGTTATAGCCGAAGCTCGAACCACGCTCGCAAAGGATCAGTTGATCGTTACCGGCTTCTTCGCATTTGTTCAGGATGTGTTTCATTTCCTGCGGCGCGAGGAACTGAGCTTTCTTGATGTTGATGACCGCACCGGTTTTCGCCATCGCCACGACCAGATCGGTCTGGCGCGACAGGAAAGCCGGCAACTGAATGATGTCGCAGACTTCAGCCACGGTCGCAGCCTGATGCGGCTCATGCACATCAGTGATCACGGGCACACCGAAGGTGCTCTTGATCTCTTCGAAAATGCGCATGCCCGCTTCCAGGCCCGGGCCACGATAGGAGGTCACCGAAGAACGGTTGGCCTTGTCGAAGCTGGCCTTGAACACGTAGGGGATGCCGAGCTTCTCGGTCACCCGCACGTATTCTTCGCAGACCTGCATGGCCATGTCCCGCGACTCCAGGACATTCATGCCACCGAACAGAACCATGGGCTTGTCGTTGGCAATGTCGATGGAGCCGACACGGATGATTTTAGCTGCCATGTAATGAATTCCCTATCAGGCGTTTTTCTGGTGCTGAGTGAGCGCTGCCTTGACGAAGCCACTGAACAGCGGGTGACCGTCGCGCGGCGTGGAGGTGAACTCAGGGTGGAACTGGCAAGCCACGAACCACGGATGGTCATTGGACTCGACCACTTCGACCAGTGCGCCGTCACCGGAACGACCGGAGACCTTCAGACCGGCTTCGATCAGTTGCGGCAGCAGGTTGTTGTTCACTTCGTAGCGATGACGATGACGCTCGACGATCACATCCTTGGCGTAGCAGTCGTGCACCAGCGAGCCCGATTCGAGCTGGCACTCCTGAGCGCCCAGGCGCATGGTGCCGCCCAGGTCGGAGGTTTCGGTGCGGGTTTCGACAGCGCCGGTGGCATCTTCCCACTCAGTGATCAGACCGACCACTGGGTGCGGACTGCTGCGGTCGAACTCGGTGGAGTTGGCGTCTTTCCAGCCCAGCACGTTACGTGCGAACTCGATGACCGCCACTTGCATGCCCAGGCAGATACCCAGGTAAGGCACCTTGTTTTCGCGAGCGAACTGCACCGCCGTGATCTTGCCTTCGACGCCGCGCAGACCGAAGCCGCCCGGGACCAGGATCGCGTCCACGCCTTCAAGCAGGCCGGTACCCTGATTCTCGATGTCTTCGGAGTCGATGTAGCGCAGATTGACCTTGGTGCGGTTGGTGATGCCGGCGTGACTCATCGCTTCGATCAGCGATTTGTACGCATCCAGCAGCTCCATGTACTTGCCGACCATGGCAATGGTGACTTCGTGCTCTGGATTGAGCTTGGCATCGACCACCGCCTCCCACTCGGACAGGTCGGCGCCGTTGCATTGCAGACCGAAGCGCTCGACGACGAAATCGTCCAGCCCCTGGGAGTGCAGGATGCCCGGGATCTTGTAGATGGTATCGGCGTCTTCCAGAGCGATCACGGCACGTTCTTCAACGTTGGTGAACTGCGCGATCTTGCGACGCGACGAAAGGTCGATCGGATGATCGGAGCGGCACACCAGCACGTCAGGCTGCAGGCCGATGGAGCGCAGCTCCTTGACCGAGTGCTGGGTTGGCTTGGTCTTGGTTTCACCCGCGGTGGCGATGTACGGGACCAGGGTCAGGTGCATCAGCATCGCGCGCTTGGCGCCGACTTCGAAACGCAACTGACGGATCGCTTCCAGGAAGGGTTGCGATTCGATGTCACCCACGGTGCCGCCGATCTCGACCAGGGCAACATCGGCATCGCCGGCGCCCTTGATGATGCGACGCTTGATCTCGTCGGTGATGTGCGGAATCACCTGAATGGTCGCGCCCAGATAATCACCACGGCGCTCTTTGCGCAGGACGTGTTCGTACACACGGCCAGTGGTGAAGTTGTTGTTCTGGGTCATGGTGGTGCGAATGAAACGCTCGTAGTGACCCAGGTCCAGGTCGGTCTCGGCGCCGTCGTGAGTGACGAACACTTCACCGTGCTGGAACGGGCTCATGGTGCCCGGGTCGACGTTGATGTAGGGGTCCAGCTTGAGCATGGTGACCTTAAGTCCCCTCGCCTCCAGGATGGCCGCCAATGAAGCCGAGGCAATGCCTTTCCCCAATGAAGAAACAACACCGCCCGTGACGAAGATGTAGCGCGTCATGAAAAACCCTAGAAGTCTGCGTTAAAGCGGTCAGAGCCGCCGGGGAAAGCGAAGGAAGGCCGAAGCCCCCGATGACCTGCGAATCTCACGGTGCACTCCTGAAACTGCTGCGTTGAAAGTGACTGGCCAAAACCGCACCTGTCCATTGCTCGCCACATTTTGAGAATCGCCCAGTAAAGACTGGCTGGTAATCGGCAACTTTCATCGTTCCGAAAGGATCGACAGAAGCTGTATCAAGAAGGGAGCGTAGTCTACCGGAAACGGGCTCTCATCTCAAACTGTGGTCATTCGTCGGTGGTTGCCAGTGCAAACGCCAGTCGCCACGGGGGTCGGCGTCCAGTCCGGGGAGGTTGGCGACGGCCAACAGCTGCTCGCCGCGATACAACAGCGGCAATCGGCCGCGCAAAAATACCGGCACACCCTTCTCGTTGAGCAGGCGCTTGAGATCCCGGCGACCGCGATCGGGCACATCGACCACTTCCCCGCCTTGCCGGTAGTGCACGTGCAGGCCGCCGCGGGGAATCTGGCCGAGTATCTCGAGCATGCCGTTGCCCGGCAAATGCAGCGGCTGCGAGGCCATGGACCAATGCTGCGAGCCCGCCACGTCCTTGAGCCAGATGCCCGACAACCACCATATCCGCCCTTCGGCACGGTGCAGTTGACCGTTCGCCAGGCGCCAGATGGGCCGCCCGTCCGGTCCTGCATCGCGCAGCGTATCCCAACCAACCCAGTGATCGCTGTCCGGCAAGCGCGTGAGTGGTCCAAGCCAGTGCCGCAGGGCGTTACGCTGACGGGCAGCAGAGAGTGCATCCAGCGGTGCCAGCGCAAGTGATGGCACGTTCAGCCAGGGCCAGGGACAGGGTGTCTGGGCTTGCGCCAGATCCTGCATCGCCAGCTCGTCGAGCAAGCCTTGCGCTTCGGCCAGATGCGCAGCGCTGCGCGTCATGCTGGCCAGCGCCTGCGGCCAGCGCGCGGTCAGCATCGGCAGCACATTGTTGCGCAGGTAGTTGCGGGAGAAATGCGGGTCCTTGTTGCTCGGGTCCTCGATCCAGCTCAGGCCCTGCTCAAGCGCGTAGGCCTCAAGCAGCGCCCGCGGCTCGTCCAGTAACGGGCGCAGCAGATTGCCCTTGCCCAATGGCCGGTGGCTCGGCATTGCTGCCAGCCCTTTTACCCCGGCGCCGCGAAGCAGGCGGAACATCAGGGTTTCGGCCTGATCATCCCGATGCTGGGCGGTCAGCAGCACTTCACCGGTCTGCAGGACTGCATCAAACGCGGCATATCGCGCATTGCGTGCAGCCTGTTCCAGACTTGCCTCAGCGCGGACCTGAACGTCGATGACCTGAAACGCCACACCCAGGATCTGACACATTTGCCGGCAATGTCCCGGCCACGACGCTGCAACGGCCTGCAAGCCGTGATGGACGTGAACCGCGCTCAGGGGTGGAAGAGGCTGATGCCGGGAAAGCTCGGCCAGCAGGTGCAACAGAACGGTGGAGTCGAGACCACCGGAGAAAGCGATACGCCAACCGGCTGCGTCGCGCCAGGGGGCAAGGCGCGACAGCAGACGCTTGGATAACTCTTTTTTGATGCAGTCCGGCTTGCTCATGCTGATGGACCCTGCTTTACGCTGGCCGGACTGCGAAGAGTCGATGAACGACTGTTCTGAAAAAGCTGCTGCGATTAAACGCCGTAGCTCATCAACCGCTCGTAACGACGAGCCAGCAATTCGTCATTATTGAACGTCTTGAGCATTGCCAACTGGCTGCTCAGCTCTTCGCGAATCGACGCAGCGGCGGTTGCCGGATCGCGGTGTGCGCCACCCAATGGCTCGCCGATGACCTTGTCGACAATGCCCAGACCCTTGAGGCGATCGGCGGTGATGCCCATCGCTTCTGCAGCATCCGGTGCCTTCTCGGCGGTTTTCCACAGAATCGATGCGCAGCCTTCCGGCGAGATCACCGCGTAGGTGGAATATTGCAGCATGTTCAGCTGATCACAGACGCCGATGGCCAATGCACCGCCAGAACCACCTTCACCGATTACGGTGGCGATGATTGGCGTCTTCAGACGCGCCATGACGCGCAGGTTCCAGGCAATCGCTTCGCTCTGGTTGCGCTCTTCGGCGTCGATCCCGGGGTAGGCGCCCGGCGTATCGATAAAGGTCAGGATAGGCATCTTGAAGCGCTCTGCCATTTCCATCAGACGGCATGCCTTGCGG
This sequence comes from Pseudomonas sp. NPDC087358, assembly GCF_044900785.1. NCBI lineage: Bacteria > Pseudomonadati > Pseudomonadota > Gammaproteobacteria > Pseudomonadales > Pseudomonadaceae > Pseudomonas > Pseudomonas sp. NPDC087358. The sequence goes on from NZ_JBJDOA010000001.1 coordinate 485,545, forward strand.
TAGCCCTCAGGACGCGGCATGCCGAAATTGCGCCGAACCTTCTCGCGCACTTCACGGCCTTTCTGATGACCGATCACCATCACCGGTTGGTCGTCCAGACGGGCGATACCGCCAACGATGGCAGCGTCATCGGAAAAATGGCGATCACCATGCAGCTCGTCGAATTCGGTGAAGATGTGTCCGATGTAGTCCAGGGTGTACGGACGACGCGGATGACGCGCCATGCGCGCGATCTGCCAACTGGTCAGGTTGCCGAAAATGCTTTCGGTGAGCGTATTGCTCTTCTCTTGCAGTCGAGAGATTTCATCGCCGATGTTCAGCGAGTTGTCATTGCCTACCAGACGCAGCTCTTCAATCTTGGCTTGCAGGTCAGCAATCGGCTGTTCGAAATCCAGAAAATTCGGGTTCATAGGCATCCGTCTTGGGTCGACGGCCAAGAGGCCGGCCGGTTGATCCGTAAGCGCCATACCTTAAAGGATACGGCGGCTTGGGGTCGAGGTTAAAAATGTCGAGTTTAAAAGTGTCGAGTCTAAAATTCGAGATTCAGCTTTCAACGATACTGGAGGAAGACGTTCTCTCGTCCGAACTGGTCACGCAGCGCCTGAATCAGACTGTCTGCCGGATCAATCCGCCACGCCTCGCCAAACTGCAACAGTGCGCGTGCTTGCTGCCCGGTGTAATCGAGCGTGATCGGACACGCACCGCGATGCTTCTTGCACAGTTCACCCAGCCAGCGTAGACGATCGCCCTTGAGCGCCTCGCTATGCACGGTCAGGCGCAGGCTTTCGGCAAGGCCGGTACGCGCCTCCTCCAGACTCATGACCCGCTTGGCACGCAGGCGCAGTCCACCGGAGAAGTCGTCGGAGCTGACCTCGCCTTCCACCACCACCATCGCGTCGGTCTGCAACAGCGACTGGGCGGCCTGGAACGAATCGGCGAACAACGACGCTTCGATTCGCCCGGAGCGGTCGTCCAGGGTGATGAAGCCCATCTTGTCACCCTTTTTGTTCTTCATGACCCGCAGCGCGATGATCAGGCCGGCGACAGTCTGGGTATCGCGCGCCGGTTTCAGGTCGACGATGCGCTGGCGGGCGAACCTGCGTATCTCGCCTTCGTATTCATCGATCGGGTGACCGGTCAGGTACAGGCCCAGGGTTTCCTTTTCGCCACGCAGTCGCTCCTTGAGCGTGACCTCCTTGGCATTGCGATGGTTGGCATAGACATCGGCATCGGCCTCGATGAACAAACCGCCAAACAGGTCGGCGTGACCGCTGTCATGACTGCGCGCGGTCTGCTCGGCGGCCTGGATGGCGCCTTCCAGGGTGGCCAGCAACACGCCGCGATTGCGGTCGATATTGGCTTGATACTGCTTGGCCTCGTCGAAGAAAAACGGTCCCAGACGATCCAGCGCACCGCTGCGAATCAGTCCATCGAGGGTACGCTTGTTGACACGCTTGAGATCGATCCGCGCGCAGAAGTCGAACAGATCCTTGAACGGGCCTGCCTGACGCGCTTCAGTGATCGCCTCTACCGGGCCTTCACCGACACCCTTGATCGCGCCCAGGCCGTAGACGATACGGCCGTCGTCGTTCACCGTGAACTTGAATTCGGAATTGTTCACGTCCGGCGCATCGAGGCGCAGCTTCATAGTCCGCACTTCTTCGATCAAGGTCACGACCTTGTCGGTGTTGTGCATATCCGCGGACAGAACGGCGGCCATGAACGGCGCCGGGTAATGCTTCTTGAGCCAGGCGGTCTGGTACGACACCAGGCCGTAGGCGGCGGAGTGGGATTTGTTGAAGCCGTAACCGGCGAACTTCTCTACCAGGTCAAAGATGTTACCGGCAAGCTCCGGCTCGATATTGTTGGTCTTGCAGCCGTCGATGAAACCGCCGCGCTGCTTGGCCATTTCCTCGGGTTTTTTCTTGCCCATGGCGCGACGCAGCATGTCCGCCTCGCCGAGGGTGTAGCCGGCCATGACCTGGGCGATCTGCATCACCTGTTCCTGATACAGGATGATGCCGTAGGTCGGCAGCAATACAGGCTTGAGGCCTTCGTACTGGTAATCGACGTGGGGATACGACAGCTCGGCGCGACCGTGCTTACGGTTGATGAAGTCATCCACCATGCCCGATTGCAGCGGGCCCGGACGGAACAGCGCGACCAGTGCGATCAGGTCTTCCAGGCAGTCGGGCTTGAGCTTTTTGATCAGCTCTTTCATGCCGCGCGATTCAAGCTGGAATACCGCAGTGGTTTCAGCTTTTTGCAGCAGGTCGTAGGTGGGCGCGTCGTCCAGCGGGATGAACGCGATGTCCAGCGGCGGCTCGTTGACCTTGGCGCGGTCGCGGTTGATCGTCTTCAGCGCCCAGTCGATGATGGTCAGGGTCCGCAGCCCCAGGAAGTCGAACTTCACCAGACCCGCGGCCTCGACGTCGTCCTTGTCGAACTGGGTTACCAGGCCGCCGCCCTCTTCATCGCAATAGATGGCCGAGAAGTCAGTCAACTTGGTCGGCGCGATGACCACACCACCGGCGTGCTTGCCGACGTTACGCACCACGCCTTCGAGCTTGCGCGCCATCTCCCAGATTTCTGCCGCTTCCTCGTCGACCTTGAGGAAGTCACGCAGGATTTCCTCCTGCTCGTAGGCTTTTTCCAGGGTCATGCCCACTTCGAACGGGATCATCTTCGACAGACGATCGGCCAGGCCGTAGGACTTGCCCTGTACGCGGGCGACGTCACGCACCACGGCCTTGGCGGCCATGGAACCGAAAGTGATGATCTGGCTCACCGCGTTGCGACCGTATTTCTCGGCCACGTACTCGATGACCCGATCGCGACCGTCCATGCAGAAGTCGACGTCGAAGTCGGGCATCGAAACCCGCTCGGGGTTAAGGAAGCGTTCGAACAGCAGATCGTATTCCAGCGGATCCAGGTCCGTGATCTTCTGGACATAAGCCACCAGCGACCCAGCACCCGACCCACGGCCGGGACCTACCGGCACACCGTTGTTCTTGGCCCACTGGATGAAGTCCATGACGATCAGGAAGTAACCGGGGAAGCCCATCTGGATGATGATATCCAGCTCGAAATTCAGGCGATCCACGTACTCCTGACGCTTCTGTTCGTAGTTGGGCGTGGTTTCCCGCGGCCACAACACCGCCAGACGCTCTTCAAGGCCTTCGAAGGAGACCTTGCGGAAATACTCATCGATGGTCATGCCATCGGGAATCGGGAAGTTGGGCAGGAACGCCGTGCCCAGCTTCACTTCGATATTGCAGCGCTTGGCGATCTCGACGGTGTTGGCCAGCGCGTCGGGCAGATCACTGAACAGCTCGGCCATCTGCTCGGCGCTTTTGAGGTACTGCTGGTCACTGTAATTGTGCGAGCGACGCGGGTCGTCCAGTGCCCGGCCTTCACCGATGCAGACGCGGGTTTCGTGGGCCTCGAAGTCTTCCTGCCGGATGAAGCGCACATCGTTGCTCGCCACCAGCGGCGCGCCGTGGCGTTCGGCCAGGGCGACGGCTGCGTGCAGGTGTTCCTCGTCGTTGATGCGACTGGTGCGCTGAACCTCGACGTAGAAACGCTGCGGGAACACCGACATCCATTCCTTGAGCAACTGATCGGCCTCAGCCGGGTTGCCGCCGAGCAGCGCCATGCCGATTTCGCCTTCTTTGGCGGCCGACAGGGCAATCAGGCCTTCGCTGGCCTGCGCCACCCACTCGCGCTCGATCACCACCAGCCCATTGCGCTGACCGTGCATGAAACCACGGGAGATCAACTCAGTGAGGTTCAGGTAGCCCTTGGGGTTCATCACCAGCAGGCTCATGCGGCTCAGCGGCGCATCGCGGTCGCGTCCGGCCAGCCAGATGTCGGCGCCGCAGATCGGCTTGATCCCGGCACCCATCGCGGCCTTATAGAATTTGACCAGCGAACACATGTTGTTCTGGTCAGTCACTGCCACCGCCGGCATGTTCAGGGCGGTCAGCGCCTTGACCAACGGCTTGACCCGGACCAGACCGTCAACCAGCGAATATTCGGTGTGCAGGCGTAGATGAACGAAAGTAGCCGGCATGGGTGATCCTATAACGCACAGAAAACGAAGGCCGGATTGTACCGGCCTCTCATGAAAACATCAGCCCGCGATCAGTTGAACGGCAGCGGTGTGAAGCCGCTGGAAATCATCATGTCACGCGCTTCCCAGGCCGCACGCACCGGGGCGAAGGAGCGCCGGTGAATCGGAGTAGGACCCAGTCGGGCCAGTGCCTCCAGGTGTACCGGCGTCGGATAACCCTTGTGGCCACCGATGCCGTAACCCGGATAGATCAACTCCATGCGCGCCATTTCCCGATCCCGCGAAACCTTGGCCAAGATCGACGCTGCGGCGATGGCGGGCACCTGAGCGTCACCCTGAATGACCGGCGCACTGGGCACCGACAGCTGGGGACAGCGGTTGCCGTCGATCAATGCAAGCCTGGGGGTGATAAGCAGGCCTTCGACCGCACGTTTCATGGCCAGCATGGTGGCGTGGAGGATGTTCAGTTCATCGATCTCTTCGACCTCGGCGCGTGCGATGTGCCAGCACAGGGCTTTTTCGCAGATCTCGTCGAACAGCTTTTCGCGCTTGGCTTCGGTGAGCTTTTTTGAATCGTTAAGGCCCAGGATCGGGCGCTTGGGATCGAGGATGACGGCGGCAGTCACCACCGCGCCGCAGAGCGGGCCACGGCCCACTTCATCGACACCGGCGACCAGATCCTCGACCAGGTTGAAGTCCAGACCCATTTGCATTGATTGCACACTCATCGTGAAGGCGATGCGCCGATCAGGCTCAACACCGCATCGGCGGCCTGATTGGACGCATCGCGGCGCAAGGTTCGGTGAATGGCGTCGAAGCCGGCCGTCTGCTCCGCGCCGTTGTCGAGCAACGGCAGCAGGGTGTCGGCCAGCGCTTGAGCGGTCGCCGCGTCCTGCAGAAGCTCGGGGACCAGCAAACGCTGGGCCAGCAGGTTCGGCAGCGACACATACGGACTCTTCACCATCCGCTTGAGTATCCAGTAGGTCAGTGGCGCCAGACGATAGGCAACCACCATCGGTCGTTTGTACAGCAGCGCTTCGAGGGTCGCAGTGCCGGAGGCGATCAACACCGCGTCACAGGCTGCGAGCGCGACATGGGAGCGCCCATCGAGCAATGTCAGCGGCAGCTTGCGCCCTTCGAGCAGCAGTTCGATCTGCGCCCGACGCTGGGGGCTGGCACAGGGCAACACGAAGCGAACCTCGGGGCGCAGTGCCAGCAGACGCTCTGCAGCATCGAAGAACAACGCGCCGAGACGTCCGACTTCGCCACCGCGACTGCCTGGCATCAACGCCACCACAGGACCCTCGCCCAATCCCAGTTCGGCACGCGCGCCAACGCGGTCGGCATCCAGCGGGATCGTGTCGGCCAGTGGGTGACCAACGAAGCGTACCGGCACGCCCTTCTCTTCATAGAACCGCGCTTCGAAGGGCAACAGGGTCAGCATCAGATCACAACCCTGGCGAATCTTCAGCACACGCTTTTGCCGCCACGCCCAGACGGACGGGCTGACGTAGTGCACGGTCTTGATCCCGGCCTGACGCAGTTTGAGTTCGATGTTCAGGGTGAAGTCCGGCGCATCGATACCGATGAACACGTCGGGCTTCTCGTCGATCAGGGTCTGGATCAACAGCTTGCGCCGCGCCAGCAGTTCCTTCAGACGTCCCAGCACCTCCACCAGCCCCATGACCGACAAGCGCTCCATGGGAAAGTATGACTGCATACCTTCAGCTTCCATGAGCGGACCACCGACACCGATGAACTGTGCGTCAGGATGATGGACCTTGATGGCGCGCATCAGCCCGGAACCCAGTATGTCGCCGGAGGCTTCTCCGGCGACCAGCGCTATACGCAGGACAGTCATGATTAACGGGTGATGCCGCGGGTCGAGTTCTGGATGGACTCAAGGAACAGCGCGACTTCCGGGAACTGCGCGGCGGGCTCGGCAAGCTCGACCACCGCCTGCTCCACTGTCAGGCCCTGACGGTAGACCGTCTTGTAGGCACGACGCAGCGCATGGATCGAGTCCTCAGAAAAGCCGCGACGACGCATGCCTTCGAAGTTCATGCTGCGCGCTTCGGCCGGGTTGCCGAAAACAGTGACGAACGCCGGGACATCCTTGCCGATCGCAGTGCCCATGCCAGAGAAACTGTGGGCGCCGATGTGGCAGTACTGATGCACCAGGGTGAAACCGGACAGGATCGCCCAGTCAGCCACATGCACATGACCGGCCAGGGCGGTATTGTTGACCAGGATGCAATTATTGCCGATGACGCTGTCGTGGCCGATGTGGGCATAGGCCATGATCAGGTTGTGATCGCCAATGGTGGTCTCGGCACGATCCTGGATGGTCCCACGATGAATCGTGACGCCTTCGCGGATGACGTTGTGATCGCCGATCACCAGGCGCGTTGCTTCGCCCTTGTATTTGAGATCAGGCGTATCCTCACCCACCGACGAAAACTGGTAGATGTGATTATGTTTGCCGATTTTGGTAGGGCCTCGCAGGATCACGTGCGGACCGATTACCGAACCCTCGCCAATTTCCACACCGGGTCCGACGATCGACCACGGGCCGACCTCCACATTGTCGGCCAGAACAGCCGTCGGATCGATGATTGCGCGAGGGTCAATCAAACTCATAGTTTACGTTCCGCACAGATGATTTCTGCGGAGCATACCGGCTTGCCGTCAACCGACGCCTGGCATTCGAACTTCCAGATCTGGCGCTTGCAGCTCAGGAACCTGGCTTCAAGAATCAGTTGGTCGCCCGGCAGTACCGGCTGGCGGAAACGCAGCTTGTCGGAGCCCACGAAGTAATACAGAGTGCCGTCGGCAGGCTTCACGTCAAGCATTTTGAAGCCAAGGATGCCGGCAGCCTGAGCCATTGCTTCAATGATCAGCACGCCCGGCATGATTGGATGCTGGGGAAAGTGCCCGTTGAAGAAGGGCTCATTGATGCTGACATTCTTGTAGGCACGAATGCTTTTATTCTCAACATCCAGCTCCACGACCCGGTCCACAAGCAGAAACGGATAACGGTGGGGCAGATATTCGCGAATTTCGTTGATGTCCATCATTTCGAGAGGAAGCCTGTAGTAAAGATTGGGAGTGCGCGACGAATGCGCAGCACTCCTCTAGCAAATCAAGGAGGCAGTTTATCGGCTGTGCACGCTTGATAAGAAAAAGGTATCAGCCATCAGATGATGCTTTACCGCCTGAGGTCACTGCCTCGACAATCTTTTCCAGCTGTTGCAGGCGTCGCGCCATGTCATCGAGCTGACGTATGCGCGCCGCGCTTTTGCGCCATTCCGCGGCCGGCTGCATCGCCGTGCCCGAAGAATAGGAGCCAGGCTCGGTAATCGAACGGGTCACCATGGTCATGCCCGTGATGAAAACGCCGTCGCAAATATCGATGTGCCCAACCAGCCCGACACCGCCTGCGAGCATACAGTGCTTGCCAATCCTGGCGCTGCCGGATATTCCGACACAAGCCGCCATCGCTGTGTGATCGCCCACTTGTACGTTGTGTGCGATCTGAATCTGGTTATCCAGCTTCACACCATTGCCAATACGGGTATCGTCCATCGCACCACGGTCGATGGCAGTGTTCACGCCAATCTCCACGTCGTCGCCGATGGTCACCCCGCCAATCTGCGCGATTTTCTGCCATACGCCTTTCTCGTTGGCGAAGCCGAAGCCCTCGCCACCGAGCACTGCGCCTGACTGAATCACCACACGCTGACCAATGCGCACGTCGTGATACAGCGTCACCCGGGGTGCCAGCCAGCCACCCTCACCGATCACGCTGCGCGCGCCGATAAAACAATGCGCGCCAATGGTCACGCCAGCCGCAATCCGCGCCCCGCTTTCGATCACCGCGAATGCACCGACGCTGGCTGCAGGGTCGACAACCGCATCCTGCGCCACGACCGCGGTCGGGTGGATACCTGCCGCAGCCTTGGGTTTTGGATCGAACAGATGGGAGATACGCGCGTAGGCCAGATACGGATCGGCAATCAACAGTGCATCGCCCGCATAGCCTTCGGCATCCGCCGGCTTCAACAGCACGGCAGCAGCATGAGTGGTCGCGAGGAATTTTCGATACTGCGGATTGGCCAGAAAACTGACCTGATCGTGACTGGCCTCCTGCAAGGTGGCCAGCCCGGTGATTTCCTTGTCCGCAGGGCCACGTAGCGTGGCGCCGAGGAACTCGGCCAACTGGCCGAGTTTGATGGTCGCGGTCATGAAATTACTTCAGTTGGTTCATACGCTCGATGACCTGGCGAGTGACGTCGTACTGTGGCTTGACGTCAATCACGGCACCGCGCTCGAACACCAGGTCAAACCCGCCCTTCTTGATCACTTCTTCGACAGCCTGGTCCAGCTTGGGCTTGAGTTGCTTGAGCATTTCGCGGTCGGCAACGGCTTTGGCCTCATTCAGCTCCTTGGACTGGAACTGGAAGTCACGGGCCTTTTGCTTGAAGTCCAGCTCCAGCTTCTCGCGCTCAGGCTGGGCCATTTTGTCGCCACCGGCGACCAGGCGATCCTGAATGCCCTTGGCGCTGCTTTCCAGAGCCTTGAGTTTGGTCAGCTGAGGACCGAATTTCTTTTCTGCGTCGACGGCGTACTTCTTGGCTGCGTCTGATTCCAGCAGCGCCATTTGGTAGTTCAGTACGGCGATTTTCATGTCAGCAAATGCCGGGCCTGCGATCAGAACCGTTGCCAGCAATGCCAATTGGGTCAACTTACGCACGATGTAACTCCTACAGAATCCGTTGTCGTTATCAGTGATCAGACCCTTAGAAGGTCTGACCGAGAGAGAATTGGAAGATCTGGGTTTCGGTGCTGTTATCCGGTTTTTTGACCGGCATCGCCAGCGCGAAACTCAATGGGCCCAAGGCAGTGATCCAGGTCACGCCAACACCGACGGAGCTGGCGAGACCCGACAGTTCCGGGCCGTTACATTCGACTTTCTCGCCTTCAGTAGTGACTTTCTGAGAACCGCAATTGGTGTTGAATACGTTACCCACATCCCAGAACAGCGAAGTCCGCAGCGAACGCTGATCCTTGATGAACGGCAGCGGGAACAGAATCTCGGCACCACCAGTGATCAACACGTTGCCACCGAACGGCAGCGGATCCTGGTCCGGGTCCGCAAGGGTACCCGTCTTGGTCCCGCTGCTTGGCGTACTACGCGGCCCAAGGGTACTGTCCTTGAAGCCACGAACCGAGTTGAAGCCGCCGGCGTAGTAGTTCTCGTAGAACGGAAGACCGGAGGTCGAACCGTAGCCGTCGCCGTAACCGAGTTCCGAGTGCAGACGCAGCGTCGTGTTGTTAGTGATCGGGTGGAACAACTGACCGCGGTAATCTAGTTTGTAGAACGACAGGTCGCTGCCCGGAATGGTGGTTTCCAGGGTCAGGCTCTGGGAAGAACCACGGGTCGGCAGCGTGCCTTTGTTCAGGGTCGACTCGGACCAGCCGACCGACGCCTTGAAGTTGGTGAAGCTGTCGCCTTCTTTCTCGACGAAGTCAAAGATCTCGTCAACGGTGTAGGTACCGGTGCTCAGCTCGTCGCGCTGTACCGACAGACCGAAGTTCAGACGCGATGTTTCGCTGATCGGGTAGCCCATGTTGATACCGGCACCCAGGCTGTCCACCGAGTAGCTGGCCACGTCAACGTCGAGGTCGTCGTAGTTGGTCTTGCGGTAGAAGGCGCTGTAGCCAAGGCTCACACCGTCCGGGGTGAAGTACGGATCGACGTAGCTGAAGTTGTAGCGAGTCTGGTATTCACTTTTGGTCAAGCCGATGCTGACCTTGTTACCCGTACCCAGGAAGTTGTTCTGGCTGATCGAACCACCAAGGATCAGACCTGCGCTCTGGGCGAAGCCCACGCTTGCGGTGATCGAACCGGACGCCTGTTCTTCCACGGCATAGTTGACGTCGACCTGATCGTCGGTGCCTGGCACCGCAGGTGTTTCGACGTTCACTTCCTTGAAGAAGCCCAGACGATCAAGACGGGTCTTGGACTGGTCGATCAGGTAGGTAGAAGCCCAACCGCCTTCCATCTGACGCATTTCACGACGCAGCACGTCGTCCGCAGTCTTGGTGTTGCCACGGAAGTTGATACGGTTGACGTACGCACGCTTGCCCGGATCGACTGCGAACAGGATATCGACCGTGTGGTCTTCATCGTTCGGGGTCGGCACGCCGTTGACGTTGGCGAAGGTGTAACCCTCGTTACCCAGACGACGGGTGATCAGTTCGGACGTGGTGGTCATGACCTTACGCGAGAACACCTGGCCCGGCTTGACCAGCAGCAGCGACTGGACCTGATCTTCAGGCACCTTCAGGTCGCCGCTCAACTTGACCGACTTGACGCTGTACTTGTCGCCCTCGTGGATGTTGACGGTGATGTACACGCTTTTCTTGTCAGGCGTGATGGAGACCTGGGTCGAAGCGATATCCATGTTGATATAGCCGCGGTCGAGATAGTACGAACGCAGACGTTCCAGGTCGCCGGAGAGTTTTTCCCGGGCGTACTTGTCGTCGTTCTTGAAGAAGGACAGCCAGTTGGTGGTTTTCAGCTCGAACAGGTCAACGAGGTCCTGCTCCGGGAATACCGAGTTGCCGACGACGTTGATGTGCTGGATCGCAGCCACCGCGCCTTCATTGATGTTGATCTTCAGGCCTACACGGTTGCGCGGCTGCGGAACGACTTCGGTGGCGACTTCTGCCGAGTAACGACCCTGGGCCACGTACTGACGCTGCAGCTCGTTACGCACGCCCTCGAGCGTGGCACGCTGGAAGATCTCACCTTCGGCCAGACCGGACTGCTTCAGACCCTTCATCAGGTCTTCAGTGGTGATGGCTTTGTTACCGTCGATTTCGATGCTCGCCACAGACGGGCGCTCGACCACGGTGATGACCAGAACGTTGCCGTCACGGCCCAGCTGGATATCCTGAAAGAAACCGGTTTTGAACAGTGCACGAGTTGCGTCAACAAGACGCGCGTCATCGGCCTGTTCACCCACATTCAACGGCAGCGCACCAAAAACACTGCCCGCGGAAACCCGCTGCAGCCCATTGACACGGATATCGGAGATAGTGAAGGACTCGGCGTGAACTTCGGCGATCATCAGTACGGCAAGAACCGCAGTTAGCAGCAGACGTTTCATGAAGTCCTTTCTTATTCCAACTGGCAATAAACAAACTGCCGCAAAATGCGGCAGATTCACAATTCGGCGTAGCTTTTACAGTCGTCCCAGATCGTTGACCAGTGCGAGCAACATGACTCCGACCACCAGACTGATACCGATCTGAACCCCCCAGCCCTGTACCTTTTCCGACAGCGGACGACCACGCGCCCACTCGATCAGATAAAACAGCAAGTGCCCCCCGTCCAGCACTGGAATGGGCAGCAAATTGAGAACCCCCAGGCTTATGCTCAGATAAGCAAGGAAATTCAGGAAGTCACCTATACCTGACTGGGCCGAAGCGCCCGCCACTTTAGCAATGGTTATCGGTCCGCTCAAGTTTTTTACCGACAGCTCGCCGAACAACATTTTCTTCAGCGAATCGAGGGTCAGTACGCTCATGGTCCAGGTACGCTGCGCGCCCTCTGCCACGGCGGCCAGCGGGCCATAACTGACCTCGCGAAGCATCTCCGGTGGCCAGTCGACAGCTTTCACGCCCGCACCCAGATACCCGGTTGCAGCCTTGCCCTCACCACGAGCGACCAGCGTGACAGGCACGTCGATCCTTCCACCGTCGCGCTCGACCGCCAGGGAAATCCTGGTATCGGGACGGATACGAACCAGATCGACCACTTGTTGCCAGTCGTCAAGCGGCTGCCCATCAAGCGTCAGCAGACGATCACCGGTTTTCAGTCCAGCCGCCTGGGCTGGACCTTTGGGATCGAGCTCTGCCAGAATCGGCAGCAAGGACGGACGCCATGGCCGAATACCCAGGGAGCGGATCGGATCCGGCTCGTCGGCACCCTTGAGCCAGTTGTCCAGCACCAGAGAACGCGGGGTTTCTGCATCAGATCCTTGCTCGCGAACCTTGAGCGCGATGCTGCCGGTCTCGCCCAAGCGACGAACCAGCTGCAGATTGACCGCCGCCCAGCCTGTGGTCGCTTCGCCATCGACCGATACGATTTCCTGGCCAGAAGTCAGACCGGCCTTTTGCGCGATGCTGCCTGTTTCGACGCCGCCGATGACCGGCCGCACCTGCTGGCTGCCCAGCATCGCCAGTACCCAGAAAAATACAATGGCCAGTAGAAAGTTGGCGATCGGCCCGGCAATGACAATGGCGATACGCTGATAGACCGACTTGCGATTGAATGACTGGTCGACCAGCTCGGCAGGGACATCGCCTTCTCGCTCATCGAGCATCTTTACATAGCCGCCCAACGGAATCGCAGCGACTACATATTCGGTACCTTTACGGTCATGCCAGCGTAATAGCGGCATGCCGAACCCGACTGAAAACCGCAAAACCTTGACGCCACAACGCCGGGCCACCCAGAAGTGGCCAAACTCGTGAAAGGTTACCAGCACACCCAGGGCTACCAGGGTGCCGACAATCATATATAGCGCGCTCATTGCTGTTCTCCGGGTACCGGTCCGGCGCTGCGGGTGGACATGCGCCGCATGCTCAGCCGCACCGATGGACCTGTGCCTGATGGTATTTGCCGTTTACCGCCCATTTCGTCCGAGCCACTGCTCAGCCAGCGCACGCGCCTTGGCATCGACTTCGAACACTGTCTCCAGTTCGCTGACCGCGACGACAGGCTCCAGATTCAACACTTCGTCGATCATACTCGCGATTTCCGGATAACGAATGCGCCCATCCAGAAACGCCGCCACCGCTACCTCGTTGGCTGCGTTCAGAACCGCAGGTGCACTGTTGCCGGTTTCGGCAGCTTGCCGTGCCAGGCGCAGACAAGGGAAGCGCAACTCGTCCGGCGCCTGGAAATCCAGACGCGCGATGCTGAACAGATCCAGCGGGGCAACACCTGAATCGATCCGCTCGGGCCACGCCAGGGCATGGGCGATCGGGGTGCGCATGTCGGGGTTACCCAACTGAGCCAGCACCGAACCGTCCACATAGTCCACCATCGAGTGGATAACGCTTTGCGGATGAATGACCACCTCGATTTGCGCAGGCGCCGTATCGAACAGCCAGCAGGCCTCGATCAGCTCAAGCCCCTTGTTCATCATGCTGGCCGAGTCCACGGAAATCTTGCGCCCCATGGACCAGTTCGGATGCGCGCATGCCTGCTCGGGGGAGACGTGCTCGAGTTCCGCCAGCGGCGTCTCACGGAACGGTCCACCGGAGGCGGTCAGCAGTATCCGCCGCACACCCACCGCGCTCAGACCGCTGGCGTAATTGCCCGGCAGGCACTGGAATATCGCGTTGTGCTCGCTATCGAGCGGCAGCAGCACAGTCCCGCTGCGACGCACAGCCTCCATGAACAAGGCGCCCGACATCACCAGGGCTTCCTTGTTGGCCAGCAGAACCTTCTTGCCTGCCTCGACGGCGGCCAATGTAGGCCGCAAGCCCGCCGCACCGACAATGGCCGCGAGCACCGTGTCCACCTGCGGGTGGGCCGACACCTCGCACAGACCACCCTCCCCCATCAGCACCCGGGTATCGAGACCCGCTGCGCGCAGGTCATCCTGCAGCTGGCGGGCCGCAACGGCGGTAGGCACTACGGCAAACTGCGGCGTATGGCGGACACACAGCGCCAGCAACTCGCTCAGGCGAGTGAAGCCTGTAAGGGCGAACACCCGGTAGCGAGCAGGATGGCGGGCGATGACATCGAGGGTACTCAGGCCAACCGAACCGGTCGCTCCCAGCACGGTTATCTGCTGAGGCTTGCTCACATCATGCCCCAGTCTTTGGCAGCCCATAGCAGCAGCGCGAAGACCGGTATCGCTGCGGTCAGGCTGTCGATGCGATCAAGCACACCGCCGTGGCCGGGCAGCAGGTTACTGCTGTCCTTGACCCCCGATTTGCGCTTGAACATGCTTTCGGTGAGATCACCGACCACCGAAATCAGCACCACGATCGCAGCACACAGCAAGGCAAAAATAATCGCCGGAACCGACCAGCCGCGTGAGACGCCGACCACCGCAGTGATCAGCAGGCAGGCGGCGAGTCCGCCGTAGAGCCCTTCCCAGCTCTTACCCGGACTGACCTTGGGTGCAAGCTTGCGCTTGCCGAAAGCCTTGCCGGAAAAGTAGGCGCCAATGTCCGCGCCCCATACCAGGATCATCACCGACAGGATCAGCCAGTTGCCCATCGGCGCCAGCTTTATCAGCACCAGCCCTTGCCAGGCCGGCAACAGAATCAACAGGCCGATGACCAGCTTGCAGATCACGCTGGACCAGTGTTCGCTGGACTCGGGGTAGGTCAGAACCAGCCATGTCGCAACCAGCCACCAGATCAGGGCCGCCACCAGAATCCATGGCGCCAGACCCGGCAGCAGATACAACACGAACAGCAATACCGCCACCAGGGCGGCGTAGAGGACGCGAATCGACTGCGCCTCGAAACCGGCCAGACGCGCCCATTCCCACGCACCCAACGCAACCACCGCGCCGATGAACAGCGCAAAGCTGCCGCCTTCGAGCAAAAAGAAACCGCACAGTGCCAGGGGCGCAAGGATCAACGCTGTAATGATTCGTTGTTTGAGCATTAAGCACGGGCTCCAGCTTCTACCTGCTCGCTGGTTTTCCCGAAGCGGCGTTGGCGCGAAGCGAAATCGGCCAGCGCAGTGCGCATGGCTTCGTGTTTGAAGTCCGGCCAGAACAGGTCGGAGAAGTACAGCTCGGCGTAGGCCAGCTGCCAAAGCAGGAAGTTGCTGATGCGGTGCTCGCCACCGGTGCGGATGCACAGGTCTGGCAGCGGCAGATCGCCCGTCGCCAGGCACGTCTGCAACAGCTGCGGAGTAATGTCCTCCGGCCGCAGATGCCCGGCCTGGACTTCGCGTGCCAGGCGTTGCGCGGCCTGGGCGATATCCCACTGACCACCGTAGTTGGCGGCGATCTGCAGGACAAAGCGACTGTTGCCGGCGGTGCGCGTCTCGGCCTCGCGAATCGCAGCCTGAAGCTCGGGATGGAAGCGCGAACGGTCACCAATGATGCGCAGACTGATGCCGTTCTCGTTCAGGCGCTTGGTCTCGCGACGCAAAGCGGTGAAGAACAGCTCCATCAACGCCCCGACCTCCTCGGCCGGGCGCTGCCAGTTCTCGCTTGAGAAGGCGAACAGCGTCAGCACCTCGACTTTGGCCTCGGCGCACACTTCAATCACCGCCCGGACAGCATCCACGCCAGCCTTGTGACCCGCCACACCCGGCAACAGACGCTTTTTAGCCCAGCGATTGTTCCCATCCATGATGATCGCGACATGACGCGGTACCGTTGACGGCACAGCCAGCTTTGTCTTTTCCATGAAAGCTTCCCGGCCCTTATACGGCCATCAGGTCCGCTTCTTTTTGCTTGGTCGCCGCGTCGATATCCGCCTCGGCCTTGTCGGTCAGTTTCTGGATGTCGGCAGCGGCACGACGTTCTTCGTCTTCGCTGATTTCCTTGTCCTTGACCAGCTTCTTGAGATCACCCAATGCATCGCGACGAATGTTGCGCACGGCAACACGTGCGTCTTCGGCTGCGCTGCGCGCCTGCTTGGTGAAGCCCTTGCGGGTTTCTTCAGTCAAGGCCGGCATGGAGATCAGCAACAGCTCACCGAGGTTGGTCGGGTTGAGGTTCAGACCGGCACTCTGGATAGCCTTGTCGACTGCCGCAAGCATGTTGCGCTCGAAAGCCACGACTTGCAGGGTACGCGAGTCCTTTACCGTGATGTTGGCCACTTGGGTGATGGAGGTGTCTGCGCCGTAGTACGGCACCATCACGCTACCCAGGATGCTGGGGTGTGCCTTGCCGGTACGAATCTGGCCAAATGCATGGTTCAGAGAGTCCAGCGATTTCTGCATGCGCTCTTGAGCGTCTTTCTTGATTTCGTTGATCATTGTTGGCCTTCCTCGATCAGGGTTCCTTCAGCGCCGCCATGCACGATGTTCAGCAGTGCGCCGGGCTTGTTCATATTAAAGACACGCAGTGGCATCTTGTGGTCACGGCACAGGCAGATGGCCGTCAGATCCATTACCCCCAGCTTGCGATCCAGAACTTCATCGTAAGTCAGATGATCGAACTTCTCGGCATGCGGGTCCTTGAATGGATCGGCAGTGTACACACCATCGACCTTGGTTGCCTTCAACACGACATCCGCGTCGATTTCGATGGCACGCAAACAGGCGGCCGAGTCGGTGGTGAAGAACGGGTTGCCGGTACCGGCTGCGAAGATCACTACCTCTTTGGCGTTCAGGTGACGCATGGCCTTGCGACGATCGTAGTGATCGGTCACACCCACCATGGAGATCGCCGACATCACGATGGCCGAGATATTGGCACGCTCCAGGGCGTCGCGCATCGCCAGCGCGTTCATCACAGTGGCCAGCATGCCCATGTGATCACCGGTTACCCGGTCCATGCCGGCGGCACTCAGCGCCGCACCGCGGAACAGGTTGCCACCGCCGATGACCAGGCCGACCTGGACACCAATACCTACCAGCTGACCGACTTCAAGCGCCATGCGGTCCAGCACTTTGGGGTCGATACCGAATTCTTCGGACCCCATCAGGGCCTCGCCGCTAAGCTTGAGTAGAATGCGTTTATAGCGAGCTTGATAACCACTGCCCTGCTGAGCCATTGCGAATCTCTCCTGCGGCGTTTAAAAAAAATCTGACGAATCTGCGAGCACTTTAAGCTGCGCTAACTCTAGGCTACTAACTCAGAGATTTGCAGCCTTGTAAGCTGCGCACCCCGAAAAAACAAATTCCACCTGCCGCTTTGACAAAGAGGCTGCGCGCGTGAGCGGGCAGCCTCTTGGGGTCGACAGTTGGAGTACCGTCTTATTGCTTGCTGGCGGCTACTTGAGCTGCGACTTCTTCAGCGAAGTTGTCGACTGGCTTCTCGATGCCGTCGCCTACTTTGAAGTAGGTGAAGGAAACGATTTCAGCACCGGCTTTCTTGGCCAGCTCGCCGACCTTGATTTCCGGGTTCTTGACGAACGCTTGCTCGACCAGGCTGGCTTCAGCCAGGAACTTGCTGATACGACCGGCAACCATCTTGTCGGCGATTTCGGCAGGCTTGCCTTTGAGCTTGTCTTCGTTCAACTGCATGAAGACATTCTTCTCGCGCTCGATCGCTTCTGGCGAAACGTCCGAAGGCAGCAGGAACTCGGGGTTGGTCGCTGCTACGTGCATGGCGATGTCTTTCGCCAGCTCGGCATTGCCGCCCTTGAGAACGACAACCACGCCGATCTTGTTGCCGTGCAGGTACGAACCCAGCACGTCGCCTTCGATGCGCGCCAGACGACGGATGTTGACGTTCTCGCCAACCTTGCCGACCAGAACCAGACGATCAGCTTCCTGCGCTTCAACCAGAGGCTCAACGGTGGTCAGCTTGTCAGCAAAGGCTTTCTCGACGCTGTTAGCGACGAATGCCTTGAAATCGTCCTGCAGAGCCAGGAAGTCGGTCTGCGAGTTGACTTCGATCAGGACTGCGGCTTTGCCGTCGTCCTTGATTGCGATAGCGCCTTCAGCAGCAACGTTGCCTGCTTTTTTGGCTGCCTTGATTGCGCCCGAGGCACGCATATCGTCGATGGCTTTTTCGATGTCGCCGCCAGCCTTGGTCAAGGCCTTTTTGCAGTCCATCATGCCTTCGCCGGTACGCTCGCGCAGTTCTTTGACCAACGCTGCAGTAATCTCTGCCATTTCAAAATCCTCTTGGACAGGTCTTCAACCATTCCACCCGCCGGGCGGGCGTTCAAATTCTTGAAAAGCCACGGTGACAGCTGCACATGACATCAGATCAGTGGCAACGCCAGGTGGTTTTCGAGGTGGCAAAAAGGGGGCCAAGCCCCCTTTTTGCGTACTGAGTAAACGCTAGGCGTTTGCTACTCAGCCTTCAACAGTTGCCGCTGGAGCTTCTTCGGCGTAAACGTCGGTGCCGCCAGCGTTGTTGTTGCGACCACGGATAACAGCGTCAGCCATCGAACCCATGTACAGCTGGATGGCGCGAATGGCGTCATCGTTGCCTGGGATGATGTAGTCAACGCCTTCCGGGCTGCTGTTGGTATCGACTACGCCGATGACCGGGATGCCCAGCTTGTTGGCTTCGGTGATCGCGATGCGCTCGTGATCAACGTCGATAACGAACAGTGCGTCTGGCAGACCGCCCATGTCCTTGATACCACCCAGGCTACGATCCAGCTTTTCCAGGTCGCGAGTACGCATCAGCGCCTCTTTCTTGGTCAGCTTGGTGAAAGTGCCGTCTTCAGCCTGGATTTCAAGATCACGCAGACGCTTGATGGAAGCGCGAATGGTCTTGAAGTTGGTCAGCATGCCGCCCAACCAGCGGTGGTCGACGTACGGCGAACCGCAACGTGCTGCTTCTTCGGCAACGATCTTGCCAGCGGAACGCTTGGTGCCGACGAACAGAATCTTGTTTTTGCCCTGAGCCAGGCGCTCAACGAAAGTCAGAGCTTCGTTGAACATAGGCAGGGTTTTTTCAAGGTTGATGATGTGGATCTTGTTACGCGCGCCGAAAATGTACTTACCCATTTTCGGGTTCCAGTAACGGGTTTGGTGACCGAAGTGCACACCGGCCTTCAGCATATCGCGCATGTTGACTTGGGACATGATAGTTCCTTGATAAGTCGGGTTAGGCCTCCACGTATCCCAATGACCAACCAGCGGCTTGAGCCGAGGGCACCCAGGTCATCGTGTCGACACGTGTGTGGGTTTGAGCTTTCGGGGCTTACCCCGTAAAGCGGCGCATTTTATATCACAAAAAGTCTGATAACGGAACCTGAAACAAGCGCCTGTTTTCGCGGGGCTTTTTCCCGGGCGGCAGTGCTGCGTCCTGCGCCCGTCGGCACCTATATAAGGAAGCGATGATAACCCGCCCGGCGACGGTCTGGTAGAATCGCGTTTTTCTGTGTTTAGCTGCGGCCCTGCCGCGCCGAGAGAGCCTTGTATGACCGTTACCATCAAAACCCCTGAAGACATCGAAAAGATGCGTATCGCCGGTCGTCTGGCCGCCGACGTCCTGGAAATGATCGCGACGTACGTCAAGCCTGGCGTCACCACCGACGAGCTGGACCGCATCTGCCATGACTACATCGTCAATGAGCAGAAAGCCATCCCCGCTCCGCTGAACTACAAGGGTTTCCCCAAATCCATCTGCACCTCGATCAACCACGTGGTCTGCCACGGCATTCCGAACGAGAAGCCCCTGAAGGAAGGCGACGTGCTGAACATCGACGTGACGGTCATCAAAGACGGTTACCACGGTGATACCAGCAGGATGTTCCACGTCGGCAAGGTCCCCGAATGGGCCGAGCGCCTGTCGAAGATCACCCAGGAATGCATGTACAAAGGCATCGAACTGGTCAAGCCGGGCGCACACCTGGGCGATATCGGCGAAGTGATCCAGAAACACGCCGAGAAGAACGGCTTCTCGGTGGTTAGAGAATACTGCGGCCATGGCATTGGCAAGGTGTTCCACGAAGAGCCACAGGTGCTGCACTACGGCAAGGCCGGCAACGGCATGGAACTCAAGGAAGGCATGACCTTCACCATCGAGCCGATGATCAACCAGGGCAAGGCCGACACCCGCTTGCTGGGCGACGGCTGGACAGCCATCACCAAGGACCGCAAGCTGTCGGCGCAGTGGGAACACACCATTCTGGTTACCGCCACAGGCTACGAGATCTTCACCCTACGCAGCGACGACACCATCGCCCGCACCTCGGCCTGATCACGACGCTGTTACTCCGTACCGGCCGATATAGATAGAAGGAAAGCAGTTCGATGCCGCAGGTGGACCCAGATTTGTTCGATCGCGGCCAGTTTCAGGCCGAACTGGCGCTCAAGGCCAGTCCCATCGCCGCCTTCAAGAAGGCTATCCGTCAGGCCCGCGAGGTGCTGGACGAACGCTTCAAGTCGGGCCGGGACATCCGCCGCCTGATCGAGGATCGGGCCTGGTTCGTCGACAACATCCTGCAACAGGCCTGGGAGCAGTTCGACTGGAGCGAAGACGCCGACATCGCGCTGCTGGCAGTCGGCGGCTACGGTCGCGGCGAACTGCACCCCTATTCGGACATCGACCTGCTGATCCTGCTGGAAAGTGCCGATCACGAAGTGTTCCGTGACTCCATCGAGCGCTTTCTGACGCTGTTGTGGGACATTGGCCTTGAGGTCGGTCAGAGCGTGCGCTCGGTCGATGAATGCGCCAGCGAGGCACGCGCCGACCTGACAGTGATCACCAACCTGATGGAAAGCCGCACCATTGCCGGTCCCGAGCGTCTGCGCCAGCGCATGCTGGAAGTCACCAGCCCCGGCGAGATGTGGCCGAGCAAGGAGTTCTTCCTCGCCAAACGTGCCGAGCAGAAGACCCGCCATCACAAATATTTCGACACCGAGTACAACCTGGAACCCAACGTCAAGGGTTCGCCCGGCGGCCTGCGGGACATCCAGACCATCCTGTGGGTGGCCCGGCGGCAATACGGCACCCTGAACCTGCATGCGCTGGCCGACCAGGGCTTTCTGCTGGAAAGCGAAAACGCCTTGCTGGCCTCCTCCCAGGAGTTTCTCTGGAAGGTGCGCTACGCCCTGCACATGCTCGCCGGCCGCTCGGAGGATCGCCTGCTGTTCGATTACCAGACCAGCATCGCGCGCCTGCTCGGCTATCAGGACAGTGATGCGAAGCTGGCCATCGAACGCTTCATGCAGAAGTACTACCGCGTGGTCATGAGCATCGCCCAGTTGAGCGACCTGATCATCCAGCACTTCGAAGAAGTGATTCTTTCGGACGATCAAAACACCGTCACCGAGTCGATCAATTCACGCTTCCAGCTGCATGACGGCTACATCGAGGCGACCCATCCGAATGTCTTCAAGCGCACGCCGTTCGCGATGCTGGAGATTTTCGTGCTGATGGCCCAGCGGCCGGAAATCAAGGGCGTGCGGGCTGACACCATTCGCCTGCTGCGCGAACACCGGCACCTGATCAACGACGATTTTCGTAACGATATCCGCAACACCAGCCTGTTCATCGAGCTGTTCAAGTGCGAGATCGGCATCCACCGCAACCTGCGCAGGATGAACCGCTACGGCATCCTTGGCCTGTATCTGCCGGAGTTCGGCCACATCGTCGGGCAGATGCAGCACGACCTGTTCCATATCTATACGGTCGATGCCCACACGCTGAACCTGATCAAGCACCTGCGTAAGCTTCAATACACCCAGGTGTCAGATAAATTCCCGCTGGCCAGCAAGCTCATGGGCAAGCTGCCCAAACCGGAACTGATCTACCTGGCGGGCCTGTACCACGACATCGGCAAGGGTCGCGGCGGCGATCACTCCGAGCTGGGCGCGGTCGATGCCGAAGCGTTTGGCATCCGCCATCACCTGCCCGACTGGGACACCCGGCTGATCGTCTGGCTGGTGCAAAATCACCTGGTGATGTCCACCACGGCCCAGCGCAAGGATCTGTCCGACCCGCAGGTGATTCACGATTTCGCCCAGTTCGTGGGCGATGAAGTGCATCTGGACTACCTCTATGTGCTGACCATCGCCGACATCAACGCGACCAATCCGACCCTCTGGAACTCCTGGCGCGCCAGCCTGCTGCGCCAGCTGTACACCGAGACCAAGCGTGCGCTCAAACGCGGGCTGGAGAACCCGGTCGATCGCGAAGAGCAGATCCGTCGCACACAGAGTGCCGCGCTGGATATTCTGGTGCGCAGTGGCACTGATCCGGACGACGTGGAACAGCTGTGGTCGCAATTGGGGGACGATTACTTCCTGCGCCATACCGCAGGCGACGTGGCCTGGCACAGTGATGCCATTCTCCAGCAGCCGGCCGATGGCGGGCCGCTGGTGCTGGTCAAGGAGACCACTCAGCGCGAGTTCGAAGGCGGCACCCAGATCTTCATTTATGCCCCGGATCAGCATGACTTCTTTGCCGTGACGGTTGCGGCAATGGACCAGCTGAACCTGAACATCCATGACGCACGAGTGATCACCTCCACCAGCCAGTTCACCCTCGACACCTACATCGTGCTCGACAATGACGGCGGCTCGATTGGCGATAATCCTGAACGCATCAGGGCCATCCGTGACGGTCTTGCCGAGGCGCTGCGCAACCCGGACGACTACCCGACCATCATCAAACGGCGGGTCCCGCGCCAGCTCAAGCACTTCGCATTCGCGCCCGTAGTGACGATTTCCAATGATGCGCAGCGGCCAGTGACCGTACTCGAGCTCAGCGCCCCGGACCGCCCCGGGCTGCTGGCACGGGTCGGCAAGATCTTCCTGGAATTCGACCTGTCGTTGCAGAATGCAAAGATCGCGACCCTCGGCGAGCGGGTCGAAGACGTGTTCTTCCTCACCGATGAAAACAACCAGCCACTGTCCGACCCGCAACTGTGCAGCCGTCTGCGAGACGCGATTGTTCAGCAGCTGAGCGTCAACCCAGAGCCTGGCAGCGAGTTGCGCATCAGCATCTGACGCCCCTTTATTCGATTCAACGGCGCCCGCCCCTCCCGCTCGCTCGGGACGGGCAGCGCCCCGCTCCTGAGACCGATTGCCATGAATAACGCCCTGCAACAGCTCCAGCCTTATCCCTTCGAGAAGCTTCGCGCCCTGCTCGGCAGTGTCACGCCGAACCCGGACAAACGCCCGATCGCCTTGTCGATCGGCGAGCCCAAGCACAAGTCGCCGGCATTCGTGGCCAAAGCCCTGGCCGACAACCTCGATCAGATGGCGGTTTATCCGACCACCGCCGGCATCCCTGCCCTGCGTGAAGCCATCGCCGCATGGTGCGAACGTCGGTTCAACGTACCCGCAGGCTGGCTGGATGCGAGTAAACACGTGCTGCCGGTCAATGGCACCCGCGAAGCACTGTTCGCCTTCACCCAGACCGTGGTCAACCGCAGCGACGATGGTCTGGTCATCAGCCCCAACCCGTTCTATCAGATCTACGAAGGCGCAGCCTTCCTCGCCGGGGCCAAGCCACATTACTTGCCGTGCCTGATCGAACACGGCTTCAACCCGGACTTCGACGCCGTGCCCGCGGAGATCTGGAAGCGCTGCCAGATTCTTTTCCTGTGCTCGCCAGGCAACCCGACCGGTGCGCTGATTCCGCTGCAAACCCTGAAGAAGCTGATCGCCCTGGCTGACGAGCATGATTTCGTGATCGCGGCCGACGAATGCTACAGCGAGCTATACTTCGACGAAGACGCACCACCTGCGGGGTTACTCAGCGCCTGCGCCGAGCTGGGACGGCAGGATTTCAAACGCTGCGTGGTATTCCACAGCCTGTCCAAGCGTTCGAACCTGCCAGGGCTGCGCTCGGGCTTCGTCGCCGGTGACGCCGACATCCTCAAGGCCTTTCTGCTTTACCGCACCTACCACGGCTGCGCGATGCCGATCCAGACTCAGCTGGCAAGTATCGCCGCCTGGAACGACGAAGAACACGTACAGGCCAACCGCGCGCTGTATCGCGAAAAATTCGACGCGGTGCTGCAAATCCTTTCGCCGGTGATGGACGTGCAGCGCCCTGACGGCGGTTTCTATTTGTGGCCCGACGTAGGCGGCAACGATGCGCGATTCTGTCGCGACCTGTTCGTCGCCGAGCACGTGACCGTGGTGCCGGGGTCGTACCTGTCGCGTGAGGTTGATGGTTTCAATCCGGGCGCAGGCCGGGTGCGCATGGCGCTGGTCGCCCCGCTTGCCGAATGCGTCGAAGCGGCTGAGCGGATTCGCGAGTTCGTGAAGAGTCGTTGAGCCCCCGCGCGATCTGCCAGGAAAAGCAACGGCAACAGCTGGAGCGCAGAAACTCCCGATCTTCACGCAATCGCGTGTAGATCGGGGTCTGGGGGAGAATTGCATGCGGCATCAAAACGCCAGGTGCGCGAGCCCGAGTCAGTCAGGCTGTTGCACCCTTCGCTCTGCCTACCTCACTACCCCCAGATTAGCCTCATTGAGGTCCAGCTCGGCCAGCACCATGCGCAGCACGTCATCGCCGATCTGGTGATGACGGTGCAGGCTGTACAGCTCCAGGCGCTGGGCGCGCAGGGCGTTGATGCGCAGGCGCTTCTCCAGCTGATCCATCTGAAACGCCAGTGCCTGGGCCTCGGCGGTGTCATTGAAGATCTCCAGGCGGTGGCGGTATTCGGACATGATTCGCGACTTCACTTCGGTGGCCAGCACCGCCTGCGCAGCATCGGGCGAGTTGCTGGTGCCCGGCATCTGTTCATTTTCCAAGGTCTGGATCGCGGCTTGGGCCGTGCGCTTCCAGGCATCACGCACTTCGCGTTTCAGGCGCAGGTCCGGCTCACTGACCAGCCCGCGCAACAACAACGGCAAGCAAGTACTGGCCGCCACCAGCGACAGCAGAATCACGCCGGCGGCGATGAAAATCAGCAGATCACGCTCCGGAAAATCCACGCCTTCGGCAATCAGCATGGGCACCGACAGAATACCGGCCAGGGTCACCGCGCCGCGCACGCCGCCGACCGTCAACAGCAATGAAGAACGCGTCGACAACTCCAGCGATCCGTCACCACGCCCGCGCCAGCGCCTGATCCGAATCATCAGGCGCCAGACGCTTTGCACCCAGACGTAGCGCAGCACCGCCAGCACCACGAAAATCGCCAGCACATCCAGGCAACGCCAGAGCAGGGTCGGCCAAAGCGTGATTTCATGGTGGGTCACGGCTGCGACGATGTCAGGCAACTGCAAGCCCAGCAGCAGGAAGATCAGGCCGTTGAAGGCAAACTCCAACAGGGTCCAGACGCTGCGATTGAGCAGCCGGGTACTGGTCTGGCGCGGCAACAGGTCAACCCAGCTCTGCATCATCCCCGCCGCCACCGCCGAGAGGATGCCGGAAACCCCCAGTCTTTCCGCCAGCACGTAGGCGGCAAACGGCAGCAGCAACATGAACACCACATGGGTCGCCGGATCGTCCCAGCCGCGGGTAATCATCCAGCTGCGAAAACGCCCCACCAGCCAGCTCAAGGCAACCCCCACCGCCAGACCACCGCAGGCCACCAGCAGGAAAGTCAGGCTGGCGTCGGTCAGCGAGAACACGCCAGTGATAGCTGCGGCCAAGGCGAATTTGAAGGTGACCAGGCCCGAAGCGTCATTCATCAGGGCCTCGCCCTGCAGCATGCGCATGATCGGTGCGGGCAGACGATCCTGGGCAATCGCCGACACGGCCACCGCGTCTGTAGGAGAAAGGACAGCCGCCAGGGCGAACGCCACCGGCAGAGGCACCGTGGGCAACAGCCAGTGGATGAAGTACCCGGCACCCATGACCGTGAAAATCACCAGCCCTACCGCCATGGTCAGGATGGGTCCGCGATAACGCCAGAAATCGCGCTTGGGCATGCGCCAGCCATCGGAAAACAGCAGCGGAGGCAGAAACAGAAAAAGAAACAGTTCGGGGTCGAGCGCGACATGCAGCCCCAGCGTCGGCCAGGCCAGCAATGCCCCCGCCGCGATCTGCACCAGTGGCAATGGCAGCGGAATCACCCGCGCCAGCAATCGTGAGACACCTACCAGCGTCAACAGGATAAGGACGGTATAGGCTGACTGCATTCCAGTAATCCCCAAGCGAGCCACTTTATAACGACACCCCGAGCAGACCGTGGTGCAGCGTCGAAGTGCCATATTAGCGGTTTAAAGTGATGCCCCGTCGTTGCCACTCCAGTGCAGGCTCGCGCAAAAACATTCACACGCACACACAAAGCATCGCCAGGCCGCGCTCAAGTGGTTTGTACGTGGCATAATCCGTCACCGTTTTTTCAAGCATCTCAAAGGGGGCAAGCTCATGGCTGACAACACGTTGCACCTGTACGGGATCAAAGCCTGCGACACAATGAAGAAAGCTCGCACCTGGCTTGACGAGAAATCGGTGAGCTACGATTTCCACGACTATAAAACCCAGGGCATCGACCGCGAACACCTGAACCAGTGGTGCAACGAGCACGGCTGGCAGACGGTACTCAATCGCGCCGGCACGACCTTTCGCAAGCTGGACGAGGCGCAAAAAGCCGATCTCGACCAAGGAAAGGCGATCGAACTGATGCTTGCCCAGCCGTCGATGATCAAGCGCCCCGTGCTCGATCTGGGCGGCAAGACCCTGATTGGCTTCAAACCCGAACTGTACGCAGCAGCTATCGCCTGATTGAGATAGCCATTTAGAGATCAACGAGGTAATCGCATGTCCACTTCCCTGTTCAGCCTGGCCTTCGGCGTCGGCACTCAAAACCGTCAAGGCACCTGGCTGGAAGTTTTCTACGCCCTGCCATTGCTCAACCCGTCGGCAGAAATCGTCGCCGCTGTCGCGCCGATCCTGGGCTATACCGGTGGCAATCAGGCCATCAGCTTCAATACCGACCTGGCCTCGAAACTGGCCGACGCACTGAAATCAGTCGACGCTGCCCAGGCGGCACTGCTGACCCGCCTGGCCGAGAGCCATAAACCGCTGGTCGCGACCGTGCTGGCCGAAGACGCCGCGCTGACCTCCACGCCTGAGGCGTACCTGAAGCTGCACCTGCTGTCCCATCGTCTGGTCAAGCCGCACGGCCTGAGCCTGGCAGGTGTATTCCCGCTGCTGCCGAATGTGGCATGGACCAGCCAGGGCGCAATCGACCTGGGCGAACTGGCCGAGCGCCAACTGGAAGCGCGCCTCAAAGGCCAGCTGCTGGAAGTGTTCTCGGTGGACAAGTTCCCGAAAATGACCGACTACGTGGTCCCGGCTGGCGTGCGTATCGCTGATACCGCGCGTGTTCGTCTGGGCGCCTACGTCGGCGAAGGCACCACCGTGATGCACGAAGGTTTCGTCAACTTCAACGGCGGTACCGAAGGCCCGGGCATGATCGAAGGCCGCGTATCGGCTGGCGTGTTCGTCGGCAAGGGCTCTGACCTGGGTGGCGGCTGCTCGACCATGGGCACCCTGTCCGGCGGCGGTAACATCATCATCAAGGTCGGCGAAGGCTGCCTGATCGGCGCGAACGCCGGTATCGGCATTCCGTTGGGCGATCGCAACACTGTGGAAGCCGGCCTGTACATCACCGCGGGCACCAAAGTGGCGCTGCTGGACGAGAACAACGAGCTGGTCAAGGTGCTCAAAGCCCGTGATCTGGCCGGTCAACCTGACCTGCTGTTCCGCCGCAATTCGCAAACCGGCGCCGTGGAATGCAAATCCCACAAGTCGGCCATCGAGTTGAACGAAGCGCTGCACGCTCACAACTGATCGACGCTGCGCAAGGGTTCGAGCCTGCTCCAAGGCTCGAACCCTCTTCACTGAGCCTAAATGTCATGCCCCTTATTTCTCCCTGGCGCGCTGACTTTCCAGCCCTCGACGCCCTGCAGCGCCAAGGCCAGACCTATCTGGACAGCGCCGCCACCGCACAAAAGCCTCAAGCCCTGATCGACGCGCTGGCGCACTACTACGCCAATGGCGCCGCCAATGTCCATCGCGCGCAACACCTTCCCGGCGCCATGGCCACCCAGGCCTTCGAGGACACTCGCCACAAGGCCGGCGAATGGCTGAACACCGGCTCATCCGGGCAAATCGTCTTCACCCATGGCGCCACCTCTGCCTTCAACCTGCTGGCCTATGGACTGGAGCACCTGTTCCGAGCCGGTGATGAAGTGGTCATCAGCGCCCTGGAGCACCATGCCAACCTCTTGCCGTGGCAGCAGCTGGCCAAACGGCGTGAGCTGAAACTGGTGGTGCTGCCGCTGACGGCCGAGGGCGTGATTGACCTCGATGCAGCGGCCAGCCTGATCACCTCGCGCACTCGCCTGCTGGCTGTCAGCCAGTTGTCTAACGTGCTCGGCACCTGGCAACCCATCGCCCAGCTGGTAGCACTGGCCAGGGTCCAAGGCGCATTGACAGTGGTCGACGGTGCGCAGGGCGTGGTTCACGGTCGGCACGACGTCCAGGCACTGGGCTGTGACTTCTATGTTTTTTCCAGTCACAAGCTGTATGGCCCTGACGGTGTCGGCGTGCTGTTTGGCCGCCATCAGGCGCTGGCGCAACTGCAACATTGGCAGTTCGGCGGCGAGATGGTCCTGCAGACCGATTATCACCAGGCAAGCTTTCGCCCGGCGCCGCTGGGTTTCGAAGCTGGCACGCCGCCGGTCGCCGGGGTGATTGGCCTGGGCGCTACCCTGGACTACCTGAACGACGTCAATCAGGCCGCTGCCGCCGAACACGAAGCTGGCCTGCATGAGCTGTTGCGCGCCGGGCTGATGCTTCGCGAGGGGGTGCAACTGTTGGGCGAGCCACAGGTTGCCCTGGCCAGCTTCGTCGTCGAGGGGGTGCATAACGCCGATCTGGCGCATCTGCTGACCGAGCAAGGCATCGCGGTGCGCGCCGGCCATCATTGCGCAATCCCGCTGATCAGCACCCTGGGCCTGTCGGGCGCGGTGCGGGTATCGCTGGGTATGTACAACGATGCAGAGGATCTGGAGCGTTTTTTCAACGCGCTGGATCAGGCGCTGGAAGTGTTGCGATGAACCTGCCAGCCGATGCGCTGACTGCGCTGGACACCTTCCATGCCTCGTTGGGCTGGGAACAACGGGCGCGTCTGCTGATGCAGTGGGGCGAGCGTTTGCCAGCGGTGGATGACGAAGAAAAGACCGATGAACACTTGGTCGATGGCTGTGAAAGCAAGGTCTGGTTGCTGGGCGAGGTGCTCGACGGCCACTGGCAGTTTCGTGCCGCAAGCGATGCACGCTTGATTCGCGGGCTGGTGGCGGTACTGCTGGCCCGGGTCAACGGGCTGTCGGCCGAGGATTTACAGCAGGTCGATCTGCCCGGCTGGTTCAACCAGCTGGGCCTGAGCCGCCAGCTGTCGCCGTCACGCAGCAACGGTCTGAATGCGGTGCTGCAGAAGATGCGTCAATTGGCGGGCTGATCAGGCCGTCTGGCGGGAAACGCTTCTGCCCGAAGGGCGTTCAGGACTGAATCGCATCCTTGGCCTTGGCCCGATCCGCCGGCCGCCGCACTCCCGCCACAATCTTGTCCACCGCCTTGGTGGCCGCGACCATGCCGAAGGTAGCCGTCACCATCATCACCGCGCCGAAACCACCGGCGCAGTCGAGTTTCACCCCGTCGCCGACGAAGCTTTTCTGCAGGCAGATGCTGCCATCCGGCTTGGGGTAACGCAGCTGCTCGGTGGAGAACACGCACGGCACGCTGTAGTGGCGAGTGACGGTGCGGGAAAACCCGTAATCGCGGCGCAGCGTTGATCGCACTTTTGAAGCCAGCGGATCGTTATAGGTGCGGTTGAGATCGCAGACCTGGATCAGCGTGGGGTCGATCTGACCGCCAGCACCGCCGGTGGTAATGATCTGGATCTTGCGCCGCTTGCACCAGGCGATCAGGGCTGCCTTGGCGTTGACGCTGTCGATGCAGTCGAGCACGCAATCAATATCGGGGGTGATGTACTCGGCCATGGTTTCGCGAGTGACGAAATCGGCCACCGCATGCACCACGCAGTCGGGGTTGATTTCACGCAGCCGGTCAGCCATGACGTCGACCTTGGCCCGACCGACAGTGCTGGTCAACGCGTGCAGCTGGCGATTGCTGTTGCTGACGCAGACATCGTCCAGGTCGAACAGCGAAATCTCGCCCACGCCGCAGCGGGCCATGGCTTCAGCTGCCCAGGAGCCTACGCCGCCAATACCGACCACCGCCACGTGGGCGGCGCGCAGCCGCTCCAGGCCTTCAATGCCGTACAGGCGGGCGACACCGGCAAACCGCGGATCTTCTGTGCTCATGACCAATACCCCAAAAAACCGGCGCGCATTATAGGCCGTGCTTGAGTTTGGGACAGCAGTTGGTTGAGGGTGTTTGGTCTGAAATTTCACAGGCTACCCGCAAAGTACTGTGGGAGCCGGCTGGCTGGCGAAGGCGCTGGGTCAGGCGGCTGATGGTTATCTGGCACACCGCGATCGCCTGCATGCCGGTCCTACAGTGAGCGCGCGCATGCCCCAGGCGAATCGGAGAAACGGACTACATTTTCAGAGGAATAGAACTTCAATCTTTGTCGGTTGCCAAAGGTCGTGCTGGCTGACGTCTGTCAGCTTTCCCCCTGTTCCCCTCTTGGAACCTGAAGTACCTATGCCATCGCGTAAATTTGGACTCAACCTGGTTGTCGTCGTGGCGATCGCCGCGCTGTTCACCGGTTTCTGGGCGTTGATCAACCGTCCCGTGACCACCCCCAACTGGCCCGAACAAATCTCCGGTTTCTCGTATTCTCCCTTCCGTCTGGGCCAGAACCCACAGAAAGACGCGTATCCGTCCGACGATGAAATGCGTCAGGACCTGGAGCTGATGAGCAAGCAGACGGACAACATCCGCATCTATTCGGTGGATGGCACGCTCAAGGACATCCCCAGGCTGGCCGAAGAGTTCGGCCTGCGCGTGACCCTCGGGATCTGGATCAGCCCGGACCTTGAGCGCAATGAACGGGAAATCAACACCGCTATCGAACTGGCGAACACCACTCGCAGTGTGGTTCGTGTGGTGGTGGGCAACGAGGCGCTGTACCGCGAGGAGATCAAGCCCAAGGATCTGATCGCCATCCTCGACCGCGTGCGGGCAGCGGTGAAGGTGCCGGTGACCACCTCCGAACAGTGGCACATCTGGGAGAAATACCCGGAACTGGGCAAGCATGTCGACCTGATCGCTGCGCACATCCTGCCGTACTGGGAACACATCCCGGTGGACAAGGCCGGGCAGTTCGTTTTCGACAGAGCCCGCGAGCTCAAGCACATGTTCCCGAAAAAACCGCTGCTGCTGTCGGAAGTGGGCTGGCCGAGCAACGGCCACATGCGCGGCGGTGCCGACGCGACCCAGGCGGATCAGGCGATCTACCTGCGCACCCTGGTCAACAAGCTCAACCGCCAGGGTTTCAACTACTTCGTGATCGAAGCGTTCGATCAGCCGTGGAAGGCCAGTGACGAAGGTTCGGTCGGTGCCTACTGGGGTGTGTACAACGCCGCTCGGCAGCAGAAATTCAACTTCGAAGGGCCGGTGGTGGCGATTCCCCAATGGCGGGTGCTGGCCATTGGCTCTGCCGTGCTGGCGATGCTGTCCCTGGCGTTGCTGCTGATCGATGGCTCGGCCCTGCGCCAGCGCGGTCGCACCTTCCTGACCTTCATCGCATTCCTGTGTGGCTCGGTGCTGGTCTGGATCGGCTACGACTACAGTCAGCAATACAGCACCTGGTTCAGCCTGCTCGTGGGCTTTTTACTGGCACTCGGCGCCTTCGGGGTATTCATCGTACTGTTGACCGAGGCGCACGAACTGGCCGAGGCGGTCTGGACCCACAAACGACGTCGTGAATTCCTGCCCGTCGAAACGGACTCGGCCTACAGACCAAAAGTCTCGATACACGTGCCCTGCTACAACGAGCCGCCGGAGATGGTCAAGCAGACCCTCAACGCCCTGGCCGCGCTGGATTACCCCGACTTCGAAGTGCTGCTGATCGACAACAACACCAAGGACCCTGCGGTGTGGGAACCGGTCAAGGCGCACTGCGAGATGCTCGGCGCGCGCTTCAAGTTCTTCCACGTCGCACCGCTGGCCGGTTTCAAGGGCGGCGCCCTGAACTACCTGATCCCGCATACCGCGCCGGATGCTGAAGTCATCGCGGTCATCGACTCGGACTACTGCGTGGACCGCAACTGGCTCAAGCACATGGTCCCGCATTTCGCCGATCCGAAAATCGCCGTGGTGCAATCGCCGCAGGACTATCGCGACCAGCACGAAAGCGCGTTCAAGAAGCTCTGCTATTCAGAGTACAAGGGCTTCTTCTACATCGGCATGGTCACCCGCAACGACCGTGACGCGATCATCCAGCACGGCACCATGACCATGACCCGCCGATCGGTGCTCGAAGAGTTGGGCTGGGCCGACTGGTGCATCTGTGAAGACGCCGAACTGGGCCTGCGCGTGTTCGAGAAGGGCTATTCAGCGGCCTATGCGCACAACAGCTACGGCAAGGGCCTGATGCCCGATACCTTCATCGACTTCAAGAAACAGCGTTTCCGTTGGGCCTATGGCGCGATTCAGATCATCAAGCGGCACGCCGCGAGCCTGTTGCGCGGCAAGGACACCGAGCTGACTCGCGGCCAGCGTTACCACTTCCTCGCCGGCTGGCTGCCATGGGTGGCAGACGGCATGAACATCTTCTTCACGGTCGGTGCCTTGCTCTGGTCGTCGGCGATGATCATCGTGCCGAATCGCGTCGACCCGCCGCTGCTGATCTTCGCGATCCCGCCGCTGGCGCTGTTTTTCTTCAAGGTCGGCAAGATCATCTTCCTCTACCGCCGCGCCGTTGGCGTGAACCTCAAGGATGCGTTCTACGCGGCGCTGGCCGGGCTTGCGCTGTCGCACACCATCGCCAAAGCGGTGCTGTATGGCTTCTTCACCACCAGCATCCCGTTCTTTCGCACCCCGAAAAACGCCGACAGCCATGGCTTGCTGGTGGCGATTTCCGAAGCCCGCGAGGAGCTGTTCATCATGCTGTTGCTGTGGGGCGCGGCGCTGGGCATCTGCCTGGTGCAGGGGCTGCCGAGCAATGACATGCGTTTCTGGGTGACCATGCTGCTGGTCCAGTCGCTGCCGTATCTGGCCGCGCTGATCATGGCCTTTCTGTCGTCGCTGCCCAAACCCAAGGCGGCAACGGAGCCCGCCACGGCCTGAAACAATTGTGCGCTGGACCAAACGGCGGCCTTCGGGTCGCCGTTTTGCATTAGAATGTCCCCCTTTTTTAGCCTTGTAGCTTCCTTCACGGACCTTTCATGACAGCCCCAGCCGACCTCTCGCCCACCTTGCAACTCGCCTGCGACCTGATCCGTCGCCCATCGGTCACGCCGCTCGACGCCGATTGCCAGGCCGTGATGATGAAACGCCTGGGCGACGCCGGTTTCATGCTGGAGCCGATGCGCATCGAGGACGTGGACAATTTCTGGGCGACCCACGGCACTCAGGAAGGTCCGGTGCTGTGCTTTGCCGGTCACACCGACGTAGTCCCCACCGGGCCCGTGAAGGCCTGGCAGAACGATCCGTTCGACGCACTGATCGACGAAGACGGCATGCTCTGCGGGCGTGGCGCGGCTGACATGAAGGGCAGCCTGGCGTCGATGATCATCGCCAGCGAACGCTTCGTCGCCGACTATCCGGATCACAAAGGCAAAGTTGCGTACCTGATCACCAGCGACGAAGAAGGCCCTGCGCACCACGGCACCAAAGCGGTGGTCGAACGTCTGGCCGCACGCCAGGAGCGTCTGGACTGGTGCATCGTCGGCGAGCCATCGAGCACCACGCTGGTGGGGGACGTGGTCAAGAACGGCCGTCGTGGCTCGCTCGGCGCGACGCTGACGGTCAAGGGAAAACAGGGTCACGTCGCGTATCCGCATCTGGCGAAGAACCCTATCCATCTGACGGCGCCCGCACTGGCCGAACTGGCCGCCGAGCATTGGGATGAAGGCAACGCTTTCTTTCCGCCAACCAGCTTCCAGATCTCCAATCTGAATTCCGGCACGGGTGCGACCAATGTGATTCCGGGCGACCTGGTGGCGGTGTTCAACTTCCGCTTCTCCACCGAATCCACGGTTGAAGGCCTCAAGAAGCGCGTGGCTGACATTCTCGACCGGCACGGGCTTGACTGGCACGTGGAGTGGGCGCTGTCCGGCCTGCCGTTCCTGACTGAACCGGGCGCCTTGCTCGATGCGGTGTCGGCCAGTATCAAAAGCGTCACCGGCCGTCAGACCCAGGCCTCGACCAGCGGCGGCACCTCGGACGGTCGTTTCATCGCAACCCTGGGCACCCAGGTGGTTGAAGTCGGTCCGGTCAACGCCACGATCCATCAGGTGAACGAGCGCATTCTGGCCAGTGATCTCGAGGTACTGACCGAGATCTACTACCAGACTCTGGTCAAGTTGCTCGCCTGATGCTCACCTGCCCGATCTGCTCAGCCCCGCTCGACGCAGCGGACAACGGCGTGGTGTGCCCGGTCGGCCACCGCTTCGACCGCGCCCGTCAGGGCTACCTGAACCTGCTGCCGGTGCAGCACAAGAACAGCCGTGACCCTGGCGACAATCAGGCGATGGTGCAAGCGCGCCGCGGTTTCCTCAATGCCGGCCATTACGCCCCGGTGGCAAAGCGCCTGGCTGAGCTGGCCGCCGAACGTGCACCGGCCCACTGGCTGGACATCGGCTGTGGCGAGGGTTACTACACCGCGCAAATCGCCCAGGAGCTGCCTGCCGCCGATGCTTATGCCCTGGATATCTCCCGGGAAGCGGTCAAGCGTGCCTGCAAGCGTGACCCACGGTTGACCTGGTTGATCGCCAGCATGGCCCGCGTGCCGCTGCCGGACGCCAGCATCCAGTTCATTGCCAGCGTATTCAGCCCCCTGGACTGGGACGAAGCCAAGCGCCTGCTGACACCCGGCGGTGGCCTGATGCGCGTAGGACCGACCAGCGAGCACCTGATGGAATTGCGTCAGCGCCTGTACGACGAAGTCCGCGATTATGCCGATGACAAGCATCTGGCGCTGGTCCCGGAAGGCATGAGCCTGCAACACAGTGAAACCCTGCGCTTCAAGCTCACGCTGGCAGACGGCCAGGCCCGCGCCAACCTGCTGGCCATGACCCCCCACGGCTGGCGCGCCAGTGCCGAACGCCGCGCCAGTGTCATCGATCAGGTCGAGCCGTTCGAGGTCACAGTCTCCATGCGCTACGATTACTTCGTTCTGCAGTGAGCGCTTGCGCAAATACGTACACCGAATGAATCCGCGAATGGATTTTCCAGAACACTGACGAGGCATCCATGCGCCAACCCGACATCGAGATTTACCTCAAAGACGCTGACGTCGACCACAAGGCGATCACCACCTGGCTGACAGCAGCCGTTGGCCCGTGCAGCGAATGGGTGCAGAAA
The DNA here is from genome assembly GCF_044900785.1 of Pseudomonas sp. NPDC087358. Classification (NCBI taxonomy): domain Bacteria; kingdom Pseudomonadati; phylum Pseudomonadota; class Gammaproteobacteria; order Pseudomonadales; family Pseudomonadaceae; genus Pseudomonas; species Pseudomonas sp. NPDC087358. The sequence goes on from NZ_JBJDOA010000001.1 coordinate 520,714, forward strand.
GGCCAGACCTGGAAATGCACCGCCGGCAGCATCCCGGTCACCTGGATTCCCAAGGCCGTGGGCAAGTGGAACAGCCTGTGCCTGGACAGCGACCAGACGCCCTGGGAAGACGACATCGCCTGCGCCCGCGCAGCCTTCACCGCGCTGAACGTCGAAGTCCGCTGCGCGCCGGGCACCTGGGTTGAAGAAGAAAGCGAGGAAGACGCCGATCGCTGGATCCGCATCAGCGCCGATGGCGAGGAAGAAATCACCTGGCGTACGGCGTAAGACACCGCCGATCTTGAACAAGCTCACCCTACAGGGAGTAACATCGCCTTTTGGGGAGAGCTGGTTCGCGATGTAACTACCAGACGGTCACCGTCGCTGGTAGGGCGTCCTTCCATTGTCTTGAAGTCTTGGAAGCGGGGAGTCAATCAACCACCCAGCGCAGGTACTCTCCAAAAGCGTTTCCAGGCGTAAGTATGAGTTTGATCGCCATGAAACAGCAGATGATCACCAGCAATGGTTTGATTAACTGCGAGCCGAATCGCACAGCGCAACGCGTGCCCAGTTGCGCCCCTGCAAAGGCAGCAACGGCCATCGCCATCGCGAGCGGAAGAATGATCGTTCCCTGCGTCGAAAACACCGTCAATGCGCCAAGATTGCAAGATGCATTCAGCAGTTTGCTGTTGGCCATGGCTCTAAGAACCCCCTGCCCCATGAGCACGACGAACGCGACCATGAAGAAAGAACCCACCCCAGCCCAAAGACTCCATCATAAAAACCAATGAGCGGTGCCGCCAACAAACAGAAAGCAATGACCGGAATCCTGGCCTCTGTGTCTTGATTCTCCAGGTCAGGGGCAAACGTGAAGTACAACGCTACCAGTATCAACAGCGCAGGAACTATGGTTTCCAGCGCCTCTTTTGGCAGGTAACCCAGCGAGAGGGCGCCACCAGCACCGCCAACAAATGACATGGCCGCCATCGGTAAACCCGAACGCCATTCAATCTTTCCATTCAGGGCAAAAGCGACAGTTGCCGAAACAGTGGCCGAAGCCGCTTGAAGTTTGTTGGTAGCGATCGCCGCAACCGGATTAACGCCTGCTATCAATAACGCCGGCAAGGTTATCAATCCCCCTCCTCCGGCGATAGCATCCAGAAACCCGGCAACAAACGCCACGGCAGTCAGCCCTAACAAGACGGATATTTCAACTTCCATGAATACTCCCAACTTCTTGAAGATGTGTTTTTAAAGCTAGCCTCTAACGAGAAGCGGATCTTCATTCAGTACCACGGGTTGAGCAAATTGCGAGTAGCCAAACAAACGGACCAGAAGCCGGCGGTTATCGCGTATCAACTCCCGGCACTGCTGGGGGCTCAACAGTCCCAGCAGGTTGGTTGCATATTTTCTCGCCATTGCCTGACTTCCCTGTGCTTGAGGCCCGCCTCCGGCTGCCAGCCTCTGGGCATACACCTCAAGTTGCAAAGACTGGTATGCCGTCAACCAAACCTCTGAGATTTCATCAGACTTATTATTATCAAACAAATGAGTATCCATACCGCATCTCCCTTTCCCCTTTTTGATTTTTTATCGAGATTTATTATGTAGAAAAACCTTGATCGGTCAATGCGAGGGACAATCACCAACAACCGAATATCCAAGTTAGAGCCCGAAGCTTGAAAGCCCAAGATAGGAAATATCTACTGATAGCGTAGGATTTGTAATCCTTCAACCATACACACACATTTAGTTGATAATGACAGCCAAAAAAAACATCCCAACATCACTACATTTTTGGTCTTTATATTTATTTATATTGTAGGACCGCTGGTGAGAGATGGGCCGTTGCGCCCAGGCAGCACCACTTTCCTGGCGCCGCGAACTCACGTAGAGCGGTATCCTCAAGCCCCAATCAATATGGCTGCTCGTTGGTTCGAGACGAATCGCCCGCCCTCGCCCAGGATGCGGCGATTCTGCGTTGGCTTCACTTTGCCCATCCCCGCCATATGCGGCAAACTGGCCGCCTCGTGGGCGTTGCCCCTTTGCGCAGAATTCGTATGACCCGCTCCCCGTTTCGCCGTCTTGTGTTCGGCACCGTGCGTCGCTTGCTGTATCTGTGGGTACGCTCGGAGACCATCAATCAATCCTCGTTCACGCTCAATCTGGACCGCAGCCGTCCGGTGTTCTATGCGCTGCAAAACCCCTCCATAAGCGACCTGGCGGTCCTCGATACTGAATGCCGCAAGGCCGGTCTGCCGCGCCCGGTCCTGCCGGTGGCGGTCGGTGACCTGACCGAACCTGCGGCGTTCTTCTACCTGACCCCCGAGCCTGACTGGCTGGGCCGTCAGGACAAGCGCGGCGCGCCACCTACGCTGGAACGACTGGTGGGCTCGGTCGCCCAGAACGCCGCCGAAGACGCACAGATCATTCCGGTGAGTGTGTTCTGGGGGCAGTCGCCGGACAAGGAGGACAGCCCCTGGAAACTGTTGTTCGCTGACAGTTGGGCCGTCACCGGACGCCTGCGACGCCTGGTCACCCTCCTGATTCTGGGTCGCAAGACTCGCGTGCAGTTCTCCGCGCCGATCCATCTGCGCGAGCTGATCGATGAGAACAAAGGCTACGAACGCACCGTGCGCATGGCCCAGCGCCTGCTGCGGGTGCATTTTCGCAACCTCAAGACCGCCACCATCGGCCCGGACCTGTCGCACCGACGCAACCTGGTCAAGGGTCTGGTCGCTGATCCGATGGTCAAGCAAGCCATCCTCGATGAGGCCGCGCGGGAGAAAATCCCCGAGGCCAAGGCCCGGGAAAAGGCCTTGCACTACGGCAACGAAATCGCCTCGGACTACACCTACACGGCGATCCGTTTCCTGGAAGTGGTGCTGAGCTGGTTCTGGAACAAGATCTACGACGGCATCAAGGTCAGCCATCTGGAAGGCGTGCAAAACGTCGCCCAAGGCAACGAGATCATTTATGTGCCCTGCCATCGAAGCCATATCGACTACCTGCTGCTGTCCTACCTGCTGTTTCGCAACGGCCTGACGCCGCCGCACATCGCCGCCGGCATCAACCTCAATATGCCGGTGATCGGCAGTCTGCTGCGCCGTGGCGGCGCGTTCTTCATGCGCCGCACCTTCAAGGGCAATCCGCTGTACACCGCGGTATTCAACGAATACCTGCACACGCTGTTCACAAAGGGTTTCCCGGTGGAGTACTTCGTCGAAGGCGGACGTTCACGCACCGGGCGCATGCTCCAGCCCAAGACCGGCATGCTCGCCATTACCCTGCGCAGCTTCCTGCGCAACTCGCGCACCCCTATCGTCTTCGTGCCCGTGTACATCGGCTATGAGCGCGTGCTCGAAGGCCGTACCTACCTTGGCGAGCTACGTGGCGCGGCGAAGAAAAAAGAATCGATCTTCGACATTTTCAAGGTCATCGGCGCCCTCAAGCAGCGTTTCGGCCAGGTCTCGGTGAACTTCGGCGAACCGATCAGGCTCGCGGAATTTCTCGACCACGAGCAGCCCGACTGGCGCCAGCAGGAACTGGGGCCAGTGTTCAAGCCGGCTTGGCTCAACGGCACCACCCATCGTCTGGGCGAGCGCGTGGCCCGGCACCTGAACGAAGCCGCGGCGATCAACCCGGTGAACCTGGTAGCCCTGGCGCTGCTGTCGACCAACAAGCATGCGCTGGATGATCAGGCCCTGGCCCGGGTGCTCGACCTGTACCTGACCCTGCTGCGCAGCGTGCCCTATTCGCCGCACACCACCCTGCCGGATGGCGATGGCCGCGCGCTGATCGAACACGTCAAGGGCATGGCGCTGTTGTCCGAGCAGAAGGACGCGCTGGGCAAGATCCTCTATCTGGACGAGCAGAACGCCGTCCTGATGACCTACTACCGCAACAACGTACTGCACATCTTCGCGCTGCCGTCGCTGCTGGCGAGTTTCTTCCAGAGTTCGTCGCGCATGAGCCGCGAACAGATCCTGCGCTACGCCCGAGCCCTGTATCCGTACCTGCAATCGGAACTGTTCATTCGCTGGCAGCTGGAGCAGCTCGATGGGGTCGTCGATCAATGGCTGGCGGCGTTCGTCGAGCAGGGTCTGCTGCGTTTCGAGAACGACGTGTACTTGCGCCCGGCGCCGAGTTCGCGGCATTTCGTGTTGCTGACGCTGCTGTCGCGGGCCATCGCCCAGACCCTGCAACGTTTCTACATGGCCATCTCGCTGCTGCTCAACAGCGGCCAGCACACCCTGACCGCCGAAGAACTGGAAGACCTGTGCACGATCATGGCCCAGCGCCTGTCGATTCTGCATGGCCTCAATGCCCCGGAGTTCTTCGACAAAAGCCTGTTTCGCCACTTCATCCAGACCCTGCTCGATCAGGACGTGCTGCGCAAGGACGAGAGCGGCAAGCTGGGTTACCACGAGCTGTTGGGTGAGCTGGCCGAAGGGGCGGCCAAGCGTGTGCTGCCGGCCGAGATTCGTTTATCGATCCGCCAGGTGGCACTGCATCGCAATGAAGAGGTCCTAGAAACAGGCCCGAGCGTCTGACGCTACTTTGTAGGAGTGAGCTTGCTCGCGATGCGTTGTGTCCGACACCGCGATGTGGGCTGATACACGGGATCGCGAGCAAGCTCACTCCTACAGGCATCTGCGGGCATCAATACCACCTAACAAGGAGATCCCACCCGATGAAACACCTTCTGCTGACCCTGATGGCCACCGTGCTGGCTGCCTGCGCCCATGCACCGGATAACATGCCCGGCACCGTCGATGGTGAAGTGTTCTACCTGCAACGCATGGCCCTGCCGCCGACCGCGACCTTGAAAGTCACGCTGCAGGACGTGTCACTGGCCGACGCACCGGCGAAAACCCTCTCCAGCCAGAATGGCCCGATCAAAGGCCAGGTGCCGCTGCCGTTTCACCTGACGTACGATCAAAAGCAAGTCCAGCCCGGTCACACCTATGCCGTCAGCGCGCGGATCGAGGTCGATGGCAAGCTGCTGTTGATCAGCACCGAGCGCTACACTGTGGACCTGACGCTGGAAGAAAAACCGCCTGTGAAGATCCGCCTGAACCCGGCGCAACAGTGACCCCCGCTTCCCCCTACTACTGAAAAGGACGCAATCCATGCTGCTTCGCTCCCTCACGTTCACTGGCCTGTGCGCCGGCCTGCTGCTGTCGGCCAGTGCCTTCGCGCTGTCGCTGGGTGATCTGTCGCAATCGGACGCGACGGGCGGCCTCAAGGACGCGCTGACCCAGGGCGCGCAGATTGCCGTCAAGCAACTGGGCGTGCCCGGCGGCTTCAGCAACAACAAGGATGTGCGCATCGAGCTGCCGGGCAAGCTCGGCAAGGTCGCGAGCAAGATGAAGCAGTTCGGTATGGGGACCCAGGTCGACCAGCTGGAAACCAGCATGAACCAGGCCGCCGAGGCTGCCGTGCCTCAGGCCCAGGCATTGCTGGTCGATGCGGTGAAGAAGATGAGCGTGACCGATGCCAAGGGCATCCTCAGCGGCGGCAAGGATTCGGCCACCGAGTACCTGAACAAGTCCAGCCGCGAGCAGATTCGCGCCAAGTTCCTGCCGATCGTCAAGCAAGCCACTGACAAAGTCGGGCTGGCGCAGAAGTACAATGCTTTCGCAGGTCAAGCGGCAAGCCTGGGTGTTGTCGATGCCAAGGACTCGAACATCGAAGGCTACGTGACCGAAAAAGCCCTCGACGGTCTGTTCGAAATGATCGCCAAGCAAGAAGAAAGCATCCGCGCCAACCCGGCGGGTGCTGCCACCAGTCTGGCGAAAAAGGTCTTCGGCGCGCTGTAACCGCACGGCTTCAGCCAAAACAAAAAGCCCCGACGCCTGCAAGCGTTCGGGGCTTTTTTTCGGCTTCGATCAGAGCTGCAGCCAGGCCATCACACCCAGCACCACACTCAACCCGCCCGCGCCGTAGGACACTTTCTGCAACCACTCCTTGCGGGTCAGCAGCGTGATGGCAGCCATGGAAATAGCCATCTGGATTGCCATCATCGCCTGCGCCCAGCGGTGGTGGGAATGCAGCACGTGTTCTGACTTTTCGTCCCACTCCTGTGCCTGAGCCTCAAGCGCTTCGGCCTTGCTGCGTGCGGCCTCTTTGTCGGCCTTGTAGCGTTGCACTTGGGCGGTGTAGTGCGCGGCGTCCAGACCCGGAATATGGCTGGCCAGATCAGCCAGGTTTTCGCGGCTGGACTTGGCCTGATAGTAGTTCCACTGGTTGGACGCCTCGGTCTTCTTGATGGCCGCGTTGTTCTTGTCCATGGCCGCCTCGCTTTCGGTAGACCCTGCCTGGTAGCTGAGCAGGGCACCGACGGTGGCCATGATGGCCGTCATCACCGCGATCTTTCCGGCAAAACGATCGCCGGTGGTGTGCGCGTGTTCGACATGATGTTCGTGGGGGCTTGGGACTTCGAAGGATTCGGACATGGACTTCTATCGCCTGGGACGACGTTGACTCGGATGGTGCTTGAGCAGCCGGAGCTGGCCGGCGGGACTATAGGAGATATCCCGCAGGGTGAGAAGCGGCACAGTGATTCCGTTCAGGCTGCAGAAAGGCACCAGCCTACTGACATGCGACCCATCGCTTTTGACTCTGGCCGCAGGCCGTGGGAGCAAGCTTGCTCGCGATCTACCGGGGACCGGCAGCAACGTCTGACCGTGCATTTTGTCAGGTACACCACAATCTCGGGACCTGCGGGTGCTGCGCGCCAGGTCGCTGGCAAGCCAACCTCCCACGCCCTCCGGGCAGAGGCAGGATGGCCAACCCCGTTACCTTGATTGACTGCGGGCGCGTTGCTACAGCGCCTCGCCCTTCTTCACCCTGAACCACGCCGCGTACAGCGCAGGCAGGAACAGCAGCGTCAGGGCCGTGGCGACGATCAGGCCGCCCATGATCGCCACGGCCATCGGCCCGAAGAACACGCTGCGTGACAGCGGAATCATCGCCAGCACCGCCGCCAGCGCGGTCAACACGATGGGCCGGAAGCGCCGTACCGTGGCTTCGATGATCGCCTGCCAGCGGTCCAGCCCGGCGGCGATGTCTTGCTCGATCTGATCGACCAGAATCACTGAGTTGCGCATGATCATCCCCGACAGCGCGATGGTGCCCAGCATCGCCACGAAACCGAATGGCTGGCCGAACAACAGCAGGAACAGCGTCACCCCGATCAGACCCAACGGTGCTGTGAGAAACACCATGAAGGTGCGTGAGAAACTGCGCAGCTGAATCATCAGCAACGTCAGCACCACGACGATGAACAACGGTACGCCAGCGTTCACCGAATTCTGCCCGCGGGTCGCATCTTCGACCGTACCGCCGACTTCAAGCAGGTAACCGTCCGGAAGCTGCGCACGCACATCTTCCAGCGTCGGCAGGATCTGGTTGACCAGGGTTGCCGGCTGTTCCTTGCCGTAGATGTCGGCGCGCACGGTCACGTTGGGCAGCCGGTTGCGGTGCCAGATCACGCCTTCTTCAAACCCGTATTCCAGGGTGGCGACCTGAGACAGAGCGACGCTGCTGCCGTTGGCCGTCGGGATCGACAGACTCGACAGCGCGCCCAGTTCGTGTCGCTCCTGTTCGGTGCCGCGCAGGAGGATCTCGATCAGCTCGTCATCCTCGCGGTACTGACTGACGCTGGAGCCGGTCAGCTGGCTCTGCAGGAAACGCGACAGATCAGCAGTGGTCACGCCCAGCGCCCGGGCCCGGTCCTGATCGACGTTCAAATAGACCACCTTGCTGGGCTCCTCCCAATCCAGGTGCACGTTGACCACATGCGGGTTTTCCCGAACCTTGGCGGCGACCTTGCGCGCCAGCGCACGTACCTGATCGATGTGCTCGCCGGTCACCCTGAACTGCACGGGATAGCCTACAGGCGGGCCGTTCTCCAGACGCGTGACACGAGGCCGCAACATCGGAAATTGCTCATCCAGGGTCTGAATCAACCAGATGCGCAGGGCCTCACGGTCCTCGATGGTTTTGGCCAGTACCACAAACTGCGCGAAGCTGGCGGCAGGCAGTTGCTGGTCCAGCGGCAGGTAAAAGCGCGGCGAGCCGGTGCCGACATAGGCGACGTAGTTATCGACGCCCGCGTGGTCCTTGATCATCGCCTCCAGCCGCGCGACCTGCTCGGTGGTATTGCTCAGCGAGGCACCTTCGGCGAGCTTGAGATCGACCATCAGCTCCAGCCTGCCCGAGGCCGGGAAGAACTGCTGAGGCACGAAGCGGAACATGCCAATCGACAGCACGAACAGACTGACCGTCAGCACGATCACCGTCTTGCGCCGACGCACGCACCAGCCGACCAGCGCCCGCACACGCTTGTAGAACGGCGTGCCGTAAGGATCAGGGGCATTGGCGCCGGATCCGTGTCTGGCGGCATGGATTTTCGCCAGATCTGGCAACAGTCGCTCGCCCAGATACGGTACGAACACCACCGCCGCGACCCAGGAGGCCAGCAAGGCGATGGTCACCACCTGGAAGATTGAACGGGTGTATTCGCCGGTACTCGACTGCGCGGTGGCAATAGGCAGGAAACCGGCGGCGGTGATCAGCGTGCCGGTGAGCATCGGAAACGCGGTACTGGTCCAGGCAAAGCTTGCGGCCTTGAAGCGGTCGTAACCCTGTTCCATCTTGATCGCCATCATTTCCACGGCAATGATCGCATCGTCCACCAGCAGGCCCAGCGCCAGCACCAGCGCGCCGAGGGAAATCTTGTGCAGCCCGATGCCCAGGTAATACATGCAGGCAAAGGTCATCGCCAACACCACGGGGATCGTCAGCGCCACGACCATGCCGGTGCGCGCACCCAGCGAGAAGAAGCTCACCAGCAGGACGATGCCCAGCGCCTCGGCGAGCACCTGAACGAATTCCCCTACTCCGGTTTTCACCGCGGCCGGTTGATCGGAGACCTTGCGCAGCTGCATGCCAGCGGGCAGGTTGTTCTGCAGGCGAGCAAACTCACCTTCCAGCGCACGGCCCAGTACCAGAATATCGCCGCCGTCTTTCATCGCCACCGCCAGGCCGATCGCGTCCTGGCCCATGAAGCGCATGCGCGGCGCAGGCGGGTCGTTGAAGCCACGGCGTACGTCAGCCAGATCGCTGATGCGCAACGTGCGGTCGCCGACCCGAATGGGGAAATCGCGAATCTGCTCGACGGTCTGAAAACGCCCGGTCACGCGCAGCTGGATACGCTCGCTGGGGGTCTCGAAAAAGCTCGCCGCAACCACCGCGTTCTGGGCTTCCAGCGCCTGTTGCACAGCCTGTAGCGGCAGGCCGAGGGTGGCGAGTTTGACGTTGGACAGCTCGATCCAGATCTTCTCCTCCTGCAGGCCCAGCAGCTCGACCTTGCCGACGTCCTTGACCCGTTGCAGCTGGATCTGGATGCGGTCGGCATAGTCCTTGAGCACGGCGTAATCGAACCCCTCGCCGGTCAATGCGTAGATATTGCCGAAAGTGGTTCCGAACTCGTCGTTGAAAAAGGGCCCTTGCACGCCTGTCGGCAAGGTCTGGCGAATGTCGCCGATCTTCTTGCGAATCTGGTACCACAGCTCGGGTAACCTGGCCGACACCAGCGAATCACGGGCCACGAAGGTGACCTGCGACTCACCGGGGCGGGAAAACGAGACGATTCGCTCGTAGTCGCCGGTCTCCATCAGCTTTTTTTCAACGCGGTCGGTGACCTGACGCGCCACCTCTTCGGCGCTGGCACCGGGCCAGAGCGTGCGGATCACCATGGCTTTGAAGGTAAAGGGCGGGTCTTCGCTCTGTCCCAACTTGGTGTAGGACAGCGCCCCAACCACAGCCAGCAGAATCATCAGGTACAGGACCATCTGCCGATTGCGCAGGGCCCATTCGGAAAGGTTGAATCGCATCCGTGCTTACTCCTTGGCGGCCAGTTTCACTGCACGATTGCTGCGGTCGACCGGACGCACCTGCTCGCCCTCGTGCAGCACATGAACACCTGCGGCCACCACCCAGTCACTGGGCTGCAGCCCGCTGAGCACCGGCACCGACTCCTGGCCGTAGGCGCCCACTTGAACAGGTGTGCGCTTGAGCGTGTTGTCACTTTGCAGTCGCCAGACGTAGGTGGCGCCGTTTTCGGCAGTCAGCGCAGACAGCGGCACCGACAACGGCACGCTGTGTTCGGACTCGATGAATACGCGAGCACTCTGGCCCAGCTCGGCAGGCACCTTGCCGCCAGCGAAGGCGATGCGCGCAGCGAAGGTCCGCGAGCGTGGATCGGCGGCCGGGGACAGTTCGCGAATACGGCCCGCAAAGCGTTGCTCACGTTGGGTCCAGAGTTCTACGGAGACCGGATCGCCGATCTTGAAGCGGCCATAATTCTGCTCCGGCAGACTGATCGAGACTTCCCGCTCGCCATCGGCTGCAAGGGTGAACACGGTCTGCCCGGCAGCGACTACCTGGCCGACTTCCACCAGGCGTTTGGCAACCACGCCATCCTGAGGCGCACGAAGCACTGCATAGCCGGTCTGATTGTCGGCAACCGTGAACTCAGCCTTGAGCTGGCGCAGGCGAGCATCACCGGCACGGTAGAGATTCTCGGCGTTGTCATACTGGGATTTGCTGACCATCTGCCGATCCATCAGGGTCTTGTAGCGGTCCCGCTCGGAGCGGACCATTTGCAGATTGGCGTCGGCCGCCGCGACTTGCGCGCGGGTGGCGTCCAGTTGCAGGCGCACGTCCTGGGCATCGAGTTCGGCCAGCGGCTGATTGGCCTTGACCCGCTCGCCCTCCTCGACCAGCCGCTTGCGGACCTTGCCAGGAATACGAAACGCAAGATCGGGCTCAAAGCGGGCACGGACCTCACCCGGATAGCTGTCCATCGATTGGGAGGATGGCAGCGGTTGCACTACCATGGCCGGACGCACGGCGGTCGGGGCGGACACTTCCTGACCGCAGCCAGCCAGCATCGAGACAAGGCCGATCGGCACGATAAGGAACAAGGCATCGCGAAACATGGTGTGGCACCTTGGCAAGAGGGAGCTTGGAATAATTGTACTGGCGAGTATATTAAGAATTACCGAACTGAACAGTCCACTAATATATCGATATGCCTGAAGAACCCATGACCGACCCGACATCCTCCACCGGACCTGGCCGTCCCAAGGATCTGGCCAAGCGCCAGGCCATCCTCGAAGCGGCGAAGAATCTGTTCGTGCGCAACGGTTACGCAAGCACCAGCATGGACGCGGTCGCCGCTGAAGCCGGGGTTTCCAAACTCACGGTCTACAGCCATTTCAACGACAAGGAGACGCTGTTTTCCGCTGCCGTCGTGGCCCGTTGCGAAGAGCAGTTGCCGGAGCTCTTCGTGGTGGTGGCCAACAGCGACTCCGTAGAAAAAGTGTTGCTGGGTATTGCCAGAGGCTTTCACACCCTGATCAACAGCCCTGAATCGATTGAACTGCACCGACTGATGATTGCCCTGGGGACCCAGGACTCGAAGCTTTCCGAGGTTTTTTTCGAAGCGGGGCCGCAACGTATCCTGCACGAAATGGAGCGGTTTCTGACGCGGGTGAACGATACCGAGGGTCTGCACTTCGACTCGCCTGCCAGCGCAGCCGGGCACTTTCTGAGCCTGATCAAGGGCGTGTGCAACTTCCGTCTGCTGATCGGCAATGCGGGTTTGCCGGATGAGGCGACCGGTGAGCAGCATGTACAGGAAGTGGTGGCGTTGTTTTTGAAGGCGTATCGCAAGTGAGATGAACGCTCCCCCTGAAGCAGCACGGCTTGCCGGCGGTGGCGTATGTGCAACCACTGCCGCCGGCAAGCCGTATTGCGACAAAGGCAATGTGCGGCTTGAGCGCTACCCCTTCAATGCCTTCTTCGGGTAAATGTCATAGCGACTGGATTTACCGTCCAGCGCATAGCTGGGCTTGGCGCCTTCGATGCACGGCGCCTTGCGCGGGCGCTTGACCACCACCCGGTGGGTTGCCAGCGCCAGCGCGGCTTCGAGCAGGGCCGGCGCATCCATGTCATCGCCCACCAAGGGTCGGAACAGGCGCATCTCTTTCTTGACCAGCGCAGTCTTTTCACGATGGGGGAACATCGGGTCCAGATAAATCACCTGCGGCGGCTCACCTTCCCAACTGCGCATCAGGTCGATCGAATTTCCGGTCAGCAGGCGCATCTGGGCGACGATTGCGCCCACATCCAGATCCTTGATGCCGCGCGCCAGGCCATCTTCGAGCAACGCCGCAATAATCGGTTGGCGTTCGATCAGGCTCATCTCACAGCCAAGGCTGGCCAGCACGAAGGCGTCCTTGCCCAAGCCGGCGGTTGCATCCAGGACCCGCGGCCGTACCCCTGGCTGGATACCCACGGCCTTGGCGATCATCTGCCCGCTGCCACCGCCGAACAGACGCCGATGGGCAGCTTTGCCTTCAACGAAATCCACCCGCACCGGCCCCGGCGCATCCTCGCCCAGTTGCTGCAATTGCAGCCCATCGCCACTCACCTGCAGGGCGAAGTCGGCTTGGCTGTCGTCCAGCGGCAAGCCCAACCGCACGGCCCACTGCGCGGCGCTGTCCTGCCCCTCGGGGATCAGGGTTTCGACCCGAATGCGGTTGCCCGCCTGTTGCTCACTCATTGCTCACACGTACTCGATTTTTCTTAATGATTGGCAAAATCTGCCGATAACGAAAGTATCCGGCATTTTGCCAGACCCACGGCATGTACTGAGCGCTTATGTCAGACATTCAGCAAACATCCTCGATAGGTCACTTGACGTACGCTGGCGACTACAGCGTACGCAATACCGAAACCCTGAGCGGCGTCACGCAGCTCTGGCAGGACGCGTTTGCCCGTGCGATGGCTCAACAGGTCGACGACAACGCTGGCAGCACGCCTGAATACAGCACGGTCGCCGCGACGGACAGCATGACCGGCGAACCGGTCGCCGGCGCGACCACCCTGAGCAAGATTGTCCAGCAGCGCGAATGCCCGGTCGAGGACAAGGAAATCGCCCCGCCGGAGCCGTTGTTCCTGCCGATTGCCGAGTTTGAATGGGATCTGGCTGACAAACCCGCCGTACCCTTCAGTGCCAGCGAATTGATCGCGCAGCAGCGTCACCTTGAATTCGACAGCAGCTGGGTCCGTCCGACCGTGCTCAACCCTTACGACGACAACATCAACCCCGGCCCTGGCCCACAGCCGCGGCCACTGTTCCTGCCAATCGCCGAGTTCGAATGGGACCTGGCCGACAAACCTGCCACGCCTTACAGCAGCGAAGAAATGACTGAACAACAGCGCAGCCTGGAGTTCGACAACGGCTGGGCACGGCCGATTGTCCTGCAGAACCTGCGCATCGCGGCCTGACGCCTGAGACTTTACCCAGGTTCCACGGCGAACATTGTGTAGCAATCCGGCTCGCCAGCGGGGGCGTCCTTCAGATCGCTATCGCCGGCAAGCCTTGCGGCTACAGCGCAGGATTCGCCCCCCTACCGACACACTCGCCAATGGCCCATGTCCACATGAAAATGGTTGTGGTGGGCCGCGTTGTAGTCTGGCCCGAGCACGGTGTTGAACTGTCGGCAGGCGCCATCCCTGACCAACCGCAGAAATCTGCCGTTGTCGCCTTCATCTTTCCAGTCCTTGAGCACCGTAATTGTGCGCCCGTCTGCCAGACGAAAACCTGCGATGTCCAGAGCATTGGCCGATGCATGCTGGCTCAGGCGCCCCTGGCTGCGGTTGTAGACGTTGCGACAGGCAAAGCTGCCGAGGTGGTCGACCTGCGTGACCTTCTGCCCGAACACCGCCAGCGCGGCGGGCTGCAGCGCGTGAATATCAAATAGCGCATAGGCGACCGCCAAGGGGCAGCTCGACAGAAAGCTGCTGCTCAGCGCCACGTCGCCGCCCTGGATGCGTAACGTGTCGGTCAGAGGACATTTGGCATCGGTGGCGCTGTCGGCCTGATGCGCATAACGCAGGGTCGAGGTCTGCAAGGCCTGATCGCACAGGGCCGGATCATCGCGCAGTCGCCACAATTTGAAGGTAGTCAGCAGGTTCGGCTCGTCTTGCACATTCAGCGGCGCCCAGGGATTCCAGCGATCCGCCAGCGGCAGCCAGCCACGCCACACGGAAACGGCGATGCCCGCACAGCTCAGCAGCAACAGAAAAAACAGGGTCGAGCCACGCATGGCCTGGTTCCAGTCAATGGCACAGTGTCCTGCCTATCGACCTCAGAGCAGACCGAGTTGCTCAACCTGCGGGCCTCGGTCCAATTCGGGTAACCCAGGCAAACCCGGCAGCAGCGCCATCAGCCGCTGGTGGAAACGTCTTGCAAGCTCCGGCGCCTGGATATTGTCCGGCGTGTGCAGGAACACGCAGGGCGTGCGCCCTTCCTCGATCCAGCCGGCGACCTTTTGCGCCCACTGATCAAGAAAACTGTCGTTGGCTTCCAACTCAGGGTGGCCGATGAAGCGCACCTGCGGGAATTGAGTCAACGCAGCAGGACGTGGCGGTATTTTCGGTTTTTTCGATTGCGCATGGAGCACCGCCGGGTCACTGGAAATACAGCTGAACAGCGGTCGCGAGTCCAGGCAGATGCGCTCCACGCCCCGATCGAGCAGCAGGCGATTGAGCGTGCGCTCGTGCTCGCCTTTGTTGAAGAACGCCATGTTGCGCACTTCCACCGCCAGCGCCCGGCCCTCCAGCGCTGCGATGAACGCGGCCAATTCGCCCAGACGATTAGGCGTGAAGCTGGCCGGCAGTTGCAGCCACAGCGGCTGCACCCGGGCGCCAAGCGGGGCGAGCAGTTTCAGGAAGTCTTCGGCGGCAGCCAGGTGTTCGCGCAAGTCGCCAGCATGACTGATATCGCCCGGGAACTTGGCGGTGAAACGAAAATGTTCGGGGAGAACCTGCGCCCAGCGCTGCACAGTGGCCACAGTCGGGCGCGCATAGAACGTGGTGTTGCCTTCGACTGCGTTGAACACCTGGGCGTACAACTCAAGGAATTCCGGGGCGCGCGCGTCGGGCGGATACAGCGACTGACGCCAGGCGTTTTCGCTCCAGGACGGACAGCCGATGAAGTAAGGCGGGTTGGCGACGTTCAAACGTGAAGATCGAGCCCGGAGACTTCAAGGTCCCAGTCGACAAAGGTAGAGGTGGTGAGGTAGCTGCTCAACGCATGGGCAACGCGGGTGCTCATGGCGCGGGGAAAGATGATGTCCTGCTGGCGAGCAGGCACATTTGCCGTACCGCCGGTCTGGCGACGAGCCGGTTGGGCAATCACTTCGACGTCGTCGATCACTTCCTCGGAAGCACTGTCAATCGTCGCAGCGCCTTTGCGTGGCTTGCGCTTTATCGGGTACGAACGTTGTGAAGGACCATTGATGCGCATCGATGCTTACTCGGCGTCTTGTAGTGGCAATTTAATCTCACCCATTGGCATCAAGCAAATGAGCGAACGATAACTAGACCACAGTTATTACAAAACGTTTGAGCCCGCCCGGCAGAAAATGCAAATTTGTCGCCGAACGGTAGTCACTGCTGTGACTTGACTCGCAAATTGAGCGTGCAGGCCCTGCGTTTGGCCATCGTCAATCTGGCAGGGTTCGGCGTTGTGCCAGTGGGAAAGGGCTCGCTGGCGCCTACATTCTTCAGTACACAGAGATATCGCCCGGTCTACCGCTTTCGCCAGCAAGCCTGATACCACACGTGCGTGCACAGCTGACAGAACTCAACGCGCCTTGGGCGTTGCCACCTTGTCGCGCAGGTACACCGGCTGGGCATCGTCGGCGACGACCGCTTCGCCGCGTTGCCAGGCAAACTGCGCCAGGTTCAGGATGTCCTGGGCGTGAGGCAGCAGGCTGGCGTCGTGAGCGGTCAACGTGACCGGAATACGATCGGCGTAACCCCACCCGGTGCCGGCGCCGAACCAGTCGCCCGACGCCTGGGCTGGCAAGACTGCGTGCTCAGGCGCCAGCACGGCTTCAGCACCCAGCAGGCGCATTTCACCTGCCGTCTGGTGGTAGCAACCCCAGTACACCTCGTCCATACGCGCATCGATCGCGGCCGCGACTTGGTTCGCGCCCTGTTCGCGATAGGCCCGCTGCGCCAACGCGGCCAGGTTGGACACCGGTAACACCGGACGATCCAGAGCAAACGCCAGGCCCTGCACCACACCGATGGCGATCCGCACGCCGGTAAACGCGCCAGGACCGCGACCGAAGGCAATCGCATCCAGTGCCGACAGCCCGATGCCCGCCTCGGCCAGCAAGTCCTTGATCATCGGCAGGAGCTTCTGCGCATGCAGGCGCGGGATCACCTCATAGTGAGTCAGCACCTTGCCGTCGTGCAGCAAAGCGACTGAGCAGGCTTCAGTGGCGGTGTCCAGGGCCAGCAAGGTGGTCATCGGGGTTTCCATGGTCGGGTGAAAGAAGTGCTGTGCGAAAAAAGTGCCGCATTATAAACAACTACGGCCCGCAAGCGGGCCGTAGTTCACTGCATATGAGCGTCTATCAGCTCAATGCCTGGAGCACTTTGGCGGTGATGGAGTCGACCGAGCCGACACCTTCGATGTGACTGCACTTGGGCGTGCCGTCTTGAGCTTCCAGCTTGGCGTAGAATTCGACCAGAGGCTTGGTCTGCGAGTGGTAGACCGACAGGCGATGACGCACGGTCGCTTCCACGTCGTCCTTGCGCTGAACCAGGTCTTCGCCGGTCACGTCGTCCTTGCCCTCGACTTTCGGCGGGTTATAGACCAGGTGATAGACGCGGCCTGAACCTTCATGCACGCGACGGCCGGAAATACGCTGGACGATCTCCTCGTCGTCGACCTTGATCTCTACCACGTGGTCGATCGCCAGACCGGCGTTCTTCAGGGCTTCAGCCTGAGGGATGGTGCGCGGGAAGCCGTCGAACAGGCAACCGTTGGCGCAGTCAGGCTGCGACAGGCGATCCTTGATCAGGCCGATGATCAGGTCATCGGAGACCAGACCGCCGCTGTCCATGACGCTCTTGGCCTTCAGACCCAGCTCGGTGCCAGCCTTGACCGCTGCGCGCAGCATGTCGCCGGTGGAGATTTGCGGGATACCGAATTTTTCGGTGATGAACTTTGCCTGAGTACCTTTACCGGCCCCGGGAGCTCCCAGCAGAATCACGCGCATTGTTGTGCTCCTCAATTTTTATAGAGATTTCGTCGGATTCGCCTAAATGGGGCCAATCACCTAAAAAGATTTACTGACCCAACGGCCAAAGGCTGATCAAGATACACAGCCGATTCATAGCGCACAAGACGCCAAAAGTCGCAGCAACCCGCGACAAACCAGTAGCTTGCGAACGATCCGTAGATGAGTACGACCCGGTGCAACTTTACAGGGATGCGCCGGTGCCGATCGTCGGCGCACCGCGAGATGAAGGCCTTCGCCCCCATCCGCGTGGGAAACTTCACCTTAACCGGTGTTGCGCAAACCGGCGGCGATGCCTGCGACAGACACCAGTAGAGCCTGTACCAAAGGACTGTCCAGACTGGCCTCCTGACGGCGCGAGCGCGCCAGCAATTCGGCCTGCAATAGATGAAGAGGATCGAGGTAGGTATTGCGCAGGCTGATGAATTCCAGGGTTTCCGGACTATGGGCCAACAGCTGCGACTGCCCGGTCAGCCCCAGCACCACGTTGCACGCCTGCGACAATAGGTCGCGCAAATGTGCACCCAAATGCAGCAGCCGGGGCTCCACAAGACGTTCATCGTAGAGCTGAGCGATGTCACTGTCAGCCTTGGCAAGGACCATTTCCAGCATGTCGATGCGGGTGCGGAAAAACGGCCACTGCTCACGCATCTGCCCCAGAAGCTCACCCTGACCGCGCTCCAGCGCCTTGCCCAAGGCATCTTCCCAGCCCAGCCATGCCGGCAGCATCAACCGCGTCTGGGTCCAGGCGAAGATCCATGGAATGGCCCGCAGGCTCTCTACGCCGCCCTCGCGTCGCTTGGCTGGCCGGCTGCCCAAAGGCAGTCGGCCCAGCTCCTGCTCGGGCGTCGCCTGACGGAAATACTCGACGAACTCAGGGTTCTCGCGAACCACTGCCCGGTAAGCGCTCACGCCATCTGCGGCCAACTGGTCCATCACCTGACGCCACGCAGGTTTAGGCAGCGGCGGCGGCTGCAGGGTGGCCTCGAGCACTGCGGCCAGGTACAGATTGAGGTTCTGCTCGGCGATGTCCGGCAGCCCGAACTTGAAGCGGATCATCTCGCCCTGTTCAGTGGTGCGGAAACGCCCGGCGACCGACCCCGGCGGCTGCGACAGAATCGCCGCATGGGCCGGTCCGCCGCCACGTCCGACCGTACCGCCACGGCCGTGAAACAGCAGCAGCTCGACCTGCTGGGCGCGGCAGATTTCCACCAGTTTTTCCTGAGCCCGGTATTGCGCCCAGGCAGCGGCGGTGGTGCCGGCATCCTTGGCCGAGTCGGAGTAGCCGATCATGACTTCCTGCGGGCCATGCAGGCGCAGGCGATAACCCGGCAGGCTGAGCAGGTGCTCGATCACCGGGCCTGCGTTATCCAGGTCGGCAAGGGTTTCGAACAAGGGCACGACGCGCATCGGCCGTTGCAGTCCGGCTTCCTTGAGCAGCAGTTGCACCGCCAGCACATCGGATGCCGCGCCTGCCATGGAAATAACGTACGAGCCCAAGGAGGCTGCGGGCGCAGCGGCCACCTCACGACAGGTCGCCAGCACTTCGGCGGTATCGGCAGCCGGTTTGAAATGCGCGGGCAACAGCGGCCGCTTGTTATTCAGCTCGCGCAGCAGGAATTCGATGCGCGTCTGCTCGTCCCATTCCTCGTAACGCCCCAGCCCCAGGTAGTCGGTAATTTCGGTCATCGCCGAGCTATGACGGGTCGAGTCCTGACGCACATCGAGCTTGACCAGGAACAGGCCAAAAGTCACCGCACGACGCAGACAGTCGAGCAACGGACCGTCAGCGATCACGCCCATGCCGCACTCATGCAGTGACTGGAAACACAGCTGCAAAGGATCGAGCAAGTCGCGATTGTTGTGCAGCACGCCTTCGGGCGCAGGCTGGGTGACAGTCAACGAGGCATGCGCCCAATTACGCGTCGCTCGCAGCCGTTCGCGGAGTTTTTTCAGCACATATCGATAGGGCTCGGCGTTGTCTCCGGCAACGGCTCTGAGCTCAGCGCTGGCTTGCTGCATCGACAGCTCGGCCGCCAGCTGATCGACATCGCGCAGGTACAGGTCGGCAGCCATCCAGCGTGCCAGCAACAGCACTTCACGGGTCACGGCAGCGGTGACATTCGGATTGCCGTCACGGTCGCCGCCCATCCATGAGGCGAAGCGGATGGGCGCAGCTTCCAGCGGCAGATGCAGACCGGTGGCCGCATGCAAGGCTTGATCGGCCTTGCGTAAATAGCTGGGAATGGCTTGCCAGAGCGAGTTTTCAATGACCGCGAAACCCCACTTTGCCTCATCCACCGGCGTGGGCCGGATGCGACGGATTTCTTCGGTGTGCCACGCTTCGGCGATCAGGCGTTGCAGGCGCTCGGTGATCTGCTCACGCTCCACCGCGTTCAGGTCACGATGATCCAGGGCCGCCAGTTGCGCGGCGATGGCATCGTATTTCTGGATCAAGGTGCGCCGCGTGACTTCGGTCGGGTGCGCGGTGAGTACCAGCTCGATCTCCAGCTTGCCGAGCTGCCGGGCGAGTGCTTCAGATGACTGCCCGGCTAGCTTCAGGCGCTCCAGCAGCTCAGGCAGCACCCGCGACTCGAACGGTTGCGGCTTGCTGTCGTCGCGGCGATGGATCAGCTGATATTGCTCGGCGATGTTGGCCAGATTCAGGAACTGGTTGAAAGCCCGTGCCACTGGCAGCAGCTCGTCTTCGCCGAGGCTTTCAAGGTTTGAGCTCAGTTGCTCGGTGCTCTGCGTCGAGCCGTGACGCCCGGCCTTGGCGCTCTTGCGAATGCGCTCGATCTTCTCGAGAAAATCAGCGCCATGCTGATCACGAATGGTGTTGCCCAACAGCTCGCCCAGCAGGTGGACGTCCTCGCGCAAGCGTGCATCGATATCAGCCATCCAGCGTTCTCCTTCAGCGTTTTTTGTTCTGCCCTGAGTCAGTTCGATGATTCGAAACTGAACGCCCTCGTAAGTTTTGCCTCTATTTGTGTGTATAGAGCGACAAATTCATGCACATAAGCAACCCTTTGCCTCACATCTGCCGGGAGCAAGCTAGTCTCGTCAATGGGTCCCACGAGGGCTCGTAAATCCGCCTGAGCCCGCCACCATGCGGGTCGAAGAAGAGGTTTTCATGAAAATTCGTGAGCTCGCAAAACAGTGGGAACAGACCGCCAAGGGTCGCCTGACCAATTCTGGCTATGCAGTTCACCTGGACATCGAAGCCGCTGCCCGACTCGCCGCGATTGCCCAGATGTACCCCAAACGCTCCCCCGAAGAACTGCTGGGAGAGCTGATTGGCGCAGCCCTTGAAGAGCTGGAAGCCAGCTTTCCGTACATCAAGGGGCAGCATGTCATCGCGACCGACGAGCAAGGGGATCCGCTGTACGAAGACGTCGGCCCAACCCCGCGTTTCCTCGCTTTGTCACGTCGTCATCTGCAAGATTTATCCGATCAGCAGGACAGCTCGCAACACTGATCACGACGTCGCTTTCAGAACTTCCAAGCACCGCGCGCCAGCTCGTAAACACGAGCCTGGCGCGTATTTTTTTGCGCCAGAATTAGAGCGCCAGAATTACAACAGGTAACAAAAGCCGCGGTCTTGATGAGAAAAACGTCTGAACTATTCAAAAAACGCGCAGGTCCGAGCAGTTAGCCATTACAGAAAAAGCCGACAGATGGCAGTGGAACCGAGCCGCATCGCTCGACCGCCCAGGCTCACGACTGAAATGGAAAAACCTTGTTTTCAGGAGTTTCAAAATGGAGTTGAACACCATGAACACCAGCACTGCCAACACCACGTTCAAAAGCCTGCGCGGGCTGAAAATGGCCGCGCTGGCCGTGGGCACCAGCCTCCTGCTTGCCGGTTGCGCAGGCAATCCTCCGAGCGAGCAATACGCGGTGACGCAATCTGCGGTGAACGCTGCCGTCAGCGCAGGCGGTACCGAGTACGCCGCCGTCGAAATGAAGTCGGCTCAGGACAAGTTCAAGCAGGCTGAACTGGCCATGCAGGAAAAGAAATACGACGAAGCTCGCAAATATGCCGAGCAGGCTGAATGGGATGCCCGTGTAGCCGAGCGCAAGGCGCAGGCGGCCAAGGCTCAGAAAGCCGTGCAGGATGCTCGTCAGGGCGTCAATGAACTGCGTGAAGAAGGCATGCGTCAGGTTCAGCCGACCGGCCAATAACGCTTCGCACTTCATGCATTGCCACTGATTTAAAGGACGAAACCATCATGCGTAAACAAGTACTGATCCCTGCCCTGCTGGCCCTGAGCGTTGGTCTGGCTGCCTGCTCCTCGCAACCGAACGTCAATCTGGAACAGGCCCGTACCAATTATTCGGCGCTGCAAAGCAACCCTAAAGCCACCGAGCTTGCGGCTCTGGAAACCAAAGATGCCAGCGAGTGGCTGGACAAGGCGGATGCCGCGTATCGCAACAACGACAACGAGAAGAAGGTCGATCAGCTGGCTTATCTGACCAATCAGCGCGTCGAGCTGGCCAAGCAGACGATCAACCTGAAAACCGCTGAGAACGATCTGAAGAATGCCTCGGCGCAACGTGCCCAGGCACGTCTGGACGCTCGCGATGCGCAAATCAAGGCCTTGCAGAACAGCCTGAATGCCAAGCAGACCGAGCGCGGTACGTTGGTGACCTTCGGCGATGTGCTGTTTGACCTGAACAAGGCCGAGCTTAAGTCCAGCGGTCTGGTCAACGTCAACAAGCTGGCTCAGTTTCTTCAGGAGAACCCAGATCGCAAGGTGATCGTCGAGGGTTACACCGACAGCACAGGTTCGGCGACGTATAACCAGTCGTTGTCCGAGCGGCGCGCCAACTCGGTGCGTATGGCGCTGGTGAAGATGGGTGTGAGCATGGACCGTGTGGTCTCGCAGGGTTATGGCAAGGAATACCCTGTGGCCGATAACGCCAGCGCGTCGGGTCGTGCGATGAATCGTCGCGTGGAAGTGACGATTTCCAACGACAACCAGCCGGTCGCGCCGCGTTCTTCGATGCAGTGATGCGGTTGTAGCAATATCCTGAAAAGCCCCGCCTGTTGACGAGCAGGTGGGGCTTGTTTGTGGGTGGTGGGTGGCCCTTCAACGGGGTGTATCTCCTATATCGAGGGTGGCCCTGATGATGGTTCCGCCCTTACGGCGCAACCGTAATCAGCGCCAACAGACATGACGGATATACACACAAAAACCAGCTCCCCGCGCTTCACTGCACCGTCTGCGGCGTCTCCTGCCCCATGCACCGCACCGCCTGCTGCCGGTCATTGACCAACACCCCGGTCAGCCCCTTCTGCTCGGTATCGAACAACACCATCACCCCATCGATGCACTGCGCGACCTGCGCGGCTGGCTCTGCGGCGACTTTGTAATCCTCGCCCGGAACCGTCTTGACCATGGTGAACTGACTCAACTGCAACGCATCTTCAGGCTTGGCAAAATGCACATAGCCGTAGTACCACAGGACCCCCACCGTGCCGAAAATACAGGCGACCCCGGTCAGGATCTGCGGAATTACATTACGTTCTTCGCTCATTGCGGGGTCTCTGCAGGTTGGCTGTGCGATGGCGCAGCGGGAGTCTTGCTGCTCGCATCGGGGTCGGGATAATTCGGGACTTCAGCCAGACGCCGCAGGCCATTGAAGTGCAGCGGGTCGTCCAGGTACCGAACCATGACCTCACGCCAGGTCGGGTCGGCGAAGGTCTGCACATGCGGACCCCGGGTCAGTTGCAACACCCGGGGCGGCGGCGCCGCCTGGTAAAGGCTGATGCCGTTGTACAGCGGCACCTGACTGTCGTCCAGGCTCTGGAACAGCAACATCGGTGTGCCCTTGAGTTGTGCCATGCCGTTGATGGCGCTGTCGCCGTCTGGAACCACCCACGACAGCGGCCGCTTGAATGGCCAGGTCAGCCACGAGGTGCCCAGCGTGTAGCGAGCGACCTCGCGATAGCTGGCCGGCACGCCATCGAGCACCAGCGCCTTGACCCGCGAGCGCTGCTGCGCATGCCCGGCCAGGTAATGCACAGCCAGCGCACCACCGATGCTCTGGCCCAGAACCACCAAGGGCTTGCCCTGAACTTCAGGCGCCTTGTTCAACCAGTCGAAGGCGGCGTCGATGTCCTGATAGATGGCAGGCAGGCTCGGCTCGCCCTCGGAGCGACCGTAGCCACGGTAGTCCACGAGCAAGACTTGATAGCCCTGCTCCGGCAGCCACCAACTGCCGCCCAGGTGCCAGGCCATGTTGCCGCCGTTGCCATGCAGGTGCAGCACCGTGCCCTTGACCGGCATCCCTTCTTTGGCCGGTAGCCACCAGCCATTGAGTTTTTTGCCATCGGCAGTGACAAGGGTCACGTCACGGTAGGCCAGATGAGCGTTGGCCGGCGTAATCGGCACCTCGCGTTCAGGGTAGAACAGCAGTTCGCTGCAGCCGGTGAGGGAAAGCAGGAAAAGCAGCGAAATGAGCAGCTTCAACGCACGGTCCTTTTTTTGTTCGACTTTTCCAAAACACCACCTGACCTGTAGGAGTGAGCTTGCTCGCGATAGCGATTCGTCAGCCACAGGAGGCCAGCCGGCCAGACCCCATCGCGAGCAAGCTCACTCCTACAGATTGATGCACACCCTGAACCTCACAGAATATTCGAATAATCCGCCTCGATCCGGTCCAGGCTCAAATGGTTGAGGAAGTTGGAGAAGCACATCCAGGCCGAGAGTGCGTTCATGTCGCGAAACTGATCCGGCAAGTATTTGGGCGGCACCACCAGACCTTCATCGACCAACTGCCGCAAGGTTCGCATGTCTTCCAGGGTGGTCTTGCCGCAGAACAGCAAGGGCACCTGCTCCAGCTTGCCCTTCCTCACGGCCAACTGGATGTAGTTGTAAACCATGATGAAACCCTTGAGGTAGGACAGATCCTTGGTGAACGGCAGACCATTGGGCACAGAGCCGCGGAAAACACGACTGGCGTTGCCGTAGCTTTCCGGCATGCCAAAGCCCTGCTCACGGTAGAACTCGAATACCTGCAGGAAATCCGCGCCCTCCTCTGCCATGTGGATGGCGCGGGTACGATTGGTGAGCTTGCGCAGGCGGCTTGGGTAGGAAGCGAAACCGATGATCTCCATCAGGATCGCCAGGCCTTCCTGAGTGACGGTGGACGACGGCGGCCCCTTGGCCAGGAAGGTGCAGATCGGCTGATTCTGACCATTGAGCGTGGTGCCGACGTGCACCAGACCTTCGTGGACTTCCAGCGCCCGCACATCACGTTCATTGAACATCGCGTCGCTGCGAATCTTGATGTAGTCGGCGCCCGCTGCAGCGTCGGCGACGATACCGTCGGACTCAAATACCCGAATGGTTTCCTCGGCCTCGCCAAAGGTGCGGTTCAGGCGGCTTTGCAGCATGGCCACCGCGTCCTTGGCGGTCAGGGTTTTCGGCTCATCCTTGAGGTCACCCCGGCCAGCGATGTTGTTCAGATAGTCGGAGAGCATCAGGCCAAGATCGGCCAGCGTCGGGTCACCGGCATGAAACGCATCGGACGCGGCGCCATACAGCTCCTGGGAGATCAGCCCGAAATCCGGCGTACCGCGCGCTTCGAGCATGCGGATGACCATGCGGTATTCCTTGCACATGCGGCGCATGATCTGGCCGACGGGGTTGAACTGCCCCAGTTGCCGGGTGATGTCGCGCTCGATGTTCTGGAACTCAATCTTCAGCGCACCGGAATCGAAGCCCAGGGGGCGGTTCTCGTAGTAGGCACGATCGACTTCAGGTAGCTGCTTGCCCTTGGCGGCGAGGAAATTCTTGCGGATGCTGTCGTCCCACTTCACCGCATCGAGTACGCGGATCGGCGTCTGCGCCAACACGATACGATCGGACAGCGTGCGAATGGTCTGCTGGTAATCGTCCACCCAATACCCCTTTGATTAAGCCGTGGCGCTATTTGCTCATGCGCTGATACTGAGCCGCCTTGAGGAAAACGTCGGAATTGGCAGTGTCGTCCAGATAGGCGAACACCTTGTCCATGGAGGTGGTGATCAGTACGCCGTCACCCTTCTCGGTTTCCACCGGCTGCCCGTCGAACACCTTCTGCTCGACCAGCTGCTGCATGCGTTCCAGATCCAGGTCGTAGACCACCAGCTCATCGGCGGCATTGTCGTTGTCGACCAGATCGAACCCGCCAATCACATAATTGGCGCCGTACTTCTGCGGCAAGGCGGCTGACAGGTACCAGCGGCTGCCATGACGCGACACCGTGAAGGTGTACTCATCACGGTTCTTGCGGTCGCCCTTGCGGTAGCTGACCGCCTTGTACTGATCGGTACCCGCGCGGCTGATCTCCAGCTCCAGCGGCTCGCCCCAGGCATTCTTGCTGGTCCAGGTGCCGAGCAGCTTGGCCGGCGCTGTGTCGCGCGTCGCAATCGGGTCCTTGAAAGTCACCAGGCATCCGCTTAGCAATGCGAACGACAAGGCGAGCAGGACGCTCCAGACTTTCATCACTTTCTCCTGAAACCGAGCCCTTGAAATCAAGCGTTGTCAGCCAGCCACAGGCTTGGCGGTGCCCAGAACCAGATGCATCTGCCGCGTAAGGATAGCGAGCATTTGCTCGTCTGCGTCGGGGTGCTGCCCCTCCAGCAGGCCCTGATATTCCATCCGGCCGATAATCCCCGTCAACACTTGAGCATCCAGTTGAGGTTGGGTCGAGCCCATGACTTCGAGAAACTGGGCACTTCCCTGCAACAGAATCTGCTGATGGGCGCCGACCAGGGAGGCCAGGCGCGGGTTGATCAATGCCTCGAGACGGAACGCATGCTCGGCGATCAACTGGTCGCGACGGGTCAGCAACTGATGCCGCACGTACTCCATGGTCATGCGGGCGATTTCATCGGCCAGCCGCGCACGGGCCTGGGTGCTGCCATCGTTGCGCGCAACCATTTCCCGCAGCAGGGTCTCGGTGTTGGTCCACAGCTTGGCCATGTAGGCAGCGCTGCGCTCGACATATTGGGCGAAGGCATCGGTGAGCAGGTCGTCGATGTCCTTGAAGTAGTAGGTCGTGGCCGACAGCGGAACCTGCGCCTCGGCGGCGACAGCGCGGTGGCGTACGGCCCGCACACCGTCACGGATGAGGATGCGCATGGCGGCATCGAGAATCTGCTGCCTGCGCTGCTCGCTGCCCTGTCGGCTCGCCTTGCGGCCTTGGTACTGAACACTCTGCGCGACTGCCGTGGCAAGGCCAGCGGCTCCCTTTTGAGCGATCAAACGATTCACGACAGGTTTTCCTTTTTCAGTCTTGGTAATCGGGGCCTATGACGGGTCTTGAGCGCCAGCATCGACGTCATCGCGAGCAAGCTCACTCCTACAGTTGATCGCATGTCCCTGTAGGAGTGAGCTTGCGCGCGATCAGCGTCAGTGGGGACGACTGAACACTCGCTCAACAGACAAAAAAAAGCCGCCCTGCTCAGGCGGCTTGTCTTGACGCTTAGGCTTGCGGCCGCATGTGCGGGAACAGGATGACGTCGCGGATCGATGGGGAGTTGGTCAGCAGCATGACCAGACGGTCGATACCGATGCCTTCACCCGCCGTTGGCGGCATGCCGTATTCCAGGGCGCGGACGAAGTCGGCGTCGTAGTGCATGGCTTCATCGTCGCCCGCATCCTTGTCGGCGACCTGCGCCATGAAACGCTCGGCCTGATCCTGCGCGTCATTCAACTCGGAATAAGCGTTGGCGATTTCACGACCACCGATGAACAGCTCGAAGCGGTCAGTGACGTTCGGGTTCTCATCGTTGCGACGGGCCAGCGGCGAGACTTCGAACGGGTACTGGGTGATGAAGTGCGGCTGCTCCAGCTTGTGCTCGACCAGCTCTTCGAAAATCATCACCTGCAGCTTGCCAAGGCCTTCGAAGCCCAGCACCTTGGCACCGGCCTTCTTGGCAATGGCGCGGGCCTTGTCGATGTCGTTGAGGTCTTCGGCGGTCAGGTCCGGGTTGTACTTGAGGATCGAATCGAACACCGACAGGCGCACGAACGGCTCGCCAAAGTGGAACACCTTGTCGCCGTACGGCACGTCGGTCGAGCCCAGCACCAGCTGAGCCAGTTCACGGAACAGCTCCTCGGTGAGGTCCATGTTGTCTTCGTAGTCAGCGTAGGCCTGGTAGAACTCGAGCATGGTGAACTCGGGGTTGTGCCGGGTCGAAACGCCTTCGTTACGGAAGTTGCGGTTGATCTCGAAGACCTTCTCGAAACCACCCACGACCAGCCGCTTGAGGTACAGCTCCGGCGCGATACGCAGGAACATCCCCATGTCCAGGGCGTTGTGGTGGGTCTCGAACGGCTTGGCCGCCGCGCCGCCGGGAATGGTCTGCAGCATCGGCGTCTCGACTTCCAGGAAGTCGCGTTGCATCAGGAAGCTGCGGATGTGGGCGATGACTTGCGAGCGCACGCGGAAGGTCTCGCGCACTTCGTCGTTGACGATCAGGTCAACGTAGCGCTGACGATAGCGCTGCTCGGTGTCGGTCAGGCCGTGGTGCTTGTCCGGCAACGGACGCAGCGATTTGGTCAGCAGGCGCACGCTGGTCATTTCGACGTACAGGTCGCCCTTGCCGGAACGGGCCAGGGTACCTTCGGTGGCGATGATGTCGCCCAGATCCCAGGTCTTGACCGCAGCCAGGGTGTCTTCGGACAGGGTCTTGCGGTTGACATAGACCTGGATGCGTCCGGTCATGTCCTGGATCACCATGAACGAGCCACGGTTGAGCATGATGCGACCGGCAACCTTGACCGCAATCGCAGCCTCGGCCAGCTCTTCCTTGGTCTTGTCCGCGTACCGTTTCTGCAAATCGTTGCAGTAGCTGTCGCGGCGGAAGTCGTTGGGGAAGGCCTGACCCTTGGCGCGCTCGGCAGCAAGCTTTTCCTTGCGCAGGGCGATCAGGGTGTTTTCTTCCTGTTGCTGGGCTTGCGGGTCGAGTTGTTGGTCGCTCATGTCTTTTGATTTTCCATCACAGGTTCGTTGCCCCTCGCCTGCTCGAATGTGCGGCGAGGGATCGCGGACCGGGCACGCCATCCGGCGTGTCAGGCCCGCAACAGTGGTGTCGCGATTACAGGCCCTGCTTGAGGCTCGCGATCAGGTATTCGTCGAGGTCGCCGTCGAGCACTTTGTCGCAGTCGCTGCGCTCCACGCTGGTACGCAAATCCTTGATGCGCGAGGCATCGAGCACGTACGAGCGGATCTGGTGACCCCAGCCGATGTCGGACTTGGTGTCTTCCAGCGCTTGCGAGGCGGCGTTGCGCTTCTGGACTTCCTGCTCGTACAAGCGCGCCCGCAACATTTTCATCGCGGTGTCTTTGTTCGCATGCTGGGAACGTTCGTTCTGGCAGCTGACCACGGTGTTGGTCGGTACGTGGGTGATACGCACCGCCGAATCAGTGGTGTTTACGTGCTGACCACCGGCACCGGACGAGCGATAGGTATCAATGCGCAGGTCCGAGGGGTTGATGTCGATTTCGATGTTGTCGTCGATTTCCGGCGACACGAAGACCGCCGAGAACGAGGTGTGGCGACGGTTGCCGGAGTCGAACGGGCTCTTGCGCACCAGTCGGTGCACGCCGATCTCGGTACGCAGCCAGCCAAAGGCGTATTCGCCCTTGATGTGTACCGTGGCGCCCTTGATCCCGGCGACTTCACCGGCCGACAGCTCCATGATGGTCGCGTCGAAACCGCGCTTGTCGGCCCAGCGCAGGTACATGCGCAGCAAGATGTTGGCCCAATCCTGAGCCTCGGTGCCGCCGGAGCCGGCCTGGATGTCCAGGTAGGCGTTGTTCTGGTCCATCTCACCGCTGAACATGCGGCGAAACTCCAGTTTTTCCAGGGCTTCACGCAGACGCTCGACTTCCGCGGCGACGTCGTCCACCGCTGCCTGGTCTTCTTCTTCGGCAGACATCAGCAGCAGGTCCTTGGCGTCAGCCAGACCGGAACTCATTTCATCGAGGGTGTCGACGATCTGTGCCAGCAGGGACCGCTCACGGCCCAGTTCCTGGGCGTAGGACGGGTTATTCCAGACGTTCGGATCTTCGAGCTCGCGGTTGACTTCGGTCAGACGATCACTTTTGTGATCGTAGTCAAAGATACCCCCGAATGGTTTCGGAGCGCTCGGACAGGTCCTTGATGCTGTTTAGGATCGGGTTGATTTCCATGGTGGGCAGCACTCGCAGGCGAAAATTACAAAGCCGGCGAGTATACCCCAGCCACTGCGCCGATGGCAGTCCGTTGGGCAGGGTTACTCTCGTCGCCATGGATCTACCTCTGTAGCAGCACGGCTTGCCGGCGGCGAACTCAAGGGTGCCACCGCCGGCAAGCCGTGCTGCTACATGAAGCGGTGAGCAGTCTTACCCCACCACCACCTGGTTGCGCCCGTTGTGCTTGGCGGCGTACAGGCCCTGATCGGCATTCTGGATCAGCTGACGACTGTGGCTGCCCACTTCCGGCACCATGGTCGACAGGCCGATGCTGACCGTCAGGCTGGCGCCGTCGGCCGGGGCGATATGGGGAATGTTCATGCCGGCGATGGACTGGCGCAGTTTCTCGGCCAGCAGGCGGGCGCCGCCGGGCGAGGTATTGGGCAGCACCAGGGCAAACTCTTCGCCGCCATAGCGCGCTGGTAGATCGGAAGGACGACTGCTGCTGGCGCGGATGGCCTTGGCCACCTGGCGTAACGCCTCATCACCTTCAAGATGGCCGAAGTTGTCGTTGTAGGCCTTGAAGTAGTCGACATCGATCATCATCAGCGACAGCTGGGTCTGTTCCCGGGTCGCCCGGCGCCATTCAAGCTCCAGGTACTCGTCGAAGTGCCGACGATTGGACAGCCCGGTCAGGCCGTCGGAGTTCATCAGCCGTTGCAGCACCAGGTTGGTGTCCAGCAATTGCTGCTGACTGACCCGCAGGGCGCGATAGGCCTCGTCGCGCTGCAACAGCGTCATGTAGGAGCGCGAGTGATAGCGGATACGCGCAACCAGCTCGATGTTGTCCGGCAACTTGACCAGATAATCGTTGGCGCCAGCGGCAAAGGCGGCGCTCTTGATCAGCGGGTCTTCCTTGGTCGAAAGCACGATGATCGGAATGTCGCGGGTGGCCGGGTTGTTACGGTATTCGCGCACCAGCGTCAGACCGTCCAAACCCGGCATGACCAGGTCCTGCAGGATCACCGTCGGCTTGATCTGGATCGCCTGAGCGATGGCCTGATGCGGGTCGGCACAAAAATGGAAATCGATGTTTTCCTCGTTGGCCAGCCCGCGCCGGACTGCCTCGCCGATCATGGCCTGATCGTCGACCAGCAGCACCATGGCAGCGTTTTCGTCCGTGGCGCCTACGTTGTCCAGTTGCAAGTCATGCATTCAGGGTCTCCTGGTCACAGCAGTGCTGTGAAATCACCTGGAAATTCATCGGATAAATGCCTCGATCAAGCGAGGCGCAATTGTGTCCAGCGAGCGAATTTCCTTGGCCGCGTCGATGGCTGCTGCCGCTTTGGGCATGCCATATACCGCGCAGCTCTGCTGATCCTGGGCGATGGTAAGAAAGCCGCGCTGACGCATCAGCTTGAGCCCCTGGGCACCATCACGGCCCATGCCAGTCAACAGAACACCCACTGCATCACCGCTCCAATAGCTGGCCACACTCTCGAAAAACACATCGATCGAGGGCCGGTAGATTTCGTTGACCGGCTCTGCGGTATAGGCCAGCGTGCCGTTCTTCAACAGACGAATATGGTGATTGGTACCCGCCAGCAACACGGTTCCGCTCTGAGGCGGCTCGCCCTCGCAAGCCAGCCGCACCTGCAACCCCGAAGAGCTGCTCAACCACTGTGCCATGCCAGCGGCGAACACTTGATCCACGTGCTGCACCAGCACGATAGCCGCCGCAAAGTCCTTGGGCAGCGCCTTGAGCAGCACTTCCAACGCCGCCGGCCCACCGGCAGACGAGCCGATGGCGACCAGCCCCTGACGCTGCGCAGTCTGGCGCAAGGGCTCAGGCGCGGTACGCACGCGGCTGTCACGCTGACCGATGAGCCAGCCTATATTAAGAATCTTGCGTAACAAAGGTGCCGCAGCGTCCCTGGGGTTGCCCGCACCGATCGCCGGAGTGTCCACCACGTCCAGCGCACCATGCCCCATGGCTTCGAAGACCCGGTGCACGTTCTGCTCGCGGTCCACCGTGACGATCACGATGGCGCACGGCGTGGCGGCCATGATACGTCGAGTGGCCTCCACGCCGTCCATCACCGGCATGATCAGGTCCATCAGAATCAGGTCCGGCGTCTGTTCGGCGCAACGCTGCACCGCTTCGGCGCCATTGCTCGCCACCCACACCAACTGGTGCGCCGGCTCGAAAGCCAGCGCGCGACGCAATGCTTCGACAGCCATGGGCATGTCGTTGACGATGGCGATCTTCATCCTTGCGCCTCTCCTATCAGTTCGACGACAGCGTCGAGCAACGCATCGTCATGAAAACTTGCCTTGGCCAGATAATAGTCGGCTCCGGCGTCCAGCCCTCGGCGACGATCTTCCTCGCGATCCTTGTAGGACACCACCATGACCGGCAACGACTGCAGACGACTGTCGCGACGCAGCAGCGTCACCAGCTCGATACCGTCCATGCGCGGCATGTCGATGTCCGTGATCAGCA
Organism: Pseudomonas sp. NPDC087358; assembly: GCF_044900785.1. Classification (NCBI taxonomy): domain Bacteria; kingdom Pseudomonadati; phylum Pseudomonadota; class Gammaproteobacteria; order Pseudomonadales; family Pseudomonadaceae; genus Pseudomonas; species Pseudomonas sp. NPDC087358. The sequence goes on from NZ_JBJDOA010000001.1 coordinate 552,546, forward strand.
GGTCGAAGTCTTCGGCCCTGAGGGCGTTCCAGCCGTCCATGCCATCCACCGCAACCGCCACTTCATAACCGCGACCCAGTAGCAACTTACGCTCCAGCTCACGCACCGTCAGCGAGTCATCGACCACCAGTACGCGCTTGCGGACCTGCAGGTCGACCTGCCGATTGCGCCGGTCGATGCGCTCAAGGCGTCCGGTATTGAGCAGCTTTTCGACTGAACGCAGCATGTCTTCGACATCGATGATCAACACCGCCGACCCGTCGTCGAGCAATGCCCCCGCCGAAATATCCTGAACCTTGCCCAGACGCGGATCCAGCGGCAGTACCACCAGCGTACGTTCGCCGATGAAACGCTCGACCGCCACGCCATACACCGAGTCGCGTTCGCGAATCACCACCACCTTGAGCACGTCTTCGGGGTGCTGGCTGGGCGGACGATTGAGCAGCTGACTGGCCGCCACCAGACCGACGTGCCGCTCCTCGTGCCAGAAATGCTGACGCCCTTCGAGCTGCACGATCTGGTCGGCCTGCACATCACGCATGCGTTCGATATGCGCCAGCGGAAAAGCGTAAGCCTCGCCGCCCACTTCCACCACCAGACTGCGCACCACCGACAGGGTCAGCGGCACTTCGATGTGGAACCGGCTACCCTGCCCGGCCTGCTGATCCAGCTCGACGCCGCCACGCAGTTGCCGAACCATGTGCTGCACCGCATCGAGCCCCACGCCGCGACCCGACACTTCGGTGACCTTGTCGCGCATGCTGAAACCGGGCAGGAAGAGAAAGCTCAACAACTCCTCCTCGCTCATCTGCGCGGCGGTTTCTTCTGCCGACAATTTGCGCTGGACGATGCTGCGGCGCAGGCGTCCGAGGTCGACACCGGCGCCGTCGTCGATCAGCTCGACCACCAGCAATCCGGCTTGATGAGAGGCCTTGAGCTTAATCAGCCCTTCGGCCGGTTTGCCGCTGGCCAGGCGCTGCTCCGGGGACTCGATGCCGTGATCGACCGCGTTACGCAACAAATGCGTCAGCGGGGCTTCGAGCTTTTCCAGCACGTCGCGGTCCACCTGGGTTTTTTCGCCGTCGATTTCAAGGCGTACCTGTTTGCCCAGCGAGCGCCCCAGGTCGCGCACCATGCGCGCCTGACCGGCCAGCACGTCGGCGAACGGGCGCATGCGGCAGGCCAGCGCGGTGTCGTAAAGCAACTGCGCGCGTTGCGTCGCCTGCCAGCCGAACTCATCCAGGTCAGAGGTCTGCTGGATGAGCAGATGCTGCGCTTCGCTGAGCAATCGACGCGCTTCTTCCAGTGCCTTTTGCGCATCCGGGTCGACGCTGGCGTCCAGCAGCGCTTCAAGATTATCCAATGCCCGGCTGGCGCCACTCTGGGAACGTTTGACCCGCTGCATGGCCGTCAGATAAGGCTTGAGCCGTTGCGTCTCGACCAGCGATTTGCTCGACAGATCCAGCAGGTTGTTCAAGCGCTCGGCGGTGACCCGCAACACCCGCTCACCGCCCTCAGCGACACGACGCTCAGGTCGGCGCTCGGCTCTGGATGCGGACGGGTCTTCGCTGACAGGCATTTTGGCCAGCGGTTCGGGCACATCGGCCAAGGCAGGTTGTTGCATCTGCGGCGCATCGACCGCTGCCGGTCCAGGCGCAGACTGCACCGACGCCATCAGCAGTTGTGCATTGGCCAGCAGCAAATCGTCCATGGACGGCGCAAGGCCTGTCGTCACACCAGGGTGGCGGGCGCCTGGCTTGACCAGATCGTTCATCAGGGCCACGTAACCGTCGATGTCGCCCTGGCCGACAGTGCTCTCGCCTGGCGAGGCAATGCGCATGAGCAGGTCGGTGCCCATCAGCAGCGCGTCGATATGCTCAGGCTTGAGCAGCAGGCGTCCTTCCTGCGCCTCGACCAGACAGTCCTCCATGACATGGGAGACGCTGACCCCGGCGTTGACCCCGACGATCCGTGCCGCGCCCTTGAGCGAGTGGGCGGCACGCATGCACGCTTCCAGCTGATCGGCCTGGGTCGGATTGCGTTCCAGCGCCAACAGGCCTGCGCTCAACACCTGGGTCTGCGCTTCAGCTTCCAGGGTGAACAGCTCGAACAATGAGGCATCGCGCATTTGATCGGGCGTCATGTCATGCTCCGGGTCACTGCCGACAACAATTGTTCTTCATCGAGCAGGCGCAGGCTGCGGTTTTTCCACTGCACCACACCTCGGGTGAATCGGGCATTGGTGTTCAGCGCCGGCGCCGACGCGGCGTCCAGCAGCCGCGCCTCGATGGCGTGGATGCCATCGACCTCATCCACCGGCACCACCACCGGGCCGCCCTCGGCGGAAACGATCAGCATGCGCGGCATGATCCGGGCGTTACCGGCCCCGCCGACTGTGGCGTCGAGCCCCAGCAACTCGACGAATGACAGGCAAGCGACCAGCGCGCCGCGCACGTTGGCAACGCCGAGCAATGCCCGGGAGCGCTGATGGGGCAACGAGTGAATGGTCTGCACCGGCGACACCTCGACCAGGCAGCGGGTGGGCAAGCCCAGCCATTCTTCGCCCAGCCGGAACACCACAATCGAGCGTGTCTTGACCTCGCTGGCAAGCTCCTCGCTGTGCATCGAGACCCGATGCTCCTGCGCCAGTGCATAACGGTCGAGCAGTCGGGTCGCGGCCGCCGAATACACCGAGCAGTTGCGGCAATGAATGTGTTCAACCAGCAATGGGCAGGAGCGGTCGCCATGGATACCGATGCGGTTCCAGCAATCGTCGATGGCCTGGGCGTCGCTGCTTACCAGTTCAGTGTGTACGCCAGTCATGGATGACGCCCTTGTTTGATCACGCCACGCGCAGCACGCTCTTGCAGGCGACGAGCACCGGCAACGTCGCCCTGTGCCGCCAGTAAGGCCGCCAACTGGGCCAACGCCTGTGGATGCTGCGGCTGAAGGTACAACGCCTTGCGGTAAAAGCCTTGAGCGGCGGGCGCATCGCCGCCGACTTCGCTGAGCAGGCCCAGCCAGTAAAACACTGGGGCGGCCGGCTCGTGGCGTTTGAGATATTGCTCGCACGCGGCCCTGGCCTCGGCGCTCTTGCCCTGGTTGGCCAGTTTCTCGATGCTGTCCAGCAGCTCGGCGGCTTCCCCCGAGACATTCGAACGCGGCATCGCGGCGCCAGCGGTGGACGCCAGCGCTGCGAACGGGCGTGGGGTGTTTCGAACAGGTGAGGCGCAAGGCGCTGCATAGCGGGCGCTGGGCGACGGCTCGACCGGCAACGGCGGCAGCACCGCAGGGGCAACCAGCACCGCCTGCTCGGCGACCGGCTCGAGACGATGGCGAAAGGCAAACGACTGGGCAACGCCAATCGATGCCATGCCCATGCGTCCCAGCAAGCTGCCTTCGGCGGGGCCGATGAACAGCACGCCATCGTCGCGGGTCATGCGCTTGAGGGCATCGAAACCGCGTCTTTGGGTCTCGACGTCAAAATAGATCAGCAGGTTGCGGCAGAACACGAAGTCATAGGCCGACTGCGCGACCGGCAACGCAGGATCGAGCAAATTGCCGGCCTGAAACCCGACCCGTTCGCGAACCCGCTCCTGCACACTGAAGCCTGGTTCGGCCTCGGTGAAATAGCGCTCGCGAAAGCCGGTTTCGCCGCCGCGAAACGAGTTTTTGCCATACACGCCATGGCGCGCGCGTTGCAGCGACAGCGGGCTGATGTCCACCGCCTCGACCTTGAACTGCTGCGCTTGCAGGCCTGCGTCGAACAGAGCCATGGCGATCGAATAAGGCTCTTCACCGGTAGAGCATGGCAGGCTCAGGATACGCAGAGGCCGCGCGCCATCGAGCTGGGCAAGCCGCGCGGTCGCCAGTTTGCCAAGCGTGACAAAGGATTCCGGGTAACGGAAAAACCAGGTCTCGGGAACGATCACCGCTTCGATCAGCGCCTGTTGTTCCTCGGTCGAGGCCAGCAACAGCTGCCAATACGCATCGTGATCCGCCATTTTGGCGCTCGCGCAGCGTTGGCGCACGGCGCGCTCAATGATTGCCTCACCCACGGAGGCCACATCCAGGCCAATGCGGTGCTTGAGAAAGGCGAAGAAGCGCGCATCTTCGCTCATGGCGCCGCCTCGAACCGGTCAAGACTCAAGGGCTGCTGCGGGAACAGCAACTCACGCACTGAATCGTCGAGCAGATCCTGCACGCGTATCCATTGCAGCAACCCCAGCTCATCTTCACGCACCGGCCCCAGATAGGGTGCCTGGCGATTGTCCAGGCCATATTCCTTGAACGCATCGGGCGAACAGCGCAGCGTGTCGGTGGCCTGCTCCAGAATCAGGCCCAGCCACTGCGGGACACGGTCAGCACTGGCCCGATAGTTGACCAGCACCAACCGGGTACTGGTCCGTGATTGCGCAGGCTGGCCAAACGTCAGGGCGCTGAGGTCGATGACCGGCACCACCGCCCCGCGATGCGCGAACACCCCCGCCACCCAATGCGGGGCGTGGGCGATGGGCTTGAGCACCAGCCGAGGCAGCACCTCGGCCACCTCCGTCGCTTCCAGGGCATAACGCTCGGTGCCGATGCGAAACAACAGGAACAGCTTGTTGCTGGGCACCACCACGGCGTTGCGTTTGGCTGAATGCTCGATCATGGCCTGGGCTCAGACCTTGAAACGCGAAACGCCACTGCGAAGCCCCACCGCCACCTGGCTCAGCTCGTCGATGGCAAAGCTGGCCTGACGCAGGGACTCCACGGTCTGGCTGCTGGCATCACCCAATTGCACCAGCGCCTGATTGATCTGTTCGGCGCCGGTCGCCTGCGCCTGCATCCCTTCGTTGACCATCAGCACCCGTGGCGCCAGCGCCTGCACCTGATGAATGATCTGCGAAAGCTGCTCGCCGACCTGCGTCACTTCGAACATGCCGCGACGCACTTCTTCGGAAAACTTGTCCATGCCCATCACGCCCGCCGACACCGCCGACTGGATTTCGCGAACCATCTGTTCGATGTCGTAGGTGGCCACGGCAGTCTGATCGGCCAGGCGGCGCACCTCGGTGGCGACCACGGCAAAGCCACGGCCGTACTCACCGGCTTTTTCAGCTTCGATGGCGGCGTTCAGGGACAGCAGGTTGGTCTGGTCGGCGACCTTGACGATGGTCACCACCACCTGATTGATGTTGCCGGCCTTCTCGTTGAGGATCGCCAGCTTGGAATTGACCAGATCGGCGGCGCCCATCACCGAATGCATGGTGTCTTCCATGCGCGCCAGGCCCTGTTGGCCGGAGCCTGCGAGAATCGAAGCCTGATCGGCGGCTGACGTCACTTCGGTCATGGTCCGGACCAGATCGCGAGAGGTGGCAGCGATCTCCCGCGAGGTGGCGCCGATCTCGGTGGTGGTCGCGGCGGTTTCGGTGGCCGTGGCCTGCTGCTGCTTGGAGGTGGCGGCGATTTCGGTCACCGAGGTGGTGACCTGCACGGAAGAGCGCTGCGCTTGGGAAACCAGCGCGGCAAGGTCGGTGATCATGGCGTTGAAACCGGTTTGCACCGAGCCGAATTCATCGTTGCGGTCCAGCGTGAGACGACTGCTCAGGTCACCGGTGCGCATGGTGTCGAGGATCCGCACGATGCGGTTCATGGGCGCCAGAATGGTGCGCATCAGCAGCAACCCGCAGGCACCGGCCGCCAGGATCGCGACCAGTAGCGAGATGCCCATGCTGACCTTCGCGGCAAAGACCGCCGAAGCAATGTTGCCCGTCGCCTGATCCGCAACGGCCTTGTTGAACACGATCAGGTCGTTGAGCTGTCGGCGCCCCTGCAGCCAGATCGGGTTGACCTGGCCGTAGAACTCGGTGCGCGCAGCCATGTAATCGCCGCCCTGGTAAGCCTTGAGCACTTCATTGAGCAGGCGCGTATAGGTTTCCCGCTGCTTCTCGAACACATTGAAGTTGGCGCGATCGGCGTCGTCGAAGATGGTTTTCTTGTAGCCGTCGATCTGACTTTGCAGACGCGTCTCGAAGTCGATGTACTGATCCTGTTCGGCACGCGTGAGCTCACGTGCCTTGCCTTCGCCGATCAGCTCCAGGGTGCGTATATAACTCTCCCCCCAGGCACTGCGCACCAGCGTGCTGAAGTACACGCCCGGCAACGCATCGTCGCTCACCGCTTCTTCGCTGTTCTGGATCGACAACAGTCGTGTATACGACACGATCACCATCAGCAGCATAATGGCGATGATTACAGCGAAGCTCGCCAAAATGCGTTGACGCAACGTCCAGTTCTTCACAGTCAGCCCTCAAGAGTTCAACACCGGGGAAACCGGGTTCAAGAAGCGGACCGACGGACGGCCCAAAACGAGCGGAGTATAGCCTAGTGCCTTACCAATTAACCGGGCCGATTCCGACATAGATGACGCGATAACGCACAGATATATCAGAAATATCTGACACGTTATCGGCAGCGGACAGCGTTGCATGATGAAGGGGGAAGATTGCTCCTATGCTCCGCGTGGTAGCCGCTCGCTAGACGCTCCGCGTCGCCCGTTGGGTGACGCAGAGCCTCACGGGCTGCATTCCCACGCGGAGCGTGGGAACGATCCCTATCTGATGACCTGCAGGCAGAAGCGATCGGCATGTATCACCGCCTGCTTTGGATTCTGACCAGAGGCGCGTAGGAGCGGGCTTGCCCCGCGAGCTGCCGGGCACCGGCAGTAAAATCCGGCAACTCGGTGTGTCAGGCGCACACCGGTCACAGGGTTTCTGCCGCTTCGCGCCAGATCGCGAGCAAGCTTGCTCCTACGCCCTGCGGGCAGAAGCGATCGATATCTGTCATTGCGCTTGCCGCACCTGACTCTCCAGTTCCGCTTTGAGGCCTGGCTCAAGCTTCAACTGCTTGGCCAGTTCATCCAGGTACGCCCGTTCCATGAAATGCTCCTCATCGACCATCATCACGCTGGCCAGGTACATCTCGGCGGCAATCTCGGGGGTGTGCGCCGCTCGGGCGACATCGGCCGGGTCCAGCGGCTTGTTCAATTCGGCATGCAGCCAGTGCTGTAATTGCTGATCACCGGTCAGACGCGTGAATTCCCCTTCAATCAGCTGCCGCTCATTGTCATCGACATGACCATCGGCTTTGGCGGCCGCCACCAACGCCCGCAGGATCGCCTCGCTGTGCTGCTCGACCTGGGCAGGCGGAACACGGTCTACGGTCTGTGGCGCGGGCTGTTGGGCCAGTCCCTGGTGGCTCTGCCAATTGCCGTAGGCTTTGTAAGCCAGCACACCCAGCGCTGCGAGCCCGCCATAGGTCAGCGCCTTGCCACCGATCTTGCGCGCGCTCTTGTTGCCCAGCAGCAGCCCCATGGCGCCGGCTGCCAGCGCGCCGCCGCCTGCCCCTGAAAGAAAACCACCCAGGTTGCCGGCACCGGCCTTGCCCAGCAGATCGCTCAACCCGCCTTGGCTGGCCTGGCCCGGGGAGCCTGTAGGGGTGGATCCAGCGGTCTTGTTCTGCAGCAGGTCCTGGCCGGATTTCAATAGTTGATCGAGCAAGCCACGGGTATTCATGGGAAACCTCCTGAAACGGATTTGACGATTCGACCCGCAGGGTAAGTCGAAGTCTTCAGCGCCGGTTTTCCGGTGTGCTTCCAGATGTTGCGGCCCAGACGGCAAATGGCCGCAAGCTGATCAGGAAAAACCATCCAGGTATTTGTCGAGCTCTGGATGTGGCACTAGGCTCTGGGGCTAGATTGCTTCGAAACAGGTTGAAGCGATTGCACTCTTGTAGCAGCACAGCCTGCGGGCGGTGACAGATCGAACAACGCCACCGCAGCCATCCGTGCCAGTACAGGTAATCGATAAGCCCAGCCCATAACAGCTTGAAACAAGCACGCAGCACCCGTCACGTTGAAAACTGCCCCGACCATAATTTGAAAAAGAGGGAACCCCATGTCAGTGCAAAAGACTGCGCTCCTGAGCGCTGTGATCACCGCTTTGTTCACCAGCGGCACCTTGCAGGCGGCCGAAATGCTCAAGGCGGTGGGCGACGGCGAAGGCCAGCTGGATATCGTGGCATGGCCGGGTTACATCGAACGCGGCGAAAGCGACAAGGCTTACGACTGGGTGACGGGCTTCGAGCAGCAGACCGGCTGCAAGGTCAACGTCAAGACCGCGGCGACCTCCGACGAGATGGTCAGCCTGATGACCAAGGGCGGCTATGACCTGGTGACCGCATCGGGGGATGCGTCGTTGCGCCTGGTGGCCGGCAAGCGCGTGCAGCCGATCAATACCGATTTGATTCCCGGCTGGAAAACCCTCGATCCACGCCTCAAGGACGGTCCGTGGTACACCGTCAACAAGCAGACCTACGGCACGCCCTATCAATGGGGCCCGAACGTGCTGATGTACAACACCACTGTATTCAAGACCCCGCCGGTGAGCTGGAGCGTGGTGTTCGAGGCGCAGGATCTGCCCGATGGCAAGCCGAACAAGGGTCGTGTGCAGGCCTATGACGGGCCTATCTACATCGCCGATGCGGCGTTGTATCTGAAGACCGCCAAGCCAGAGTTGAAGATCGAAGACCCGTACCAACTGACCGAAACCCAGTACAAGGCTGTGCTCGATCTGCTGCGCGCCCAGCACCCGCTGGTGCATCGCTACTGGCATGACGCGACCGTACAGATGAGCGACGTGAAAAACGAAGGTGTCGCCGCCTCAAGCTCCTGGGGCTACATGGTCAATGGCCTGGTCGCCGACAAACAGCCGGTGGCCTCGACCATCCCCCAGGAAGGCGCCACTGGCTGGGCGGACACCACCATGCTGCATGCCGACGCCAAGCATCCCAACTGCGCCTACAAGTGGATGGACTGGTCGCTGCAGCCCAAGGTGCAGGGTGACGTAGCCGCCTGGTTCGGCTCGCTGCCGGTGGTGCCCCAAGCGTGCAAGTCCAGCGACCTGCTGGGCGCAGAAGGTTGCGCCACCAACGGCTTCGATCTGTTCGACAAGATCGCCTTCTGGAAAACCCCGCAGGCCGAAGGTGGCAAGTACGTGCCATACAGCCGCTGGACCCAGGATTACATCGCGATCATGGGCGGGCGTTAAGCCCCGAATGTGCCGAATGCCCCCGCTCTCCGGCACTCCGCAACACCTGTAGGAGTGAGCTTGCTCGCGATCCGATTGCTCAGGCACTGCAATATCGTCTGACACACTTCAATCGCGAGCAAGCTCACGCCTACAGGGGCTCTGCGTCGCTCTGTCCTGTGGCAGTTTGGCTACGAAACGTATTCCACCCAGCATTTCAGCATTCAGCGACACCCGGCGAACCCGCTGTGACGGCGTCCGCTTTCAAATGAGGTTTCACGCCATGACCCTTGCAGTCCAGTTCACCGACGTTTCCCGGCATTTCGGCGATGTGAAGGCCGTTGACCGGGTGTCCATCGACATCAGGGACGGCGAGTTCTTTTCCATGCTGGGGCCGTCGGGCTCGGGCAAGACCACCTGCCTGCGGTTGATTGCAGGTTTCGAACAACCCACTCAAGGCTCGATCCGTATTCATGGCGAAGAAGCCGCCGGCTTGCCGCCGTATCAGCGTGACGTCAATACGGTGTTTCAGGACTACGCGTTGTTCCCGCACATGAACGTGCGCGACAACGTCGCCTACGGCCTGAAGGTCAAAGGCGTCGGCAAGCGCGAGCGCCTGGCGCGTGCCGAAGACGCCCTGAGCATGGTCGCCCTCGACGGCTATGGAGAACGCAAACCGGTGCAGTTGTCCGGAGGCCAGCGTCAACGGGTGGCTCTGGCTCGGGCCCTGGTCAATCGTCCCCGCGTGTTGCTGCTCGACGAACCCCTGGGCGCGCTGGACCTCAAGCTGCGCGAGCAGATGCAGAGCGAGCTGAAAAAGCTTCAGCGCCAGCTCGGTATCACCTTCATCTTCGTCACCCACGATCAGACCGAGGCGCTGTCGATGTCCGATCGGGTTGCGGTATTCAACAAAGGCCGCATCGAGCAGGTCGATACCCCGCGCAACCTGTATATGAAACCGGCCACGACCTTCGTCGCCGAGTTCGTCGGCACCTCCAACGTGCTGCGCGGCGAACTGGCACGACAGCTGAGCGGCAAGCCGAACGCGTTTTCGATTCGTCCGGAGCACATTCGCTTCGCCGACGGCCCGGTGGCCAGTCATGAAATCGAAGTCAGCGGGCTGCTGCACGACATTCAGTACCAGGGCAGCGCCACGCGCTACGAACTGAAACTGGACAATGGTCAAACCCTCAGCGTCAGCCAGGCCAATACCCAATGGCTGGACACCAGCGCGCAACATCAGGCCGGACAGCGCATGAGCGCACGCTGGGCACGGGAGGCGATGATCCCGCTGCAAGACGCTGCGAATCCGGCCGTGGCCGAGGCCCGTTGAGATGAGCCAGACCCTCGCCCACTCGGCGTCGATGCCAGGGCAATCGCCGCTGCGGCGCGTGTCCAATCTGTTGTACCGACGACCGAACCTGTACCTGTCGCTGTTGTTGATCCCGCCGCTGCTGTGGTTCGGCGCGATCTATCTGGGTTCGCTGCTGGGGCTGCTGTGGCAGGGCTTCTACACCTTCGATGACTTCACCATGGCGGTCACCCCGGACCTGACCCTGGGCAACTTCGGCGCATTGTTCAACCCGGCCAACTTCGATGTGATCCAGCGCACCCTGGGCATGGCCATCGCGGTGTCCATCGCCAGCGCCATCGTCGCCTTTCCGATCGCCTACTACATGGCGCGCTACACCACCGGCAAGACCAAGGCGTTTTTCTATATCGCGGTGATGATGCCGATGTGGGCCAGCTACATCGTCAAGGCCTATGCCTGGACGCTGCTGCTGGCCAAGGGCGGCGTGACCCAGTGGTTCGTCCAGCACTTGGGGCTGGAGCCGGTTTTGCAGTTGATCCTGGGCATTCCCGGTGTTGGCGGCAGCACCTTGTCGACCTCGCATCTGGGGCGCTTCATGGTGTTTGTCTACATCTGGCTGCCGTTCATGATCCTGCCGATCCAGGCCTCGCTGGAGCGACTGCCACCCTCGCTGCTGCAAGCCTCGGCCGACCTTGGGGCCAAACCGCGGCAAACCTTCATGCAGGTGATCCTGCCGCTGTCGGTGCAGGGGATTGCCGCCGGCTCCATCTTCACGTTTTCGCTGACCCTGGGCGATTTCATCGTGCCGCAGCTGATTGGCCCACCGGGCTATTTCATCGGCAGCATGGTCTACGCCCAGCAAGGCGCCATCGGCAACATGCCGATGGCGGCGGCATTTACGCTGGTGCCTATCGTGCTGATCGCCGTCTACCTGTCCATCGTCAAACGACTGGGGGCCTTCGATGCGCTCTAAGCCTTTGGTCAAACAAGGCGATCAGGCCTCCTGGGGACTGAAAATCGCCGCCTGGGGCGGGCTGGTGTTTCTGCATTTCCCGATCCTGATCATCTTCGTCTATGCCTTCAATACCGAAGACGCGGCCTTCAGCTTTCCGCCCCGGGGCTTGACCCTGAAATGGCTGAGCGTGGCGTTCGCGCGGCCTGACGTACTGGAGTCGATCAAGCTCTCGTTGCAGATCGCCTGCGTGGCCACCTTGATCGCGATGGTGCTGGGAACGCTGGCTTCGGCGGCGCTGTACCGGCGGGATTTTTTCGGCAAGGACGGTATTTCGCTGATGCTGATCCTGCCCATCGCCCTGCCCGGCATCATCACCGGCCTTGCGCTGTTGTCGGCATTCAAGACACTGGGCATCGAGCCTGGAATGCTCACCATCATCGTTGGCCACGCGACCTTCTGCGTGGTGATCGTCTACAACAATGTCATCGCCCGCCTGCGCCGCACCTCGCACAGCCTGATCGAGGCGTCGATGGACCTCGGCGCCGACGGCTGGCAGACCTTTCGCTACATCATCATGCCCAACCTGGGCTCGGCGTTGCTGGCCGGCGGCATGCTGGCGTTTGCCCTGTCGTTCGATGAAATCATCGTCACCACTTTCACCGCTGGCCACGAACGCACGCTGCCGATCTGGCTGCTCAACCAGCTCAGCCGGCCACGGGATGTCCCGGTGACCAACGTGGTGGCGATGCTGGTGATGATCGTGACCATGCTGCCGATTCTCGGCGCCTATTACCTGACCCGCGGCGGCGAGAGCGTGGCCGGTAGCGGCGGGAAATGAACATAAAACCCTGTAGGGGTGAGCTTGCTCGCGATTGATTTTTGCCGCACCGCCTACCTCGCCTGAGAAGGCAGCATCGCGAGCAAGCTCACTCCTACAGAAAGCCAAGTGCATCAAGAGGACGAATTCATGCAAACCAAGCTGCTGATCAATGGCCAACTGGTCGCCGGTGACGGTCCTGCGCAACCGATACTCAACCCCGCGCTGGGCAGTGTTTTAGTGCACATCAACGAAGCCAGCGAAGGCCAGGTCGACACCGCCGTGCGCGCCGCCGATGCCGCATTCGCAAGCTGGTCGCAGACCGCGCCGAAAGATCGCTCGCTGCTGTTGTTGAAACTGGCCGATGCCATCGACGCCAACGCCCAAGAACTAGCCAAGCTTGAGTCGGACAACTGCGGCAAGCCCTATCATGCGGCGCTCAACGATGAGCTGCCGGCGATTGCCGACGTGTTTCGCTTCTTCGCCGGCGCCAGCCGCTGCATGGGCGGATCGGCTGCCGGTGAATACCTGCCGGGCCATACTTCGATGATTCGCCGCGACCCGGTGGGCGTCATCGCCTCCATCGCGCCGTGGAACTACCCGCTGATGATGGTTGCCTGGAAGATCGCCCCGGCCCTGGCCGCCGGCAACACCGTGGTACTCAAGCCTTCGGAACAAACCCCGCTGACCGCACTGCGCCTGGTGGAACTGGCCAACGACATCTTCCCCGCTGGCGTGCTGAACCTGGTGTTCGGGCGCGGACAGACCGTCGGCAACCCGCTGGTGACCCATCCGAAGGTGCGCATGGTCTCGCTGACCGGCTCCATCGCCACCGGCTCGCACATCATTTCCAGCACCGCCGACAGCGTCAAACGCATGCACATGGAACTGGGCGGCAAGGCGCCGGTGATTATCTTCGACGACGCCGACATCGACGCCGCGGTGGAAGGCATCCGCACCTTTGGCTTCTACAACGCTGGGCAAGACTGCACCGCGGCCTGCCGCATCTATGCGCAGAAAGGCATCTATGAGCAGTTCGTGCAAAAACTCGGTGAGGCGGTCAGCACCCTCAAGGTCGGCCAGCCAGATGATCCCGAAACCGAGCTGGGGCCGTTGATCACCGCGCAGCACCGTGATCGTGTCACCGGCTTCGTCGAACGCGCCGTCGCGCAGTCACATATGCGCCTGGTCACTGGCGGCAAGGCGATAGAGGGCGAAGGTTTTTTCTTCCAGCCAACGGTCATTGCCGATGCGCAGCAGGACGACGAGATCGTGCGCCGTGAGGTGTTCGGGCCGGTGGTTTCGGTCACCCGGTTCGATGATGAAGCCCAGGTGCTGGACTGGGCCAACGATTCGGACTACGGCCTGGCGTCGTCGGTCTGGACCCGGGATGTCGGCCGCGCCCACCGCCTTTCGGCGCGCCTGCAATACGGCTGCACCTGGGTCAACACGCACTTCATGCTGGTCAGCGAAATGCCCCACGGTGGGCAGAAGCTGTCCGGTTATGGCAAAGACATGTCCCTGTATGGGCTGGAGGATTACACCACCGTGCGGCATGTGATGTTCAAGCACTGAGGACGCTTACCCGGTATGTCAGATACCGGGATGCGTCCGGCGGATGGCTATCGCGAGCAAGCTCACTCCTACAGGGGACCGCATTCTTTCTGCAGAGGGATCGTTTCCACGCGCAGCGCGAGGACGATCATCAATCTGTAGCAGCCCGGCTTGCCGGCGGCAGCAATCTCACCGACGTCACCGCCGGCAAGCCGGACTGCTACAGAGGTAATGCCGCAGACAAAACAGATTGATCGTTCCCACGCTCCGCGTGGGAATGCAGCCATGACGCTCTGCGTCGCACACCAAAGACGCGCAGCGTCCAGGCAGGCGTCACCACGCGCGTGGGAACAATCAAGAGCGCGCATCTTCCTCAAGACCTTTCCCGGCGTCCTGCCGTGTCGCGCCATGCACACTGATTAGAATTTGATATCACTGTGCAACCCCTGTGAGAATCCATGGTCAATCCATTTGACGCTGCTTCGGATTCGCAGGGGGCTTTTGACATTCGTATGAATCTCAATGACCCTTTGTTTCGCTCCGACCACCCTTCAAGCGGATGTGAAAGGTGGGGAATAGCCTCCCGGCGGCGATCACAGTTCTCCCCCCATTGGAGCTTGCCTCGTTGACCAGATACCCCGGCTTTCCCGCAGGCGACAGTGAGGCAGGTCGCACCATCACGCACAAAGACTGGCGCACGACGGCGCTTGGGCCGATGGAGCAGTGGCCAGCCGCGCTGAAAATCCATCTGAACCTGATTCTCAACTCGCCGGAGTCGATGTACTTGCTCTGGGGCCCCGAGCAGCTGTTCTTCCACAATGACGCCTATGCCCCGGTCCTCGGTCCACGCCGCGAGAACGCCATGGGCGCGCCGATCAAGGAGCTGTGGGCGGACGTCTGGGATCAGGTGCAGCCCTATGCCGAAAACGCCATGCGCGGTATTCCCTACGTGGGCCAGGACCTGCCGCTGACCATGGCCCGATACGGGGAAATCGAGCGCACCTGGTGGTCGTTTTCATTCTCGCCATTGATCGACGAGAACAACGCCGTGGTCGGACTGTTCTGCGTGACCAATGAAACGACGAAGCGGGTGATGGACCAGCGCGCACTGCGTGCCAGTGAGCAGCGGCGGCTGGACCTGATCGCCGACCTCGAACGGCAGGTCATCGCCCGTTCCCACGAGCGGGGCCTGACCTGGCAAGTGAGTCCGGACCTGCTGTCGGTCATGGACGCCGGTTACCGGTTCGAGTCCAGTAACCCCGCCTGGCAACAGGTGCTGGGCTGGAGTGCCGAAGAGCTGGCTGCGATGACCTTCCGTCAGCTTGTCCACCCCGACGATGCCGGGCGCAGCGACACCGCCTTCGCCGAACTTGCGAAAAACCATCCCGTGCTGAATTTCGAGAACCGCTATCGATGCAAGGATGGCGACTACCGCTGGCTGTCCTGGGTCGCGGTTCCGGAAGGCGGCAAGATGTATTGCAGCGCCAGAGACATCAGTACCGAAAAACAACAGGCCCAAGCGCTGACCGCACGCACCGCCGAGCTCGATTGCCTGTGGGATATCTCCCCGGATCTGCTGGCGATGGTGGATTACAACGGAGTGTTCTTCCGGGTCAACCCGGCGTGGTCGGCCGTATTGGGTTATCAGCCCGCCGATCTTATCGGCAGGCACGTACTGGACCTGGCGCACCCCGATGACCTGAGCTCCACAGAGGCTGCGCTGGCACACGCCGTCAACGACTCATTGCCCCTGTTCGAAAATCGCTACCGACACAACGATGGCACTTATCGCTGGATTGGCTGGACCGCAGCGGCGAGTGAGGGCGTGATCTTCGCCCTGGGCAAGCACATGACTGCCGAAAAGGAGCGCTCCGAAGCCCTGCGCATCACCGAAGACGCCCTGCGCCAGTCGCAGAAGATGGAGGCCGTCGGCCAGCTCACCGGTGGTCTGGCGCATGACTTCAACAACCTGCTGATGGGCGTCAGCGGCAACATCGAATTGCTGAAAAATCGTGTCACCAAAGGCCGAACCGAGGATCTGGGACGCTACATCAACGCCGCCCTCGAAGGGTCGCGACGTGCCGCCGCCCTGACCCATCGACTGCTGGCGTTCTCCCGTCGACAGACCCTGGACCCCAAACCCACCGACGTCGATCGCCTGATCGACGGCATGGCCGAGTTGATCCGTCGTACCGTCGGCCCGTCCATCGCCATGGATGTGCTGGCCACGCGGGGTCTGTGGCCGACACTGGTGGACCCTCACCAGCTGGAAAACTCTCTGCTCAACCTGTGCCTGAACGCTCGCGACGCCATGCCCGACGGCGGCCAGTTGCTGATCGAAACCAGCAACCAGAACCTCGACGCCAGCCAGGCCAAGGACCTTGAACTTCCCGCCGGTCTGTATGTGGCGCTGCGCGTCAGCGACAACGGCAGCGGCATGAGCAGTGAAGTGGTCAAGCGGGCGTTCGATCCGTTCTTTACCACCAAGCCCATCGGCATGGGCACCGGCCTTGGGCTTTCGATGATTTACGGCTTCGCCCGACAGTCCGGTGGTGGCGTGCAGATCCAGTCAACCCTGGGTCGCGGCTCGCAGGTCTGCATTTACCTGCCCGCGTCTACTGAAACCGCCGAATTGCCGGGCGACGAGCCAAGCCAGCACGACGCCCTCGATCATGTGGCCGGCGGCGAAACGGTGCTGGTGGTCGATGACGAGCCAGCGGTACGGGCGCTGATGGCCGAGGTACTGGCCGATCAGGGTTACCGCGTCCTGGAGGCCGACAGCGGCGCGGTGGCGCTGCAAATCCTGCAAACCCGTCAGCACGTCGATCTTCTGGTGTCGGACGTGGGTCTACCGGGCGGCATGAACGGCCGACAGCTGGCCGACGCCGCCCGCTCGTTGCGACCGGGTCTGAAGGTACTGTTCGTCACCGGCTACGCGGAAAACGCAGCGCTGGGCGGCAGTCGGCTCGACCCTGGCATGCACGTGCTGACCAAGCCGTTCTCCATCCCGGCCCTGGGTGAACGGGTGAAGGCGCTGCTGGAAGGGTGAGTGTCGCGATCGTTCCCACGCTCCGCGTGATAACGCCAACCCGGACGCTGTGCGCCGTCGGCCTTTGATTGTCGCCGCAGGGGGGGATGGGCCTCGGGCTGGTGATTCTGGCCGCAGGGACAGGTGGACCTTGGGCTGGTGATTCTGGCCGCTGGGACGGATGGACTTTGGGCTGGTGATTCTGGCCGCTGGGACGGATGGGCCTCGGGCTTATGATTCTGGCCGCAGGGGCGGATGTGCCTTGGGCTGATGATTCTGGCCGCAGGGACGGATGGGCTTTAGGCTTTTGATTCTGGCCGCAGGCCGTGGGAGCGGGCTTGCCCGCGATCGGCGACGCAGTCGTCGTCAAGGCGTTGGACGCGGGGTGCCAGACAGACCCTAGGCCCAGGTTCTACGACGGGTTCCCCGCCGCTAGCGGGGCAAGCCCGTCCTTCAGACTGGGGTCAGTCGCGCAAGTCCGACTCATGAATCGGTTGATCACGGTGAGTGGCGCGCTGGTATTGCGCCGGCCACACCGCTTGGCGACCACCCAGATCGTCGTCGGCATGCAGTGGCCAGTAAGGGTCGCGCAATAACTCGCGGGCCAGCAGGATCAGGTCAGCCTGACCGGTTCGCAGAATGTGTTCGGCCTGCGCCGGTTCAGTGATCATGCCCACGGTGCCGGTGGCGATACCTGCCTCTTTCTTGACCCGCTCGGCAAAGCGTGTCTGATACCCGGGGCCCACCGGAATCTCCGCATTGGCCGCAGTGCCGCCGGACGATACGTCGATCAGGTCAACGCCCAAGGTCTTCAAGCGCCTGGCCAGCTCGACGGTTTCATCAGGGTTCCAGCCATCCTCCACCCAGTCGGTGGCCGACACGCGCACGAACAGCGGCAGCTCTTCTGGCCAGACCTTGCGCACGGCCTGTACCACTTCCAGGGTCAGGCGAATGCGATTGTCGAACGAGCCGCCGTATTGGTCGCGGCGCTGATTGCTCAACGGCGACAGGAACTGATGCAGCAGATAGCCATGCGCGGCATGAATTTCCACAACTTTGAAACCGGCCGTCAGTGCACGTTTGGCCGCATCGACGAATGCCTGGATCACCTGCTGGATCTGATCGTCCTCCAGAGGGGTAGGTGGCGTGTGTTGCGGATCGAAGGCGATCTTTGACGGTCCCCAAGGCGTCCAGCCGCCCTCATCTGCCGGAATACTCCCATGCTTGCCCAGCCACGGCCGCCATGTGCTGGCCTTGCGTCCGGCATGAGCCAGTTGAATACCGGCGACTGCGCCTTGGGCGGTGATGAAGCGGGTGATGCGTTGCAGCGGCTCGATCTGCTCGTCGTGCCAGATGCCCAGGTCTTGCGGGGTGATCCGGCCATCCCGGGTCACCGCTGCTGCCTCGGTGAAGATCAGTCCGGCGCCGCCCACGGCACGACTGCCCAGGTGGACCAGGTGCCAGTCATTGGCCAGACCGTCGGCGCAGCAGTACTGACACATCGGCGATACCGCGATGCGATTACGCAAGGTCAATTGGCGAAGGGTATAGGGTTCAAGCAGCAGGCTCATGGGCACCTCTGAAGTCGGGTTAAGGTCCTGTTCTCGCGAACCTAGAGCCTAGTCGACAACCCAAGACAAGCGTGGGTTCCTGCTGCGATGCATGTGCCCGGTCAGCGCGGCGAGATGTGCGCCACCATCAGTTGCACGGTTTCATTGCCACGGAACTCGTTCAGATCCAGTTTGTAGGCCAGCTCGACCCAGCGAATGGTGGGATTGGGCCACACATCGCGGTCGACGCTGAAGGCGATGCCGTCGAGCCTGACCGTGCCGCATTCGGTCTTGAGCACCATCTTCAGATGCCGCTCGCCGACAATGCGCTGCTCCACCAGCTGGAAAACCCCATGGAACAAGGGTTCAGGAAAATGCTGACCCCAGGGCCCGGCGTTGCGCAACGCCCGCGCCAGCTCCAGGTGAAACTCTTCCACGGCCAGGGTGCCATCGGACAGCAGGCGTCCGGTGAGGTCTTCTTCATTGAGCTGACGACGGACTTCGGCATCGAAGGCCTGGGCGAACGCCGGGAAGTTCGCTTCCGGCAGCGACAGCCCGGCCGCCATGGCGTGGCCGCCGAACTTGCTGATCAAGTCGGGATTCTGTGCGGCGACTGCGTCTAGCGCATCCCGAATATGAAAGCCGGGCACCGAACGCGCCGACCCTTTCAGCACGCCTTCTCCAGCACTGGCGAAAGCGATGGTTGGCCGGTGATAGCGCTCTTTGAGCCGCGAGGCGAGGATGCCGATCACACCCTGATGCCATTCGGCTTCGAACAGGCACAGACCGAACGGCATCGACTCCAGCGGCAGGTCCTTGAGCTGAGCCAGGGCTTCACGCTGCATGCCTTGCTCGATGGATTTGCGGTCCTGATTGAGCTCGTCCAGCTGCACGGCCATTTCGCGTGCCAGCGTCTCGTCTTCACAGAGCAGGCATTCGATGCCCAGGCTCATGTCGTCCAGACGCCCCGCTGCATTGAGCCGCGGCCCGAGGATGAAGCCAAGATCGGTGGAAGTGATGCGCGACGGCTCACGCCGGGCGACTTCCAGGATCGCGCGCAGCCCGGGCCGCGCACGACCTGCGCGGATACGCATCAGGCCCTGGTGCACCAGGATGCGGTTGTTGGCGTCCAGCGGCACGACGTCGGCGACGCTGCCCAGCGCCACCAGGTCGAGCAACTCACCCAGATTGGGCTGCACCCGGCCGTTGGCCTGGAACCAGCCTATTTCACGCAAACGCGCACGCAGGGCCATCAGCACGTAGAACATCACGCCAACCCCGGCCAACGCCTTGCTGGGGAAGGTGCAGCCGGGCTGGTTGGGGTTGACGATGGCATCGGCGGCGGGCAACTCATGGCCCGGCAAGTGGTGATCGGTGACCAGCACTTGCAAGCCGGCGGCCTTGGCGGCTGCCACGCCCTCAACACTGGAGATGCCGTTATCCACCGTCATCAGCAGATCGGGCTGGCGCTCCAGGGCGACCTGGACGATTTCCGGGGTCAGACCGTAGCCGTACTCGAAGCGGTTGGGCACCAGATAATCGACATGCGCAGCGCCGAGCAGGCGCAGGCCCAATACGCCGACGGTACTCGCGGTGGCGCCGTCGGCATCGAAATCGCCGACGATGAGAATGCGCTGGCGTTGCTGCAGCGCGGTCACCAGCAAATCCACCGCAGCGTCGATGCCCTTGAGCTGTTGATAGGGAATCAGGCGCGCCAGCCCCTTGTCCAGTTCGTCCTGCGACACCACACCGCGAGCGGCATAGAGGCGGGTCAGCAAAGGCGGCAGATCGCCCAGAAAAGGCAGGGTGTCGGGCAACTGGCGTGGTTCGATGCGCATGCGGGTTCCGCTGTGGTTCTTCTATGGAGCTGGATCGGTTTAGTGCGGCAAGCGATCGGCGATCAGCCGCGCTCACCCGCCAGCCACTGCAGTTGCACTTCGTGCTGGCCGCGATCATCGGTGACGAAGATGGTGCCTTCGCTGATCATGACGTCCCATTTGATGACCCGCGGCATGTCCTTGGCCAGGGTTTCCAGCACTTCCTGGGGCACGGCGGCGATGTTGACGTTTTTCAGGGTTTTCACCGCGGGCACCACCTTGCCTTCCCACACCCGCAGACTGCCGTAGGCCAGCAGGCTGGTGCGTTCGGTTCGGCGCGAACACCAGGTCAGTCGATCGGCATCCGGCTGGCCGACTTCGATCCAGTGCAACACGCGGTCATCCAGACTTTTTTCCCACAATGCCGGCTCGTCGACGTCCGACAGGCCACGGCCGAACGACAGGTGCTCGCTGTACCAGAACGCATAGGCCAGCAGGCGCACGGTCATGCGTTCTTCGGTCTCCGACGGGTGTCGGGCGATGGTCTGTTTGACGCTCTCGTACACCGAGCGGTCAAGGTCGGTGAGATTGAGTTCGAATTTGTAGGTCGTGGACGGCTGGGCCATGAACGGGCTTCTAAAGACAGGAAAGGCGCCAAGTCTAACCGATGCAAGTGCCCGGAACGACGAATCTCGATGACCGATGGGCCAACGGTGCAAATTGCTGTGCCGGACAATCGCCGTGCTGCTTTACTCATCCAAAGGTGACGAGTGTTAAACAAATGATCCACAACGCCGATACCTTACTGCGAGACCCTCTACATGAAGTACACAGAGCGGCCCGTTGTCCAGTCAGACCACAGTGGTCCTGGCCGGGTCGATTTCGGCCCCAGTCAGTCTTCTCGGGATACATATCGACGGATGGTCAATCGTTACACGCGTCTGCGCAAAGCCGCCCTTGCGGCCCTGCTGCTCACATCGGCATGGGGCATCACGCCCGTAAGCGCGCAAGACAGGGAAACCCTGACCTGGGTACTGCGTGATTTTCCACCGCTGACGATTTTCGCCGGTCCGCAAACCGGTCAGGGGGCCATCGACAAGCTGATGCCCGAACTGATTGCGCGCATGCCGGAATACGACCACCAGATCATGCACGTCAACCGCGCCCGTGGAACACAGATCCTCCAGGACCCGGACGGCTTTGCCTGCGACCCGACCCTGTTGTGGACTGCCGAGCGTGACAAGACGATTCTGTTCTCGATTCCCACCTATGCCACGCCGGGCAACGGCGTCACCATCGAGCGCAGCAACCATGGGTTGTTTGAGCCCTTTGTGACCGGCGACGGCCATCTGGACCTGACCGCGCTGCTGGCCAGCGACACGGTCAAGGTCGGCATCGTTGGCGAGCGCAGTTATGGGCCGGTGATCGACAAGATCATCCGGCAGACGAGCCGGCCGCAGAACCTGGTCCTGCATTACGGCAATGCCGCGGTGGGCAGCATGTTGCAGATGGAACGGCTGGACCGCTTTCAGGCGATCGTCAGCTACTGGCCGGAGGCGCGGTTTCACGCGCAGCAGCAAGGCATCCCGCTCAATGAACTGGAGTTCTTCCCGGTCAAGGACGCCCCCAAGTATCAGTTCGCCCATATCGGCTGCTCGAAAAACGACAAGGGCCGCGCCGCCATGGACATCATCAATCGCGAAATGCGCGTGCTGCGCGTCACCCGACTGATCGGTTTCTATGCAGAGTGGATGGTCAAGAAAGAGGAATACCTGCATGACGCGCAGACATTTTTCGACGAACCCGAGCATTGAGAAACGCCAGGCAAAAAGAAACCCCGAGCAGCGGGGAGACTACTCGGGGTCAACCGTGGCCCATCTTGGACCCGTACGGCAGGCAACATAAACACCGGAGCACAATGCCTGCGCCTGCCGTACTGCATAGGAGCCTAAATCATCAATAAGGTTCCCCGGCGATCAGACAAAAGCCCGACCGGTGGTGTACGTGCCGGCTTGTGAAGCATTGCGCATGGCGGCGATGACGCAGGGCTCGATACGCCCCTCGGCGACCATCAAATCACGGTGAAGCCCGTCAACCACATCGGTCAACTGGCGCTTGTCACACAACTGGGCAGCGGAATAGACACGTTCGATCACGATCGCACCGGCTGCATTTTTCAGCGTCACCAGACGCTCGCCATTCACCCCGGCAGCTCCCAGGCTCGCCTGATACGGTGCCAGTGCTTCGCTTAGCAGTAAGCTGATATTTTCCATCTGGTTCACCACTCAACAGTTTGAATGCAAAGGTGCTTATCAATGACCATCGAGGTAGCCGGAAAGTTCTTTTTCCACGTCGATGGCATGACCGCGCCGACCTGATGACTGGAGCATGCCTGCTGATTGTGACAGGGGGAATTTCAGTCGTCTGACCGCAGGTGGCCTCAGGGCGTGGTTGGCGTCGATGATTGCAAGGCCCCCGACTCGATCCCCGCCAGATCCAGATTCTCGCCGACCAGATCGACCAGCTCGCGGGCCGCGCGATGGGCCGCCTCAAGCCCTTCGGACGGCACCTCACCGCGCTGCACGGCGCGCTCACGTTCCAGTTGCAGCAGGCCGATAATGACCCCCATCGGCGTGCAAATGTCTTGACTCATGGTCGCCAGAAACCGGCTCTTGGCCTGGTGTGCCTGCTCCGCTTGCTGGCGGGCCAGCGTCAACTCGCGCTCCAGGTGCTTGCGCTCGGTGATATCGATCCAGCCCCCCAACAATCCCTGGAGAACACCGTCGGCGCGATAGAAAGGAACGGTCCATTGCCAGGCATCGATGTGCCGGCCAGCGAGCATCATGCTGCGATCGGCGAATACCGGCTTCTGCGTCTGCAGCAGTGTCATGTAGTCCGTGTGCATCTGCTCGGCGATGTCGTGGGGAATCAGGTCGACGTCGATCAGTCGCCGGCCGTTCATCTGCTCGTAACTGATGCCGAAGCTTTCCTCATAGCTGCGGTTGCAGGAGATCAGCCGCCCCTTGAGGTCACGCACATAGATGGGGATGGGGATGCCGTCGAGCAGTGCGCGCTTGAACGCCAACTGATCACTGAGCTGCTGTTCTGCACGCTGGCGCTGGCGGATTTGGTGGTTCAGCCGGCTGTTCCAGCTCAGGGACACCAGCCCCAGCAGCAGCGCCACCGCAACCATCCAGTAAATCCAGGACGGAATACGCTGCCACAGAGAGGGTTGCGAAATGACCGCCCCCAGCCATTTCATGCGGATGGCGCGCATTTCCGCCACGGGGAATTCATCGAGCGCCTTGTTCAGAATGCTCAGTAACTGGGGCTCGGTCTTGATCACTGAAAAACGGTCTGGCGACCATTTGCCCTCTACGCTGCGACCGACCTTCAGTCGTCCCGGCGGATACAACCAGGCGCCTGCCTCGTTCTGGATGGTGGCGTCGGCCTGACCGTTTTCCACCAGCGCACGGGCATCGTCGTAGGTGGGCACCAGACGTAGCTGGACCTCTGGATAGTGGGTCTTGATGAATTCCAGCAGCGCATGCCGCGCGGGCAGCGCCAGAACCTTGCCGGCCATTTGCGCCAGACTGATGTCTGACGAGCGGTCCGAGCGCACCACGTACACCCAGTTATTGCCGCCGAAAGCATAGGTGAAATCCAGCAGGGCCTTGCGCTCCGGACTCTCGGCCAGGGTGGTGTTCATATCGGCCGAGCCTGCGCTCAACGCCTCCAACGCCGCTTGCGTAGAAGGCATGACCTGATGCACGAAGGTCAGTCCGGTCATGCGCGAAATGCGGTTGAGCACATCGACAGTGAGCCCTACCCAGCGATCGCTGGCGTCCTTGTAGATGTAGGGCGGATGCTGGGTGGACGCCACAACCACCTGCGAATGCCGGCGAACCCACAGTTTCTCGGCTGCAGTGAGGTGGATCCGCTGGCCTGCGACATCGACCCCCAGGCCCATCGTCCAACGCCCCTGGATTTCCCGGCTGAGCGACTCATCGAAATCGCCCAGCGAGCGCTCGAACAGTGCCAGCAGGCGGGTGTCGGCTTTGCGCAAGGCGAACGAGAAGCCTGTCGGCGGCAGCAGGCTGTCGAATTTGATCTGTAATCTCAGGAAAGGCCGCAGGGCATTGTAGGAACGAACGATGACCTCGTTGCCGATGAAAGCGTCGACATCGCCTTGTGCCAGCGCTTCCATCGCGCTGAACAGCGTGGGCGCCAGGATGATCTCGCTGTCTGGATACAGCCGATGCACCACCTGGGCGTCGGCATAACCATCGAGCAACGCCACCCGTTTGCCTGTCAGCGCGGTCGACAGACTGGCGTCATCGGCCCGTCCGACCACTGCGGCGCGGTCCGGCAGGTAATCGCGGGTAAAGGCCAGACCCGGCACGCCTCGCTCATAACCATTGGCGCTGGTCAGCAAGTCGATGTCCCCCGCCAGCAAGGCAGCGACAGCCTGTTCGCGCTCGGCAAAGGCGGAAACCCGCACCGGCGTCGACAGCTTTGCACTGATCAGGCTCAGGTAATCGGCGCTCAGGCCCTGATAGCGATTGCGGTCGCTGGTGATGTCGATGGGCTCGTAATCGGCGATGGCAATGCCGACCCGTAGCACCTGGCGCTGGTCCAGCCACTGGCGATCGGCAGCGTCGAGAACCAGGGCTTGCTGGCTTATGAAGGGAGGCCCGAGGCCAAACGGCAGGCTTTGCGCCGCATGACCGTACTGGCTGCACAGACACGCCAGCAACAACGATGCACAGAGCGCATATCTGAAAATTCTGAGGTTGATGAGCACAGGTTCAGCGCTCATCTTCAAGGGTTGTACAGCCACTGGTTTATCCGCGAAATTGAAAAAATACTTCGCAAGTGTGGCATGCAGAAACCAGAAGGCCCGCTGGGGAGCGGGCCTTAAGTTGTTACATGGCGATACTGTTAAAGCGGCTTGCCACGATTGCCGTGCTGGCTGACGAAGGCCTGCATGGCTTTGAGGTCGTTTGGCAAAACGGTGCAGCGTTCGTCACGCTCGAACAAATCAGACAAATGTGCAGGCAGCTCAAGCGCTTTTCCTACACCGGCTTTCTGCACGGCTTCCGGAAACTTGACCGGATGCGCGGTACCCAGAATCACCATCGGTGTGTCCAGGTTGCGGCGGCAGTCACGCGCCGCCTTGACGCCGATGGCCGTGTGCGGATCGAGCAATTCACCGGTGCTGGCGAACACCTGTGCGATGGTTTCGCAGGTTTGCTCATCACTGACCGCCAACGAGTCGAACAGCTTGCGGGTTTCGGTCCAGCGCTCTTCGTCGACGCTGAAGCCGCCGCCCTGCTTGAAGTTGTCCATCAGGGCAGCGATCGCGCCGCCGTTGCGACCATGCATGTCGAACAACAGACGCTCGAAGTTCGACGAGACCATGATGTCCATGGACGGCGACAGCGTGGCGTGCAGGGTTTCCTTGACGTACTGATTGCCGCTCATGAAGCGGTGCAGGATGTCGTTGCGGTTGGTTGCCACGATCAGCTGGCTGATCGGCAGGCCCATGTTGCGGGCCAGGTAACCGGCAAAGATGTCGCCGAAGTTGCCGGTCGGCACCGAGAACGCGACGGAGCGCGCAGGACCGCCCAGCTGCAGCGCTGCGTGGAAGTAGTAGACGATCTGGGCCATGATCCGCGCCCAGTTGATCGAGTTCACCGCCACCAGACGCGTGCCCTTGAGGAAAGCCTGGTCAGCGAAGCTGTTCTTGACCATTTCCTGGCAGTCGTCGAAGTTGCCTTCGATGGCGATGTTGTGGATGTTGTCGCCGAAGATGGTGGTCATCTGCCGGCGCTGAACGTCCGATACGCGGTTGTTCGGGTGCAGGATGAAGATGTCGACGTTGTCGCAACGACGGCAGCCTTCAATAGCCGCCGAACCGGTATCGCCGGACGTGGCGCCGATGATCACCACGCGTTCGCCGCGCTTTTCCAGCACGTAATCGAGCAGACGACCGAGCAGTTGCAGGGCGAAATCCTTGAACGCCAGGGTCGGGCCGTGGAACAGCTCCATGACCCATTCGTTGCCGTTCAACTGACGCAGCGGGGCAACGGCACTGTGGGCGAAAACGCCGTATGTCTCTTCGAGAATCTTCTTGAAATCCGCGTCCGGAATGCTGCCGGTGACGAACGGGCGCATGACCCGGAACGCCAGCTCGTGATAGGGCAGGCCCGCCCAGGAAGCGATTTCTTCCTGGGTGAAACGCGGCAGGTTTTCCGGAACGTACAGACCGCCATCGCTGGCGAGGCCGGTCAGCAGCACGTCTTCGAAATTCAGGGCCGGTGCCTGGCCACGGGTACTGATATAGCGCATTTTTCAAACCTTCGGTTTGGCCGCAAGCTTCAAGTGACAAGCTGCAAGTCAAAGCGGTTCGCCTTTACCTGCAACTCGCGGCCCGAAGCTCACCGCGATGTGATTTTGCTCTTACTTGCAGCTTGCAGCTTGCCGCTTGAGGCTGTGGCTGCTGTCAGTTCAGATGCTCGACGCGAATGCGGACAACCGGTCCGGCCACATCCTGCAGCGCTTCCAGCGCCCGGATGGCGTCATTCATGCGCTGCTCGACCACGCGATGGGTCAGCAGAATCATCGGCACCAGACCGTCATGCTCCTCGACTTCCTTCTGCATGATCGATTCGATGTTGATCCCGCGTTCTGAGAGGATGCTGGCAACCTGCGCCAGCACACCGGGGTGGTCCTTGGCCTGAATGCGCAGGTAATAGGCGCTCTCACAGGCCTCGATCGGCAGGATCGGATGGGCCGACAGCGAGTCCGGCTGGAAGGCCAGGTGCGGTACGCGGTTTTCCGGGTCGGTGGTCAAGGCACGCACGACATCAACCAGGTCGGCAACCACCGACGATGCGGTCGGCTCCATGCCTGCGCCCGCGCCATAGAAAAGCGTCGAGCCGGCTGCGTCGCCATTGACCATCACAGCGTTCATCACACCGTTGACGTTGGCGATCAGACGATCGGCAGGGATCAGCGTCGGGTGCACGCGCAACTCGATGCCGGCTGCGGTGCTGCGCGCAACGCCCAGATGCTTGATGCGATAACCCAGCGCTTCGGCATAGTTGACGTCAGCGGTGGTCAGCTTGGTGATGCCTTCGGTGTAGGCCTTGTCGAACTGCAGGGGAATGCCAAACGCGATGGAGGCCAGAATGGTCAGCTTGTGCGCCGCATCGATGCCCTCGACGTCGAAGGTCGGATCGGCTTCGGCGTAACCCAGTGCCTGGGCCTCGGCCAGCACGTCGGGGAAGGTGCGGCCCTTTTCGCGCATCTCGGTCAGGATGAAGTTGCCGGTCCCGTTGATGATGCCCGCGACCCAGTTGATGCGGTTGGCCGAGAGGCCTTCGCGAATCGCCTTGATCACCGGAATACCCCCGGCCACCGCAGCTTCGAAGGCCACAATGACCCCCTTCTCACGAGCCTTGGCGAAGATTTCGTTGCCGTGAACCGCGATCAGCGCCTTGTTGGCCGTGACCACATGCTTGCCGTTTTCGATGGCCTTGAGCACCAGTTCGCGAGCGATGGTGTAGCCGCCGATCAGCTCGATGACGATGTCGATCTCGGGGTTACTGGCCACGTCGAAAACGTCGGTCGTGGTCGGGGTACCGGTAATCTGGCAATTGGGGTTTGGCGTGCGCACGGCAATTTGCGCGACTTCGATTCCACGCCCGGCACGGCGGGCAATTTCCTCGGCGTTACGCTTTAGCACATTGAAGGTACCGCCACCGACAGTACCCAGCCCACAGATGCCTACTTTGACCGGTTTCACTATGAACTCCCCATAAAACGGCCGACGCGAGGCCGGCCGTGGAAACAACCGCAGTGAATTGCGGCTCGCATTGATGAAGCATCGGCAGATTCCGAGGCTTCAATGGGGGTCGCAGCGCAGGCTGCTACCCACAGGATTACTTGGCGCTGAGTGCCAGTTTGGCGACTTGCGGCGCAGGCTGATAGCCCGGAATCAGCTGACCGTCGGCCAGAACGATGGCCGGCGTGCCGTTCACGCCAATCGACTGACCGATCTCGAATTGCCGAGTGACCGGGTTGTCGCACTTTGGCGCCTTGATGTTCTTGCCGTCGACCATGCGGTCCATGGCGTCACGGCGGTCCTTGGAGCACCAGACTGCCTGCAGCTGTTCGTCACCCGGCGAGCCCAGGCCCTGACGCGGGAACGCCACATAACGCACTTCGATGCCGCGCTTGTTCAGCTCAGGCACTTCCTCGTGCAGCTTGTGGCAGTACGGACAGGTCGTGTCGGTGAAGACGGTGATATGGGATTTGGTCTCGCCGATGGCGGGATAGACGACCATCTCGGCCGTCGGAATGCCGTTGATGGTTTTCGAGATTGCCAGGCGTTCGACTTTCTCGGTCAGGTTGACCGGCTTGCCGCCCTGGATCTGATACAGGTTGCCCTGCATGACGAATTGACCATCGGCGCTGGCATAGAGCACACGGCCGCCTTTGAGATTGACCTCGTACAAACCATTGAGCGGGCTGCTGGAGATGCTTTCGACCGGGATTTCCAGGTTGAGCGTTTCCAGGGTCTTGCGAATGGCCTTGTCGGACGCTTCATCAGCGTGGGCAAACAGGCTGAAGGTACTTGCCAGGGCTACAACGGCAGCACCGATAAAACGAGTCACGCGCATGAATACTCCTCGGGCGGTGGGCAGTCGGGCGGAAATGAAAACGGCGGACGCGGGCGTACCGGGAAGTTTTCTGGGCTCCGATCTGCGAAACCGGCAAAGCCTATCACATAAGGCTCCCAAGGCCGACGCCGACTGATGTAAGACACGTCGTAAATTGCTGCCCGCCCTCACCCTCGCGGATGGTGCCTGGCGTGCAGGTCCTGCAGGCGAGCCCTGGCGACGTGGGTGTAGATCTGTGTGGTGGACAAGTCGCTATGCCCCAGCAGCATCTGCACCACTCGAAGATCGGCGCCATGATTGAGCAAATGGGTGGCGAAGGCATGGCGCAAGGTGTGTGGCGACAGCGATTTGCCAATGCCTGCGACCCTGGCCTGAAGCTTGATGCGGTGCCAGAAGGTCTGCCGGGTCATTTGCTCGCCGCGCAGACTGGGAAACAGTACATCGCTGGGACGGCCGCTCAATATCTCCTGGCGGGCATCGCGCATGTAACGCTCCACCCAGACGATGGCCTCCTCGCCCATCGGCACCAGCCGCTCCTTGCTGCCTTTGCCCATGACGCGCAACACGCCTTGACGCAGATTGACCTGCTCCAGCGTCAGACTCACCAGCTCGGTCACACGCAGGCCGCAGGCGTAAAGCACTTCCAGCATTGCGCGATCGCGTTGGCCAATCGCCTCGCTCAGATCGGGAGCTGCGAGCAATGCCTCGACGTCGGCCTCGGACAGGGACTTGGGCAACGGCTTGCCCAGCTGCGGCATGTCCACCTGCAAGGTCGGATCAACCGATATCAGTTTTTCGCGCAGCAGATAACGATAAAAACCACGCACACCGGACAACAGCCGCGCGGTCGACCGCGCTTTATAGCCGTTATCTACGCGCCAGGCCAGATGATCGAAAATGACTTCCCGGCCAATGGTCATCAGGTCAATGCCCCGCTCCTGCAGCCAGCCGTTGAACAGCGTCAGGTCACTGCGGTACGACTCGCGGGTGTTGTCCGACAGGCCTTTTTCCAGCCACAGGGCATCGAGGAAGCGGTCGATCATCGGGTGGTCTATGGCGGGCATGTAGAACTGATTTCCTTAGCTGTCTGAGGGCTGCACGCATCTTACATTCGATACCGATTTTCTGTGCAGGGCCCCATCACCCACAAATCGCAGGCAACAAAAAAGCAGCCCGAGGGCTGCTTTTTTTGCATCGGAAGACTGGGATTAAACCAGTTTTTCCTTGATGCGAGCTGCTTTACCGGACAGGTCACGCAGGTAGTACAGCTTGGCTTTGCGAACGTCACCGCGACGTTTCACAGCCATGCTGTCGATTTGCGGGCTGTAGGTCTGGAAAGTACGCTCAACGCCAACACCGTTGGAGATTTTACGAACAGTGAAAGCACTGTTCACACCACGGTTACGCTTGGCAATTACGACGCCTTCGAACGCTTGCAGACGCGAACGGTCGCCTTCCTTCACTTTCACCTGAACGACAATGGTGTCGCCCGGGGCAAAGGGAGGGATCTCTTTGGTCATCTGCTCTGCTTCGAGTGCAAGAATGATTTTGTTGGTCATGCTGTGCTCCTAAGGTAAATCGATCGGATTTACCATCGATACGTTAACTATCGTCCCGCTCGCGGAGGTATTCCGCCAGCAGCTTCTTCTCTTCTCCAGAAAGCGAGCGGCTTTCCAGAAGATCGACGCGTCGTTCATAGGTCCGCCCAAGGGACTGCTGTAAACGCCAACGCCGGATGTGTGCGTGATTGCCACTTAGCAAT